>JBBSLP010000024.1:0-69160 GCA_038255145.1 Acidimicrobiales bacterium
CTGGAGCGGATGACGAGATTCGAACTCGCGACCCTCACCTTGGCAAGGTGATGCTCTACCAACTGAGCTACATCCGCAGGGCTCGATCACTATAGCCACCCTGGCGGCCCCAGCCCAAGTGGCTACGCCCTGCCGGCCGGCCGAACAGCCTCCGAGCTCAGGTCTTGGCCTCCGGGGGGCGCAGGTCGACCCGCAGGACGAGGAAGCCGTCCTCGAGGGTGGCCTCGGCGTCGCCGATGATGGCGTAGTCCTGGAAGTCCATCTCGGCCTGGCGCAGGAACCTCGTCCGCTCCTCGCCCCCGATGGGGGGCAGCTGACGCTGGCGCACCGCCGCCGCCCGTTCCCGGAACCGCTGCAGCATGGCCGGCACATCGAGACCGCTCATGGTCGTCTCCCGTTCTGTGGCCGCCGGTGCCCAGCACCGGGATCGGCCGTCTCGGCCCATGCCAGCAGGTCCGACACCTCGACGGTGTGACCGCTGGCCTCGTCATCGGCATCGACCACCGGTCGGGACGGCCGTGCTGCCGGCGCCGGCGTCACCGGTGGCTCCCAGCCGCTCTCGGCCACGTGCCCGTGGCTCACCACCCGCACGTCGTCCTCGAAGCCCACGTCCTGGTCGATGAACTGACGCCGGGGCACGGCCGGCAGCGGCGTCGGCACCACCGCACCGTTCCCGTGCCCGTTGCGGACGACGGGGCCGACCTCGCCGTCGTCGACGTAGACACCCTCCACGTCGTCACGGGCCACAGGATCGTGGGCCTGCGTGGCCTCGTGCTCGTAGGCGTCCTCGTGGGCGTAGGGGCTGTCTCCGTGGACCACGAAGGGGCCGCCCTGGTGGACGAAGGGCCCGTCCTCGTGCACCACGTGCACGTACCCGCCCGGGTCATCGGCTCCGATCACACCGCCGCCGACTCCCCCACCGACGGGGCCGACGTCACCCAGGCCAACCGGCTGTCCGTTGGCCTCGGCCGACCGGCCCGCGGCCAGGGCACCAGCGCCGACGAGCTCGGCCCCAGCACCGCCACGGGCCCGCGACCGCTGGGTCAGCGCCGCCAGTTCGGGCGTCAGTGCCGTGCCCGGCGCCAGCACCAGCCGGCTCGAGGCCAGGCCACGACGGGGGTTGGTGAACCACCAGAAGCGCCAGGTCAGCGTGGCGATCAACAGGCCGACCACCACCAGCAGCCCCATGACGATGCGCACCAGGGGCCCCGACTCAGGCGTCGTGACGGGCGGCGGCTCCTCGAACACGGACACCAGCGACGAGGTCGTGCGGGGCGCCGCCGTCGTGGGCGGCGTGGCCACCACGGCCCGGGTGGTGGGCACGATGGTGGACTCGACGTCCTCGCTGTCGTCCTCGACGACCGTGGTGTCGGAGTCCTCGAGGACGGTGTCCCCGGTGCCGCTGTCGGTCTCGGCGTCGACGGGCTCCTCGACGACCTCCTCCTCGACCAGCGTGGTGGTGGTCTGCTCGACCGCCACCGTCGTCTCGGTCGTGACCGCCGTGGTGCTCGCCGTGGTCGTGGACGGCGCGGCCACCGTGGCCGCCGGGGCCTCGGTCGGCGGGGCCGTCGTCGACACCGCCGCGCCGGCCGCGGGGACGACGAAGGTCGCCACCGCCACCAGGGCGGCCACAGGCGCCAACACGGCTCGCACGCGTCGCTTCATACGCTCTCAACCACTCTCCGTCGCCCGCAGGCGGCGCTGGACGCTACGGCCGGCCCGGGGGGCGGGGCAGCCGCGGGTTCGGGCCCCCCGGATGCTAACGGCCCGGGCACCGTGGGGGCCTGTCAGCTCTGGTGCACGGCACACCACCACGTCGTACGCCCTCCGACCTCGCTCCTCGTCAACGGGGCGCCATCGAGTGGGCAGACTCCCCCGGGATGACGCTCGGACTGGAGCTCGCCCGTGTGCGAACCACCCCGGTCGGTCAACTCACGCACCGTACAGCGGATGGCATCGGTCAGCGCGCGACGTTCGGTCACGGCCAGTGACTGCGCCGGCCGTAGCGGCGACAGACCTGCCCGCCACAACACGTCGTCGGTCAACAGGTTGCCCAGCCCGGCGATGCGACCCTGGTCCATCAGCCTGGCCTTGAGCGGCGCCCGACTCGTGCTGAGCACGGCGTCCACCAGTTCGGGCGTGACGTCGAGGGCGTCGACCCCGAGGCGAGCCTCATCAGGGTCCAGCAGCACCCCACCCAGGCGCCGGGGATCGCGGATCACCAGGTGGGAACCATCGCTGAACCCCAACCCGAAGCGGTCCCACGCCGGCACCTCGCGGGTCGAGCCGTACTCGAGGTGGTCGAAGGCCGCCTTCCCGTCCAACAGCAACCGCCCCGTCATCCCGAAACGCAGGCCCAGCGTGGGCCGCTCCCCCACTTCGTCGGCCAGCTCGATCAGCAGCAGCTTGCCGATGCGCCGGGTGCCCTGCACCGTCGCCCCCAGCACGGCGTCGGTCAGCCGGCCGGCGTCGAGCCCGCCCTTGAGGTACCAGTCGTCGGGCGCCGTCACCTCGGCCACCGTGCGACCCACCGTCTCGTCCGCCACGCGCCGGTAGCCCTCGACCTCGATCAGCTCGGGCACGGACCCAGCGCCCCCGAGCGCGCCCCGAAGCCGACCACGACGAAGCCGACCACGACGAAGCCGATCACAGCGACGCCAGGAACTTCGTCAGCCCGCAACCCACCTGCTCGGCCTCGACCAGGAAGCCGTCGTGGCCGTGGGGGCTGTCGACGTCGACGTGGGTGACGCTGGTGCCCTGGGCGGCGAGGGCGTCACGCAGCTCGTACTGCTGGTAGGGGGGGTAGAGCGTGTCGGTGGTGATGGACATGGTGCACACGGGGACGTCGATGCGGCGCAACGCCGAGGCCAGGCTCCCCCGCCCCCGGGCCAGGTCGTGCAGGTCCATGGCCCGGTTGAGGATCAGGTAGGTGTTGGCGTCGAAGCGGCGCACCAGCTTGTCGCCGTGGTAGTCGAGGTAGGACTCGACCTGGAACTTGGTCCACAGGTCGTAGCGGTCACCCAGGGGCGCCACCAGCTCACGCCCGAAGCGCTCAGCGAACACCACCTCGCTGCGGTAGTGGATCTGGGCGATCTGGCGGGCCAGGGCCAGCCCGGCGTGGGGGCCGTCTCCGGGGGCGGCGTCGTAGTAGTCGCCCCCCCGCCAGCGCACGTCGTTGGCGATGGCGCCGCGTCCCACCGCCGACCAGGCGATCTGCTGGGCGCTGGCCGCTCCGGCCGAGGCGATGCTGACCAGGGAGCGCGTCCGCCCCGGGAAGAGCACCCCCCACTCGAGCACCTGCATGCCCCCCATGGAGCCGCCGATCACCGCCAACCAGCGCTCGATGCCCAGGTGGTCGATCAGTTGGCGCTGGGCCCGCACCATGTCCCGGATGGTGATCACGGGGAACGTCGCGCCGTAGGGCCGGCCGGTGGCGGGGTCGATGGACGAGGGCCCCGTCGAGCCCTGGCAACCGCCGAGCACGTCGGAGCACACGACGAACAGGCGGTCGGTGTCGAGGACCTTGCCCGGACCGACCAGGTCGTCCCACCACCCCGGCGACGGATGACCACCGCCGCTGCGGCCGGCCACGTGGCTGTCACCGGTGAGGGCGTGGCACAACAGCACGGCGTTGGAGCGGTCGGCGTTGAGCGTGCCCCACGTCTCGTAGGCCAGCGACGCCCCGGTCAGCATGCCCCCGCCCTCGAGGGCGAAGGGTCGAGCGGGCGAGATGGGGAGGAACTGGCGGCGACCCACGGGGTCACCCGGTCGCCAGGCCCCCGTCACGGGGAGCACCCGGTCCGCCCGCCGTGCCGGGCCGTCGCGCCCGGCCGTAGCTGCACTCACCCCTGGTCCCTCCGATCGCGAGCAGGGTCACCCAGCCCCGCGATGGCGGCGGCGGGATCGGTGGTTGCCGTGTGCCACGCCGGCAGCACGGCCCCATCCCCACGCACCACCGGCGGACCGGAGGGGTGGGTGGGCACCTTGGGCGTCCCTCCCAGGTTGCCGGGCCCGTCCGTTGGCGGGCCGCTCCTGATGTCGAGGACCATTCGACCAGTCGGCTTCCCGGGTGTCAACGAGGTTGCTGCATCGGCCCCGGTCAGTGGGAGACGCGCCCCGTGGGGCGGTCGACCGGGGCCGAGGAGCGGATCGATCAGCCGCTGACGGACGCCGGAGCCGCTTCGGCCACGGCGACGACAGGCTCGGCCTTGGGCTGCTGGAGGATGTCGAGCTGCGACTGGCGCAGCTTGCGGGTCGACTCGTGCACCTTGACCAGCTTGACCTTGGCCAGGACCTTGGTCAGGTTGCCACCGAAGTCCCAGAACGAGCGGCCGAAGCTGGCCGACCGGGGGTACTCGTGGTGGTTGTTGTGCAGGCCCTCACCCATGGTCAGCGCGGCCAGCCAACGCTGGTTCGTGGCCGAGTTGGGGTTGGGACGACGGCCCCAGTGGTGGCCGAGGCCGTTCACGCAGCCGCCGAGGAAGATGTAGATGGCGGTGTGGGTGACGCCGATGAAGAGGGCCCACAGCGGGCCGAAGAGCACGGCCATGGTCACCAGGCCGATGCCGATGCCGCAGAAGCTGTGCGAGAAGACGTGCTTGTCGAACCAGTCGGGCTTGATGTCCCGGGCGTAGGTGTCCACGGTGCCCTCGGCCCGGGCCACCCGGCGGTAGTAGCCGGCGTTGAGGAACACGACCTTGAGGACGCCGAGCTGGAAGGGCGAGTGGGGGTCCTCGGGCTGGTCGGTGAAGATGTGGTGCTTCCTGTGCACCGCCACCCACTGGCGCCGGCTGAGACCGAGGGTGATCCACAACGTCGTGCGGAACACCAGGTCCAGGGCTGGGTGGACGGTCATCGCCCTGTGCGTCAGGGCCCGGTGCAGGTACACCGTGGTGACGAGGTTGGCCACCTGACTGATCGCGAATGCGATCAGCAGGGCGATGGGCAGGGTGATGTGGAACATTGGAGGTGCAACCTAGCCGCGCGAAGCGCGTTCTCTCAGCGCCAGATCGTAAACGCGGCGCTTGGAGACCCCGAACGAGCGGGCCACCCCGGTGGAAGCCTCGCGCACACTGGCTCCGGCGGCGAGCGCGTTGCGCACCGCGGTCACCAGCACGTCCTCGGTGGCTTCGACGACAGGGGCCCCATCCACCACCAGGACCAGCTCCCCCCGGGGCTGATCAGCGGCCCAGGCCACGGCCTCGGACAGGGTGCCCCGCCACACCTCCTCGTGCATCTTGGTCAGCTCGCGCGCCACCGCCACCCGCCGCTCACCACCGAGGGCGACGGCCAGGTCAGCCAGGGTGCGGGCCACGCGGTGGGGGGCCTCGTAGAGGACGATGGTGCGGTCCTCGCCGGCCAGGGCGTCGAGGCGGGCCGTGCGACCCGAGCCCTTGCGGGGCAGGAAGCCCTCGAACACGAAGCGCCCGGTGGGCAGGCCCGACGCCACCAGCCCGGCCACCAGGGCCGCGGGCCCGGGGATGACCTCGACCACGAAGCCCGCCTCGGTGGCGGCCCGCACCAGGCGCTCGCCGGGATCGGAGATGCCCGGGGTGCCGGCATCGGTCACCACGGCCACCCGCTCGCCGAGGGCCAGGCGACGCAGCACCTCACCGATGCTGGCCACCTCGGTGTGGTCGTTGACGGTCATCAGCCTGGGGGCGGTCACCCCGGCGTGCTGCAGCAGCCGACCCGTGCGCCGGGTGTCCTCGCAGCACACCAGGTGGGCCCGGCCCAGCTCCTCCACCGCCCGGGGCGACAGGTCACCCAGGTTGCCGATCGGCGTGGCCACGAGCACCAGTCGGCCTGCTCCCCCGCCGACGCCGCCCCCACCAATGCCTAGCGACCCGCTCACCCCTGGACCGTGAGCTGGTCGCCCACCCGCAGGCCCCAGCGCTCGAAGGCGCCGGCCTCGGCCTCGATGGCCATGCGGGCGCGACGAACGGGGCGGTCGACGCGGTTGCGGCCCATCCGCACCGTGCGCAGGACGACCAGGTCGGCATCGCAGTAGGCCACATCGATGGGGAAGCGCATCCCGATCGTGTGCACGGACCGCACCTTCGGCAGCAGCAACGCGCCCTCGATCCCTGTACGGCCCAGCAACCCACGGGCGCGGCGCCACGGTCCGTCCGCCACCTCGAGCGAGGCGAGCACGTCGTTGCCGCACACGAGCCAGGCCATGTCGCTCCGGCGGGGCACTGTAGTGGGTACCTTCTGGCTGTGACGCAGGCCAAGGAACGTGCTGCCGCCGCGCTCGAGCGCGTCGCCTACCTGCTCGAGCGGTCGCTCGCCGCCACCCCCAAGGTCACCGCCTTCCGCAAGGCGGCGGTGACGGTGGACGGGCTCGACGACGACGCCCTCGACCAGCTGGTGGCGTCGGGCCGGGTGACCGACCTACCCGGTGTGGGGGCATCGACGGGCCAGGTCATCACCGCCGCGGTGCGGGGGGTGCCCTCGCCCTACCTGGACAAGCTCGAGGCCGAGACCGTGGTGCCCGTGGGCGAGGGCGCGGCGTTGCGGGCCGCGCTGCGCGGCGACTGCCACACCCACTCGACGTGGTCCGACGGCGGCGCCTCCATCCGGGACATGGCATTGACGGCCCGCGACCTGGGCCACGAGTGGCTGGCCCTGTCGGACCACTCCCCCCGCATGAGCATCGCCCGGGGCCTGACCCCCGAGCGGCTGGTGGCCCAGCACGAGGAGGTGGCCAGGGTCAACGAGGAGCTGGCCCCGTTCCGGGTGCTGCGGGCCATGGAGGTGGACATCAACGAGGACGGCTCCCTCGACTTCGCCGACGAGCTGCTGGCCCAGCTCGACCTCGTCGTGGCCAGCCCCCACATCAAGCTGACCATGGAGCGGCCGCTCATGACCCGCCGACTGGTCATGGCCGTGGCCAACCCCAACGTCGACATCCTCGGCCACTGCACCGGCCGCAAGGTGGGCTGGGGTGGGTCCAAGCCCCGCAAACCGGCCGACTTCGACGCCGAGATCGTCTTCGCCGCCTGCCAGCGCTTCGGGGTGGCGGTCGAGGTGAACTGCCGGCCCGAGCGCCAGGACCCCCCTGACGAGCTGCTGGAACTGGCCCTCGAATGGGGCTGTGACGTGGCCGTGGACACCGACGCCCACGCCCGTGGCCAGCTCGAGTGGCAGGTCTACGGGTGTGACCGGCTGGCCCGCCTGGGCGTCGAACCCGAGCGCATCCTCAACACCCGCACCGCAGCCGAGCTGGCCGAACACCTGACCGCCCGCGCTTCGGGCTAGCCTGCTGGGCCGCTGCGAAGCGGCGCGGACCTACACGGGAGCTCCACCATGTCGAAGAAGACCGACAAGCGACGCACGAACGCCCGTCGCAAGAAGGCCAACCACGGCAAGAAGCCGAACGCCGGTCGCTGAGGTTCACGCTCCCGCGACCTCCCGTGGACGGTCGTCCACTAGCGTCTCCCGCTCACGGTCTGACCAGGGAGGATGACGTGAGCATGCGCAAGAGGCTCCGAGCGCCGGTCGCGGTGTTGTTGGCATTGGCCTTCGTCGCCGCCGGATGTGGCGGCGACGATGACGACGATGCCGCCACCACGACAGCCGCAGGTGGCGCGGCCACCACGGCAACCACGGCCGGTGGTGGCAGTGCCGGGTCCGACGTCAGCGTCGGCCTGCTGTACGACATCACCGGTCGAGGCGACAAGTCCTTCAACGACGCCGCCGCCGCCGGGCTGGACCAGGCCAAGGACGAGTACGGCATCAAGACCAGCGAGTCGACGCCCTCGGGCGACAACGACCGGGCCGAGCGCATCACGCAGCTGGTGGACGAGGGCAACGACCTCATCATCGGCGTCGGCTTCCTGTGGGGTGACCAGGTCACGGCTTCGGCCGAGGCCAACCCCGAGACCAGCTACGCCATCGTCGACTCGGTCGTCGACGCACCGAACGTGGCCTCGCTGGTGTTCGCGGCCAACGAGGGTTCCTTCCTCGTCGGTGTCGCTGCCGCCCTCAAGTCCAAGTCCGGCAAGATCGGCTTCATCGGCGGCGTCGAGAACCAGCTGATCCAGTCCTTCGAGGCGGGCTACGTGGCTGGGGCCAAGGCCGCCAACCCGGCCATCACCGTCGACGTGAAGTACATCAGCCAGCCGCCCGACTTCACCGGCTTCAACAACTCGGCCGTGGGCAAGTCGTTGGCCACCGCCATGTACGGCAGCGGCATCGACGTCGTCTTCCAGGCCGCAGGCGCCTCGGGCACCGGCGTGTTCGAAGCGGCCAAGGAGAGCGGAGCCCCCGGCTCGGTGTGGGCCATCGGCGTCGACTCGGACCAGTACAACACGGTGTCCGCCGACCTGCAGCCCTACATCCTCACCTCGATGCTCAAGAAGGTCGACGTGGCCGTGTACGAGACCATCTCGGCCTTCGCCGACGGTGGCTTCGAGCCCACGGTGACGACGTTCGACCTGGCCAGCGATGGTGTGGGCTACTCCACCAGCGGTGGCTTCGTAAAGGACATCAGCACCAAGCTCGACGATTACAAGAAGCAGATCATCGACGGCAAGATCAAGGTCCCCGACACCCCCTGACGGGTCCGGTCACCGAAGCGCTCCACCGGGGGGCGGCCCCACACGGGCCGCCCCCCGGTCCGCGTCCTGGCTCGGGACATCTGACCCGGCCGATCCCGGCCGCCGACTCTCGGGCGTGACCCCTTCACCTTGGTTCCGCATCACGGCGAATCGAACGGCCACGCCCCGACCAGTCCCAACGGCCCCAGCCTCACCTCGGACCTCGTAGCCGAGCTGGGGCCGGCCCAGGCTGACTTAGACGAAGAGAACTTCGTCGTCGAGTATCAGGCGCTTGGGGTCGGGCCGCCCGGAAGCTCCGATCGTCCCGTCCGGTAGCCGGTACTCGTGAACGACCGCCACCTTGCCCGCCCTCGGGTCGAAGTAAGCGAGCACCCTGCTGACGGTGCCAGCGGGTTGCCCGGCAGAGGTCGGAGCGGGCCGGTCGGGCTTCTGTGGCAAGGCCACCAGCTCGCCAGCCAACAGGCGCTCGTAGTATCGGCCCTCGTTGAAGATACGCCTGAGCTCCCACTCGGTGACTCGACGTGCCGGCCGAGGGCTCAAGGCTGGGGTCCGGTCGACCGATGCCCGGTATGGTGACGACCATGGGTGAGTTCGACCGTCAGATCAGGGCACGTGCCTACGAGTACCTGACCGGCGCAGCGCCGTTCGAAGCCTTCGAGCAGTGGGTCGTGGAAAATGCCTGGGACGAGGCGCCTGGGAGCCTGGGCGCCCAGGTGGACGCACTGCTGGCCGAGCGGCAGGCCGTCAGCGACGAGAGCTTCGCACAGCAGCTGAGGGTGATCGTCAGCACCGTGCGGTTGTCGGGTCAGGCCTTGGCCAGCTCGGCGACATCGGGCAGCTTGCTGTACGAGCACACCGCGAACCTGGTCACCCATGGGAACCAGACAGTGACGGTCCACCTGGAACTCGCTGGTACATGACCCGCAGAGGGACCCGGGTGAGGAGCTGATCGTTGATCAGCACGTCGAACCAGTAGGTCCCTTCAACGGCGTCCACGGCAAATTTCATGATCGGGCTGGGCCGATTCGCCGCGAGCACGGCGGAACCCCCGGTCATTGACTAGACACTCCCCATGGCTGACCAGGGTCGTGCGCCCGCCATCGTGCTCCACGGCATCGTCAAGCGATTTCCCGGGGTCATCGCCAACGACGGCGTCGAGCTCACGGTGCGGGCCGGCACCATCCACGCCATCATCGGCCAGAACGGCTCGGGCAAGTCGACGCTGATGAAGACGCTCTACGGGGCCCACCGCCCCGACGAGGGCACCATCGAGCTCGACGGCCAGCTCGCCGAGCTGCACTCGCCCCGCGACGCCATCGCCGCCGGCATCGGCATGGTGTACCAGCACTTCATGCTGGCCGAGAACCTTACCGTGTGGGAGAACGTCGTCCTCGGCCAGGAGCCCGGCGGCCCCTTCAAGCTCGACATCAAGGGGGCCAGGGCCCGGGTGCGCGAGCTCAGCGCCCGCTACGGCCTCGAGGTCGATCCCGACGAGCGGGTGGCCACCCTGGGGGTGGGCGAGCGCCAACGGGTGGAGATCCTCAAGGTCCTCTACCGCGGCGCCCGCACCATCATCCTCGACGAGCCCACCGCCGTGCTCGTGCCCCAGGAGGTCGATGAGCTGTTCGCCTCGCTGCGCGAGCTGGTGGCCGGCGGGGCCACCGTCATCTTCATCTCCCACAAGCTCGACGAGGTACTGGGGGTGGCCGACGCCATCACCGTGCTGCGCGACGGTCGCACCGTGGCCGAGATCGACGACCCCCACTCGGTCACGGCCCGGGACCTGGCCGAGCTGATGGTGGGCTCGCAGCTACCCGTGCCCGAGACCCGCGAGGCCACGGTCACCGACGTGGTCGGCCTGGCCATCGAGGGCCTGGGCGTCGAGGAGGACGGCCGGCCCGTGCTGGCCGACATCGACCTCGTCGTGCACCGGGGCGAGATCGTGGGCGTCGCCGGGGTCGAGGGCAACGGCCAGCAGGAGCTGGTCGAGGCCATCGTCGGCATCCGTCCCATCGCCGCCGGTCGCATCATGTTCGACGGCATCGACGTCAGCGGGGAGTCGACCCGCCACCGCCGTGACCGGGGCCTGGGCTACGTGCCCGAGGATCGCCACCGCGACGGCCTCGTGCTGCCCGAGCTGTTGTGGTCCAACGTCATGCTCGGCCACCAGTGGCGCCGGCCGTTCGCCCGGGGCCCCTGGGTCGACCGCCGTGGGGCCCGCCAGCGCAGCGACGAGATCATCATCGACTTCGGTGTGAAGACCCCCAGCTCCGAGGTGCCCGCCTACGCCCTGTCCGGTGGCAACCAGCAGAAGCTGATCATCGGCCGGGAGATGACGTCGGAGCCCCGGGTGCTGCTGGCGTCGCACCCCACCCGGGGCATCGACGTCGGCGCCCAGGGCGCGGTGTGGGAGCAGATGCGCCGGGCCCGCTCGGCCGGGCTGGCCACGCTGCTGATCTCAGCCGACCTCGACGAGCTCATCGGCCTGTCCGACCGCCTGGTGGTCATGTACCGGGGCCGCGTCGTCGCCGAGCTCGACCCCGCCCACGTCACCCCCGCCGACCTCGGCTCTTACATGACCGGCGCCCGCGCCCCCGAGGCCGCGTGACGGGCTCGTGGAAGATCCGCCTGGCCACCGGCCTGGCGGCTCCGGCCATCGCCCTGGTCGTGGCCCTGGCGGTGTCGTCCCTCGCCCTCTTGGTCAGCGGGTCCAGCCCCGTCACCGCCTTCCGGGCCATGGCCACCTACATCGACTCGCTCGACTCGGTGATCAACATCGTCAACCGCGCCGTGCCGTACTACGTGGCCGGGGTGGCCGTGGCCATCGGCTTCAAGATGAACCTGTTCAACATCGGCGTCGACGGCCAGTACCGCCTGGCCGCCCTGTTGGCCGCAGCCGTGGGCGCGGCAGTGGACCTGCCCCCCGTCCTGCACGTGACCCTGATCATGGTGGTGGCCATGGTCGTGGGTGGCTCCTACGCCGCCATCGCCGGGGTGCTGAAGGTGACCCGGGGGGTCAACGAGGTCGTCTCGACCATCATGTTGAACTTCATCGCCACCGGCCTGTCGGCCTACCTGCTGACCACCTACCTGCAGGACGATGCCGCATCAGGACTGGTGTCGGGCACGCCGGAACTGCCGAGGTCGGGGCAGCTGCCGTCGCTGAACCGCCTGGTCGAGGCCATCGGCATCGACCTCCCCCGCAACGCCGTCCTGCGGGGCTTCCTGCCCTTCGCCATCGTCATCGGCATCCTCTTCTACCTGGTCATCTACCGCACCCGCTTCGGCTTCGAGTTGCGCACCTCGGGCCTGAACCCTGCGGCGGCGACGTCGTCGGGCGTGAACCCCAAGGCCATGGTCATGAAGACCATCATCCTGTCGGGCATGTGCGCCGGGCTCATCGGCATGGGGCCGCTGCTCACCGACCTGCACAAGTACGCCGACCAGTTCCCCTTCCAGCTCGGCTTCACCGGCATCGCCGTGGCCCTGCTCGGTCGCAACAACCCCGCCGGCATCGCCGTGGCCGCCGTCGTCTGGGCCACCATCGAGCGGGCGTCGCAGGCCCTCAACCCCGTGGGCATCCCCCAGGAGATCGGCCGCATCCTCCAGGGCAGCCTGCTGTTGTCGGCCGTCATCGCCTTCGAGGTCGTGCGCCGGGCCGCAGCGGCCGCCGCGGTGAAAGAGGCCGCGGCCCGCACCGGGGAGGCCGGCGAGGCCCCCGCAGGCCCGCCGGCTGACACCATGGCCGGAGCGCCGGTGTGACCGCCCTGCACCCGGTCCCCACCTCCGCCAGGGGCCCCAGCGGCCCCAGCGGCCCCAGCGGCCGCGTCGGCCTGGTCGAGCGCTACGGCGACCTGCCCCGCTGGGCCCGGCCCCTGGTCGTGTCGCTGCTGGCCATGACCCTGCTGTCGGTGGCCCGCATCGTGGCCGACGCCCCCGACATGACCATCAGCGAGACGTTCGCCGCCGCCCTCGGCGCGGCGACGCCCATCGCCCTGGCCGGTCTGGGCGGGCTGTTCAGCGAACGCTCGGGCATCGTCAACATCGGCCTCGAGGGCATGATCGGCCTGGGCACCTGGGGGGCGGGCTTCGCCGGTTGGCACTGGGGGCCGTGGGCCGCCCTGCTCGGCGGCGTGGCCTTCGGGGCCCTGGGTGGGCTGCTGCACGGCCTGGCCACCGTGACCTTCGGCGTCGACCAGATCGTCTCCGGCGTGGCCATCAACATCATCGCCCCCGGGGTCACCCGCTTCCTGTCCAGCGAGCTGTTCGCCGGGCGTGGCGACGGGGCCATCACCAAGTCGCCGACCATGAGCGGCACCATGGGGGGCTTCAGCGTGCCCTTCCTGGCCGGGGGCGAGGTGTTCGGCTGGCGCTCGCCCGACCCCCTGGCCTGGATCGACGACAAGCGCTGGTTCCTGGTCTCCGACATCGCCGGCCTGCTCGGCGGCTTCGCCCACGGCATGCGCTGGTCGACGCTCGTCGGCCTGCTCATGGTGCCCCTGTCGGCCTACGTGCTGTGGCGGACCCCCTTCGGCCTGCGCCTGCGATCGGCTGGGGAGAAGCCATCGGCGGCGGACTCCCTGGGGGTGCGGGTCAACCGCATGCGCTACGCCGCGGTGGCCATCTCCGGTGGGCTGGCCGGGTTGGGCGGGGCGTGGCTGGCCATCGACGTGCGCTCCTACAACGAGGGCCAAGCCGCGGGGCGGGGCTACCTGGGCCTGGCCTCGCTCATCTTCGGCAACTGGACGCCCTCGGGCATCCTCAGCGGCGCCGGCCTGTTCGCCTACTCCCAGGCCCTGGCCCAGCGGCCGGGCACCGCCCCGGTGCGGGCCCTGTTCCTGGTGGTGGCCATCGTGTTCGTGGTGGTGGCCGCCCGCTCCATCGTGGCCCGCAAGGCGGTGAGCGGGTTGGCCCTGCTCGCCGCCGGACTGGTGGTGCTGGCGTACTACGTCACCGTCGACCAGGTGAACAACCAGATCGTGTTCATCACCCCCTACCTGATCACGCTGCTGGTGCTGGCCTTCGCCTCCCAGCGGCTGCGCCCACCGGCGGCCGCCGGTCGTCCCTGGCGCAAGGGAGATCTGTGACCGCCGAGCGAGACGACACCTCCGCCTTCACCGCCCCCGAGGTCATCCGGGTCAAGCGGGACGGGGGACGGCTGTCATCGGGCCAGATCCGCTGGTTCCTCGACGCCTACACCAAGGGCCAGGTGGCCGACGAACAGGCCGCCGCCCTGCTCATGGCCGTCTTCCTCCGGGGCCTGGAGCCCGACGAGCTGGCCGTGTGGACGGCCACCATGATCGCCTCGGGCGAGCGCCTCGACCTGTCCGGTGTGGGCCGGCCCACGGTCGACAAGCACTCCACCGGCGGGGTGGGCGACAAGGTGTCCCTGGTGCTCGTACCCCTGGTTGCCGCGTGCGGAGCGGCCGTGCCCCAGCTGTCGGGCCGGGGCCTGGGCCACACCGGGGGCACGCTCGACAAGCTCGAGACCATCCCCGGCTGGCAGGCCACCCTGAGCAACGCCGAGATCGTCGACCAGTTGCTGGCCGTGGGCGGGGTGATCTGCGCGGCGGGCGGCGGGCTGGCCCCCACCGACCGCAAGCTCTACGCCCTGCGTGACGTGACCTCGACCGTCGAGTCCATCCCCCTCATCGCCTCGTCGATCATGTCCAAGAAGATCGCCGAGGGCACATCGGCCCTGGTCCTCGACGTGAAGTTCGGCTCGGGCGCCTTCCTGGCCGACCCGGCCCAGGGTCGCCTGCTGGCCCAGACCATGGTCGGGCTGGGCCGGGCCCACGGGGTGGCCACCACGGCGCTGCTCACGTCCATGGAACAGCCCCTGGGCCTGGCCGTGGGCAACGCCCTCGAGGTGACCGAGTCGGTGGAGACCCTGGCCGGCGGCGGCCCTGCCGACCTGGTGGAGCTGACCGTGGCCCTGGCCCGCGAGATGCTGACCGCCTGCGGGTTGGGCGACGGGCCCGACCCCGCCGACGTGCTGGCCAGCGGCGGAGCCATGGACGCCTGGCGGGCCATCATCGGCGCCCAGGGCGGCGACTGGGCCGCGCCCCTGCCCCGTTCGACCGAGATCGAGGTCGTCACCGCCCCGGCCACCGGCATCCTGCGCCGACTCGACGCCCGCGGTGTCGGCGTGGCCGCATGGCGGTTGGGGGCGGGGCGGGCCCGCAAGGAGGACGGGGTGTCCCCCATCGCCGGCATCGTGTGCCGGGCCAAGGAAGGCGACCGGGTCGTGGCCGGCCAGCCCGTGCTCGAGCTCCACCTCGACGACGCCGCCCGTCTGCCCGCCGCCCTGGCGGCGCTGGAGGGGGCCATCGAGGTGGGCGACGAGCCTGGCGACCCCCGCCCCCTGGTCCTCGACCGCATCAGCTGACCGCCTCCAGGGGTCCGGGGACCGACCCTCGGACCCTGAGATCTTCCCTGGTCGCGGGGGTTGGCCACCCTGAGGGGGGTCAGGGTAACCCCCACCCGTGAAGGGGGGACCCCCGGATTGTCCGTGGACCCCCCGCGTCGGACAGTGGTGACACGTTCCGAGGTGCTGACCGTTGCAGCGCCCGGTCGGGGAGGAGATCACCATGACCACCACGCACTTCTACGCGAGCCCGCCCGGATGTGGGACCGTCGAGGCCACCGTCGCCGCCGCCCGGACCGAGGGCGCCACCAAGGTCTACGGCTCGGGCCAGAACGCGGTGCGCGCCCTCGACGACGTCACCGTCGAGTTCGGCGCCGGCCGCTTCACCGCCATCATGGGCCCCTCGGGCTCGGGCAAGTCGACCCTCATGCACTGCGTCGCCGGCCTCGACACCCTGAGCTCGGGCCGGGTGTACGTGGGCGACGTCGAGCTCTCCAAGTTGTCGGACCGCCAGCTCACCACCCTGCGCCGGTCCAGCCTGGGCTTCATCTTCCAGGCCTTCAACCTCATCCCCACGCTGTCGGCGCGGGAGAACATCCTGCTGCCCATGACCCTGGCCGGGGCCAGGCCCGACAAGGCCTGGGTCGACGCCGTGGTGGCCACCGTGGGGCTGGGCGACCGCCTGACCCACCGCCCCTCGGAGCTGTCGGGCGGTCAGCAGCAGCGCGTGGCCGTGGCCCGGGCCCTGGCCAGCCGGCCCAAGGTCATCTTCGCCGATGAGCCCACCGGCAACCTCGACAGCCGCACCGGCACCGAGATCCTCAGCTTCATGCGCCGGGCCGTCGACGAGATGGCCCAGACCATCGTCATGGTCACCCACGACCCCATCGCCGCCAGCCACGCCCACTCGGTGCTGTTCCTGGCCGACGGGCGCATCGTCGACCAGCTCGATGGGCCCACCCCCCAGCGGGTGCTCGACCGCATGAAGTCACTGGGGGACTGAGCGCCATGTGGAACCTCACCATCAAGGGCCTCATGGCCCACAAGCGCCGCCTGATCGGCACGTGCTCCGCCGTCATCCTCGGCGTGGCCTTCCTGGCCGGCACCCTGGTGCTGGGCGACAGCATGCGGGCCGACTTCGACCGCCTGTTCACGTCGGCCAACGCCGGCACCGACGCCGTGGTCCGCGGCGCCGCCACCCTGGGCAGCGAAGAGGACGCCCGCCGCCAGCCCATCGACGCGTCGCTGTTGGACCAGGTGGCGACGGTGGACGGTGTGGCCGCCGTGGCCCCCTCGATCAGCGGCATGGGCCAGATCGTCGGTGCCGACGGCCAGGCCCTGGGCGGCAACGGCCCCCCCACCCTGGCCGGGAACTGGATCGACGTGCCCGAGCTGTCGCCCTGGCGACTGGCCGAGGGCCGGGCCCCGGCCGCGGCGGGCGAGGTCGTCATCGACAAGGGGTCGGCCGATGCCGGCAAGCTGACCGTGGGTTCGACGACCACGGTGCGGGTGCCCGACCCCGTGCCCGTCACCGTGGTGGGCATCGCCACCTTCGGTGAGGACGACAGCCTGAGCGGGGCCACCTTCGCCGGCTTCACCCTGGCCGAGGCCGAGCGCTGGTTCACCGCCCAGCCCGGCCAGCTGTCCAACGTGCTCGTCGCCGGCGCCGACGGGGTCAGCCAGGAGACGCTGGTCGACCGCATCGAGCCCCTCCTGCCCGCCGGCGTGGAGGCCATCACCGGGGCCGAGCAGACCGCGGAGGACAACCAGTCCATCCAGGATGCCTTCCTCGGCTTCTTCGAGACCTTCCTGCTCGTCTTCGCGGGGATCGCCCTGCTGGTGGGCACGTTCAGCATCTACAACACCTTCTCCATCATCGTGGCCCAGCGCACCAAGGAGTCGGCCCTGCTGCGGGCCATCGGCGCCAGCCGGCGCCAGGTCATCACCTCCATCGCCCTCGAAGCCCTGATGATCGGGGTGTTGGCCTCGGCTGTCGGCGCCGCCGCCGGCATCGGCCTGGCCGTGGGCCTGGGCGCCCTGCTCGACGCCCTCGGCGTGGGCACCTCGGGCGGGGCCCTGGCCGTCGAACCGGCCAGCCTGATCATCTCCCTGGCCGTGGGCGTCATCGTCACCCTGCTGGCCAGCGTGGCCCCGGCCATCAAGGCGTCCCGGGTGCCGCCCGTGGCCGCCATGCGGGAGATGGCGCTGGACCACACCGGCGCCTCCCGGGTCCGGGCCGCCATCGGCGTGCTGGCCACGGCCGGCGGCGTCGCCACCGTGCTGGCCTTCGCCCTGAAGGGGGGCGACGGGGCCCTGCTCCCCGCCGGGCTGGGGGCGGTGGCCACCATCGTGGGCCTGGTCGTGCTCGGCCCCGTGGTGGCCGGGCCGGCCAGCCGGTTCATCGGCGCCCCCCTGCCCCGGTTCCGGGGCATCACCGGCAACCTGTCCCGGGAGAACGCCATGCGCAACCCCCGCCGCACCGCGGGCACGGCGGCCGCCCTCATGGTCGGCGTCGGCGTGGTGTCCCTGTTCACCGTCTTCGCCGCCAGCATCACCCGCTCGGTGGGCGACGTCGTCGACCAGTCCTTCGCCGGTGACCTGGTCATGACGTCGACCGACTTCAGCGGCAGCGGCATCCCCTTGGCGGTGGCGCCGGCCCTGGGCGAGCTGCCCCAGGTCGGTGGAGCCGTGGGTGTGGGTTACACCGCCCTGCTGCTCGACGGGGTCGAGGGTGACGCCAGCGTGGCCGACCTCGCCGGGTTGGCCCAGGTCATGGACCTGGAGGAATCCCAGGGATCACTGGCGCAGGTGGGTCAGGACCAGCTGGCCATCTCGACCCGACGGGCCGAGCAGGAGAGCCTGGAACTGGGTGACGTGGTGCCCGTGGGCTTCACCGACGGCAGCACCACCGACCTGACCGTGGGCGCCATCTACGACCGGTGGCAGCTGATGGGTGACGTCATCATCCCCCCGGCCGCCTACCTGCCCCACGCCGTGCAGGCCAGTGACGAGGTGGTGTTGGTCAAGGCGGCCCCCGGCGTCAGCATCGCCGATGCCAAGGCCGCCATCGCCCCCGTCGCCGACCGGTTCGGCGCTCCGAAGCCCTTGGACCGCGACGAGTACATCGACACCGTGGCCGCCGGCGTCGACCAGATGCTGACCATCGTCTACGCCCTGCTGGCCCTGGCCATCCTCATCGCCCTCATGGGCATCGCCAACACCCTGTCCCTGTCCATCCACGAGCGGACCCGGGAGCTGGGGCTGCTGCGGGCCGTGGGCCAGACCCGGGGCCAGCTCCGGGCCATGGTCCGCTGGGAGTCGGTGATCATCGCCCTGTTCGGGACGGTCGGCGGCATCGGCCTGGGGGTGTTCCTGGGTTGGGCCCTGCTCAAGGCGTCGGCGTCCTCCGAGGGCCTCACCGCCTTCGCCCTGCCCACCACCCAGCTGGTGGTGGTGCTGGGCCTCGGTGCCCTGGCCGGGGTGCTCGCCGGTCTGCGCCCCGCCCGCCGGGCGGCCAGGCTCGACGTGCTCGACGCCATCGCCACCGCCTGACCCCGGCTCCACCTGCGGCCCGAGCCGCCTGATCGGCGTCTCCCTCCCCGAAGCCACCGCCTCCCCCGCCTCCGCCAGCAGGGGAGGCGGCGGCGCGCCCGCCCGGCGCCGCCCCGGCATGCGACGCCACTGCACACCGGGCAACGTGGGCAAGACTGTCGGGGGCTTTGGAATGGCAGCGCACCAGACTGGAGGGGCATGGAGGACGAGCTCGAGCTGCGCATCTCCGACGAGGACCGCCACCACGTCATCGCCCACCTGCGTCGTGCCACCACCGAGGGGCGGATCGACCTGGACGAGTTCGCCCAACGGGTCGAGCGCACCTACGCCGCCCGCACCCCCAGCGAGCTGGCCCCCGTGTTCGTGGACCTGCCACTGCCCACCCCGGTCGACGACACCCCCGTGGTCATCCCCCCGGCACGGGCGGCACGCCCCCGGCGACGGCGACGGCGTGTGGTGGCGGTCATGGGTGGCAGCGACCGCAAGGGCCGCTTCCACCTCGATCGTCGCACCACGGCCATGGCCCTCATGGGCCACGTCACCCTCGACCTGCGGGGCGCGGCCATCGAGCACGGCGACGTCGACATCCGCTGCTGGGCCCTGCTGGGCGGGGTGGACGTGATCGTGCCCGAGGGCGTGCCCGTCGACTTCGGCGGCTTCGTGCTCATGGGCGGTCGGGACGAGAAGGTGGCCGACGTGGTCCCTCACCCCGAGGCCCCCCGGTTGCGGGTGCGGGGTTACGGCATGTTCGGCGCCGTCGACCTCGAGTCACGGCCCTACCGGCCCAACGAGCGCGAGCTGGGCGACGAGGTCCGCCAGCGGCTCCGTCGCGGCGTGGAGCGCCTGCTGGGGGCGAGCGGCCCGGTGGCGGCAGTGGCCTCCGCCGCCGATCCCCGACCGCCCACGGGCACCGTGACCGTGCTCGCCGCCACCTTCGACCCCCCGCCCGTGCCCGTCCGCCGTCGGGGCACCCTGCTGCGGCGCGACACCGGCCAGGCCACCGCCGAAGAAGCGGTGCGCCGGGCCGTGCTCGGCGCCCTGCGTGGCGCGGGGGCGTCGGGCGTCGAGGTGACGGGTGCCGGGGTGCTGGCCGTGTTCCCCTCGGCCCGCACCGCGTTGCGGGCCGCGGTGGCGGCGCGGGTCGGCGCCCCGCCGGGAGACGTCGAGGGCAGCGCCGGGCTGCGGATCGGCCTGCATGCGATCGAGCTCGACGGCGAGGGTGACGGCGACGAGCTCGCCCTCGGTCGGCGCACAGCAGCGGCGTTGGCCGCGGGGGCCCAGTCCGGCGAGGTGCTGGCCAGTGACGCGGTGGCCACCCTGGGAGCGTCGAGCGGCCTGCGCTTCGGCCCCGGGCGGGGGGTGCCCGGACCCTCCCTGCTGCCCGTGCGGGCCCACCCCCTGCTCGGCGACTGACCTGCCGACGGCTCCTCACCCACGCCAACCGCTGCGGATGACCGCATCGGGGTAGACCAGGGCCATGGCTCCCGCCGATGATCCGCGTCCCGTCCCGTGGCGCACGATCTGGGCCACCATCGGCTCGGTCCTGGTGGCCGCCGCCGCGGTCGTCGTCATCCAGGAGCTGCAACGGGTGCTGGTGTGGATCGTGGTGGCCGCCTTCCTGGCCGTCGTGCTCAACCCGATCGTGAACCTCCTCGTCCACCGGGCCCACATGCGCCGGGGTCTGGCCACGTCGGTGACCTTCCTGGTGGCCATCCTTTTGGTGGCGGGCATGGGCTACCTGTTCGTGCGGCCCCTGGTCACCGCCGGGCAGAGCGTGGCCCACGACCTCCCCGACCTGGTGAACGAGGCCCGGGCCGGGCGGGGGCCGGTGGGAGGTCTGGTGCGGCGCTTCGACCTCGACACCCGCTTGAGCGAGCAGGCCGACCAGCTCCAGGGCAACATCGACCAGATCGGCTCGCAGAGCATGAAGGTGGTGGGCGCGGTGGGGTCGGCCGTGGTCGGCACCCTGACCGTGCTCGTGCTCACCTTCCTGATGCTGCTCGAGGCGCCCCGGTTGATCAACGCCGGGCTGGGCCACCTGCCCGAGCACCGCCGCAACCGCATCCAGGCCGTGGCCGACGACTGCGGGAAGGCCATCACCGGCTACATGGCCGGCAACGTGCTCATCAGCCTCATCGCCGGGGTCCTGACCTACATCTTCCTGTGGATCGCCGGCGTGCCCTTCAAGGAGGTCATCGCCGTCTTCGTGGCCGTCGTCGACCTCATCCCCCTGGTGGGGGCGACCATCGGTGCGGTGGTGGCCTCGGCCGTGGGCTTCCTGCACTCGCCGCTGACCGGTGTGGCCACCCTGGTGTTCTTCGTCGTCTACCAGCAGGCCGAGAACCACCTGCTGCAGCCGGGGATCCAGGCCCGCACGGTCAAGCTCTCCCCCCTGGTCGTCCTGGTCAGCGCCTTGATAGGCGTGGACATGGCCGGGTTGTTGGGAGCGCTGCTGGCCATACCCGTGGCCGGGGTGCTCAAGGTCATCATCAGGGACGTGTGGGACAACCGCAGGGGCGCGCTCAAACCCGAGCCCACCGTGGGCGGCGACGAGACCCCGGTCTCCTCCGCCGGCGCCCGACCCGCCATCGAACCCACCGGCTGACCCCGCCACCCGCACGTCGATTCGCTGTCGATTCGCCGGCCGGCCGAGGTGGGGGGCGCTGGGTCCTGTCGCAGCGGGCCCTACTGCTGCTGATGCAGGGGCCAGGCGCTGTTTCTCGGCACGATTTTTGCCGCTCAGACCGCTACCCAGTCACACGCCACCACCGCGCTGCGTCGACCGAGAACGCACGGACGACAGCCCCACCCCACCGACCGCTCCAGCAGGACGACATCTGCCGCTCGTCGACACAAGCCACCGCAGCCCCCCGCCTGCCGGTGAAGAGGGTGCCGGTGCGATCATGGGGACATGCTCGATGCCGCGCAGCGTGCCACCTGGGAGCGGGACGGGTTCCTCGTCCTCGAGGACTTCGCCAGCCGGGACGCCTGTGACGCCCTGCGGGAACGGGCGGGCGAGCTCGTCGACGCCTTCGACCCCGACACCGAGGGGGTGAGGTCGATCTTCACCACCAAGGAGCAGGAGCGGCGCTCGGACGAGTACTTCCTGACCTCGGGGGACAAGGTGCGCTTCTTCTTCGAGGAGGAAGCGTTCGACGACGCCGGGGACCTGCGCCAGGCCAAGGCCCTGTCCATCAACAAGATCGGCCACGCCACCCACGACCTCGACCCCACCTTCAGCGCCTTCAGCCACACGGCCGACCTGGCGGCGGTGGCCGCCGACGTGGGCCTGGCCGACCCCCGGGTCCTGCAGTCGATGTACATCTTCAAGCAGCCCCACATCGGCGGCGAGGTCACCTGCCACACCGACCACACCTTCCTGTGGACCGACCCCCAGAGCTGCGTGGGCTTCTGGTTCGCCGTACAGGACGCCACGTTGGAGAACGGCTGCATGTGGGCCCTGCCCGGCGGGCACCGGCTGCCGCCCCGGACCCGGTTCCGGCGGGCCGAGGATGGGGGCACGGCCATGGAGGTCCTCGACCCCGAGCCCTACCCCGCCGACGGCCTCGTTCCCCTCGAGGCCCGAGCCGGCACCCTGGTCGTGCTGCACGGCCTGCTCCCCCACCTCTCGGGTCCCAACCGGTCGGACCGGTCCCGCCACGCCTTCACCCTGCACGCCATCGAAGGCGACACCGCCTACCCCGAGGACAACTGGCTCCAGCGCCCCGACCTCCCCCTGCGGGGCTTCGCGCCGGCCTGACCAACGAGCGTGACCGCGGTCCGCTCCCGGAGGTCACCGGTAGCATCCAGCCATGTCGACCCCCACCGTCGAGCAGCTGCGTCGAGCCCCCAAGGTGCTCCTCCACGACCACCTCGACGGGGGTCTGCGGCCGGCGACGGTGATCGAGCTGGCCGAGGCCGCCGGCCACCGGTTGCCCACGACGGACCCCGCCGAGCTGGCGGCGTGGTTCACCGAAGGTGCCTACCGCCACGACCTGACCCTGTACCTGGAGACGTTCGCCCACACCGTGGGGGTGCTGCAGACCCGCGACGCGCTGACCCGGGTGGCCCGGGAGTGCGCCGAGGACCTGGCCGCCGACGGCGTCGTCTACGCCGAGATCCGCTTCGCCCCCGAGCTGCACACCGACGGCGCCCTGAACCTCGACGAGGTGGTCGAGGCCGTCCTGGCCGGCTTCGCCGAGGGCTCGGCCGCCACCGGCATCGTCATCGGCACGCTGTGCACGGCCATGCGCACCTCGGCCCGGGCCCTGGAGATCGCCGAGCTGGCCGTTCGCCACCGTGACGACGGCGTGGTCGGCTTCGACATCGCCGGGGCCGAGAAGGGCTATCCGCCGTCGCGCCACCTCGACGCCTTCGACCTGTGCCGGCGGGAGAACTTCCACATCACCATCCATGCCGGCGAGGCCTTCGGGCTGCCGTCGATCTGGGAGGCCATCCAGTTCTGCGGGGCCGAGCGCCTGGGCCACGGCGTGCGCATCGTGGACGACATCGAGCTCGACGAGCACGGCACCTACAGCCTGGGACGGCTGGCCAACTACGTGCGCGACCGGCGCATCCCCCTGGAGATGTGCCCCACCTCCAACGTGCACACCGGGGCAGCGCCGTCGCTGGCCGAGCACCCCATCGGCCTGCTGCGCCGGCTGCGCTTCCGGGTCACGGTGAACACCGACAACCGGCTCATGTCGTCGACGACGATGACCAACGAGTTCGCCCAGTTGGCCGAGACGTTCGCCTTCGGTTGGGACGATGTCGAATGGCTGACGCTCAACGCCATGAAGTCGGCCTTCTGGCCCTTCGAGGGGCGCCTTGCCCTCATCGACGGCATCATCAAGCCCGGGTTCGCCCGGCTGCGGGCCGAGGCCGGTGAGGCCGAACGGGCCGCCGATCGGCTGGTCGCCCCCACCCGCTTCTGAGGCGCGGGCCGTCGTCCGGCCCGCCCCGCGAGGGAGGGCTCCGGTACGGTCCCGGGGCACCATGCCCACGCTCGTCGTCGACCACCCCCTGGTGGCACAGCGCCTGGCCGTCCTGCGCGACGCCACCACCCCCCGCCCGGCCTTCGGCGCCGCCCTCGACGACCTGTCGTGGTCGTTGGTCTACGAGGCGTGCCGCACCCTGCCCGCCGAGGACTACGTGGTCGAGACCCCCCTCGGCCCCGCCCCGGCCCGGCGGCCGGTGGCCACCCCGGTGCTGGTCCCCGTGCTGCGGGCCGGTCTGGGCATGCTCCACGGCGCCCTGGGCCTCCTGCCCGACGCCCACGTGGGCTTCGTGGGGTTGAAGCGGGACGAGGTCACCCTGGTCCCCGACTCCTACGTCACCACCCTGCCCGACGACATGGCCGGGGCCACGGCCTTCGTGTTGGACCCCATGCTGGCCACCGGCGGCTCGGCCGTGCACACCCTCAAGCTGGTGGAGGCGTGCGGGGCCGGACGCATCGTCGTCTGCTGCGTGCTGGCCGCCCCCGAGGGCCTGGCCGCCCTCGACACCGCCGGCTTCGGTCGGGTCGAGGTGATCACCGCGTCGGTGGACAGCCACCTGACCGACATCGGCTACATCTACCCCGGCCTGGGCGATGCCGGTGACCGCCAGTTCGGCGACTTCTGAGGGTGACTCCTGATCTGACCCCGAGGCGATGGTGCGCCAGGGTCGCCGGCCCCGGGGTGGGACGGCGACCCTGGCTACCAGGTGATCCGTCTCCGGCCGTCAGGCGGGAGCGCCGCTGAGCTTCTCGATGAGCAGTTCGGCGCCGCCATCGACGCCGGGAGCGCCGTCGGCGCCGGCCGGGCCGGTCGCACCGACGCTGCCGGTGGCACCTGCGGGTCCGACAGGACCCACCGGGCCCTGGGGACCGGGCTCACCGGCACCAGGGGCGTAGTAGCCGACCAGGTCGACGACGACGTGGGCCTGGCCCACGGCGTTGTTGATCCAGATGCGACCCAGGCTGCCCACCCGCACCGTGACCGAGTTGGCCACGGTCTCGCCGGGCAGGAAGTTCAACGACGAGACGAGCTGGGGGGCCTCGCCTGCCGGCTGCAGCGTGAGGTAGCTGGCATCGGTTGGCTCCGTGGCCGTGACGTTGACCACCACCGCGGTGGCGTCGTCCGGTACCCGGCCCACGCCGGCCACGGTCAGCAGCGTCGAACCCAGCGGCCCGCTCGTGCCCCCGTCCCCGTGCGGGTGTCGAGCACCCGCAGCGGTGTGACCGGGGTGAACACGTTGCCGGTGTGGGGCGATTGGGCCATCTGGGCCCCGACGACGCCGAACGAGCTGATGACGCCGAGAAGCGCGAAGATCGAGAAGAGCAGCCGGCCCGATGGTCGCCGGCGGGTGGCGGACTGGATGGGTCCCATCGTTGGTTCTCCCTTCGCCTGGCCAACGGCCAGTCGGCGGAGACCGTAGGGTGACCATCACTTGAAGTGGTTGGACCACTTCTCGAAGTGGCCAACTGGTGCAACCTGACCGGCTCCCCTCCCCGGAGCGGCGACCGCGATGTACGGGTGGCAGACCGTCAGGCGACGCTGAACAGCCGCTTGCGGCCGGGGTGGTCGGGGCGCAGGGCCCGGTAGGCGCTGACCAGGACGACCACCGCGGCGAAGCCCACCACCGTGTACTCGACCCACAGCACCCCGATGAGGGCGAGTTGGTTCACGTGCCGCACGCTGCCGTCGACGCCCAGGCACACCGAGTCCATGTTGAAGGCGGTGGTGCCGCCGAAGGTCTCGGACACGTTGCCGGCCACGAACCGGCCCCGGCAGAGCACGGCCCCGCCGGGCTCCTGCAGGGAGGTGAAGGCCGAGGCCAGGCAGGCGACCATGAAGGCCGCCACCCAGGCGATGATGAACCACGACCGCCAGCGCAACGGGCCCAGGGGGCGGGGTCCCGAGCTGCGGGCCCCGGCCGGTGGCGAAGGTTGGAGGGACGGCGGCGCCAGGAGCTGGGCCTTGGCGGCGCGGTACTCGTCGTCGTCGAGCTGCCCGTCGTGGTGCAGCCGGGCCAGCCGCTCCAGGCGGTCTTCCAGGCGCTCGGACGCGGCCTCGTTGCTCATCGCTCTCCCTTCGGACCCTTGGACCCTTGGACCCTTGGACCCCTTGGACCTTGCGAAACGGGTGGGCCACGACCGGAACCGCTCCGCACGGGCCGAACACGCCAGTACTCGGCAGTCCCGAACCCCCACTTGAGCCCCCCGTCACCCCGAGGGGGGAAGGATCAACGGGTGCGGAAGATGCGCTGCACCTGGCCCGTCGCCGGATCGAGGCGCACGTGGGGTTCGCCACCGACCCGCGGCGGCAGGTCCGACCGGGTGGGGAAGGCGACCTCGACGACGGTGGCCGAGCGCTTCACCACCGGCTCACGGTCCGGCCCCACCACCTCGCCATCGGCGGCCAGCGCGGCGACGGCCAGGGCGACGACCTGGTCGTCAGCAAGTGCGGGCGCAGTGGCGATGGCCGTCGTCACCGTGGTCGTCGACGCCGCCGTCGTCGCCGGCCCGGCGGCGTCGGGGCCCGAGCACGCCGTCATCCCCAGCACGGCGGCCAAAACGAGGCCGGCCCGCCGACCGGCCCGGCCACGGCACGCGCTCACCGCAGCACCGAGACCACGTCGGCATGGCCGGCCCGCTCGGCCAGGTCGATGGGCCGGGCACCAGCGCCATCGACAGCAGTGCGGACCGCCCCTGCGGCCAGCAGCGTCGCCACGATGTCGAGCGCCCCGGCCGACGCCGCCGCGTGCAGGGCGGTGGTGCCGTCGCCGGCCCGGTGGTCGACGTCGGCCCCCCGACCGAGCACCAGGGACACGGTGTCGCCGTGGGCGTTGGCCGCGGCCCACAGCAGAGCTGTCCAGCCGTTGACCGTGGCCTGGTCGACGGGGGCGCCGGCGGCGAGCAGGAGGCCCACGGCCCGGGTGTGACCGATCTGGGCCCCAGCCACCACCGGGGCCAGGCCCCGCTGGTCGACGGCGTCCACGACGGCGCCCGCGGCGAGCAGACGGGACACGGCGGCGTCTCGACCGGCGAAGGCAGCCGCGTGCAAAGGCGTCCAGCCGGTGGCGTCAGCCGCGTCCACGTCGGCCCCGGCCGCCAGCAGCAGTCCGACGACGTCGGGATCACCCTGGCCGGCGGCGAACGACAAGGGCGTGGACCCACCGCCGTCCCCCAGCCCCACGCCGGCGCCGGCGTCGAGGAGCACCCGCACCAGCTCGGGGTCACCCAGCTGGGCGGCGATCATGAGGGGGGTGGCGCCGTCGGCGGCTCGACGCCCGTCGACGTCGGGGTGACCGTCGGCCAACAGCTGGCGCACCCGGGCCGTGTCGCCATCGGTCACTGCGGCCAGCAGGGGACCCCCCTGGGCCGCGGGCGCGGCGGCCGACGGGGCTGCGGCGCGCAGGGCGGCGATGGCCCGCTGGGTGGCCACGGCGTCGTCGGCGAAGCGGTCCTCCCCCGAGGCCCCGACATCGAGGGTGCAACCGTCGAGGAGCACGGGGTCGGTCACCCCGGCGGCGACACAGCGGCGGGTGGCGTCGTCAGCCACCTCGTCGAGCAGGTGGACCCGGCGACCGGGTTCGAGGGCCCCGGCGCCAGCCACCCCGGACGCGGCGGAAGTGGCGGGGGCGGCGGGGGGTGGAGCGGGAGCGTGGAACAACGAGGTACCCGGTGCCACCCGGTTGGCGTCGGCGAAGGCGCCGCCCAGCCGGTCGTAGCGCAGCAGGCCACCCTCCATGGCGTCCACGCCCCCGGCGGTGCGCAGGTCGTCGGTGGCGTCCCCGTCGCCGTCCCCCAGCAGCCCGTGCACCCCGTGCCGATCCTCGGCCAGGCGCAGGGCCAGGGACGTCGGGCCGGTGGCCACCAGCCGGCTGCCGTCGGCCCACGTGAAGCGGACCACCCCCCGCTCGTCGATCTCGATGCGGCCGCCGCCCGGGGGGCGCACGGCGGCCAGGTCCCCGGTGGCCACCTCCCGACCGTCGACGAAGGTGCCGTCGACGCCCAGCTCGACGGTCGTGCCCTCGAAGCGGACGGCCACCGAGCGGGCCTGGGTCAGGGGGTGGGCGCCGGCCGACAACGAGGTGGGGACGAGCTCGAGGCGGACCTGGACCACGAGGTCGTCGGCCGCAGCTGCGAGCACGAAGTCGCCCGGCACCTGGAAGTCGTAGTGGGTGCCGTCGAAGGTGCGCAGGTGGGGATCACCGGAGCTGGTGCCGATGGGGGGCTCGGGGCAGGACCACGCCGGGGCGCCGGGCGTGGGGCCGCCGAACAGCTCGGTGTGGGTGGCCCCGGGGTCTCCCCCGGTCCCCCAGCGGAAGATGCCGGGGATCTGGTAGCGGTTGGCGAAGTTGACGTCGTCGTCCGACGGGACCTCGTTCTCGTAGCCGTCGTCGCCGCCGGTCGTGTCCCCGCCGGGGTGGGTGTGGAAGTAGGCCACGGTCCGACAGCCCGCAGGGGCCTCGGGCCCGCGCCGCACCCCACCGTGGGCCGAGGTCCCCGCAGGCCAGCGCTGGACGCGGGTCTCGTAGCCGCCGCTGGTAGGGCACTGGAAGATGAAGCCGCCCTCCTCGTGCTCGTCGGGGAACCCCTCGTGGGAGTCACGCCAGGCGTCATCGAGGGCACCCTGCACCACGGGGTCGCGCACCACGTCGGCCGCGGCAGCTGAGGGGCAGGCCGACGTCGCGCTGCCCCCACCCAGGGCCACGACGACGGCGCCGCTCAGCGCCAGGGCGGCGAAGCGCTCGAACACGACGACGGGAGAGGGCCGAGCATCCCGGGGTCATCGGCACGTCGCCCACCCTGCTTGAGCGCGTTCTCGGCCGTCCTTCAGGTGTTGGCCGCCGGGGCATCGAGCTCGAACCACACGCGCTTGCCCTCCTCGGTGTGCTCGGCATCCCAACGGCTGGACATGCCGTCGACCAGGAACATGCCCCGGCCGCCGAAGGCATCGACATGGGGCCTGACGACCACGGGGAGCTCATCGCTCCCGTCCTCGACCTCGACGTGCAGGCACCCACCGCGCAGCTCGGCGCTGAGCACGAAGGGGGTGCGGGCGTGGCGGACGGCGTTGCTGCTCAGCTCGGACACCAGCAGCAGGGCGGCGGCACGCACCTCGACGGGCATGCGGTCCTCGAGGAACTCCTCGACCTGGTGGCGGGCCTGGCCCACCGATCGGGGCTCGGGCGCGAACGTCATGGGCGACATCCCTGAACCCGGCTCTTCGCTCACCCCCACGCGACCACCGCTACCCGGTTGACGGCGACATCAACCCCGCCGACGCTCGACGACGCCGCAACCGGCCCCGACGTCAGGCGAGGGGGACCCCGCTGTGGTCGTTGTCATCCCCGGGAAGTTGGCCCGGTGACCGGGCCAACTGCTCGTAGCGCGCCGCCGACTCCCGGTACCGGGCCGCCGACGCCTCGTGGTCGGCCAGCAGGTCGCCGAAGCCGGATTCCTCGTCGAGCTGAGCCAGGGCCCGGTACCGGTCCGCCAGGTGCTGGTGGTAGCCGGCCAGGCGACGGTCGTTGGCCGCTCGGCCCCCCGGTGTCAGCGGTCCGTCACCGACGGGCACGGCGGCCCCCATCGACCGGCGTTCGTCCTTCGACGTCATGGCTGGCCCACCTCTCGACGCTCGCCGCGGGACGAGCAACCCCCGAACGGCGGCCCACCCGGCCTGCCGCTTCCCGTCCCTCTCATGCCCCCGAACCCTCAACGGCAGATGGCCGATGGGGCAACGTTCGATCAACAGCGGCGCTCGGGAACCATGGGCATAGCCTGTCCTGGTGAGTAGCTCGCGGGGCGCGGTGTTCGGGACATCGGTGGTGTGGCTGTCGGCGGTGGCCCTGCTCCTGGCGGGTTGCGCGCCGGTCGACGGCATCCCCGTCCCCGCCCCCACGACTGCGGTGGGCTCGCCGACGGGCACGACACCGACGAGCACGACGCCGCCGACGCTGTCCCCCGATCCTGGGGGTTCGCGCACCCGCATGCAGGTCACCGAACCGGCTGACGGCGCGACGATCGAACTGGTGGACGTCGAGGTGGCCCACCTCCGCGGCGAGGGCCAGGAGCGCCAGCTGATCGCCGGCGGCAGCTTCGAGGCCGGTTGCTGGCAGCCGGCGCTGACGGTGACCCCGCCGGTCAGTGGCTCCGCCACCACGGTCGACCTGGTGGGGTGGATCGTCGAACGCCCCGACGTGTTCTGCACCCAGGCCGTCGTCGTGTGGGACGTGGCCGTTCCCGCTCCGGGCGACGGACCCGTGCTGGTCAACGGGGTGACCGCTACCTGATGGGGACCGATCGGCGCGACAGTGGTGCCTGCCGGGGCCCGGCGCGCCAGCGCCGAGGTCCAGGAAGCCCAGGAGGCCCGGGAGGCCCAAGATGACGAGCGACGGACCGCAAGCACCACGCCTGGAGGACATGCTCCGTTGGCTGACCCCATCGGCTGACCAGCTCAAGATGCTGCAGCAGATGATGTCCCTGGTCCCGGGTGCCTTCGAGCAGCGCCAGGCGTTCCAACAGATGTTCCTGCGCCAGATGCTGCCCCCCGAGCAGGTGCGGGCCATCCAGGAGGCCCTGCGCACGCTCACCCCGCCCGCCGAGCAGCTCAAGGCCCTGCAGCGCGACCTGGCCACCCAGCGTGAGCAGCTCGAGGGCATGGTGGCCCAGTTGGGCGCCATCCAGCGCACGGTCGACCGGCTCACCGCCGTGTCCGAGCAGGTGCGGGCCACCCAGGACACCTTCGTGGGCATCCTCTCGATGATGAACCCCGCCAGCCGGTCGTCGTCCCCGACGTCCTCGACCGGCACCTCGCCGGGCACGGCGTCAGCCGGCGGGTCGGGCGTCACCGACGACGACGCCCCCGCGGGCGGGACCGGCGAAGGCGCACCCGCCGGCTGAGCGGCGCCGAGGCCCGACCGGCCGGGCCCCCCTCAGTGGGGGCCGAGCACCGGTTCCAGGGCTGCGGACAGCTCCTCCAGGCGGGCATCAGCTCCTCGACGGGTCTCCTCGTAGCCACCGGCGGCGACGGGCAGCACCAGCCGCACGACCTCGGCGTAGACCTTCAGCTTGGGCTCGGTCCCGCTGGGGCGGAGCACCAGGCGGGAGCCGTCGGCCAGATCCCAGATGACCACGTCGCTGGGGGGCAGGCCCAGGGCCCCGTCGCCCAGGTCGGTCACCTCGGTCACCGCCACCCCGGCCAGCTCGACGGGGGGCTGGCGGCGGACCTGGGCCATGAGCTCGGCCATGGCCGCCTGGCCCGTGGCCCGGTCGGGGAAGCGGATCGACCACTGCGCGGTGGCGTGCAGGCCGTGGTCATGGGCCAGCTCGGCCAGGCGGGTGGTCGGGTCGGAGCCCGAGGCCCGCAGGTCGGCCACCAGCTCGGCCATGAGCAGGGCCGCGGAGATGCCGTCCTTGTCCCGCACGGCGGGGCCCACCGAGAACCCCAGGGCCTCCTCGTAGCCGAAGGTGAAGCGCCAGTCCGGGTTGTCGATGGCCGGACGCACGATCCACTTGAAGCCGGTGAGGGTGGTGGCCACGTGGACACCGGCCGCCGTGGCCAGACGGCCCACCAGGCGCGACGACACCACCGTGGACACGACCAGGCGGTCGTCACCCGAGGTGTGCCGCAGCAGGTGGTCGGCCAGCAGCGCCCCGATCTCGTTGCCGTCGAGCGTCCGCCACCCGGATCCGTGGCGCACGGCCACACCCAGTCGGTCGGCGTCGGGGTCGTTGGCCAGGGCCACGTCGGACCCGGCGGCGGCGGCCACCTCCAACAGCCGGTCGAGCACTCCCGGCTCCTCGGGGTTGGGGAACGGCAGCCCGGGGAAGGCCGGATCCGGTGCGGCCTGGTCGGCGACGACCACGGGGTCGGGGAAGTCGGCCCGCCGGAACGCGGCCAGGGCCACAGGGGTGCCCACCCCGCACAGGGCGGTGTAGGCCACGGCCACCTGGCGGGCTGCGGGCTGCACGCACTGGGCGAGGATGGCCTCGAGGTAGGCATCCACCAGCTCGTCCCCCAGTTCGGTGACCAGGGGGGACGACCAGGGATCGTGGATGGCGGGCACCGGTGCGGCCGCGGCGCGGGCGATGGCCGCGGCGATGGCGTCGTCGTGGGGGGGCACGATCTGGGCGCCGTCGTCCAGGTAGACCTTGTAGCCGTTGTCCTGGGGGGGGTTGTGGCTGGCCGTGACCATCACCCCGCCGTCCGCACCCAGGTGACGCACGGCGAAGGCCAGCACCGGCGTGGGCAGGGGGCGATCGAACACCAGGACCTGGGCACCGGCGGCCGCAGCCACCGCAGCCGTGTCGGCGGCGAACTGGGGGGAGCTGCGGCGGGCGTCGTAGCCAACGACGAGGCGCACCGCCCGCAGGTCCCGCGTCGGCCCGTCGCCCGTCGGCCCGTCGCCGTTCGGCCGGTCGTCCGACGGGCGGCGGCCGGCCAGGTAGCTGACCAGCCCGGCCGCCGCCTGGCGGACGACCAGGCGGTTCATGCGCATGGGCCCGGGACCGACCTCGGCCCGCAACCCGGCGGTGCCGAACTCGAGGCGGCCAGAGAAGAGCTCGGCCAGCGCCGGCCAGTCACCGGCGTCGGACAGGGCTTCGAGCTCGGCCCGGGTGACGGGATCGGGGTCCTGCTCGACCCAGGCTGCGACCACGGCCGCCAGGTCGCCCGAGTCGGCGGTCACCACCGCATCGGACCCGGCACCGGCCGTGGACTGGCGCAGGGGGTCGGGCGCGGTGTCGGGCGCGGTGTCGGGCGCGGTGTCGGGCGCGGTGTCGGGCGCGGCTTCGGTCACCGCGTCGATGATCGTCGAGGGGTCCGTCATCGGAGGGATCACTTCCTTCCCGCCCGCCGCACGCGAGGCCCCGCCGGCGAGCGCCGGGGGGCAGCTCCGAACCAGCTTGCCACGCATCCGCCGCTTCGGGACCCGACGGCCCCGGCCCCCGGACGGCCGCGGTGTGGGCACGACGTGGGCCTGCGGGCGCGCATCCGGCAGGGGGACGTCGGTCTGCGGATAGCATCAGGCGCCAGTGAGCTCGAAGCGCGACCTCTCGGGTTTCGCCGCCCCCGGTGGCCTACCGGCACCCCCGCCGCCGCCCCCAGCGGCGCCAGCGGTCGCGCCCGTCGCCGAAGGCGCCCGGGCCCACCCCGTTCCGGCCCCCGACGCCGCCCCCCGGCCGACCGCCCGCACCCCGAGGTCCAACGCCACCCGCTCCCCCGCCGAGGGTCGCCGGCCCGACACCAAGGCCGACAGCAAGGCCGACGCCAAGCGGGTCGGTGGCGGGCGCCCGGGCCGACGGCGGATCTGTGTCTCCCTCACCCTCGACGCGTCCGACCAGCTGTCCGGCCTGGCCCAGGACCGCCGATCCTGGAAGGTCGAGGTCATCCTGGAGGCGCTGCACAACTGGGAGGAGCGGCTGCGTGACCGCCAGGAACCGGGCCCGGCCCGGTTCCGCCGACGTCGCAGCGCCACCCCGACCCCCTTCGTCATGGATCTCACCCCCGGAGAGCTGGACCGCCTCGACGGGTTGGCCCAGACGGTCGGCCTCTCCCGCTCGGCTCTGGTCCGCCGTCTGATCGAGCTCGAAGCCGGCCCCGACGGACCGGCGGACAGCGTGGCCGACGGACAGCCGGACGGGCCCACCGCTGCGGGCACCCGGCCATGAGCTACCGATGAGCGCACCAATGGCCAGCCGATGATCGACCACGTCTTCACCGATGCCATCGCCGCGCTCCGCGACGTCCTCGAGGCGGCCCTGCTCGAGCCCCAGGCCGTGGAGGAGCGGCTGCAGATGGACATGCTGGGCGGTGACCTCAGCTGGCAGACCACCTACAGCCTGCCCGGCGAGGGCACCCCTCCCCGGGTCCAGGCCGACCTGACGCTGGAGTGGTCGGTGTGGTCCCAGGCGGCCTACCGCTCGTGGCGGCTGGGTGACGCCCCCAACGACCCGCCGCGCATCGCCCTCGAGGTCGTCTTCCGGGTCCAGCGCCTGGCCAGCCTGCCCGACGTGCACACCGTCTCCGCGGCACTGCCCCCGACCACGGCCACGGTGGGCGGCACCCAGCTCGACCGCAACGGACCCCGGGTCGAGTCGGGCTACGAAGAGGACCTGACCCAGGCCGAGCACGCCGTCGAGGTCAGCTACCACGGCGAATACGAGCTCGACGACAGCACCCTGGCCGACGCCGGCCTGCTCGACGACCACTACGGCGCCCTGGGGGGCTGGGTGGCATCGACGCTCGTCCGCCTGGCCGATCTCCACCTAGATTTCCTGCCTCCGGACGAAGAAGAGGCCACGCCATGACCGCGCCGATCACCACCGACGTCTCCGAGCAGATCGGGACCGTCACCCTCAACCGGCCCGAGGCCCGCAACGCCCTGTCCTCCGAGGTGCTGCGCCTGCTGCCCGAGCTGATGGCGCAGATGGACCAGGACGACGACGTCGACGTCATCATCCTCACCGGGGCCGACCCCGCCTTCTGCGCCGGCCTCGACCTGCGCGAGTTGGGCTCGACGGGTGAGAACCTGGGCGCCGGGGCGCCCAACCGGGACCGCAGCGCCGACCAGCCCCTGCGCCGGGGCCCGTGGGGCCAGCTGTCCAAGCCCCTCATCGGCGCGGTCAACGGCGTGGCCGTCACCGGTGGGTTCGAGCTGGCCCTGTGCTGCGACTTCCTCGTCGCCTCGACCAAGGCCCGCTTCGCCGACACCCACGCCCGGGTCGGCGTCATGCCCGGTTGGGGACTCACCGTGCTGCTGCCCCAGGCCGTGGGCGTGCGCAAGGCCCGCGAGCTGAGCCTGTCGGGCAACTTCCTCGGCGCCGAGGAGGCCCACCGGTTGGGCCTGGTCAACCACGTCGTGGACCACGCCGACCTCATCCCCTTCACCCGCCAGCTCGCGGCCGACATCATCGGCAACGACCAGCCCGGCGTGCGCCAGGTGCTGGCCACCTACTCGTCGGTGACCGATGGGACCATCGCCGACGGCTGGGCCGTGGAAGCCAGCATGGGCCGCGACTGGCTCAGCGGTCGTGACGTCAGCTCGGCCGTGGCCGCCCGTCGCGAAGGCATCATGCAGCGGGGCCGCAGCCAGGTCAGCTGAGCCCGCTTCGATTTGAACGCGCACATGCGGGTGGGGCCGACCTGTGGTCGGCCCCACCGCGCCTGGGCGTCACCCGCACCACCGCCGAGGGGCGGGTGACTGTGCCGCGGCGGGGCCCGCCGAGGCCCGCACACCGCAGCGGCTTCCCCAGGAACCGCCGCTCCCGGGGAAGATCTCGCCGAGCACCGATCGTCGTTGACCGATGCCGGCTACGGCCACGCCGGTCCGCCGACCAGGGTGTCCGTCGGGGTCACGCCCCGAGGTCTGCCGGGCACCGGTCCGCCCCGGTGCCCGTTTCGCCTACCGCCGTTCCCGCCGACCGCTCCTCCGCCGGAGCGACCCGCCTACCGCCATTCCCGCCGACCGCTCTTCCGCCAGAGCGACCCACCCCTACCGCCATTCCCGCCAGCCGCTCCTCCGCCGGAGCGACCCGCCCTCACCGCCAGCCCCGCCGATCCCCGCCTGGGATCCGCCGCCGACAGTCAGATCGAACAGGTCACGCAGCCACCGGGCCGTGGGCCCTGCCCGTGCCGACCTCGGTGAGCCAGGCCTGGAGCTCGAGCTCGGCCGCCCGGCGCCGGTAGGCCTGAGCCACCAGCTCGTTCATGGAACCCGACATCCGGCGCAGGCTGGTCGCCCGCTGCCGGAGCACCCCGACGCCCTCGTTGTGGTCGTCTGCCGGGCTAACCGCACGCCCCGTCATCATCGTTTGGCCTCCCGTGCCCTTCACGCCCAGTACAACGAGCACGCCGCTCGGTGATTACGCCTGGCTCGCACTTTTTGTGGCCGGGATCACGAAAGATGATCAGGAAGGCGGTCTGCCCACCACCTGACCAGCTGTTCTCCGTCTTCGACGGCATAGGCGCGCACCATGGCGGCCGCCGCCGCCAGCAGGGAGGCCCGATCGCCGGTGCCGGCGCGGAGCACGGCCGCAGCCTCGTCCCAGTCCCCGCCGGCCGGGGGCAGGGGCACGTCGAGCACCTGGCTGGCCGACAGCTTCACGGCGTTCGCCGACAGCCCGGCTCCGCCGAAGTGCTCCAAGGCCCAGGACGTGGCCACCGGGGAGTTGAGCACCGCGGCCAGGTGCCACAGACGCCCGGGAGGAGCGGCCACGGCGATGCAGGGCACCGACGGCACCCATCGTCCGGCCTCGTCGACGGCCGCCTCCAAGACAGAGGACTGGGCCGCCACCACCAGCTTGGGTACCAACCGGCTGCGCACCCAGTGCCCGAGGCGGATGTCAGCGGCCTCGAGGGCGGCCAGGTCGACGACGGGGGTGGCCAGGTCGCGCCCGGCGAAGCGGGTCGGCGTCCGGCCCCAGCGCACCACCACCGGATCGACCAGGCCCGAGGTGATCAACCAGGGCCAGGCGTCGGTGCCCACCTCTTCGGAGGGCACCCCCGCGACCTCGACCACGAAGGGGGCCAGGCCGTAGAACTGGTCGCGGAACCCGGCCGTGGCCGTGGCCTCGTCGCCCACGCGGCCGATACCGGTGGCCCGGCCCCGGGGAACGCCCCGGGCGGCGGCGGCCACTGCGGCCCAGGTGGGACGGGCCACGACCTGGTCGGCAGGCAGGGCCGGGCCCTCGACCCCCGACCGCTCCGTCCACGTGCGCACGGTCGGGCCCTGCGCCTGCCCCACCACCAGCACCGGTGCGCACACCCGGACGTGGGCGTCGAAGAGGCGGGGTCCCGCCAGCCACACGCCCACCAGGTCGGCACCGTCGACCACCTCGGCCCGCAGTGCCTTCGTGTGGGCGGCGACGAGGACGGACTCGGGCTGCAGCAGGGCCACCCGCCCCCGGGGCCGGGCGGCACGCACCGCGGCCAGGAGGAACAGCGCCGAGGTGTCGACGTAGCCCCGGGCGGCGGGGCCGAACCGGGCGGCCAGGGCGGCCGCGGCCGGGCGGTCCCGAACCGAGTGGCGGCTGAGCTGGCCCAGGAAGGGGGGGTTGCCGACCACCAGATCGACGCCCCCGCCCGGCCAGGCAGCGACGTCCGCCAAGGCGTCGGCCACGACCAGGGCCAGGGCCTGCTGCGGCCAGCGCGACCCCTGACCCCAGGCCCACCAGCGCAGCGAGGCGTCGGCCACGGCCACGGCCACGGGGTCCACGTCGATGCCGTGGACGCGGCGCAGGACGTCCTCGGCCGCCACCCCCCGGGCGGCCAGGGCGTCGGCCGCGGCCAGCAGGAAGGCTCCGCCCCCCGCGGCCGGGTCGAGCACGACCCCGGGCGTCGTGTCCCCGGCCTCGAGCCCGAGCTGCACCAGCCTTCGGGCCACGTCGGCCGGGGTGAAGAACGCCCCCCGGGCCCGGCGCTCGCCGCCCGCCAGCAGAGCCTCGTAGGCCTGGCCCAGCACCTCGGGCCCCACGGTGGGTCCAGGGAGCGGCAGGGGGACGACCTCCCTGTCCGTCGGGCTCACCTCGGTCAGCAACAGGGCACGGTCCAGCACCGTGACCAGGTCTTCGGGGGCCCGTCGCTGGGCCACCAGAGCCGCAGCCAGGTGGACGACGGCCGCCAGTGGAGCCAGGTCGGCGGCCGTGGCCCAGGCCCGCCACGCCCGCAGCCAGGCGCGTCGTTCGTGGTCGGGGGGCAGCACAGCCGGAAGCTACCCTGGCGCCATGCGGTGGACGGTGCACGGTGAGCGGGCCATGTACTCCTCACCGTGGGTGAACGTGCACCTGGCCGACATCGAGATCCCCGACGGGCCCCGCTTCGAGCACCACGTGGTGCGCATGCCCTTCCCGGCCGTGGGCACGATCATGGCCGACGACGACCGGGGGCTGTTGCTGCTGCATCGGCACCGCTTCATCACCGACACCTGGGGCTGGGAGATCCCGGCCGGGCGGGTCGAAGCCGGCGAGCGCCTCGAGGCGGCCGCCAGTCGGGAGTGCGTCGAGGAGACGGGCTGGGCGCCGGGAGCGTTGACCCACCTCACCACCTACCACTACGCCCAGGGCCTGTCGGACGGCGCCTTCGCCCTGTACCTGGCCCGAGGCGCCACCTGGGTGGCCCAACCCACCGACACGGCCGAGTCCGAACGCATCGAGTGGGTCCCCGTGGCCGAGGTCCGGCAGCTGATCGCCACCGGCGCCGTGCCCGATGGCCTGTCGCTGACCGCCCTGCTGTGGGCGTTCACCTTCGGTCTGCTGCCCTCCTGATCGCGCCGGTCGGCCTGCGCAGGGCCGGCGCAGGCGACGTCGGTCACGGTCTAGGGTCGCCGGGGTGAGCGATCTCGTCCCCCCCGAAGCCCGGGCCCTGGTGGGCAAGGAGCTGTCGGCACCCGTCACCGCGGTCATCACGGCCAAGGAGTCCCAGCGCTACGCCCAGGCCGTGGGCGACCTGAACCCGCTGTACTTCGACGAGGCCTACGCCCAGGAGGCCGGGTACCGCACCATCACCTGCCCGCCCACCTTCCTCGACCACGTCGTGGTCGAGGGTCGACCCCTGGGCGACCTGCGTGAGGACGGCCTGTTCCGCCAACCCGACGGGCCGTCCCTCGGCCTGCGCCGGGTCATGTTCGGTGGCCAGGAGTGGGACTGGCTGGCCCCCGTGCACGTGGGCGACACCATCACCGCCACCAAGCGCCTGGGCGCCATCGACGAGAAGTCGGGCGGCAAGGGCCCCTTCGTGCTGGTCACGTGGGAGACGACGTTCACCAACCAGGAGGGCGACGTGGTCGCCCGCAGCCGCCTCCAGGGGATCTCACGATGAGCTCTGATGTGCAGCCCAAGGACGTCGGGTCGGGACCCACCCACCAGCCCTACGCCCGGGACCTGGCCGTGGGCGACGAGCTGCCCGCGGCCGTGCGCAACGCCAGCCGCACCCAGCTGTTCCTGTACTCGGCGGCGACGTGGAACCCCCACCGCATCCACTACGACGTCGACTACGCCCGCTTCGAGGGTCACCCCGACGTCATCGTGCACGGTCCCCTGCAGGGCGCGTGGCTGACCCAGTACGTGACCGACTGGATGGGTCCCCGAGGTCGCCTGGTCCACGCCGGATGGCAGAACCGGGCCTCGGGCCTGCCCGAGCAGGACCTGACCTTCCGTGGTCGGATCACGGCCATCGACCGGGGCCAGGTCACCCTCGAGGTGTGGGAGGAGGCGCCCGACGGGCGCGTCCTCATGCCCGGCCGGGCCGTGGTCGAGCTACCCGTCCACCCGAGCTGAGGCCCCCAGGCACCAGTCGACCGGCTGGCGGCCGGCCGCGGCCAGGGCTGCGTTGGCCCGGGAGAAGGGTCGGCTGCCCAGGAACCCGTTGTGGGCCGACAGGGGCGACGGGTGGGCCGACTCGATGACGGTGTGGCGATCGAGGTCGATGAGCCGCTTCTTCTTGCGGGCGTAGGCCCCCCACAGGATGAACACCACCCTGTCCTCCTTGGCCGCCACGGCCTCGATGACGGCGTCGGTGAAGCGCTCCCACCCCTTGCCCTGGTGCGATGCGGCCTGGTGGGCCCGAACGGTCAGGGTGGCGTTGAGCAGCAACACCCCCTGGGCGGCCCAGCTCTCGAGGGAGCCGTGGTCGGGGGGTTCACAACCCACGTCGGCGCGCAGCTCGGCGAAGATGTTGCGCAGCGAAGGCGGCGGGGTCACCCCCGGCGGCACCGAGAAGCACAGTCCGTGGGCCTGCCCGGGCCCGTGGTAGGGGTCCTGGCCGAGGATCAGCACCTTGACCTGGGAGTACGGCGTCAGGTGCAGGGCGGCGAAGACCTTGTCCGCGGCGGGGTACACCGGGCCGGCCTGGCGCTCGCCGGCCACGAAGGACTGCAGCTCACCCCAGTAGGGCTGGTCGAGCTGCTCATGGAGGATGGGGTTCCAGTCGGTCTTCATGCTGGCGACGATGCCCGGGGGGTCACGCCGCCGAGCGGGCCGCGCCCAGCAGGGCCACGCCTCTGCTGGTGCCCAGGCGCTCGGCTCCGGCCACGAGCACGGCCATGGCATCCTCCAACGTGCGGATGCCGCCCGACGCCTTGACCTGGGCCCGACCGGCGGCCACCTCGTGGAGCAGGTGCACGGCGGCCACGGTGGCGCCGCCGCTCGGGTGGTAGCCCGTGGACGTCTTGACCCAGGCCGCGCCGCCGGCGATGGCCGCTTCTGCCGCAGCCCGCACCGCGTCGGCGTCGAAGGCCGAGGTCTCGAGTATGGCCTTGGTGGGCACGTCGGGTCCTGCGGCACGGACGACGGCGGCCACATCGGCCTCCACCGTGGCCCAGTCACCCTCGGTGACGGCGGCCAGCGAAACGACCATGTCCACCTCGGTGGCGCCGAGGGACACCACCCGCTCGGCCTCGGCCGCCTTGGTGGCCGACAGGTGGGCACCCGAAGGGAAGCCGACCACGGAGCACACCCCGACGCCGGTGCCCAGCAGCACGTCCACGGCCAGGGCCACGTAGGTGGGAGACACGCACACGTGGCCCATGTGCCAGTCCACCGCCTCGCGACAGAGCTGCTCGATCCCATCCGTGGTGGCCAGGGGGTCGAGCAGGGTGTGGTCGATCAAGGCGGCGAGAGCGGCGGCGTCCACCGCGCCGAGGCTAGATCGTGGCCACCGGGTGGGGCTGACCGATGCGGCGCCCGACACGTCGGTGACCGGGCCCCCGAGCGGTGGTGGCTCGGGGGCCGGACGGGCGGCTCAGGCCGAGGCGGCGGCCTCGTCGGCCGTGGCGTTGGGGTCCCACGACGTCAGGTCGGCCAGGCGCGGGTCGTTGGAGAACATCTCCACCATGGGCATGTCCAGGCCGAGGCGCTTCTGCAGGCGTCGTACCTCGAGCTCCTGGTTGTACAGCACGAGGCTGACGGCCAGGCCCTTGGAACCGGCCCGGGCGGTGCGGCCCGAACGGTGCAGGTAGGCCTTGTGGTCTTCGGGCGGGTCGAAGTGCACGACGGTGTCGACGCCTTCGACGTGGATGCCGCGGGCGGCGACGTCGGTGGCCACGAGCACCCGCAGGTTGCCGTCGCTGAAGTCCTTGAGGGCCTTCTCACGCAGCTTCTGGCGCAGGTCTCCGTGGATGGCGGCGGCGTCGACGCCGATCTTCTGCAGCGAGCCGACGAGGCGGTCCGCCCCGCGCTTGGTGTTCACGAACACCAGGGTGCGGGGGCAGTTCTCGGCGATGGACTGCACGACCTTGGTCTTGTCGAGCTCGTGCACCTTGACGAAGCGGTGCGACATCTCCTCGACGGTGACCGAGCGGGAGGCGACCTCGTGGAACACGGGGTCGTGCTGGTAGCGGCTGATCAGCGAGCCCACGGCGCCGTCGAGGGTGGCCGAGAACAGCAGGGTGCGATGGCGGCCCTCGATGTGGCGCAGGATCCACTCGACCTGGGGCAGGAACCCCATGTCGGCCATGCGGTCGGCCTCGTCCACGACGAGCTGGTCGACCTCGGCCACGGACAGCTCGCCCTGGCGGATCAGGTCGATGAGGCGCCCGGGGGTGCCGACGATGAAGTCGACGCCGTCGTGCAGCGCCTTGATCTGGCGGTCCATGCGGGCCCCGCCGTACACGGCGAGCAGGTTCTTGCCCCGGGCCGCAGCCAGGGGGGCGAGCTCCTCGCTGACCTGCACGGCCAGCTCACGCGTGGGCACCAGGGCCAGGGCGGAGGGGCGCTTGGGATGGGCCTTGTGCAACCCCTCGATGACGGGGATGCCGAAGGCCAGGGTCTTGCCCGATCCGGTCTTGGCCTTGCCGCACACGTCACGCCCGGCGAGGGCGTCGGGCAGGGCGAGGGCCTGGATGGGGAAGGGTTGCGTGATGCCGCGTTGGGCCAACGCGGCACACAGGTCGGGGGATACCCCGAGGTCTGCGAATCCGTTGTCGCTCAAATGTCCTTCTCGGTTGTCGTAGATGCCAGTTCGCTGGGCCGCCCGCCTACCACCCCGAGCGAACGGCACCCTCGACAACGATGGACGGTGGCGGGGGAAGGCCATCCCGTGGCGGTGCCACCTTGTCATCCATCGTGCCAACGGCAACGCACAGAACGCTGTCGTTGTCCACATGGTACCAATCAAGCTGTGGACAGCGGGAGATGGCGTCTCACCAAGGCCGAGGGACGCCGTCCTCGACCCTCTGGCCCGTCTGTCGGGCCGGTCGGCCGCCGCCGGTTGGGTGGCCGTGGTGGACGCGGCGTCGACCGTGGCGGGGTGGGATCGGGACCGTTGGGCCGCGCTGCGCCTGGCGGTCGACCCTGACCGGATCGACGATCCGGCCCCCACGCTGGCCGCGTTGTGGGACCTCGTCACCGAGCTCAACGAGCGCCGCCGCCTCTGAGCCGCGGGATCGGCCGCGCACCGAAGGTCGTGCGGCGCCGAACATCGCTCGGTCGAATCGACATCGAATCGCCGCGGTGACCGACGTCTCGTCAGGCGACCACTCCCCCACGTTCCCGACGACGCATCGACCCGGCTGTGGCGGAACGGGGACGGCTCCCCGCCGGCGGAAGCTGTCATTGGTCGGGTCGGCCCCGGCGGGCCGGCGAGGCAGGGCGCACCCGACCTCCTCCGACGTCGACACCTTCGGCGGCCAGGCGGCGGGCGTGCTCGGCCTCGTTGCCCGGCACCAGCCGGCCCGATGCCGTCACCACGCGCCACCACGGGTGCTCGCCGCCCGAGGTGGCCAGCAGGCGACCCACGGCCCGGGCCGCTCCCGGGTAGCCGGCCTCGGCCGCCACCTCGCCGTACGTCACCACATCACCGGGGCCCAGGTCAGCGAGGACGCGGGCGACGGCCTCGTCGAAGGGCAGGTCCGGCGGGGGTGGCCCGGTCACGGTGCGGATGGTAGGACCCGGCTGGCCGCCCCAGCACCCCACCCCTGCTAAGCATCGGGCCATGGCCGCCTTCGACCAGCTCGGCCGGTGGCCCGCCGCCACCATCGCCGTCGTCGTCACCGACGCTCGGGCCACGGTGGCCAGCTACGGACCGACGACACGACCGCTGCCCCTGGCCTCGGTGACCAAGCCCCTGGTGGCCCTGGCCGCCCTGGTGGCCACCGAGGAGGGAACCATCAGCCTCGACGAGCCGGCCGGGCCCCCGGGCTCGACCGTGCGCCACCTGCTGGCCCACGCCTCGGGCCTGGCGCCCGACGGCGGCCAGATCGCCGCCCCCGTGGGCACCCGGCGCATCTACTCCAACGCCGGCTTCGAGGCACTCGGTCGCCACCTCGCCCTGGCCGGCGGCCTGTCGGTGACCACCTATCTGGCCGAGGCCGTGGTCGAGCCCCTGGGGCTGGCGGCCACCGCCCTCGACGGCTCCCCCGCCCACGGCGCCCACGCCTCGGCCGACGACCTGGCCGCCGTGGGGCGTGAGCTCCTGGCTCCGACCCTGCTCAGCGTCGAGACCGTGGCCGAAGCCACCTCATCGCAGTTCCCCGACCTCGACGGCGTGCTGCCGGGCTTCGGCCGCCAGCAGCCCAACCCCTGGGGCCTGGGCTTCGAGATCCGCGGTGCCAAGCAGCCGCACTGGACGGGGGCGCACAGCTCACCGCGAACGTTCGGGCACTTCGGCCGAGCCGGCACCTTCGTCTGGGTCGATCCCGTCGTCGGCCTGGCCTGCGTCGTCCTCACCGACCTCGACTTCGGCCCCTGGGCCGTCGAGCTCTGGCCCGCCTTCACCGACGCCGTCCTCGCCGAGCACGCCCGGGCCTGAGCCCGCGGGCGGCACGCCTTCACCGGAGCCGGAGCCGGCAGATGGCACGACCACGACGGCGTCCGCACCATCGAGGTCGTCGTCGACGGCCACGACGGCGCCATCATCGAGACCCACCAGGCTCGACCGGGGCGCGCCACGCCGACCGGCCCACACGAAGCCGATCAGGCCACCGGCGATGGCGGCCATGCTGACCCAGGTGTTGACCCTGAACGGCCCGATCATCGAGGCGGCATCGATGCGCAGCGCTTCGACCCACAGCCGACCCACCCCGTACCCCAGCACGTAGAGGAAGAACAGCTGCCCGGGGCGTAGCCGCCGGGTCTTGTCGATGCGCAGCAGCACGGCCACCAGAGCCAGGTTCCAAAGGCTCTCGTAGAGGAACGTCGGGTGGAAGGTGGTCGACGTCTCGTAGCCGGCGGGGCGGTGGCGGGCGTCGATCTCCAGCGCCCAGGGCAGGTCGGTGGGCCGGCCGAACAACTCCTGGTTCCACCAGTTGCCCCACCGTCCGACGGCCTGGGCCAGGGGCAGAGCCGGCGCCACCACGTCCATGGCGTCGAAGAGGACCAGGCCCCGGCGGTGCGCCACCCACAGGCCCACGAGCACACCGGCGATGACCCCGCCGGGGATGCCCAGGCCGCCCTCCCAGATCTTGAACACGTCGAGCCAGTGGCCCTCGAAGCGCCGGTAGTCGGTGATGACGTGGTAGAGCCGGGCGCCGACGAGCCCCGCGGGCACGGCCCAGGTGGCCACCGCGGTGATGTCCTCGGGGTTGATGGATCGGCTGGCGGCCCGGCGACGGGCCAGTTCGACGGCGGCCAGCACGCCGAGGGCGATCATCAACCCGTAGGCGGTGAAGCGCAACGGACCGATGTGGATGTCGCCCGAGCCCGGGCTCGGGATGGCGGCCCACACGGCCGCGGCGACGAGCACCCTCAGCCGACCAGGTACTTGGGTTCGATGGCGAAGAGGTCGGACGCACCCGCCGTCACCGAGGGCAGCAGCCCGCCGGCCTGGGGCAGCAGTTGGGTGGTGTAGAAGCGGGCCGTGGCCACCTTGGCCTGGAGGAACGAGGGCTCGAAGGTGCTGTCGCCACAGGCCAGGGCGCGCGTGGCCGACGCGGCCGAGCGGGCCAGCAACCAGCCACAGGTGACGAGCCCGAACATGCGCAGGTAGGGGGCGGAGCCGGCCAGGGCGCTGTTGGGGTCGGCGCTGTGCTCGATCAGCCACGCCGTGGCCGCCTCGAGGTTGCCGATCTGGACGGCGAAGGCGTCACGGATGGACGCCAGTTCGTCGAGGTCGGCCAGTTCGGCATCGACCGAACGCATCTCGGCCAGCAGCCCGAGGACCCCGGCGCCGCCGCGCAGGCCGAGCTTGCGGCCCACCAGGTCGGCGGCCTGGATGCCGTTGGTGCCCTCGTAGATGGGCGCGATGCGACTGTCGCGGAAGTGCTGGGCCACACCGGTCTCCTCGACGTAGCCCATGCCCCCGTGCACCTGCAGGGCCAACGAGGTCAGCTCGACGCCCAGGTCGGTGGCGAAGCCCTTGCACACCGGGGTGAGCAGGCCCACCAGCTCGGTGGCCGCCTCGCGCCCCGCGGCGTCGGGGTGGTGCTTGGAGCGGTCGATGGAGGCCGCGTTCAGGTACAGCAGGCACCGCAGGCCCTCGTTGAAGGCCTTCATCGTCATCAGCATGCGGCGCACGTCGGGGTGCTCGATGATGGGACTGGGTCCCGCCGGCGCCCCGATGGCCCGGCCCTGCTGGCGCTCCTGGGCGTAGCCCAGGGCCTGCTGGTAGGCCCGTTCGCTGATGGCCAGGCCCTCGAGGCCGACCGACAGGCGGGCGTTGTTCATCATCGTGAACATGTAGCGCATGCCCGCGTTCTCGTCGCCGATGAGCTCGCCCACCGCACCCTCACCGGCGTCGCCGAAGGACAACACGCACGTGGGGCTGCCGTGGATGCCCAGCTTGTGCTCTATGGACAGGCAGGTGACGTCGTTGCGCGCCCCGAGGGCGCCGTCGTCGCCGACCATGAACTTGGGCACGATGAAGCAGGAGATGCCCTTGGTCCCCGCCGGGGCCCCGGGGATGCGAGCCAACACCAGGTGCACGATGTTGTCGGTCATGTCGTGCTCGCCGTAGGTGATGAAGATCTTCTGCCCGAAGATGCGGTAGGTGCCGTCGGGCTGGGGCACGGCCCGGGTGGTGAGGGCACCCACGTCGGAACCGGCCTGGGGCTCGGTCAGGTTCATGGTGCCGGTCCACTCGCCGGTGACCATGCGGGAGAGGTAGAGCTCCTGCTGGGTCTCGCTGCCGTGGTGCAACAGGGCGTCGATGGCGCCCTGGGTCAGCAACGGGCACAGGGAGAAGGCCATGTTGGCCGAGGTCAGCATCTCCTGGATGGCCAGGCCCACGGCCAGGGGGAAGCCACCGCCGCCGTGCTCGGGAGGGAAGGGCACGGCCGACCAGCCCGCCTCGACGTAGCGCTGGTAGGCGGCCCGGAACCCCTCGGGCGTGGTCACCGTGCCGTCGGGGTTGCGCTGGCTGCCCTGCACGTCACCGATGCGGTTGACCGGCGCGACCACATCGGACATGAACCGCCCGCACTCCTCGAGCACACCGAGCACGGTGTCGAGGTCGGCGTGGGCGAACTCGTCCCAACCGGCGATCTGGGGGTAGTCGACGACCTGGCCCAGAACGAAGGCCATGTCCTTCAGCGGCGCGGTGTAGGCGGTCACGTATGGAGCCTAATCATCGGACAACCCCGGGCCGGGCCGAACGCGACAGCTCCCCGGCTCCGCCCCGAAGGCCAGGACCGGGGAGCTGCAGACCTGAGGGACCGCCGTCGCTCAGACGCGCTCCATGGAGGAGTTGCCACCGTGGTAGGCGGTCTCGCTGTGCTCGGCGAGGTCGAGGCCGATCTCCTCGGTCTCCTCCGAGACCCGGATGCCGATGGTCATGGCCAGCACCTTCATGATGGCGAAGGTGACCACGAAGGAGAAGACGATGGTCACGGCGTTGGCCAGGAACTGCTCGAAGAGCAGGCTGGCACCACCGCCGAGGAACAGGCCTTCCTTGAACTCGCCGCCGAAGAAGGTCGGGTCGGCGAAGAAGCCGATGAGCAGCGAGCCCACCAGACCACCGACGAAGTGGACACCGACGACGTCGAGGGCGTCGTCGAAACCGGCCCTGAACTTGATGCGCACGGCGAAGCAGCACACGGCACCGGCGATGAGGCCGATGATGATGGGCGACATGCCGGCGACGAAGCCGGCGCCGGGGGTGATGGCCACCAGACCGGCGACGATGCCCGAGGCCGCACCCAGGTTGGTGATGTGGCCGTCGCGGAACTTCTCGATGAGGCACCACACCAGGCCGGCAGCGGCCGCGGCCAGGAACGTGTTCATGAAGGCCTGGATGGCCACGCCGCTGGCGGCGAAGGCCGAGCCGGCGTTGAAGCCGAACCAGCCGAACCACAGGATGCCGGTGCCCAGCATGACCAGGGGCATCGAGTGGGGCGGGTGACCCTCGGTCGGCCAGCCCTTGCGCTTGCCCAGGGCGAGCACGGCGGCCAGGGCGGCGATGCCGGCGTTGACGTGGATGACGGTGCCGCCGGCGAAGTCGAGCGAGCCACGGGAGCCCAGCCAACCGGTCAGGCCGTCGCCCCACACGCCGCCGTAGACCCAGAACGACACGGGGCAGTAGACGAGCACGATCCACACCGGCACGAAGATGGCCCAGGCCGAGAACTTCATGCGGTCGGCGACGGCGCCCGAGATCAGCGCCGGGGTGATGACGGCGAACATGCCCAGGAAGATCACCGCCAGCAGGGTGCTGCCACCCGACTCATCGGTGATCTTCATGTCCTTCAGGAACGCCCAGTCGAAGTTGCCGATGACCTTGCCGCCGCCGCTGTAGGCCAACGAGAACCCGATCACGACCCAGACCACAGGGACGATCAGCAGGCACCAGAAGTTCATCATCAGCATGTTGAGGACGTTGCGGCTGCGGTCCATCCCTCCGTAGAAGAACGCCAGCCCTGGCGTCATGAACAGCACGAGCGCTGATGAGACCAGCACCCAAGCTGCGTCGCCTGAATCCATCTGTTTCTCCCTCTCCCCGGTAGAGCGGCGACAGACTTGCGTGCTCGTGTTTCCGGACTGTTTCGGGACGCAGTCTCGGACATGAACCGTCGTGGCAGGCGGGGGCGCCCATCTCGACCTCGTCCATGCCGGTGCTCGTCCTCGGCCGTCGGGCGGATGCCACCCTTGGTGGACGTGTCCTGCACCTTGAAGAAGGCGAAGGCGATACCGAAGGGTGCCGACGCACAGCTTGCCCGCTTGCCGCTGACTCCGTGCACGGTGACGGCGGCCACCGGATCGTCGATCTCGCTCAGCCACGTGTCGACATCGGTCCCTTGGGCTCCGGCTGGCATCGCCTGTCACGAGCGGCGCCACTGGCAGGTGATGACGGTCTCGTCGCCCTCGTCGCCGCCCTCCTCGGCTTCCTGGGCACCACCACGGTCGCCCGCTACATCGGACGGCGGGGGCTGTGAGCCCGCCGGCCGGTCGCTCGAGGAGGGTCACATGAGGACGGTCACATGAGGACGGTCACATGAGGACGGTCACATGAGGACGGTGCTCGACGTCGTCGCCGCGGCCCTGATCCTGAGCGGCTCGTCGCTGGCCCTCATCGCCGCGGTGGGGCTTCACCGTCTTGGCGACCTCTACGCCCGCATGCACGCCGCGACCAAGCCGGCCACGCTCGGCATCGGCCTGTGCCTGTCCGGTGCCGCCCTGACCGTCGACCACCTGTCCACGGTCACCAAGATCGTCCTCGCCATCGTGTTGCAGCTGCCGACCAACCCCGTGGCCGCCCACCTGCTGGGCCGCTCGGCCCACCACGCCGGGGCGGCAAAGAGCCCCACCACTGTCCTCGACGAGCTCGAGGACGGCGGCGGGGCTCCCTGATCCGGGGGGCGGAGGCGCCGGCCGGGCCGTCGGTCCGGCGCCCCGCCCTGGTCAGACGGTGAGCAGGTTGTCGCTCACGCTGTCGGCGCCGTAGCCCGGCGAGCCGTGCTCGACCCGATCGAGGCCCTCGACCTCCTCCTCCTTGTCGACCCGCAGGCCCATGGTGGCCTTGATGGTGGCGAAGAGGATGCCGGTGGTGACGACCACGAACACGAACACGGCGACGACACCGATGACCTGGCTCACGAGCTGGCTAGCCCCGCCGCCGTAGAAGAGGCCCTCGATGCCATCGTCCGCCCGGTTGGCGAACAGGCCCACGGCGATGGTGCCCCAGGCCCCGCAGACGCCGTGGACCGAGATGGCGCCCACGGGGTCGTCGATCCGGATGCGGTCGAAGAACAGCACCGAGAACACCACGAGGACGCCGGCGACGATGCCGATGATGAGGGCCCCGATGGGGGTGACCACCCAGGCACCGGCGGTGACGCCGACCAGGCCAGCCAGCAGGCCGTTGGCCGTCATGGCCACATCCGGCTTGCCCGTCTTGGCCCAGATGACGAACATCGAGGTCACCGCACCAGCCGCGCCGGCCAGGGTGGTGGTCAGGGCGATGTCGCCGATGACCGGGTCGGCGCCCAGCCACGAGCCAGGGTTGAACCCGTACCAGCCCACCAGCAGGATCAGCGTGCCCAGCACGGCGAAGGGGATGCTGTGGCCGGGGATGGCCCGGGGCTTGCCGTCAGCGCCGTACTTGCCGATGCGAGGGCCGAGGAACCAGGCGCCGACCAGCGCCGCCCAGCCCCCGACCGAGTGCACGAGGGTGGAACCGGCGAAGTCGTGGAAGGGGGTGTCGAGCTGGAAGAGCCAGCCACCGCCCCACTGCCAGCGGACGACGATCGGGTAGATCAGGCCCGAGATGACCACCGAGTACACGAGGTAGGACGTGAACTTGGTGCGCTCGGCCATGGCGCCGGACACGATTGTTGCCGCCGTGGCTGCGAAGGCCACCTGGAACACGAAGAAGGTCGCCGGGGTGAGGTTGCCGTAGGCGAACGCCCCGTCGCCGAGGAACCAGCCGGAACCGCCGATGAACCTGCCCAGGCCGTCGAAGCTGCCGCCGAAGGCGATGGCGAAGCCGACGGCGAAGAAGGCGATGGCCCCGAAGCAGAAGTCCATCATGTTCTTGGCCATGATGTTGGCGACGCTCTTCGCTCGCGTCAGACCCGCCTCCACCAGCGCGAAGCCAGCCTGCATGAAGATCACCAGCACCGCAGACAGCAGCACGTAGACGTTGTCCAACGTCGTCTGCAGGTCTGCGGTGGTCAGCTCCTCTGCGTCCTGAGCGAAAGCCGGTTCGGCGAGCAGACCCACCAACCCGGCCGTGAGACCTGCACCGAGCAGGCCGCGTTTGAGCCATCTACACATCAGGTGTCCTCCCAGACGTCGCCCGTGTCGGGCCACCGGCGAGCGTCACCGGTAGCTGACGCGAGACTTTCCGCTCGGTGTTACCAGCGGGTTTCGCCCCGTTTCCCGGCCATGACCTGGGAGTGAAGCGCCCGTCAACGCGATGCTGGTCATGACCACGATGCGTGAGGTCACGTCCCCGGCGATTGGGCCGGGTGGGGCGGCGGGTAGCCCGCCAACCCTTGGACCACTACCTGCTCCTCCTGGCCGTGCTCGGCGTCGCCATCGTCGGGGGGGCGCTGCTGCGACGGGTGCTCAGCCCCATGCCCCTGTCGCTGCCCATCGTCTACCTGGCCGTGGGCATCCTGCTGTTCTCCCTGCCCATCAGCCTGGAAGGCCCCCGCCCCGGCGCCGACGACGAGGCGGCCGAGCGCCTGACCGAGTTCGTGGTGATCGTGTCGCTGATGGGCGCCGGGCTCAAGCTCAACCGGCGCATCGGGTGGCGCTCGTGGGGGTCCACGTGGCGCCTGCTCGGCATCACCATGCCCCTGACCATCGCCGGCGTGGTGCTGCTGGCCGCCGGGCCCCTGGGGCTGGCGGCGGCGAGCGCCATCCTGCTCGGCGCGGTCCTGGCGCCCACCGACCCGGTCCTGGCCTCCGAGGTACAGGTGGAGAAGCCGGTGCCGAACGAAGAGGAGGATGCGGACGACGAGGTCCGCTTCGCCCTCACCTCCGAGGCCGGGTTGAACGACGCGCTGGCCTTCCCCTTCACCAACCTGGCCATCGCCCTGGCCGCCGGTGGCACCTGGTTCTGGGGCTGGGTGGCCGAGGACGTGGTGCTCAAGTTGGCCGTGGGCGGGTTGTCAGGCTGGCTCTGTGGTCGGGCCGTGGCCTGGCTGGCCTTCCGCCTCCGCTCCAAGAGCTCCCTGGCCCACACCAGCGAGGGGTTCGTGGCCATCGGCGCCACCCTGGCCGTGTACGGGATCACCGAGCTGGTGCACGGCTACGGCTTCCTGGCCGTGTTCATCGCCGCGGTCACCATGCGCAACGCCGAGCGGGGCCACGAGTACCACGAGGTGCTCCACGGCTTCGCCGAATCCACCGAGCAGCTGGCCAGCATCGTGTTCCTCCTGCTCCTGGGCGGGGCCGTTGTCGACGGCGGCCTCTCGGACATGACCCTCACCGGGGCGCTGGTGGCCGTGGCCATCGTCTTCCTCGTGCGCCCGCTGGCCGGATGGATCGGCCTGCTGGGCTCGTCCGCCGACAAAGGCGAACGGCTGGCCATCGCCTTCTTCGGCATCCGCGGCATGGGGTCGATCTACTACCTGGCCCACGCCGCCACCGAGGAACGCTTCCCGGCCGCCGGCCAGGTGTGGGCGGTGGCGCTGCTGGTGATCGTCATCTCCCTCGTCGTGCACGGGACGACGGCGACTGCGGCGTTGAGCTGGCTGGAGCGCCGCCGGCAGACCGGGCCCTGGGAGCCGGCTGCGAGCGGACCCCAGCGGGCCCCGGCCGACGACGCTGAGCGCGAGCCCGGCGTGGTCGGTCGGCTGGTCAGGGGTCGGCTGGCGACGGGTCAGGCGTCGAGGTCGACGCCCGGCTCCAACAACCGGTAGCCGACGCCGGGCTCGGTGACCAGGCGCGGGCGGGCCGGTCCCCCGCCGAGCTTGCCCCGCAGCTGGTTCACGTGCACCCGCAGGGACTGGGTCGTCCCCGGGCGCCCCTGCCACACGTGGGACAGCAGCACGCCGTGGGTGAGCACCCGACCGCGGTTGCGGGCCAGCAGCGTGAGCAGCCGGAACTCCTTGGGGGTCATCTCGACCTCCACCCCACCGATGGACACCTGGTGGGCGGCGACGTCGATGAACAGGTCGCCCACCCGCACGGTGACCGGGTCGACGACGGCCTCGATGGTCTGGCGGTGGCGGAGCCCGACCCGGATCCGGGCCAGCAGCTCGCCGGTCGAGAACGGCTTGGTGACGTAGTCGTCGGCACCGGCATCGAGGGCAGCGATCTTGCGGTCCTGCAGCCCATCGGCGGTGACGACCACGATGGGGTTGCGGTACCACGACCGCAGCGATGCGCACAGCCGGATGCCGTCGACATCGGGCAGTCCCAGGTCCAAGATGATGAGATCGGGCTCGACCACGGCGGCCTGTTCGGCCGCGGCCTGTCCCGTCTTGGCCACGGTGACCCCGTAACCCCGGGCCTCGAGCGCTATGGAGAGCACCCGCACCAGGGCGGGCTCGTCGTCGACCACCAGGATGGAAGCCTCACGCCCGGGGGAAGGTGGCGGTGAAGCGGGCGCCTCGGCCGGCTGCGTCACTGAAGGCGATGGTACCCCCGTGCGCCTCGACGACGGCCTTGCAGATGGCCAGGCCGATCCCGCTCGACCCGGCCAACGCGCCCGAGCTGAACGGCTCGAAGAGGTGGCCACGGACCAGGGCGTCCACCCCTCGCCCGGCATCCACCACCGCCAGCGCCACCCCGCCACCGACGGCGCGGGCCTCGAGGCGCACCGGGGCCCCCGGCGGGCTGTGGCGCACCGCGTTCTCCAGCAGGTTGACCACCACCTGCTCCACCAGAGCATGGTCGGCGTCGATGAGGGGAAGCCCGACAGGGACGTCGACCTCGAGGCGGTGCTCGCCCCACAGTCGCTCGAGCCGGCGGGCCGAGACGTCGACCAGCTCGCGCACGTCGACGGCCTGCCGCTGGGGTCGCAGGAACCCGGCTTCGATGCGGCCCAGGCTGAGCAGGTTGGCCACCAGGCGGTCGAGGCGGTCGGCCTCGTCGATCACGATGTCGAGCAGCTCGGCCCGCACGGCGGGGTCGCTGACCTCGTCACCCCGCAGGTCGAGCGACGCCGCCTTGATGGCGGCCAACGGGGTACGCAGGTCGTGGGAGACCGAACGCAGCAGGCCGACGCGCTGGCGGTCCACGTCGTGCAGCAACTCGATGCGGCCCGCAACCAGGGTGCCCACCGACACGGCGACGATGAGGAACACCGCCAGCGCCAACAGGTCCTCGCGCACGCCGACCCGGATGGAGCCCACCGGGGGGATGATGAGGCTGAAGGCCAGGGTGGTGGCCACGCACACCGCGTACGCGGCCCGACGCCCGCCGACCAGCGCGGTGACGACGATGGGCACCACCAGGACCAGGGCCGGGGTGGCCCCCGTCCGGTGGTCGCTCAGCGGGCCCAAGACCACGGCCAGCAAGCCGACGATCGCGCAACCCGCCACCGCGGCCGTGACGGGGCGCAAGCGGCGCCGTGGCGAGGACATGATCCCATCATGGCCCGGTGGCCCCACAGGCCCCCGGCCGGTGCACGCCAACGCTCACGACGCTGACCAGGTCGGCGTCGAGCGCCCGCCCGGGGGCACGCGACCTCCCGCTCCCGGCCCCCGGGGCGCAGCGGCGCCCTCAGGAGGCGCTGAGGAGCTCCCGCATGGGGCCGGAGGGCACGTCGAGCACCCACCCCGTCGCACGCACGGTGCGTAGGCGCAGACCCAGCTGGCCGAGGTGCCGCCGATAGCTCCGGACGAGGCTCGAGCAGTCGGAAGCCGACGCCGGCTTCGGTCGAGATGTGCGGTCGTCGGGGTCCCTCTCCCAGCTTGCGCCGCAACTGGTTGACGTCGACGCGCTGCGTCGCGGTCGTGCCCTTCGACCGCCCGCCGTCCCACACCCACGACAGCAGGACGCCGTGCGTCATCACCGACCGCGGTTGCGGGCCAGACGAGCAACAGGGTGAACTCCCTGCGGGTCATCGACAACCCCCGACCGACCACGACGGCAACGTGGCCGTTGGCGTCGATGACCAGGGCGGCGACCTTGCGATCCTCCAGCCCGTCGGCCGAGAGCACGTGGATGGGGTTACGGAACCACGTGCGCAGCGACCCGCACACGACCAGGCCCTCCACATCGGGCAGGCCCAGATCGAGGATGACCAGGTCGTGCTCGTGCTCGGAGGCTGCCTCCAGTGCGCTGCGGTCCGTCTCCGCCGCGCACGCGATAGCCCTGCGGGGACACGCGATGGACAGCACCCGCAGCCGCGCCGGCTCGTCGTCGACCAGGAGGACCGACGCGTCAGCGCCGACGGAACCGGACGGTGTACCGGCTACCGGGCTCGTTGGCCTCACTCACCGCGATGGTACCGGCATGGGCCTGAACGATCGCCTTGCAGATGGCCGGCCCGATGCCGCTCGTACCGCTGGCTTTCCACATCGTCCAGCACTCTGCACGGCACCGTGGTGGCTCCGTTGACGTGCCCGGACGCGCCGATGGGGCGCTCGGCTGGGTGGCGCCCCATCGGAGTTCAGATCGGTGTGCTGGGTGGGTCCGCCGTGAAGCCGCGCAGGGCCCTCAGCTGCGGGAAGACGCCCAGGGACCCTCGTCCATGCGGGGTTCGCGGGGCAGCCCGAGCACCCGGTCACCGACGATGTTCTTCTGGATCTCCGACGTGCCCGCGTAGATGGTGCCCGGTCGGGCCCCCAGGAACGTCGACACCCAGCCCCGGGTGGAGAACGGCGAGCCGGGAGCGTCGGTGGAGATGCCGAAGGCGGCCTCGCGACCGGAGGGGGTCAGGGCCTCCGTGCCGATGATGTCCACGGCCAGCTCGGTCACCCGGTTGTGGTACTCGGACCAGATGAGCTTGTGGATCGAGCTCTCGGGACCGGGGTTGTGGCCCCGTAGGGACCCGGTGAGCGTGCGCAGGCCGAGGAAGCGCAGGATCTCGACCTGGGTGTGGGCCCAGGCCAGGCGCTGGCGGATGGTGGGGTCCTCGAGCCGGCCCCGATCGCGGGCCACCGCGGTCAGGCGGTCGAGCTCGTCACGGAAGCGGATGGCGTCGGTGGTGGCGCCGTCACCGCGCTCGAAGCCCAGCAGGGTGTTGGCCACGGCCCAGCCGTTGCCCACCCCGCCGATCACGTTCTCCTTGGCCGTGCGGGCGTCGGAGAAGAAGACCTCGTTGAAGTCGTGGCGGCGGTTGATGTTGATGATGGGCCGCACCTCGACGCCGGGCTGGTCCATGGGCACGATCAGGAAGCTGATGCCCTTGTGCTTGGGCAAGTCGGGATCGGTCCTGGTCAGCACGAAGATCCAGTTGGCGTTGTGGGCGCCCGACGTCCAGATCTTCTGGCCGTTGATGACCCACTCGTCGCCGTCGAGGACGCCGCGGGTGCCCAGGTTGGCCAGGTCGGAGCCCGAGTTGGGCTCGGAGTAGCCCTGGCACCACACGTCCTCGCCCGACAGCACCCGGGGCAGGTAGTGGCGCTTCTGCTCCTCGGTGCCCATGGCCAGCACGGTGTGGCCGAACATGGTGATGGAGAAGCCGTCGTTGTCGTTGCCCATGGGCACGCCGGCCCGGGTGAACTCCTCGGACAGCACGGTGCGCTCGATCAGGGACAGGCCGGGACCGCCGTACTCCTTGGGCCAGGACACGGCCAGCAGGCCGTTCTCGTAGAGGGTGCGCCGCCAGTCGTCGGTGAACCGCTCGCGCTCCTCGTCGCCCAGGGCGCCGATGCCCTCCCAGTCGCGCGGGAGGTGCTCGGCCAGGAAGGCCTGGACCTTCTCCCGGTAGGCGTCGGCCTCGCCGAGTAGCGGATGTCCATTCGAGCTTGCCCCCAAGACGATCGCCGGTTGGTGTGCCATCCATGATGGCCCACCGCGACCCGGGTAGCCGAACCTGCGGTCCGCCTCAGTCGGGCACCGGGTCGTGGCCCGGTTGGCCGTCGCCGCCGTGCTGCTCACCGAGGTGGTCGGCCAGCTCGTCGACGGCATCGATCTCGTTGGGGATGCCCTGGGCCAGGTAGGTGGCCCGGCTGATCAGGTTGGCGGCGACCGGCGAGGTCAGCAGCTGCAGGGCGGCGGCCAGCAGCAGCGAGGTGATGTCGTTGGGGTGGCGCAGGGTCACCGCCGCGCCGAACAGGACCAACAGCACGCCCAGGGTCGAGGCCTTGGTCCCCGCGTGCATGCGCGACAGCACGTCGTCGAAGCGCAGCACACCCACCCCGGCCAGCAGGGTGAACAACGCCCCCACCAGCACGAGGGCCGAGCCGATGGTGCCCGTCACCGGCCCCGCCCCTCGATGAAGCGGGCCACCATGGCCGTGCCGATGAAGCTGACCAGGGCCAGGACCACGAGCACGTTCAGGAAGGCGCCGGCCCCCGTCTCCGCGGCCCGGGCGGCCAACGAGGCCATGCCCACCACCAGCAGCCCGTTGGTGGCCACGACACGGTCGGCCAGTGACGGTCCCCGCAGCAGCCGGAAGCCGAAGCACGCCGCGGCCAGGGTGAGCACCACGTAGGCGGCGCCGATCACGGCTGGTCCCCTGCTCGCTCGCCCACCCGCCCGCCGGGCGCCGGCGAGGCCACGGCCCGGGCCGAGCCGAACGCCCGGACAACCAACTCCTCGAGGCGGGCCACCTGGTCACGGACCTGCTGCACGTCGTGGAGCAGGAGCACGTGCACGTAGAGGGTGGGCGGATCATCGTGGACGTCGACCGGCATGGTGCCCGGGCTCAGGGCGATCAGGTTGACGACAACCGTGACCAACCCGTCGGTATCCACGCGTAGGGGGCAGGCCACGATGCCCGTGCGGATCCGCGACCGGGGGCTGACCACCTCTCGGGCCACCAGCAGGGTCGAGGTGACGAGCTTGTAGGCGAAGTAGGCCGCCAGGTGGGCCAGGGCCAGCGGGCGCGCCACGTGGCGTCCACCACTCGGGGCCGCCGGGAACACGACCAACAGAACAGCGGCCACGACCACGCCGCTCACCAGGTTGGCCACGCTGACATCACCCCACAGCAGCAGCCACAGGACGACCAACCAGGCGCCGATGCCCACCCGGCGCCTCACGGGTGCAGCACCGCCTCGATGTAGGGGTGGGGATCGAGGAGGTCGACGGCGGCACGTTGGCTCAGGGCGTAGATGGGCCCCGCGGCGGCGGCGATGCCCAGGCCCACGATGACCAGGGCCGCGGTGGGCAGCACCATGAGCACCGGGCCACCGAGGCGGCCGACCTCGTGCACCGGGGCGTCGGGGGCCTCGGTGGCCGGGTTCCAGAACACCCCGGCCCAGATCTTCAGCAGCGAGAACAGGGTGAGCAGGCTGACCAGCAGGCTCACCCCCACCACCACGTACTGGTGGCCGGCCAGCCCGGCGTCGACCAGGGCGAACTTGGGCACGAAGCCCGACAGTGGGGGGATGCCGGCCAGGCTCAACGCGGGCAGGAAGAACAGCACCGCCACCACCGGGGCGGTGCGCACCAGGCCCCCCACCCGGCTCAGCTCGCTGGACCCCCCCACGTGCTCGATCAGGCCCCCGGTCAGGAACAACGTGGTCTTGGCCACGATGTGGTGCACCGTGTAGAAGACGGCCGCGGCCAGGCCGGCCACGCTGAACAGGCCCAACCCCATGATCATGTAGCCGATGTGGCTGACGATGTTGAAGGACAGGATGCGCTTCACGTCGCCCTGGGCGATGGCGCCGAGGATGCCCACCAGCATGGTGACCGTGGCCATGGCCAGCAGCAGCTTGGCCGGGCGGCTGTCGGCGGGGAAGAACAGGGTCTGGGTGCGCACGATGGCGTACACGCCGACCTTGGTCAGCAGCCCGGCGAACACCGCCGTCACCGGCGAGGGGGCGATGGGGTAGCTGTCGGGCAACCAGAAGAACAGCGGGAACAGGGCGGCCTTGATGCCGAAGACGACCAGCAGCAGCACGGCGAAGGCGCTGCGCACCCCGGGGGGCAGGTCGCTGATCTTGCCCGCCAGGTCGGCCATGTTGACCGTGCCCGTGGCCGCGTAGATCAAGGCGATGGTGGTCACGAACAGGGCCGAGGCCACCAGGCTGATGACCACGTAGGTCATGCCCGAGCGCACCTGGTCGTGCCGGCCGCCCAGGGTGATGAGCACGTAGCTGGCCGTCAGCATCATCTCGAAGGCCACGAACAGGTTGAACAGGTCCCCGGTCAGGAAGCTGGCCGACACCCCGGCCGCCAGCACCAGGTAGACCGACTGGAAGCCCACGTGGTTCCGTTCGGCCCCGGGCTGGCCGATGGCGTACAGCAGCACCGCCAGCAGCACGATGGAGCCGACGCAGGCCATCATGGCCGCGAAGCGGTCGGCCACCAGGGTGATGCCCAGAGGGGCGGGCCAGCCGCCACCCTGGCTGACCACGACCCCATCGCGGTCCACCTCGACGAGCAGGGCGATGGTCACGGCCACGACCAGGCTGAGCGTCGTCACCGCGATGACCCGTTGGGCCAGGCGCGACCGACCGCTGAGGATGGAGCCTGCCGCCCCCAACAGCGGCAACAGGATGGGCAGCACGATCAGGTCGTTCATGCCCGCTGTCCGGTCTGGGCGTCGCCGACCTCGGTAGGAGCCGGCGCGTGGTCATGGAGGTCGACGTCGGGACGGTCCTCGTCGGCGACCTCCTCGTCGGAGACCTCCTTGTCCCGGTAGCCACCGGCGGCCACCGCCCTGTCGGCCACGTCGTCCTGGACCTCGTCGTCGCCGGCCAGCTGCCAGCTGCGGTAGGCCAGGGCCAACAGCAGGGCGGTCACACCGAAGCTGATGACGATGGCGGTGAGGGCCAGGGCCTGGGGCAGGGGGTCGCTGAAGGTGGACGGATCCCCCGTGCCGATGATGGGGGCCCGACCCCGGCGGCCCGACACCATCATCAGCACGTTGCCCCCGTGGCTGAGCAGGGCCAGGCCGATGATGATGCGCGACAGCTTCCGCTGGAGGATGAGGTAGGTGCCGACGCCGAAGAGGATCGCGGCGGTGGCGGCCAGGGTCGTGCTCACGGCTCCACCCCGTGCTCCTCGACGTTGGCGATGACCACCCCGGGAGGGGCGTCGTCCTCGGGCTCGTCGCCGAAGGCCTCGAACACCATGAGCACCAGGCCCACGACCACCAGGTAGACGCCGATGTCGAAGGGCAGGGCCGCCGTGGCCTTGACCGAGCCGATCACGGGCAACGACACGCTCAGGTAGCCCGAATCGAGCACGGGGGCGCCCACCAGCAGCGGTGCGCCGGCCGTGCACCCCGCCGTGAACAGCCCGGCGCCGAGGATGGTCCAGGGCTGGAACCGCGACAGGCTGCGCACCTCGTCGATGCCCCCGGCCAGGTAGCGCAGGGCCACCGCCGCTCCGGCCACCAGGCCGCCGACGAAGCCGCCGCCGGGCTGGTTGTGGCCGGCGAAGAGCAGGTAGATGGAGCCGACGAGCACAGCGTGGAAGATGGCCCGCACCGAGAGCTCGAGGATGGCCTGGGGCCTCATGGCGCCACCTCCCCCGATGGGGCCGAGCCGGGCCGGCCATCGCCACCGCCGTCGACCAGGCCGCCGCCCGCCGTGGCCGGCGGTCCCACCCCGTCCGGCAGGTCGGGGGCGATGCCCCGAGCCTCGGCCAGGGCCTCGGCCAGGGCCGCGGCCCGGCGGCCCACCCGGGCCAGGGCCACGGCGCCGATGGCGGCGGCGGCGAGCACGGTGATCTCGCCCAGGGTGTCGAGGCCCCGGAAGTCGACGAGGATGACGTTGACCACGTTGCGGCCGTGGCCGTCGGGCAGGGCCCGCTCGACCATCTCGGCGGACACGGGTCGGGCCGGGCGCGAACTGCTGGCCATGATCATGAAGGCGAACACGGTGACCGACACCGTCCCCGCCACCACCACGCGCAACCCGCGGCCCAGGCCAAGGCGGGAGCGCAGCGGCCGGCGCTCGAAGCGGTCGGGCAGGCGGCGCAGCACGAGCACGAACAGCACCGTGCTCAACGTCTCGATGGCGGCCTGGGTCAGGGCCAGGTCGGGGGCACCCTGCACCACGAACAGGGCGGCCATGCCGTAGCCGACCACGCCCAGCAGCAGGGCGGCCGAGAAACGCCGGCCCACCGCCGCAGCCCCCACCGCGGCGCCGACGATGAGCACGGCCACGGGCAGCTGGGCCGGTGAGGCCAGGGCCCGGGGCCAACCCGGCCACGAGCCCGAGGTCAGCAGCACGGCGCCGGGCAGGGCGGCGGCGGTGAACAGGATGACCCCGGTGTACACGGGCAGGGAACCGTTCTGGACGACCCCCGTGAGCCGGGTGGCACCCTCGTTGAGGCCCCGCAGCGCAGCCACGTACACGTCGGAGCCGCTGGGCACCCGCGCTCCGGTGGCCAGCACCCGACCGATGGGCCGGGCCGCGGCCACCAGGGCGCAACCCCCGGCGATGGTCACCCCCGACAGCACCAGGGGGAGCTCGAGCCCGTGCCACAGGGCCAGGTGCACGCCGTGGGCGCTGGCGTCGAGCGAGCGCCCCGCGGCGCTGATCAGACCGTCCAGGAGACTGGGGAACAGGCCCATGACCAGGGTGAACGCCGCCAGCACGGCGGCGGGGAGGACGAAGGAGAAGGCCGGGGTGTGGGCGTGGTCGACCGGAGGGTGGGCGTCGGCGAAGGGATCGGGTGGACGCCGGGCCGGAGCCACGAACGCCCCCCACAGGAAGCGGGCGCTGTAGGCGAAGCTGATCATCGAGCCCAGGACCGTGCCCGCCAGCACCAGGTTGTGGGCCGAGAAGCGGGCGTCGGCCAGGGCGCCGTAGTCCTCCTCCTTGGCGATGAATCCCAGGAAGAGGGGCAGTCCGGCCATGGACGCCGCGCTGATCAAGGCCACCGCCTTGGTCAGCCCCCAGCCTCGGCCGAGGGCGGGCAACTCACGCAGGTCGCGGGTGCCGGTCTCGTGGTCGAGGATGCCCACCACCATGAACAGGGCCGCCTTGAAGGCGGCGTGGGCCACGAGGAGCACGCACCCGGCGGTGACGGCCTCGGGCGTGCCCACGCCGAACATGACCACCATGAAGCCGAGCTGGCTGACGGTGCCGAAGGCCAGCAGCAGCTTGAGGTCATGCTGGCGCATGGCCCGCAGCCCCCCGGCCAGCATGGTCACCAGCCCAACGCCCACCACCAGGGGGCGCCACACCGTGGTGGTGGCGGCGAAGGCGGGGGCGAAGCGGGCGATCAGGTAGACGCCGGCCTTCACCATGGTGGCCGAGTGCAGGTAAGCGCTGACCGGCGTCGGTGCCACCATGGCCCCCGGCAACCACGAGTGGAACGGGTACTGGGCCGACTTGGTGAAGGCGCCCACGGCCACCAGCACCAGGCCCACGGTCACCGCCGTGCCCCCGGGGGGGTCGGCCAGCAGGGCACTGAGCCGGAAGGTGCCCGCAGCCTGGCCGACGAGCACGAACCCCGCCAGCATGGCCAGCCCACCCGCACTGGTGATCAGCAGGGCCTGCAGGGCCGCGGCCCGGGCCCGGGCCTTGGTGTGGTCGTTGCCGATGAGCAGGTAGGACGTGATCGAGGTGAGCTCCCAGAACGTGTAGAGCACGAGGAGGTTGTCGGACAGGACGACGCCGAGCATGGCCCCGCTGAACAGGGTGAGCAGGCCGATGAGGCGGCCCAGTGCCTCGCCGGTGGCGGGCAGGTAGCGCGCCGCGTAGGCGAAGACGGCCACCCCGACACCCGAGACCAGCAGCACCATGACCGCGGCGAAGCCGTCGAGGCGCAGGTCGAGGGCGATGCCCAAGCCCGGGACCCAGCTGACGTGTTCGTCGACGCTGCCCCCGTCGAGGAGGCGGCCCAGTTGGGCGGCCAGCCACACCAGGGCGACGACGGGCCCGATGACGCCCACGGCCAGGGCGCGGCGACCCAGGCGCGAGCCGAAGGCGACCGCACCCGTCCCCAGGACGGCGTGCAGCGCGAGCAGGGCGAGCAAACGGCCACCTCCTTCGGGGCTCGGCTTCGCGGACAGGCGGTGATGGCGACCGGGCCCAGCCGGTCGTCGTGAGCTCAGTTGAGCCGCAACACCACGGGCGGCGCCCGACGGCCCACGCCACCCGCGCCCCGGCTGCGCGCCGGCACCCAACCGAGGGCGGTGGGCCGCAACCGTCCACCGGCGGCCAGCGCCGCTGCCGCGACGGCGGCGGCCGAGGCCAGCAACGCGAGCAGGGCCAGCGCCGGTCGACGCCCGACATCGAGCTCGGGGCCGCCCGCACGGGGGACACGCCACGACGGTCGGGCCGGTTCGACCACGGGAGCGGCGGTGCCATCGCTGACGTGATCGAGCGCCGACTCCTCGGTCGCGGGGGTGAGCTCGGCACCGATGCCATCGCCGTCGTCGTCGGCGAACCTGTCGCCGGAACCGGCGGCACGCTGGTGCGAAGGGGCGCCGAGGAGCGCAGAGGACCAGGCGGAGATGGCCACCACCGAGGCGGCACCGCAGACCCCTGCCAGCACGGCGGCGAACAGCAGCCAGCGGGCGAAGAGGGTCATGACCTGCCCGATCCTAGTCGGCGCCTCCTGCCGCGTCCTGGGGTCGAGCGTGGTGCGCGCCCCCCTCTGAGCGCACCGCCGACGAGCCAATTCGGTTTCCGGCCCGCCGGACTTCCAAGCCGTATACGCTGGACGGTTGACGTAGACGCTGGTGCTGGGAGTCAACGATGAGCGGCATCGAGGCTGAGCGCGTTGCGCACTACGACGCCCATCGGGAGGAGGTCGAGGCGTGGCCCGAGGTGCCTGCGCCAGCGGCCGCAACTCCCGTGAAGTCGCGAGGCGTCGTCATGTCCGCGCGGTTCACCATGGACGAGGCGGACGCCATCGGGGTCGCCGCCGAGGCACGCAACCTCACGCTGTCCGCCTACCTGCGCAGCGTCGCCCTCGAGGCCGCGGGCGCGGCTCCGCCGGCCATCGACCCTGGACGCATCGCCGACGACCTCCAGGGCATCGTCGACGAGCTCCGCCTGGTCACCACGTCTCCTGGGCGCCCCCGCCGGCAGGTGTGAGCCGACCTTCCGCGGCGATGTGGCCCGCTCTCAGCAGGCTGTCGGGCAATCGTGGCGCCTCGCTCGCCGGCCATTCGACCCAGATGAGGCGAGCGCGGGTCGCCGAGCAGCCCACCGACCGTTGACGCCTACGTCGGCGTGTGCTGGCCGGCCACCGGTACACGCCACGGGTCGAACCGGACGCTTGCATGTACCGCTGGCGTAGGTGGGTGCGTTCAGTAGGCGGCCACGGTCCTCCACGGCCTTCGCCACCCTGCGAGTACGCTGCCGCCCCCATGGGGGATGCGTTCGTGGTCGAGGCGGCTCGTTCGGTGGCACCGTTGGCCCAGGCCCGGGCGGCTGACTCCGAGGCGGTGGGGAGGCTGGCCCCGGAGGTCGTCCAGGCCTGCGTCGAGGCCGGCCTGTTCCGCATGTTCGTGCCTGCGGTGTATGGCGGCTCGGAGGCTGATCCCCTCGACGGGCTCGAGGCCATCGAGACCATGGCCCGGGCCGACGGGTCGGCGGGGTGGTGCGTCAACATCGGGGCCACCACGGCCACCATGTCCTGGTACCTCGAGCCCGAGTGGGCCGAGCGCATCTACGGCGACGCCGCCGTCATCACCGGCGGCGCCTTCGCCCCTACGGGCAAAGGTCGGAGCACCGACGAGGGCTGGGTGGTCGACGGTCGCTGGGCGTGGGGTAGCGGCACCCAGCACTGCCAGTGGATCAACGCCGGCGTCATCACCGACACCGGCGAGTTCCACCTCATGTACGTGCCCGCCGAAGAGGTGCGCTTCCTCGACACCTGGCACGTGGCCGGGCTCAAGGCCACGGGCTCGACCGACTTCGCCATCGACGGTGCCTTCGTGCCCAAGGGTCGCACCATGCGCCCCGGGGTGTCCGCCACCCAGGTCGACGTGCCCTTGGCCCACTTCCCCAACTTCTCCCTGCTGGCCAGTGGCCTGGCCTCGGTCACCCTGGGCATCGCCGGCCGGGCGGTGGACGAGCTGGCCGACTCGGTGGCCGGGCGCTCGGCCACCCTCGGCCGCCAACCGCTGGCCCAGTCGGCCATCGTCCAGGTCGAGCTGGCCCGGGCCCAGGCCCAGGTTCGCTCGGCCCGGGCCTACCTGTTCGACGAGGTGGGCCGGGTGTGGGCGGACGTACAGGCGGGCACCCGCATCACCGTGGCCCAACGGGCCGATGTGCGCCTGGCCTGCACCAACGCCGCGGCCATGTCCATCGGGGCCACAGACCGGGCCTTCAGCGTGGCCGGGGGCTCGGCCGTGTACCTCGACAGCCCTCTGCAGCGCTGCCTGCGCGACCTGCACGTGGCCGGCCAGCACGCCATGCTCTCCCCCCGCCTGCTGGAGACGTGGTCCCGACTGCGCCTGGGTCTGGACGCGGACACGACCCTGCTCTAGGAGCAGGGTCGTGTCGGTCAGCTGTCAGGCGGCCGGGGCCGTGCCGCTCAGCCCAGGGTCAGGTTGCCCACGGAGTCGGCATCGACGGTGACCTTGTCGCCGTCGCCGTACTTGCCCTCGAGCAGGGCCATGGCCAGCTGGTCGCCGACCTCCTTCTGGATGAGGCGTCGCAGGGGCCGGGCCCCGAAGGCGGGCTCGTAGCCCTTGGCCGCCAGGTGGACCTTGGCCGCGTCGGTCACCTCGAGCTCGATGCGCCGACCGGCCAGCCGCTTTCGCAGCGTGTCGAGCTGGAAGTCCACGATGCGGGTCAGGTCGTCCTGGCTCAGCTCCCGGAAGCGCACGATCTCGTCGATGCGGTTCACGAACTCGGGCCGGAAGAAGTCCCGGGCCTCGCCGGGCAGGTTGGACGTCATGATCAGCACCACGTTGGAGAAGCTGACCGTGCGCCCCTGGCCGTCGGTCAGACGACCGTCGTCCATCAGCTGCAGCAGCACGTTGAACACGTCGGGGTGGGCCTTCTCCACCTCGTCGAGCAGCACCACCGAGTAGGGGCGGCGCCGCACGGCCTCGGTCAGCTGGCCGCCCTGGTCGTAGCCCACGTAGCCGGGGGGCGCCCCGATCAGGCGGGACACGGCGTGCTTCTCCATGTACTCGGACATGTCGATGCGGACCATGGCCCGTTCGTCGTCGAAGAGGAACTCGGCCAGGGACTTGGCCAGCTCGGTCTTGCCCACACCCGTCGGCCCCAGGAAGAGGAACGTGCCGATGGGCCGGTTGGGGTCGGACAGGCCGGCCCGGCTGCGGCGGATGGCGTTGGAGACGGCGGCGACGGCCTGCTCCTGGCCCACGACGCGGTGGTGGAGCACGTCCTCGAGGCGGATCAGCTTGGCCACCTCGCCCTCCATGAGGCGGGAGACGGGCACACCGGTCCAGCGGGAGACGACCTCGGCGATGTCCTCCTCGTCCACCTCCTCCTTGAGCATCATGCCCTCGGCCTGGAGCGACTTGAGGTGGGCGTCGGCCGCGTCGAGCTCACGCTGGAGCACGGGCAGGTGGCCGTAGCGCAGCTCGGACACCCGGCTGAGGTCGCCGTCGCGCTCGCGGCGGTCGGCCTCCAGGCTGACCTGTTCGATCTGCTTGTTCAACGCGCCGATGGCGTCGATGGCCTCCTTCTCCGCCTCCCACCGGGCCGTGAGCCCGTTGAGCCGCTCGGTCAGATCGGCGATCTCGCGCTCGACGACGTCGAGGCGCTCCCGGGAGGCGAGGTCGGTCTCCTTCTCGAGCGCCTGGACCTCGATCTTCTTCTGGTTCAGCTGACGCTGGACCACGTCGACCTCGGCCGGCTTGGAGTCGATCTCGATCTTCAGCTTGGAGGCGGCCTCGTCGACGAGGTCGATGGCCTTGTCGGGCATGAACCGCCCGGTCAGGTAGCGGTCCGACAGGATGGCGGCCGACACGATGGCCCCGTCCTTGATGCGCACGTTGTGGTGGGTCTCGTAGCGCTCCTTGAGGCCCCGCAGGATGACGATGGTGTCCTCGACGGAAGGCTCGCCCACGTACACCTGTTGGAAGCGGCGCTCGAACGCGGCGTCCTTCTCGATGTACTTGCGGTACTCGTCGAGGGTGGTGGCCCCGATCATGCGCAGCTGGCCCCGGGCCAGCATGGGCTTGAGCAGGTTGGAGGCGTCCATGCCCCCATCGCCGGTGCCGCCTGCTCCCATCACGGTGTGCAGTTCGTCGATGAAGGTGATGACCTGGCCCTCGGAGTCCTCGATCTCCCGCAGGACGGCCTTGAGGCGCTCCTCGAAATCACCGCGGTACTTGGCCCCGGCGACCATGGAGGACAGGTCGAGGGAGATGACCCGCTTGCCCTCGAGGGACTTGGGCACGTCACCGGCCACGATGCGTTGGGCCAAGCCCTCGACGATGGCCGTCTTGCCCACGCCGGGCTCGCCGATGAGCACGGGGTTGTTCTTGGTACGCCGGGACAGCACCTGGATGACCCGGCGGATCTCGTCGTCGCGGCCGACCACGGGGTCGAGTCGTCCCTGGCGGGCCACCTCGGTCAGGTCACGGCCGTACTTCTCCAGGGCCTGGAACTGGCCCTCGGGGTCCTGGGAGGTGACCCGGTGCGATCCCCGTACCTTCTGCAGGGCACCGAGCACCGCCTCGCGGTCCACGCCGATGCGATCGGTCATGGCCAGCAGCAGGTGCTCCGTCGAGATGTACTCGTCGGTCAGCTCCTGGCGGGCGGCGTCGGCGGCGTCGATGACGCGCTTGAGCTCGGAGGACAGGCGGGCCTCGCTGCCGTAGGCGTGGGGCAGCTTGGCCAGGTCGTTGGCCACCTTGTTGCGCAGGGCGACCAGGTCGACGCCCAGGTTGGCCAGCACGGGCAGCACGACGCCCTCGGCCTGGCCCAACAGGGCCGACAACAGGTGGTCGGGGGTGACCTCGGGGTTGCTCGCGCCGCTCGCGGCCTCGAGTGCGACCTTGAACGCGTCCTGCGTCTTGTTGGTCCAGCGGTTGGGGTCGAATGCCATGGGTCCCAGGTCCTCCCGACGTGGGTCGGTACAGGTGCCTCAACGAACTTGAGGCTATACGACTCAACTTTGGCCCTGACCGACCTATTCCGGTTTCAACCCGCTTCTTGCTGGTACCCATCCGCAGTGTGGTGGGATCCCACTGCCTCAGGTGTCGAAGAGCTCGACGAGCACGGCGTAGCGGCTGTCCGCCGCCGGGCCGCCGTCCTCGGCCGTCCTGGTGAGGAAGGCCCGCACGTCGGTGGGGGTGCTCAGCCCGGCCAGGTAGCGGCCGTGGGCTTCGAGCGAGGCGATGCCCGCCTCGAGGTCGGCCTCGTCGATCACGACCGAGTGCGACGGCGTGGGCGTGCCCACGACGGCCACCCAGCGCACGTGGTGGGGCTCGAGGCCCTCGTCGAGCAGGTCGGGGAAGATCCAGCGGTTGCCGGCGTCGCGGGCGGCGTCCAGGGTGGCCAGGCCCACGGCGCGGTGGTCGGCCTGGTTGGCGGGACCGCCCGGCCCCGGCCCCCAGGCCAGCCCGAAGTGCCCGGTGACGACCAGGTCGGGCTTGACCCGGCGCATGACCCGGGCCAGCTGGCGGCGCAGGTCGAGGCTGTAGACGACGGCCCCGTCGACCTCGTCGAGGAAGTCGACCTGGGTCACCCCGACCCGGGACGCCCCCTCGACCTCCTCGGCCGCCCGCAGGGGGCCGCACTCGTCCGGGGTCAGGCCGTCGATGCCTGCCTCACCCCGGGTGACCAGCAGGTAGCTGACGTGACGGCCCTGACTGGTCCAGCGGTGCACGGCCGAGGCGGTGCCGTACTCCAGGTCGTCGGGGTGGGCGGCCACGCACAGGGCGCGGGTCCAGTCCTCGGGCAGCGGGGTGAGGGCCATGGGGGCACCCTAGGGTCCGGCACGCGGGCGCTACTCTGCGGCCGTGCTGCTGACAGCCCCGATCATCTCGGCGGCGCGGCTCGCGACCCACGGCGGGGACGTGGTGCTCTGCGACGTGCGCTGGTACCTCGACGGCCGTGACGGCCACGCCGCCTACCTGGCCGGCCACCTGCCCGGTGCCGTGTGGATCGACCTCGACACCACCCTGGCCGCCCCGGCCTCGGTCGAGGCCGGTCGTCACCCCCTCCCCCACCCCACCGCCTTCGCCGCCGGCCTGGCTGCGGCCGGCATCGACGAGGACCAGCCCGTGGTGGCCTACGACGACCTCGGGGGCATGGCCGCGGGCCGGCTGGTGTGGCTGCTGCGGGCCCTGGGGCGCGAGGCCGCCCTGCTCGACGGCGGGCTGCAGGCCTGGCCGGGGGCGCTGGAGGAGGGCGAGGTGGCCCGGCCACCGGTCCGGCGCACGCCGCGACCGTGGCCCGTCGAGCTGCTGGCCGACGCCGAGGACGTGGCCCGGGCCGCGTCCGGCGGCGACGCCGTGGTCCTCGACGCCCGAGCGCCGGAGCGCTACCGGGGTGAGGTCGAACCCATCGACAGCCGGGCCGGGCACGTGCCCGGGGCCCGCAACGCCCCCTTCGCCGGCAACCTCGACGGCGACGGGCAGTTCCTCCACCACCGTGCCCTGGAGCAGCGCTATCGCGACCTCGGCGTGCTCGATGACGACACCGAGGTCATCGTCTACTGCGGGTCGGGGGTCAGTGCCTGCCACGACCTGTTGGCCCTCGAGGCCGCCGGCCACCCGCGTCCGCGCACCCGCCTCTACCCGGGATCGTGGTCGCAGTGGTCGGCCGACCCGTCCCGCCCCATCGCAACAGGGAGTGAGCCATGAGCAGCAGCGGAGCGGGCGAGGCGGCCAGCGGAGCGATCGAGGGCATCGACGTGCCGGCGGTGGAGGCCTGGTTCCGGGCCAACGTCGCCGACGTCACCCCACCCCTGCACTTCGAGCGCCTGCCCGGCGGGCACTCCAACCTGACCTACCGGGTGACCGACGGCGACGGCCACACCTGCGTGCTGCGACGCCCGCCCCTGGGTGAGCTGCTGCCCTCGGCCCACGACATGGGCCGCGAGTACAAGGCCATCCACGCGCTGGGGCCGACGGCGGTACCCGTGCCCCCCGACCTGGGCCTGTGCGAGGACCTGTCGGTGACCGGGGCCCGCTTCTACGTGATGGGCTTCGTCGACGGTCGGGTCCTGCACGAGGAGGCCGACGCCCTGGAGTTCCTCGATGAAGCCGGTCGACGCCGGGCCGGGGAGTCCCTGGTCGAGGTGGCTGCGGCCCTGCACGCCGTGGACGTGGACGAGGCCGGCCTGGGTGACCTGGGCAAGCGGGAGGACTACCTGGGCCGCCAACTCAAGCGCTGGTACGGCCAGTACAAGTCGTCACGGGGAGCCACCCCCCTGATCGACGAGCTCCACGAGGTGCTGTCGGCCCGCAAGCCGATCCAGCAACGGGTGTCCCTCGTCCATGGCGACTACCGCCTGGGCAACTGCATCACCGCGCCGGGGGGAGACGTCGCCGCCGTGCTCGACTGGGAGATCTGCACCCTGGGTGACCCGCTGGCCGACGTGGGCTACATGCTGGCCACGTGGCGGGAGGCGGGTGACGAGTTCGAGACCACGGCCACGTCGCCGTCGACCGCTCCCGGGTTCCCCGACCGGGCGGAGATGCTGGCCCACTACCAGGAGCGGTCCGACCTCGACTGCTCGGTCATGCCCATCTACGTGGCCTTCAGCAGCTGGAAGCTGGCCTGCATCAACCAGGGGGTGTGGGACCGCTACGACCAGGGCCAGAAGTCGTCCGAGGACGTGGACGTCCAGTCCATCCGCGACTCGGTCGACGAGCTGGCCCGGCGCGCCGCCGAGGCCCTCGACCAGCTCTGA
>JBBSLP010000025.1:0-68603 GCA_038255145.1 Acidimicrobiales bacterium
CCGAACCGCTCCCACAGCACCGTCAGCTGCGTGCGGTCGGCCATCTCTGCCCCCGTGCTGCCCGTGCTGCCCGTGCTGCCCACGTGGCCATGGTCGTCATGGGGCAACAGTAGAGACCGCCCCCCGCCACGCCCATCCCCCGAAGGTCGACGCCGGTGACCCCCGACCATCGACCTTCGGTTGATGCCCGACACCACCGACCGTCCGATGGCGGGCCCGGGCCCGACCGTCATCGTTGGATCCATGATCACCGCTGAGCACCTGGTCAAGCGCTATCGCCGTCACACCGCTGTCGACGATGTGTGCTTCACGTGCCGCCCGGGCACGGTCACCGGCTTCCTGGGACCCAACGGGGCGGGCAAGTCGACGACCCTGCGCATGATGACGGGACTCACCCCGCCCACCTCGGGCCGGGTGACCATCGACGGCCTGGCCTACGCCGACCAGCCCAACCCGGGGCGGGTGGTGGGGGTGATGCTGGATGCCTCGGCCCAGCACCCCGGGCGCACGGGCATCGAGACGCTGCTCCTGTCCGCCCGACTCCTGGGCGTGCCCCGGTCCCGGGCCGAGGAGGTGTTGGGGCGGGTGGGGCTCGACGGCGTCGGCGGTCGCCGGGTCGGCCAGTACTCCCTGGGCATGCGCCAGCGCCTGGGCATCGGTACCGCCCTGCTCGGCGACCCCGCCGTGCTCGTCCTCGACGAGCCCGCCAACGGCATGGACCCCGACGGGATCCGTTGGATGCGCCACCTGCTGCGGGACTTCGCCGACCAGGGGGGCACGGCCCTGCTGTCCAGCCACCTGCTGGGCGAGGTCCAGGCCACCGTGGACCGCCTGGTGGTCATCGACCACGGTCGCATCATGGCCGACGGCGACCTGCACACCCTGCTCGCAGGCCAGGGCACCACGGTGCGGGCCCTGGACCCCGATGCCCTCGACGCCGCCCTGGTGCGGTCGGGCGTCAGCACCGAGCGGCGCGCCGACGGCACCCTGCTCGCTGCGGCCAGCGCCGAGCACGTCGGCCGCACCGCCGCGGCCGCCGGCCTGGTCATCCTCGAGCTCCACGACGGGGCCGGGCTCGAAGACCTCTTCTTCCAGCTGACCACGGATGTTCCCCGATGAACACCTACCGACCGGAGACCCTGATGACCATGACCCTCCCCGCTGTCCGCCCGCTGCGCTTCGGCACCGTGCTGGCCGTCGAGCTCCGCAAGCTGGTCGACACCCGTTCGGGTCGGGGCCTGCTGGCCGCCACCCTGGGGGCCAGCGCCGCTGTGCTCGGGTGGAAGGCGGCCCATCCGTCGATCGCGACATCGTTCGGCAACTACAGCGCCGGCGCGGCCACCATGGTCGCCTTCCTGACCCCTCTCATCGGCGTGCTGGCCATGACCTCGGAGTGGACGCAACGCACCGCTCTGACCACGTTCACCCTGGCCCCCCGTCGACTGCCGGTGCTGGGGGCCAAGTACGTCGCCTCCCTGGTCCTCGCCCTGGGGGCGGTTGCCGTGTCGCTGGCCATGGCCGCGGCGGCCTGCGCCGTCGCCGGCGGCCTCCACGGTCCGGCCGACTTCTCGGGCTGGGCCGGTGACGTGCGCTACGCCGCCATCTTCGTCGTGCTCCAGGTGACCATGGGGGCGGCCTTCGGAGCCCTGGCCGCCAACACCCCTGCGGCCATCGCCGCCTTCCTCCTGGCCCCGACGCTGTGGGCCATGCTCGCTCCGGGTGCACTGCGGGCCGTCGCCGGCTGGTTGGACATCTTCGAGGCCTACGGCCGCCTGTCGTCCGACAAGCCCCTCGACAGCCTGGGCCAGACCGCCGTCGCCGTGACCGTGTGGGTGGTGCTACCCGCCATCGTCGGCCTGGTCTGCAGCCTGCGCCGAGAGATCAAGTGAGCCTTCGGCTCTGGCGCTGAGGGCACACCTTCCCTCGGTTCCGCACCACAGCGAATGGGGCGCTTGCTCTACCGCGGCTGATGAAGGAGGCCTCCGGCTGGTGTCGTGTGACTCCCGTTGCCATCGGCGAGAAAGGCGGCACCGGGTGACCGCGACCGACCGGTCAACCGGCGTCGGCCTCGCCCACGGTCACGGCGCTGACCTCGGTCCTCAGGGCGGGGGCCAGGTCGCCGCGGTCGACGACGTCGACGGCACCGAGGCCCAACCAACCGGCCAGGCGGCCGAGCTCGGCGGCCAGGGGGGCGGCCACGAGCACGGGGCGGCGGCCGTCCTCGGCGAAGGCGCCCAGCACCCGTAGGACCCCGGCCTTGCGGTCGGCCTTGACGTCCACCCGCCCCACCAGGGACTCGCCCAGCAGGAAGGGCATCACGTAGTAGCCGTGCACCCGGCGGGCCGCCGGTGTGTAGAACTCGAGGCGGAAGTGGAAGTCCCACAGCCGCTCGACCCGGGACCGCTCCCACACCAGGGAGTCGAACGGACCCAGCAGGGTGCGGGCCCGCAGCCGGCGGGGTGGGGGAGCGTCGGGGTGCAGGTAGCCCGGCTCGCGCCAGCCCTCGACCGAGACGGCCTGCAGCTGGCCCGCCTCCACCAGCTCGGCCAGCAGCGGTCGCACCTCGGGCACGTTGAGGCGGAAGTAGTCGGCCAGGTCACGACCGGTGCCCACCCCCAGGGACCGGGCGGCGCGCACCAGCAGCTGGCGCTGGGCGTCGGCCGCCGAGGGTGTGGGTGCGGCGAGCACGGCGGCGGGGAGGATGCGTTCGGGCAGGCCGTAGCGACGCTCGAAGTTGGCACTGCGCACCGGCACCACCACCCCGCACCAGTACAGCCACTCGAGGGCCTGCTTGCCCTGGTTCCACCCCCACCACGGACCGGTGCGCCCGCCGGGGTCCGACAGCTGGCTGGCGGCGATGGGTCCCCGGGCCGTGACCTCGGCCAGTACGGCGTCGACGTAGCCGGGGTGGTCCCGGGCCAGCTGGGCCAGCCGCCCCCACGTCCGCCCTTCCGCGGCCCGAGCCATGCGCCAGCGCAACAGGGGCTGGAGCTCGACGGGCATGAGCGAGGCCTCGTGGCCCCAGTACTCGAACAGCTCGCCGTCGGCCTGCATGGAGCGGACCAGGTCGTGGTCGTGGCCACCGAGGCGGGCGTAGAAGGGCAGTTCGTGGGAGCGGACGACGACGTTGACCGAGTCGAGCTGGACCACGGTCACCCGGTCGAACACCCGGCGCACGTGGCGACGGTCGAGGCGGGCGCCGGGGGCCAGGCGCTTGTCGGTGAAGCCCTGGGCGGCGAGCACCACCCGTCGGGCCTCGGCTCCGGACAGGGAGAGCGAAGGTGAGGACGAACCGGCGATCACGCCGGGGGCAGGCCCGCCGCCTGGCGCACGGCGGCCTCGTCGAGGCCCACCGATGCCGCAGTGCGCCCCAGCTCACGCCAGGTGCCGTTGTCCACGGGGATGCCGTCACGGGTGCGGGCGGTCCGGTGGGCCCGCTCGGGATCCCCGGCCACGAGCACCGATCCCACCCCCTCGGCCGGCGGCGACCCCGTCACCCAGGTGAGCACGTCCTCGACCTGCTCGGCGAAGTCGCTGCGCCCGAAGCGTGACGGGTCCACCACGATGGCCAGCATGCCGTTGTAGACGCCCACGCCGTCGTCGGCCTCGCCCGAGTACGGCAGGCCGGCGGCCAGGGCCCCACCCAGCAGCTCGCACACCAGGGCCAGGCCGTAGCCCTTGTGCTCACCGAAGGGCAGCAGGGAGCCCTGGGGAGGCTTGACCCCGAACGTGGGGTCGGTTGTGGGGTTGCCCTGGTCGTCGATCATCAGGCCCGGGGCCAGCTGCAGGCCCTTGTTGTAGGCCACCCGCACCTTGCCCTGGGCCACCTGGGAGGTGGCGAAGTCGAGGATGACGGGGGGGTGGCCGGCCCGGGGGATGCCCACGCAGAAGGGGTTGGTACCCAGGCGGGCGTCGCGCCCGCCCCACGGGGCCACGATGGCCCGGGCCAGCACGTTGACGAAGTGGACCGACACCATGCCCGCCGCGGTGGCCTGCTCGGCCCACGCTCCGATGCGCCCGATGTGGTGGGCGTTGCCCAGGCCCAGGATGCACGAGCCCAGCTCCCGGGCCCGGTCGATGGCCAGGTCCATGGCCTCGGCCCCCACCACCTGCCCGTAGCCCCGGCGGCCGTCCACGGTGAGGATGGCGCCGGTGTCGGTGACCACGGCGGCGTGCTCGTCGGGCACCAGGGTGCCGGCCTTCACCGAGCCGACGTAGCGGGGGACCATGCCCACGCCGTGGGAGTCGTGGCCCCGCAGGTTGGCCTCGACCAGGTTGGCGGCCACGGCGGCCGCCTCCTCCGGTCCCGAGCCCGCGGCGGCGGTGATGGCCGCGGTCAGGGCCAGTAGACCCTCGACCGACACCATCGTGTCGGAAGGGGCGGCGTTCGATGGGGCCGTGGTCGAGGGGGAGTCGGCGCTCTGGGTGTCGGGCCCGGGGACGGTCATGTCAGCTCACCTCGAGGACGATCTTGCCGATGTGGCGGTTGGTGGCCAGCTCGGCCTGGGCGGCCGCAGCCTCGATGAGGGGGAACGTAGCGGCCACCAGGGGCACGAGGCGGCCGTCGTCGAGGGCGGGGCCGGCCTCGGCCACGAACGAGGTGACCACGGCCGCGCTCTGGTCGGCGTCCCGGGTGCGGAAGGTGACCCCGACCAGGGACACCCGCTTGCGGGCCACCTCGTCGAGGTCGACCTCGGCCCGGTCCCCGCCCAGGCGGCCCACGGACACGATGCGACCGCCGAGGGCGGCCACGGCCAGGTTGGTGGCCCAGGCGGGGCCGCCCACGTTGTCGATGACGACGTCGACCCCGTGGCCGCCGGTGGCGTCGATGATGGCGTCCACCAGGTCGGGATCGTCGCCGACGAAGCCGTGGTCAGGGCCGATGCCCGCCGCGACCAGGGCGTCGAGCTTGGCCGCGGTGGTCGACACGGCCACCACGGTGCCCGCGCCCAGCAGGCGGGCCAGCTGCAGGGTGGCCACCCCGACGCCCGAGGACGCGGCGTTCACGAGCACGACGTCGCCGGGCTGCACGCGGCCGGCGGTGCGCAGGGCGTCGTGCGCGGTGCAGAAGGTGGTGGGCACGGCTGCGGCCTGGGTCCAGGTCAGCCGATCGGGGATGCGCATGGCCCGACGGGCGTCGGCCACGGCGAACTCGGCGTAGCCGCCCCGGGCCATGGCCATGACCCGCTGGCCGACCTCGATGTTGGTGACGCCGGGCCCGGTGGCCACCACCTCGCCGGCCACCTCACCCCCGGCCACCGCCGGCGGGCGGGCGGCTGCCGGGTCCTCGACGGGCGCAGCGCCACCGGGGCGCAGGGAGGCACCGACCACGTAGCGGCCGCGGCGGGCCAGCAGGTCGGCGCGGTTCAACCCTGCGGCCCGCACCGCCACCAGCAACTGCCCGGGCCCGGGGACGGGCGGGGGCACCTCGGCGATGACGAGCTCGCCGGCCTCGACCACGACGGCACGCATCAGCGGAACTTCGGGGCCCGCTTCTCCATGAACGCGGCCACGGCTTCATGGTGCTCGGGGGTCTTCAACGCCTGGGCGAGCTTGTCGAGCTCCCGGCGCTGCACCAGGTCGGTGTCGGTCTCCGAGCCGTTGACCGACAGCAGCTCCTTGATCATGCGCAGCTGGGGAGCCGGGTTCTCACCGAACTGGACCGCCTTGGCCACAGCCGTCGCCAGCAGCTCATCGGCGGGCACGACGTTGTCGACCAGGCCCAGGGAGCGGGCCTCGGGGGCTTCCACGATGCGCCCGGTCAGGGCCAGGTCCGACGCCCCGCCCCAGCCGCAGCGCTGCACCAGGTAGTGCGACGAGGCCAGCTCGGGGGTGATGCCCATCTTCACGAAGCGGCACGACAGCTTGGCCCCCTCGGCCGCCACCAGGTGGTCGAAGGGCAGGACCATGGTCAGCCCGATGCCGATGGCGTGGCCGTTGATGGCCCCGATGAGGGGCTTGGACGACCGGCAGAAGCTGACCCAGCGGGCGCCGGACCCCTTCCCCTCGGCGTCGCGACGCTCGGCGGCCTTCTTCGCCGCCGCATCCTCGTCACCGGCGCCGGCGTCGATCTGGGCCTTGAACTGGGAACCGATGTCGGCCCCGGCGCAGAAGGCCCGGCCGGCCCCGGTCACGACCACGGCCCCCACGGCGGGGTCGTCGTTGGCCGCGGTGATGGCCTGGATCATCTCCGCCATCATCCGGGGGTCCACGCGTTCAGCTTCTCGGGCCGGTTCAGGGTGAGGACGGTGACCTCGCCCTGCTCCACGGTGATCTGCTCGTAGGCGGCCATGGTCGTCCCCCGGTTCGGCTCCGCCGCAGCTGCTGGTCAGGTGCGGGAACCGGCTGAACCTACCCCACCCGCCCCTGGCTCTGGCTCTGGCTCTGGGTCTGGCTGGAGCCGTTCGATCCCGACTGGGACTGGGATTGGGACTGGCTCTGGCTGGACGACGGCGGCGGCAGCACCAGGATGTCGTCGTCGGTGAAGTAGGTGGCCTTGAGCGCGTCGTCGATGCCGGCCAGGCCCAGCTGCACGTCGTCGGCCAGGTCGCGCAGCTGCTCGGCCCGCCACGTCATGGCGTCGACCCGGCCCAGCAGCACCCGGGCGTCGTGGCACGCCTCGACCACGGGCAGGTTCTTGGGCAGGTTCTGCAGCGATGTGTCGATCTCGTCGAGGCAGAAGGCGATGGAGCGGGGGAAGCGGTCGTCGGTGAGCAGGAAGCGCACCACGTCGGGTCCGGTGACCGGATCGCTGGTGGAGCGCCGGTACGAGTGCACCCCGACCAGGGAGCGAAGCACCCCCAGCCACTGGATGTCCTCGAAGACGGCCTTGGCCCCGGCCTCCTCCCGCCCGGCCTCGCTGGCCAGCTCGTCGTTGAGCTCCATGATGCTGGCCGCCCGCACGTCGAGCACCCGGGTGGTCATGTCGGCCCGCTCGAACTGGGTGCCGAGGTGGAAGAAGTCGTAGGCGTGGTCGCGGCGCATGGCGTCGTGGATGACCCCGGCCATGCGCTGGCAGTCACCCACGACCCGTTCCAGCAGCTGGTGGCGCCGGCCCCGTCGGTGGCTGGTCGTCCCCTGGCTCTCCACCACCTGGGCCAGCTCGTTGACCAGCCGCCACGACGTGCGGGGGAACACCTGGCGCACGGTGCGCAGGTTCTCCCGGGCCTGGTCGATCGAATAGGCCAGGGAGCACTCGTTGGTGCGGTCGGTGAGCAGGAACTCCATCACCGACACCTCATCGGCGGTGTCGTAGCGCTCCCAGAAGCCGTGGTCGCCACCGGGGATGGCCAGCAGGGGCTGCCACGTCAGCTCGACCCGTCGGGGCAGGTCGACGAGCAGGGCGGTGTGCTCGGTGATGAGGCGGGCCAGGCTCTCGACCCGCTCCAGGTAGCGTCCGGCCCAGTACAACGAGTCCGCCGTGCGGCACAGCAGGATGGGCTCGTTGCTCACCGTCGCCTCCGCTCTCCGCCGCTGAGGCGCTTCGCTTCGCTCACGGGCGCTCCTCGACGATCCAGGTGTCCTTGGAGCCGCCGCCCTGGGACGAGTTGACGACGTAGGAGCCCCGACGGCGGGCCACCCTGGTCAGGCCGCCGGCGGTCACGTAGCTGCCCGCTCCCTGGAGGATGAAGGGGCGCAGGTCCACGCAACGGGGCTCGACGGCGGCCTCGCAGATGGTGGGGGAGGTGGACAGCTCGATGACGGGTTGCGCCACCCAGGCCCGGGGTTGGGCCCGCACCATGTCCCGGTAGCGGTCGAGGGTGGCCTTGTCGGCCTGGGGACCGATGAGCACGTCCTTGCCCCCGGACTCGTTGGCCGGCTTGACCACGATCTCGTGCAGGTGGGACAGCACGTGGGACAGCTCGGCCGGCCGTTCGCAGCGCCACGTGGGCACGCTGGCCAGGATGGGATCCTCGGCCAGGTAGAAGCGGATGAGGTCGGGCACGTAGGTGTAGACGACCTTGTCGTCGGCCACCCCGGTGCCCGGCGCGTTGGCCAGGGCCACGTTGCCGGCCCGCCACGCTCCCATGATGCCCTCGACGCCCAGGGTGGAATCGGCCCGGAACACGGCGGGGTCGAGGAAGGCGTCGTCGACCCGGCGGTAGATGGCGTCGACGCGGACCGGCCCCTCGATGGTGCGCACGTAGACGCAGTCGTCGGGGCCCACCTTGAGGTCGCGGCCCTCGACCAGCTCCACCCCCATCTGGCGGGCCAGGAAGGAGTGCTCGAAGTAGGCCGAGTTGTAGATGCCGGGGGTGAGCACGGCCACCCGACCGTCGCGGCCCGGGCACAGCGAGCGCAACATGTCGAGGAGGTGCTCGGGGTAGTGGTCCACGGGCACGATGGACTGGCGCTCGAACAGCTCGGGGAAGACCCGTTTGGTCAGGGCCCGGTTCTCCAGCATGTAGGACACGCCCGACGGCACCCGCAGGTTGTCCTCGAGCACGAAGACGGTGCCGTCGGAGTGGCGCACCAGGTCGGTGCCGCACACGTGGGCCCACACGCCGTGGGGTGGGTCGACGCCGTGGCACTCGGGCCGGTAGCCGGGCGACGACAGCACCAGCTCCTCGGGGACGATGCCCTCGCGGATGCAGCGTTGGTCGTGGTACAGGTCGTCGATGAACAGGTTGAGGGCGGCCAGGCGCTGACGGAGGCCGGCGTCGATGGTGGCCCACTCCCGGGCGTGGAACACCCGGGGAACCACGTCGAAGGGCCAGGGCCGGTCGATGTTCTCGCCCTCGGCGTAGACGGTGAAGGAGACCCCGTTGGCGGCGATGTCGAGCTCGGCGGCCCGTTGGCGCAGGCTGAGCTCGTCGAAGCTCATGCGGCTGAGGTGCTCGAAGAGCCGGGCGTTGCCGGGACGGGCGCCGCCACTGAAGTCGACGAGCTCGTCGTAACCCGGGGGTTCGTAGCCCCCCAGGGCAGGCGAGGTGGTTCCCAGACCAGGCACGGCGCAACACTACGCAGGCCGCGCCGAAGGCACGCGCGCGAAGCGCACGCCAGCCGCGCGCCAGCGGAGTCGGTCCGGGACGAGGGGTGGCTACCGTGACCGCAGCGGGTGCCCGGCGGAGGGCGGAGAGGAGCTCGGCGATGGCGATGACGGCGGGTCGGGGAGCGGCTGACCGGGGTGTGGGTGCCCGGCGCCTGGAGCTCGGGGAACAGGCGCCGTGGTTCACGGCCCGCAGCACGCAGCCGGCGTTCCGCTTCGACCAGGTCGCCGGTCGGACCTCGGTGCTCGTGTTCCTGGGCTCGTCCCTGCTGCCGGGCAGCAGGGAGGTGCTGGCCGACCTGTCCGGTCGCCACCGGGCCGCGTTCGACGACGACGGTGGGGCCAGCTGCTTCGTGGTCACCACCGACCCCGACGACGCCCGCCTGGGCCGCCTGGCTCACGACCTGCCCGGCATCCGCGTCGTGTGGGACCTCGACGGCCAGGTCAGCCGGCGCTACGGCGTGCACGGCCCCGCCGACCGCCACAGCCTGGTCCTCGACCAGCGCCTGCGGGTGGTGGCCACCATCCCCCTCGATGCCCGGGTGGGTGGTGGGGATGACCCCACGGGCCACGTCGACCGGGTGGCGGCCGCCGTGCGCTCGGTCCCCGCCTTCGACCCTCCCCAGCAGGCCCGCCCCCAGGCCCCCGCCCTGGTCATCCCCGGCGTGTTCTCCCCCGCCCTGTGCCGGGAGCTCATCGAGCGCTACGACCGCCAGGGCGGCCGCGCCTCGGGCTTCATGCGCGAGGTCGACGGCCTCACCGTCGAGGTGCACGATGGAGCCAGCAAGCGCCGCCGCGACGTGGAGCTGCCCGAGGGTGACGAGCTGCGCCGCCGGTGCCTGGGTCGCCTGCGCGACGTGGTCGCTCCCGAGGTGGCCCGGTCCTTCCAGTTCGGCATCACCCGGGTCGAGCGCTACCTGGTGGCGTGCTACGACGGCCAGGAGCAGGGCTTCTTCCGCCGCCACCGTGACAACACGACCCGGGGCACGGCCCACCGGCGCTTCGCCTGCACCATCAACCTGAACACGGGGGACTACGACGGCGGGGAGCTGGTCTTCCCCGAGTTCGGCCACCAGCGCTTCGTGGCCCCGGCCGGGGGGGCCGTCATCTTCTCGTGCTCGCTGCTGCACGAGGCCCGGCCCGTGACCGCGGGGCGGCGGTTCGCCTTCCTGCCCTTCCTCTACGACGAGGCCGGGGCCGAGGTCCGCCGGGCCGGGCAGGCCTACGTGGTCGGGCCCCCGGCCTGAGCGCCGGCTCCCACCGGGGTGGCGGGGGTGGCGGCGGTGCGGATGGCACCGGAAAGGGCCCGGTGCACGTCGGCCGTGGTCAGCAGACCCACCAGCTCACGGCCCCAGAGCACGACGGTGGCGTGGCCACCGGTGCGATCGAGCACATCGAGCACGAGCTCGTCGGGGTGGGCCACGGGGGCGACGTGGCCGTCGGCGTCGGGGACCAGGGGCAGGGCCAGCTGGCGCAGGTGGATGTGGGCCCGCTGGGCGGCGGGGATGCGACGTAGGCGCTCGAGGGGCAGGATGCCCTCGAGCTCACCGCCCCAGTTGCGCAGCGGCCACGCCGCCGCTCCCTGCCAGCCGGCGGGGCGATCGCGCAGGAACTCCTCCACGGTCAGGTACGAGGGGGCGCTGGGCGGCGGGGTGGACATGACCTGGTGGACCCGCACCCCGGTCAGGGCGGCCCGGGCGGCGTGGCTCTCGCCCTCGGCCCGGGCCGAGCTGACGAGGAACCAGCCGATGACCGCCGTCCACACGCCGCCGAACGTGTTGCCCCCGGCCAGTTGGTAGAAGCCGAGGGCGATGGCGGCGGCGCCCAGCAACCGGCCCGTGAACGACGTGACCCGCACGGCCCGTGACCGGTCCCCCCAGCGCCACCACAGGGCGGCCTGCAGGATGCGGCCACCGTCGAGGGGCAGGCCGGGGAGCAGGTTGAACGCGGCCAGCAGCAGGTTGATGGTGCCCAGCCAGCTGGCCACCGCGGCGGCGCCGGGGGCGGTGTCCGCGGCGTGCAGGGCGGCGGCCACCCCCAGGCCGATGCCGCCCAGGGCCAGGCTGACGGCGGGACCGGCGGCGGCGATGCGCAGGGCCAGCGGAGGCCGGTCGGCTTCGGAGGACATCTGGGCCATGCCCCCGAAGAGCCACAGGCTGATGCGCTCGACCTTGACCCCGCCGTGGCGGGCCACGGCGGCGTGGCCGAGCTCGTGGGCCAGGATCGACCCCACGAAGGCCGCCGCGCCGATCAGGCCCAGGACCAGACGGAAGCCGGGGGACAACCCGGGTTCGGCGTGGGGGATGATCCGGTTGATGAGGGCTGAACCGAGCAGCCAGACGAGGACCAGCACGGTCCAGTTGAGGTGGACGGGGATACCTGCGATGCGGCCGACACGGACGTCGCTGCCGAGCACGGGACCTCCTCGGGTTCGTGCCCCGACGCTAGTGCGGGCGGCGTCGCTGGGCGGCCGGTCCGACCGGGTGTCGGCCGGGCTCCACCCAGGTGCCCGGTCGCGGTGGCCTAGCATCCACCGCCCGTGGACCAGGGCCGAGGTGACGAGGTGGGCGCCGGGGCCCGGAGGGTGCGGTGAACGGCTTCGACTACGTGATCGCCGGCCTGGCCGCCCTGGCCGCGGGCATGGTCAACGCCGTGGCCGGAGGGGGCACCCTCATCACCTTCCCCACCCTGGTGGCCCTGGGCGTGCCCACGGTGAGCTCGAACATCACCAACACCGTGGCCCTGTGCCCCGGCTACTTCGGGGGCACCCTGGCCCAGCGGGGTGACCTGGCCGGCCAGAAGCGCCGCCTGCGGGTCTTCGCCGCCCTGGCCGCGGTGGGCGGGCTCACGGGCTCGATCCTCCTCGTCATCAGCTCGGAGGAGCTGTTCCGCAACCTGGTGCCCTTCCTGGTGCTGGGGGCCTGCGCCCTGCTGGTGGGCCAGGACCGCATCCGGGGTCTGCTCCCGGCCCGGGCCGAGGCGGCCGACGACGGGCCCCCCGGCGCCCTGGCCGTGGGCGCCATGCTGTTGACCTGCATCTACGGCGGCTACTTCGGGGCGGGCATGGGCATCGTCACCCTGGCCACCCTGGGCATCGCCGTGCCCGACACCTTCCCCCGCACCAACGCCCTCAAGCAGGCGGTGACGCTGGTGACCAACGTGGTCGCTGCGCTGTTCTTCGTGTCCTCGGGCGACGTGGTCTGGGGGGCGGTGCTCGTCATGGCGCCCGCCGCCCTGCTCGGCGGGAACCTGGGGGGCCGCCTGGCCCGCGTCGTGAACCCCAGGCTCATGCGGGGCTTCGTGGTGGCCATCGGGGTGGCCGTGGCCCTGCAGTTCTGGCTCTGATCCATCGGGGTGGTAGGTGTTCCTACCCAACGGTCGCTCTCGGAGCCGTCCCGGTGGCCGACGCCGGGAAGGGGCTGGCTAGCGTCGGACTCGTGCCGCGTGACCTGGTGGGCGACGACGTCTGAGAGCCGCCCGTCCTCGCCGGGGACGACGTGGGAGCTGCGGGCCCGCCGCGGCCCACTGGTGCGTTCCGTCGTGGCCGCGGCCCTGCTGGTGGTGGCCGCCGTCATCGCCGGGGGGGTGGTGGGGTGGACGGCAGCCCTGTTCTTCACCGCCGTCGTGGTCGTGCTCGGCGTTCGCCTCGTCCGACTCCCCGTGGTGGCCCGCCTGGGGCCCGACGGCGTGGGGGTGCGCCCGCCCCGGGGCGACCTGCGCACGGTGGCGTGGGACGACGTGCAGGCCCTGCTGCTGTGGACGGGCCTGTCCTCCTCCGCGGCGGGGCCCGTGGACCGCCTGGGGGTGGTCACCCTGACCGACCTCGACGCCCTCGGCGTGGTGTCCCCCTGGGTGCAGCCCCAGCCCTCGGGCCACGTGGACCCCGACCGGGCCGTGGCCGTGTCCACCGCCCTGGTCGACTGCGAGCTCGACGCCGGGGACCTGCGCGCCGCGGTGGCGGCCAGTGGCGCCCGGGCCGTGGTGGTGGACCGGCGCCGTTGAGGCTGCTCCGGCTGTCTCCCGGTGGGATCGACTCAGCTGCACACCAGGGGGGGTTCGCCCTGGATGGCCAGCAGCTGGGCGCCCTGCACGCACGGTCGTTCCGGGGTCGATCGCAGGCCGAGCTTGGCCCCGAGCAGGGCGGCCAGGCCGCTGGTGTTGCGGTCGACGCGCACGATGTCGTAGTCACCGGCCCGTAGGCCGGCCAGCTCGGCGGCCTTGCCGTAGGCGGCGCCGCGGTTGCCGATCTCGTCGACCAGGCCCTTCTGCACGGCGGTGGCCTCGTCGTAGATCATGGCCCCCAGCTGCTCGACGATGGTCGACGCCGAGATGTCCCGGCCCGCGGCCACCGCGCCCACGAACTCGCGGTACGAGTTGTCGACGCCCTGCTGGAGGTTGGCCCGCTCCTCGTCGGTCATCTTGCGGTACGGGTTGCCCAGGTCCTTGCCCTTGCCTGCGGTGATGTACTCCTCGGTGATGCCGCCCGTGGTCTGGATCCCGCCGCCCAGCAGGCCGCCATCGGTGCCCACGACGCCCTCGTAGTGGGTGAAGGGCCCGAAGATGACGCCGATGGAGCCGATGAGGGTGCCGTGGTCGGCCATGATCTCGTCGGCCCCGGACATGGCGTACATGCCCCCCGACGCCGCCATGCCCCGCACCCAGGCCAACACGGGCCGGCCGGTGCGGGACTGGTAGTCGGCCACGCCGTCGGCGATGGCCCGCGACCCGTAGATGGTGCCCCCGGGGGTGTCGAGCTCGAGGATGACGCCCTTGATGCTGGGGTCGTCCGCGGCTTGGGCGAGCTCGTGCTGCACGTCGTAGCCGTAGGTGACCGCGGTGGTGGAGAAGAGGCTGCCCGCCCCCTCCTTCTCCCCGAGGATGAGCCCGGTCACGGGGATGATGAGCAGCTGGCGCTCGTTGCCCCGGTCCCCCTCGACGTGGGAGGTGGCCAGCTCGTCCTCGTCGGTCCGGGGGGTGTTGATGGCGGAGACGAGCCCCGCCAGCAGCACGAAGGCGCCGAAGATGGCGGCGAAGAACACGACCACCGCCACCAGGGCCTTGGCCACGGTGCGGCCCAGCTCTCCCCAGAAGGTTGTGCGGGGGGTGACCAGGCCGGGTGGTGGGAACGGCCCCGCGTACCAGCCTGTGGGCTGGGTCCAGCCCTGCCCACCCGGGCCGTAGGGACCGCTGCCGGGTCCGCCCGCTCCGCCCGGTCCGCCCGGTCCGCCGGGGGCGACACCGTGGGCGGGCTGCTGGGCCGCTGGGCCCGGGGTGCCCCACGGTGCGCCCGGCGGCTGGTCCGGCGGTGTGGTCCCTGGCGGTGTGGTCCCTGGCGGTGTGGTCCCTGTCGGGGGCATCTCGGGAGGTGGGGGAGGGGGAGGGGGCGGCGTCTGGTCGCTCACGGCCGAAGGCTAACCGCCATCTGTTGCTGGGCTGGACCACCGTCGGTGGTCGACGTCAACGGGTGGCGCCCTCGGCCACGGCTCGGACCAGCGCCTCCTGTCGGGGCAGCAGGCGGTGCAGGTCGTAGCGGTCGACGATGGTTTGCCGCGCCGTCACGCCCAGTGCGCGGTGCTCGGCCGGTCGGTCGAGCACGTCGGCCACCCGGGCGGCCAGGGCATCGGCGTCGAAGAAGTCGACCAACAGCCCGTCGCGGCCGTCGGTGACGACCTCCTGCACCGGGGGGGTGGCCGAGGCCACCAGGCGCACGCCGCAGGCCATGGCCTCGAGCATCCCCCAGGACAGCACGAAGGGCACGGTGAGGTAGACGTGGGCGTCCGACGCCCGCAGCAGGTCGACGTAGCTCCGGTAGGGCAGGCCGCCCACGAAGTGGACCCGAGAGGGATCGAGGCGGGGTCCGAGCTCGGCGACCATGCGACGCCGCCAGCTGTCCCCCGTGGGCAGCGGGGTGCCGTAGACGACCCGGTCCTCGCCGGCCACGACCGCGTGCAGGCGGGGCCGGGCCTCGAGGAGGGTGGCCGCAGCCCGCAGGAACTGGGGGAAGCCGCGGTAGGGCTCCATGCCCCGGGTGGCGTAGGTCAACAGCTCGGCGTCCGGGGCCAGGTGCAGGCCAGCGACGTTGCGGGGTGCGGTGCCTGCCGCAGGCTCGGTGGGCGTCGGGGAGAAGTAGGTGGTGTCGATGCCCTCGTGGAGCACGGTGACCCGGCCCGGGGCCGTGGCCGGGAGCTGGGCGGCCTGGAACGCGGTGGGCACCCACACGGCATCGGCGACGGCGAGGTCGTGCAGGGTGGCCAGGTTGCCCGTCACCGTGGCCAGGTCCCGGTCCGGGTTGCGGGTCTCGAGTTCGGGGGGCAGGAAGCCGAGGTCGGCCCCCCGGGTGCGGAAGTACCACTCGACGTGGAACAACAGCTGGGCCCGGGGGAACACCTCCTTGACGTAGAGGCCGGGACCCCACCCCGAGTGGGCGATGATCACGTCGGGGCTGAAGCCGTCACGGGCCAGCTGGGCGCACATGCGCACCACCGACTGGCCGGTGCGCACGGCCCGGTCGGTGCTGCGCAGGTAGGGGTGGGTGCCGGGGGGTGGCTCGGGGGGTTGCCGGAAGGCCACCCGGCGCACGCCGGGCATGCGGTAGGGGCTGTCGGGCTTGGCGGTGCCGTAGACCACCTCGTTGCCCGGGTCCCGGGCCAGGTGCTCGGCCAGGTGGCGGAACTGGGCGGGGAAGTTGCGATGGAGGAAGAGGATCCGCACCGTTCGATGATGCCGCGGCGGGCCGATGCCGGTGCGGGCTACGTTCCGCCCATGGGCGAGCACGTGCAGCTGACCGCGTCCGATGGCGTCACCCTGGGGGCCTATCGGGCTGACCCGGAGAGCCCCACCCGGGGGGCCATCGTCGTCATCCAGGAGATCTTCGGCGTCAACGGCCACATCCGTGACGTGGTCGACGCCTACGCGGCGGCGGGGTACGTCGCCATCGCCCCCGCCCTGTACGACCGGGTCCGGCCCGGGGTCGAGCTGGGTTACGAGGGCGATGACATGAAGGCGGGCATCGACCTTCGCAGCCAGGTGCCGCTGGCATCGGCTCTGGACGACATCACCGCGGCGGCCGAGGCCGTGCGCGGGGCCGGCCGGGTGGGGGCGGTGGGCTTCTGCTGGGGTGGCTTCCTGGCCGCGGCCAGTGCGGTGGAGCTGGCCGGCACCATCGACGCCGCCGTCGGCTACTACGGCGGGGGCATCGTGGCCAACCTGCTCGACCGCTCTCCCCAGGTGCCGCTGGTGCTGCACTTCGGCGAGCTCGATCACGCCATCCCCCTCGAGGACGTGGACAAGGTCCGCGCCGCGTGGCCCGATGTGCCCGTGTACGTCTACGCCGGAGCGCAGCACGGCTTCGAGTGCGACCACCGGGCCAGTTACGACGCCCAGTCGACCCGGCTGGGTTTCGCCCGCACCCTGCGCTTCTTCTCCGAGCAGATCGGTTGACCCCGCCGTCCGGGCCGGCTCCGTGCCGCCCCGGGTCGGCCGGTCAGTCGGTGATGTCGCGGGCGGCGGTGATGCGGGTGGGCCTGGCCCGCACCAGCAGCTCACCGGGCACGGCGTTGCGGCGCCCGAAGGTCTCGGCCAGCTCGTCGCCCAGGTAGCGGCGGGCGATGCGGATGCTCCAGCCCAGCATGTCGTCGAGGTCCTCGGACAGGGTGGCCTCGGCCTCGACGATGGCGAAGGAGTAGGGCGGGGCGTCGTCGTCCACGCACAGGGACAGCCGGGGATCGCGGCGCAGGGCCTTGCCCTTGAGCGTGTCGGCACCGGTCATGAACAGGATGGTGCCGTCGCTGGGGTCGACGTCGATCCACACCGGGGCCACGTGGGGGGGCGCCGTTGGCCCGCGTCGTGGCCAGCTTGGCCGTGCGGGGGCGCTCGACGAGGAAGGCGAGGGCTTCGTCAGGGGTCATGGGGGTGGCCATGGCCACCAGACTGGTCGCTCGCTGGGGTCGATGCGCGAGACTCCCGCCCCGTGACCGACGCTCCCCTGTGGTTCGCCGAAGCCCTGGCTGTCGAACCCGAGGTGGGCGAGGTCGAGGTCGAGGGTTGTCCCGTGCGCTACCTGATGTGGGGTGATGTCGACGCGCCGCCGCTGGTGCTGGTGCACGGGGGTGCGGCCCACGCCCGCTGGTGGTCGTTCCTCGCCCCGCTGCTGGCCCGCGACCATCGGGTGATCGCCCCCAACCTGTCCGGTCACGGCGATTCGGGGTGGCGGGACAGCTACCGCTCCGAGACGTGGTCCGACGAGGTGCTGGCCGTGGCCGATGCCGCCGCGGCCGGGTCGTCGGTGCGGCCCATCGTGTTGGGCCACTCGCTGGGGGCCCAGGTGACCACGGTGGCGGCCGCCCGCCATGGGGATCACTTCCGGGGGGCGATCCTGGCCGATTTCGGTGTGCGACGGCCGGGGGAGGTCAGCCGCTCGAGCCGCCACTTCCAGAACCAGCGGGTCTACGCCACCTACGAGGAGGCCCAGGCCCGCTTCAAGCTCATCCCCCGACAGGCGTGCGAGAACCCGTGGGTGCTGCGCCACATCGCCGAGTCGTCGGTGCGGGCTGTCGAGGGTGGTGGCTGGGCGTGGAAGTTCGACTGGCGGCTGTTCAACCGGACGGCGGACCGGCTGACGACGGAGTATCTGGCTGACATCACCATCCCCGTGGGCTTCCTGCACGGCCAGGGGAGCCGGGTGGTGACCAGCGAGGTGGCCGAACGGGTGGCGGTGGCCTTCGGTCGCCCCGCGCCGGTGGTGTGGGTGCCCGAGGCCCGTCACCACCTGATGCTGGACCAGCCGTTGGCCTTCGTGACCGCGGTGCGGGCCCTGGTGGCCCACATCGACCTGGCTGCGGGCTGAGCGGCAGCTGGCCGCGGGGTGGCGGTGCTCATTCGGCGCCGCCGAGGTCGAGGTCGGTGAGGTCGGGCAGGGGCGTGTCGAGCTCGTGGTGGCGGCGTTGGGGTGGCGGTCGGTGCCCAGGGGCGAGGCCGTAGTGGCCGCGGGCGATGCGGCGGGCGTGGCCGGTGTCGACCTCGTGGCCGAGGGCGTCGGCCAGGGTCTTCACCGGGTGATCGCCGGCTATGCCGAAGCCGTGCAGGTGCAGCAGGGCGTGGAGTTGGCGCAGCGGGAGGGTGCCACAGCGTTGCAGGAGGCGGAGGCAGACGGCGCGTAGACGTCGTCCCCACAGGTAGCGGGCGTCGTGGGGCAGGTCGGGGAGGGAGCGGTCCACGGTGTTGCCGGCGGGGCGTCGGCCCTTGGGCCACCGGGCGGGGTCGACGAGCTGCTGCTCGAGCTCGCCGAGCTCAACCAGCAGGTCACGCCGTTCGCTGGCCATGGTGGCCATGGAGCGGTCGAGGCCCCGGAGACGGCTGAAGCCGTCCTGGCGCTTGGCGTTGATCTGGGCCCTGAACCTGGGGTCGAGTCGGCGGAGGGTGCGGATCGTGCCGACGCCGGGCTCTCGCTCCTTGGGCCCCTCACCCGGGGTGCCCGGGCCGCCATCGTCGACGCACGAGCCGTCGTCCGTCCCGTTGCCCCCGTCGGTGCCGTCACCGTTGCTGCTGTCGTCGCCAGTGCCCGTGGTGGACATGTCCCGCTCCTGAGCTGGATCTCTCGGAGCGCCGGGACGACTGATAAGGGCCGGCGCGACCCCAGACGCCCATCATGGTCGCGGGGTGTGACAACGAAGCTGGCGACGGGCCATCGCCGGCACCGCCGGAGGCTTCCGGCGCCGACCCCACCGTCGTTCGGGGGGCCTTTGACGCAGATTCGATGTCGATTCGACGACCAGGGCCCATCGCCGGGGTGGGTTGGTGAAAGGGCAGGTCAGGTCGGGGTCTGGACTGTTCGGCGTCCTCGCGGGTGCCGGCTGGCACCCTGGGCGCGCTCGGTCCAGGGTGGGTCCCACAGGCCGGCAGCGGCTTCGGCCTCCTCCTCACCGGGCCACGGGGGCATGGTCACCGCGACGGCCGTGAGGACGCCCGGCCCCAGGCTGCGGAACTGGAACGCCGTGCCCACGGGGATGGTCAGCGACACCCCGGCCCGCAGCTCCAACGGGTGGGCCGTGCCGTCCTGCCACATCTGGCCCCGCCCCTCGAGCACGAACCACAACTCCTCGACGCTGCGGTGGCGCACGGCCCGCGACACCTGACCCTCGGCCAGCTCGAAGTGGGCCATCGAGCCGCGCTCACCGGCAGCCAGGATGCGCACCAGGGAACCGTCGGGGGCCACCACGTCAGCGGACTCGGGAAGGGGACGGACCTCCATGGACCATCTCCTAGCCGGCGAACAGCTGCGAGGTCCACACCTTGCCATCGGCAGCCACGGCCACCCCCACGCCGAGCACGGTGAAGTCGGCCCGGGTCATGTTGGCGTAGTGGCGGGGGCTGGACACGAGGGCAGCGAACACCGAGTCGACCGAGGGACCGAAGGCCACGTTCTCGCCCGCAGTGAACCACGTGCTCAGGAAGGGGTTCAGGTCCTGGTGGGCCAGAGCCCCCTGGCCGGCCAACAGCTGCGCCCAACTGCGGGCCGATCCCGCCAACGCACCGTTGCCGGCCAGCGGGGACAGCCCCATCGAGGTGCGCAGTCCGTTGACCAGTTCGAGCAGTCGGACCTCGGCGCTGCTGCCGACCCCGCTACCCGCCGTCAGTGACACGGCCACGGGGGCCGGTGCCGCCACCGTGCGCTCGGCCGCGGCCGCAGCTACGGCCGCCGGTACCGGGGCTGCCGTGGCCGCCGGGGTCGGCGCTGCCGGTGCCGGTGTCGGCGTCGGCTCGGTCTGGTCTGCGGGCCGGGTGACCTCGGGAGCGGTCAGGATGGGTCCGCCGTGGGCCGCGGGCGCGGCCACCGTCGTCGACGGGACCTCGGCTGTGGGCACGGTGGGCACGGTGGGCGTCGGCGCCACCGTGGTGGGTGTCGACCCATCGGAGGAAGGACCCCCCGTGGTGGCCGGCAGCGGGGCCAACGCCGCCCCCGTCGTGCCCGATGCCGCCGGGCCCTCGGCGAGAGCGGGGACGGTGGCCTGCAGGACAGCCCGCCGGGCGATGACGCCCGCCGCGGACTGGTAGGCGTCGAGGTGTCGGGCCGCTCCTGCGAGCGTCAGCGTCGCCGCACCGGTGATCGCCGCGTTGCCGTCACCGGAAGCCGTGCCCTGGGTGATCACCGGCCATCCGGCCAGGACCGCCGCCGTCACGACGACCACACCCAGTGGGCCGCGCCAAGGCGTCCGCCGCCTGGGAGCGTCCGCCGGGGTCGCTCCCTCGTTGCTCTCCGCCGTCAACTCGTCGGCCCTCCTCTTCCTTCTGCCTCGTTGCGAGGGTGACGAAGACTTGACGGTCGCAACGCATTTGCATGACGCGGCGACAGCCTGGGCATTCTATACGGGACCGACGGCGGCAAACTCCTTGCGAAGCGAAGGAACTACGTCGTTCAGATAGGCCTCGAGGGCGGCCTCGTCCCACGGTGCACGTAGAGCGATGTTCACTCCCCGCGCGCCCGCCTCGACGTACCGACCCACGGTCTCCACCGCTTGGGCAGGTGTGCCCATGAGGGCACCGTTGCGCACCCGGGGTGCCATGTCCCCCCACTGCTCCACCAACCGCTGCTCGGCCCCCGCCGCGCCGGCGGCATCGGCCGACAGCATGAACATGAGGTTGACGGTTCGATCCAGCGTGGCCGGGTCGCGGCCGATCTTCTCGCAGGCCCGGTCCATGGCCCCGCTCAGCTCGCCGTACTGCTGGGGGCTGACGTAGGCCGCGTTCCAACCGTCGGCGTAGGTGGCGGCCAGGCGCGGCGTGCGCTTGGGACCCACCCCACCGATCCAGATGGGCAGGCGCCGCCCGCCGACAGGCGGGGGCAGGCACGAGGCGTCCTCGGTCCGGTAGTACGTGCCCTCGAACGTCGTGCGCTCCTGGGTGAGCAGGGAGCGGATCAGCTGCACCCCCTCCTCGAGCATCTCGAAGCGGGTGCCCAGGGGCGGGAAGTCGTAGCCGTAGGCCGCCGCCTCCCACTCGTGCCAACCGGCGCCCAGGCCGAGCTCGAAACGGCCCCCGGAGATGTGGTCGAGCGTGGTGGCCGCCTTGGCCAGTAGGGCGGGGTTGCGGTAGCCGATGTAGAAGACCAGGCAGCCGATGCGGGCGTGCCTGGTGTCGGCGCACAGGGCCCCCAGGGTGGCGATGGCCTCGAAGTGGTCCACCGTGCCCCCCGCCGGCGGCGCCTCGTAGAGGTGGTCCCAGGCCGAGATCCAGTCGAGCCGGGCGTCGTCGAGGCGACGCCACGTGGCCCGCATGGTGGCCATGTCCATGTTCTGCTGCCCGACGTGGGCCCCCAGGGAGAGCGGCATGGGCCGGGACCCTAGCCCGGCCCATGCACGCCGCCGCGGGGTTCTGGCGGTGTTGCGGAACGCCCTGGCGTCAGGGGGCGACGACGCTGCCCGACAACTGGCGATAGGCGTGGGCGGTGGCGATGTAGGACAGCGGGATGGTGGCCAGCAGGCCGACGCCGCAGAGGATGAGGCCGATCAGGTTCACTCCGAAGTAGGCGAGGCCGAAGACGATCACCTTGCCCATGTGGGGCTTGGTCATCTCCCACGAGCGCTTCAGGGCATCGACGCCGCCCAGGTTCTGCTCGACGCAGGCGAAGGACCAGAACGCGAGCATGGCCCCGAGGATGAGGCCGGGGATGATGCACAGCACGAGGCCGACGCCGACCACGAGGCCGTAGATGATGGCGCCCACGACGAACGGGCCGATGTTCTCGAAGCCGAAGACGGCGCCGGGCTCGGGCCGCCCACCGTTGACGACGACGAGGGCGGCTCGGACCAGGCCACGGGTCATGACCTGGGAGACCACGAAGCCGATGACGACGAAGATGAGCTTGAGGAACGTGTTGTCGAACACGTTGCCCAGGAGGTTGACCACTGCGCTCGCCGCCCACACCAACAACGTGAGGATGATCATGGGGCCGGCGTTCTGCTTGAACTTGTCCCAGCCGTAGCTGAACGCCGCACCGACGTCTAGCCCTGCCGCAGGGCTGGGTTGGTAGGGCGGGGGCATGGCCATGGAAGTCTCCTCTGAAGCCGGTCGAACGTCAGCCGAATCGCACGTCAACGTAGTGCCCAGCTCGTCGAGAGACACGGACTGTGGCAGCGTTGGCCCGCTCGGTCGGGGCCGGTCAGGGGGAGCAGGTGATGGTCGAAGGGTCCATGACGAAAGAACCGCCCGGCGTGCGGGTGGGCATCAGCCCCCCGGAGCGCTTCTTCAGGGACGGCGTGGACGAGCGCCGCGCCCTCATGGAGGGCATCGCCGCCGCCGGCATCGATGGCGTGCTCTACGCCGACCACGTCAGCTTCCGGGGTGGGCACGGCATGGAGGCCCTGGTGCTCATGGCCGGCCTGTCCCAGCTCGAAGCGAGCCTGGGCCTGCACGTGGGGGTGTACCTCCTGCCCCTGCGCAACCCGGTGACGGTGGCCCGCAGCATCTCGACCCTGTGCCAGCTGGCCCCGGGGCGACTCGTGCTCGGTGTGGGCATCGGCGGCGAGGACCGCCACGAGATCGAGGTGTGCGGCATCGACCCCCGCACCCGGGGACGACGCTGCGACGAGTCCCTGGGCCTGCTGCGGCGACTCCTGTCCGGCGAGGCCGTCGACCACGATGGCGAGTTCTTCCAGGTGCAGGACTGTCGCATCCTGCCTGCCCCCTCGCCGGCCGTGCCCCTGCTCGTCGGCGGCCGCTCCGACGCCGCTGTGCGCCGGGCGGGCCGTTCCGGTGACGGCTGGCTGGCCACGTGGTGCTCGGCCACCCGCTTCGCCCAGGCCATGGAGCTGTGCGACGAGACCGCGGCCTCGGTGGGCCGGGCCGCTCCCGCCTGGCGCCACAAGCTGCAGGCCTGGGTGGGCCTGGGCGCTGACCGTGACCAGGCCCGCAGCCACGTGCGGCAGGCCATGGAGGCGTTCTACCGCACCCCCTTCGCCGCCTTCGAGCGCTACACCCCCTACGGCACCCCCCACGACGTGGCCGAGGCCCTGGCGCCCTTCCTCGACATCGGGGTGCGCGAGTTCGACCTCACCCCCTGCGCGGGGTCGAGCGACGAGGCCGTGGCCGGATCGGCCGAGGTGAAGCGCCTGCTGGCCGCTCACGTGGGTGCGCTGTCGAGCTGAGCGGGCGCCCGGTCAGCGATCGGCGCCGGCGGGGGTGACGTGGCAGGGGCGGCCCGCTGGGTACGATCCCGCCCCATGACGACCCCGGCCCCCGCCAGCGATACCAAGCGGCCCTCCAAGCCCCGGCGCCGCCTCAAGGGACGTGCCCTGGTGGTGGTCGGCGTGATCGTGGCCCTGGTCGTCCTGGTGCCCGCCGCCCTGGCCTTCCTCAACCGGGGCGGTGGCGGCGACTCGGCGGGGTCGGCGGACACGGTGCGCACCCAGCTGGTGGATGGTCTCGCTGACGCCCAGCGCACCGCGCAGCGCGCTGACGGCAAGGTGATCGATGTCGAGGCCCTGCGTCCCGAGCTCGAGAAGGTGTCCTCGGGGTGGGTCGTGGACCTGGCCACCACCGACGACCGGGCCACGGTGGGCGTGGCCGCCCGCAAGCTCACCGAGCCGCTGTGCCTGTTGATCTGGACGGCCGTGGGTGGGCCCAGGACGGCGACCGTCACTGACCCCAACCTGCCCTGTGACCCGCAGATCGCGCTGATCGCCGCTCGGTGACGGCAAGCTGGTAGCGCGGACCTCGGAAGGAACGGGCCTTCGAAGGTATGACGGCGGGTGGATCCCCATGGAGCGTGCGGCCGCGGTGCTGGTCGGCGTGGTGGGCCTGGTCCTGCTCACGGCGGCGGCGTTGGCGTGGAGCTGGACGGGCGAGGTGAACGACGGCGGTGGGGTCGAGGTGCTGGCCCTGCAGGCCGGCGCGCCCCCGGGGCCCGCGGCGGGCCCGCAACCCTCGGCCGAGGACCTCATGGCCCTGGTGCGGCCAGCCACGACCGTGCCGGCGCCCAGCACCAGCGCGGCCCCGGCTCCAGCCGGTACGACCCCGGCCGTGACGGCGGCGCCGCTCCCGGTGCCCCCCGAGGTGGCGGCCATCGTGGCCGAGATCTCCGGAGGTGGCATCCGCTTCGACGTCGGCCACGCCGAGCTCGACGAGCGGGCCCGGGGCCTGCTCGACCGGTTGGCCCCCCTGCTGGTGGGTCGCCCCGATGTGGTGGTGGCCGTGCGGGGCCACACCGACAGCACGGGCAGTGACGAGGTCAACCGGGTGCTGTCGGCCCAGCGGGCCCAGGCCGTGGCCACCTACCTGGTGGCCCGGGGTGTCGGCCCGGCCCAGGTGCAGGCGGCTGGCGTGGGTCCGGCCGAGCCCGTCGCCGACAACGCCACCCCCGACGGTCGGGAGCTGAACCGGCGCAGCGACGTCGTCGTCGATGGCGGGTCGTCGTGATCGACCTGCTCGGCCGCATCTCGGTCTTCATGGTCGCGGCCTTCGCCCTGGGCGTGGTGGTGGGTTGGCTGTTCTGGCGCTCGGGGCGGGTGTCGGTGCCCTCGGCCCGGTGGCGGGCGTTGCACCGCGATCAGGAGGTCACCGCCGGCCTGCTGGCCGGGGCCCAGGCCGAACGGGACGAGCTGAGGGTCTCGTTGCTGGGGGCTGCCGCGCAACTCGAGCGGCTCCACGTGCGCGCCGCGGTGGCGGATCGTGACCGCGACGCCGCCCGCTTGGAGCGATCCCTGGTGGTCGCCGAGCTGGCCGAGGCGGGTGAGCACCTGGAACAGGTCCGGGCCCAGGCCCACCACCTGCAGCGGCGGGTGACCGAGCTGTCCCTGCTCAGCTCGCGCCGCCACGCCGTGGACCCGCCGCCGCCCCTGGTGCCGGGGCGGGCGGCCCCGCCGTGGCCCCGCCCGCCGGTACCCGCCGCGACCCTCCCCCCCGCCGCCACCGCTCCTGCGGCTGCGGCCGCAGGGAACGGGGCTGCTGGCAACGGGGCTGCTGGCAACGGGGCCGCGACCAGGCCTCGTCTGCCCCCCATGCCCCGACCCTGATCCGCCTGGTCGGTGCCCGGGCCCCTGTCGCCCGAACGATCTGGCGCCATCGGGGCACGGAGCCCGACGGCGGGTCCGGCACCGGCTGCCGCTAACGTGGCTCGTCTTGGCCGGCGCGACGCAGGCTGCAGGAACTTCCGTGGACCCCCTCCGACCGCAGACCCGCCTCCGCCGCCGGGTCCGGGGTGGGCTCGGAGCGGCCCTCGTCGTGGCCGTGCTGCTCGGGGGCCTGCCCGCCGGTGCCGTGGCGTCCCAGAGCGTCGCCGTCTCGGTGGACGATGCCGAGGCCCGGGTCAGCGCCCTGGTCGACGAGCGGGCCAGCGCCGAATCCCGCCTGGCCTCGGCCGAGGACGAGCTGGCCGCGGTGACCGCCCGCCTCGACGAGCTGTCGGGCCGGTCCCGCGACGTCGTCGACCAGATGGGCAAGGCCCAGCAGCAGGCGTCCAGGTTGGCCGTCGACGCCTACGTGCAGGGCAGCAACGACGACGAACTGCGCACGCTCGACGCCAGCACGGCCACTGCCGCCGCCCTGCGCATGCACCTGACCACCGGTCGCCTCGACCAGGCCCGCGAGGCCGCCGCCCAGCTGCTGTCCCTGCGGGGTGAGGTCGACGCCGAGCTGGTCGACCTCAGCGTCACGGTGGCCCAGCTGCGCCAGGGCGTGGCCGACGCCCAGCAGGACCTGGCCGGGATCATCGCCGCCGAGCTCTACGCCGCTTCCCAGCTCGACGAGGCCCGGGCCGAGGCAGATCGGGCCGCAGCCGCCGAGGCCGAGCGGGAGGCCACGGCCCGGGCCCAGGCCGCCGAGGCCAATCGGGCCGCCGCCAGCGCCGCCGGCGAAGAGCAGGCAGCCCAGGCCCGTGCGGACGAAGAACCCGCACCGGTCACGTCGTCGGCTTCGTCGAGCTCATCGTCGCCGGGCTCATCGTCGCCGGGCTCATCGTCCTCGGGCTCGTCGGCTGCCCTGCCCTCGGTGCCGGTGCAGACCGACGGCTGGGAGCAGTTGCGTCAGTGCGAGTCGGGCGGCAACTACCAGTCGCGCAGCAACTCGCTCTACCGCGGTGCCTACCAGTTCGGCTACAGCACCTGGGAGTCGGTGGGGGGCACCGGTGATCCCGCCGATGCCCCGCCCGCGGAGCAGGACGCCCGGGCCTACGCCCTGTACCTGCTGCGGGGGGCGTCGCCGTGGCCCGAGTGCGGCCGCTACCTGCTCTGACGTCTGACGGCGGTCAGCTCCGCCGATCGCCCTCAGGCCGCTCGGCGTCGTCGTCGACCGCTGGATCCCCATCGGACGCCGTGTCGGATCCGGGCGGCGGCAGCGAGGTCTCGGTGTCGGACAGCGCCGTGTCGCTCTCCGGCGCCGGCACGTCCGTCTCCTCGGGACGGGCACCTGCCCGGTCGAGGGGGGTCTCGGCTACCTCGGTGGTCACGGTGACCTCGACGTCGGCCACGGCGTCACCGTCGGTGTCGACGCGATGGGTCCGCTGGCGGCGCCACAGCCGGGAACGGCGCGGCGGCCGGGTCAGGCGGCTCTCGACGACCTCGTGACGGCCGATGAGGGAGGAGCCCAGGGCCGTGCCCGTGGCCGCCAGGGGCAGGGCCAGCAGCGCTCCCACCGGCCCCAGCAGGGCGGCGCCGGCGATGACCGAACCGAAGGCCACGGCCGGGTGGATGTCCATGGTGTGGGCGGTGACCCGGGGGGCCAACAGGTAGTTCTCGATCTGCTGGTAGACGGCCACGACGGCCAGCACCCACAGCCCGTCCACCGGTCGGGCGGCCACGGCGATGGCCAGCGGCACGAAGCCGGCGATGTAGGTGCCGACGACGGGCACGAACTGGGACACGAACCCCACCCAGATGGCCAGCACCAGAGGCGAGGGCACCCCGATGATCTGGAAGGCGACCCAGTGGAAGACGGCGGAGGCCAGGGCGAGCACGGCCCGGGAGTAGATGTAGCCGCCGGTCTTGACGATGCCCAGCTCCCACACGTGGAGGATCTCGCGCTGCTGGGTGGGCGGGAAGATGGAGCACACGGTGCGGCGCAGGCGGGGCCCGTCGGCCACCAGGTAGAAGGTGAACAGCGCCACGGTGAGCAGCTCGAAGAGCAGGGACACGAGCTGGGCGCCGACGGACAGGATGTTGGGGGCGAGCTGAGTGGCCAGGTTGCCCAGCCGGCCGCCGGCGTTGAACTCGGCGATCAGGTCGTCGAACTCGAGGTTGGCCTCGAAGGTGCGGTTGATCCAGTCCTGGGTGCTGGTGATGTACGCCGGACCCTGCTCGATGAGCTCGGTCACCTGCTCGGCGATCAGGCGCCCCATCAGGAAGATGAACCCCGCCCCGAGGAGCAGCACGATCAGGAACGTGAGCAGGGTGCCCGCGCTGCGACGCACCCCCAGTCGCTCGAGCCGGTTGACCGCCGGTTCGAGGGCGAAGGACGCCACCAGGGAGACCAGGATCAGGGTGAGCATGGAGCGCAGCTGCAGCAGCATCCAGCCCACGACGATGAAGGTGCCCAGGCCCACGAAGAACAGCAGGACAGCCCGTCCCAGCCACGGGGGCCGGGGGATCGGCGTTGCCGGCGCGGCGGTCCTGCCGGCGTCTGGTTCGGCGCCGTGGGCGTGCTCGGGCGGGGTGGTGACGGCCTCGGTCATCGGTCGCCCCCGATCAGGCGACGTGGCGCAGGCCGGGCGCGCCCACGGGGTTCCACCCGTCGGCCACCCGGGCCCCCAGGTCGGCCAGACCCTCGGTGCAGCGGTCGAGGAAGGGGCACCAGGCGCACAGCACGCCGGGGCGGGGTTCGAACTCGGCTCCGGCCAGGCGGCGTCCGACCTCGCCCCACGTGCCGGCCAACCGGCTCACGGCCGCCTCGGTGGCCTCGACCGTGGCCTCGACCTCGATGGTGCGGGGGCCGGTCAGGTAGAGCAGGCGGGCCCGCACCGGGCGTCGACCGGTGGTGACGGCCACGGCGGCCGCGTAGAGCAGGACCTGCTCGAGCTTGGGGGCCACGTGCTGCTCCCGGGGAGGGCGGCCGGACTTGTAGTCCGTCACCACCAGCCCGTCGGCCGTCTGGTCGACGCGGTCGACGATGCCCACGAAGGGCACGCCGCCGAGCTCGACGGTGACCCGCTGCTCGGTGCCGTGCACCTCGACGGCGCCGGGGTCCTCGAGCTTCCACAGGCCCTCGACGGCCCGCCACACCCGCCACTTGAAGTCACGCACGCCGGCGGCGTCGAGACCGAGGGCGGCGAAGTCGGTCTCTTCGACGAAGCCGCCCCATGCCGCCGCGGCCAGGGCCCGGGCCCGCTCGAGGGTGCGGTCGGTGCCGGCCTCGTTCAACAGCTGCTCCAGCACCAGGTGGGCGAACGTGCCGACGACGGCGGGCACCCCGGGGGGATCCTCGAGGCGTTCGACGTAGCGGAGCTGCCAACGCCGGGGGCACTGCTCGAAGGTGCTGGCCGAGGAGGGGGAGAGGTGGGGCGGACCGCTCGGCGCGGCCACCTCGACCGCGGGCGCGACGGGCTGACCATCCCCGCTCTCCGCGTCGATCGCCACGTCGTCCACCATCACCGCCATCCTGTCATCCTCGCTGGGTTCGGGCGCCCGGGGCGCCACCGTGGTCCATCGACCACCGTTCTACTCAGCAGGTGTGACAGCGACGCGGATGCTCAGCCCGCCGACACCGTGACCAGCTGGGCCTGGACCCCGCCTGTGGTAACGGCGGCCACGGTGGCGGCGCTCCAGCTGAGCACGGCGACCGGCTGGTTGGCGCTGAGCTCGGCCACCGCCCCCACCACCAGGGCCACCGGCCCCGGGGCGAGCTCGGCCACGTCGAGGCCGACGAGCACCGTGGGCGGGTGCTGGCGGGATGCCCGGGCCAGGCCCAGGTGCAGGGCGGTGCGGACCAGGTGGGCCTGGTCGGCAGCCATGGCGGCCAGGGTGACGGTGGCGCCGTGCCCGCCGACCACGGCGGGGCCCCCGGGTCCGAGGGCAAGGCCCTTGGCACCCGTCCCCGATGCCGCCACCAGGTCCGACGCCCACTCGAAGGCGGGTCCGGGGCGACGGGGACCGACGAGGAGGTGGCGGGCCAGGGCCAGTCGATCCAGCTCGCGACGGTGGCGCACCAGTACGTCCAGCGCGGCCTGGCGGGCCTGGACGAGGTGGGTGGGGGTGGCATCCTCGAGGGCCGCAGCCAGCTCGGCCCGGGCCTGGTCGCGCCGGGCGGCCCGCTCGTCACGGCGCTGGACCTGCGCCTCCCGTCGTGCTGCCAGCTCGTCGTGGTGCCGCCGCCACAGGGCGGTCATGTCGTCCACGGGCCCATCGGTCCCGTCGTCCACGGGATCCGCGAGCTCGCCCCCGGTGGGCTCGGCGGTCTCGGCGGGGTCGGCGGGGTCGGCAGGGTCGGCGGGGTCGACGGTCGCAACCGGAGCGGCGTCCATCAGGGAGGCGGTGAGTCGGCTGCGACGCTCGTCGGCGTCGACGAAGCGGGAGCGGACCTCGGCCAGCTCGGCCACCAGGGTGTCGGCGGCCCGACGGGCCTCGAGGAAGCTGGCCACGTCGGCCTGGCGCCGGTCGATGTCCTCGGGAGCCGGATCGGCGGACAACCGCAGGTCGAAGGCCAGGCGTGATCGTTCTTCGTGGTGGCGGGCCAGCGCGGACCGGGCCCGCCCCACCCGGGCCCGGGCCTCGGCCACCGCGCTCGGGTGGGTACCGGCGTCGGGGTCAGGGAGGGGCCTGACCACCTGGGGCTCGGGGACCGCGGGACGGGCGGTGGCCAACAGGGACACCCCGGCTGCAGCCAGCGCGACCAGAGCGACCAGGGCGCCAGCGGCCGTGCGTCCCGCCACCAGCAGGCCCACGGCCACGACGATGAGCAGACCGGCCACGATGGTGGCGGGCGGGCTGACCCGGGCGGGGAGGAGCCCCGGTGTCCCCGACGTCGGGACCCGGTGGGGGACGAGCGCCGCGGCCGACTCGGCGGCCACGGCCTGGGCCAGGGCGGCCTCGGCCTCCTCCAGCTCGGCTCGGCCTTCGTCGAGGTCCTCGAGGGTGTCGCGCAACCGGCCCAGGGCGTCGTGGGCCTCGAGCAGTTCGGACCGTCCCGGCAGGCCGTCGAAGGGGGCCAGGGCCCGGCGGAGCTCGGCCGTCTCGTCGGCCGCCGCGTCCAGTTCGACGTTGGCTGCGTGCAGCGCCTCTTCCAGCTCGTCGCCATCGAGGACCACTGCGGCGACCGGGTTCGCCATCACCCCCGTGTCGGCCCTCGCCTCCGTCCCCCCCCGTGGATCGTCGACGGTCGGGGCGGCTGTGGACCCGGCGAGGCGGTCGAGGCGATCGAGCTGGCGGTCGAGCGCCCGCAGCTCGTCCTCGGCCTGCTCCAGCTCGTCCTGGGCGTCCTCGACGGCCCAGGCCAGCTCGTCGGCGTTGGCAGGGGGTGCGGTGCCGGCCAGCTCCCGTTCGAACTCGGCCAGGCGGGCCCGGACCCCGGCCACGTCCTCGCTGGCCACCCGGGCCAGCTGGCGGTCGAGCTCGGCCACGGCCCCGGCGACCAGCCCGTCGGGGACGCCACCGACCTGCCCCTGGTCGGAGCTGCTGTCGACCGGACCCGAGGTCAGCTCGGTCGCGGTGGGCACCACGGTGAGGTCGTGCACCGTGGCCGGGCGGTGGCGCGGGGCATCGTCGGCGAGGTCGGCGGTCCCGGCCGCCTCGACCAGGGCCCGGGCCAGCTCGCGCAGGGGGCCCTCGGGCCCCTGCACCACGACCAGTTGGCCCCGCTGCAGGCAGTGGCGCACCGTGGCCGTGGCCGTGGCGACATCGACGGGTTCGGTGCGGTCGGCCGGGGCGGGCCCGTCGCCGTCCTCGGGCCGGGGTCGGGGGTCGGGGGCCGACGGACGGTGATCGGCCGTGGCGCCGTTGGCCGAACCCCGGCGATCGCTCTCGAGCGTCATGGTCGGGCACCGGTGAGGGCATCGAGGGCCACCGACGTGGCGTCGCCCACCAACGCCGGCCACGCTCCGGGGGCGGGCAGGCCTTCGAGGCCGGCCACGCCCGCCGAAGCCCGGGCGTCGACCAGGGCGGGATCGGGACCCGCGGCCACCAGGGCCGTGGCCCGGGCCTCGATGACGGCGGCCGGCGGCCAATGGGCGGCCAGTTGGGTCCGGTAGACCGGTGGAAGGGGAGCTGTGACCACGTCGATCCACCAAACCGGGGTGCGCTCGGCCGCGGCCTGGGCCCGCAGCCGGGCCAGCAACCGTTGGCGGGTGGCGGGGTCGCTCAGGCCCGATCGCAACGGGCCCACCCCCACGGCCACCAGCTCGCACATGACCGGCCTCGACCCGTCGACCACGGCTTCGAGACCAGCGGCCACCAGATCTTCCAACTGCTGAGGGGTGGAGGCCGCGGCCAGGTCCACGGCCACCCGGGCCAGGCTCACGTCGGCGAGGTCCAGAGGGTGGGGGGGTCGGGGTCCCGACGGCCCCGACTCGAGCACGGCGGCGGCGGGGCGAGGTCCGGGTGGGGGCAGGACCCGGGGCTGGGGAGGGGCGGCGACCACCCCCCAACCGGCCCCGACGCGGCCGGCGCGGGGTTCGGGCGAGCCGCCCAGGGCCCAGAACGCCGCCGGCACGTTGGGGTCGAGGCGGGGTGGGCCCCCCGGAGGGATGGTGGCCATGATGACCAGGTCGCCGTCGGGCACGTGGCGGGCGGCCCGGCCGCCGTGCTCGGCCGTGAGGGGGGCGCTGGCGGCGATCACGGTGACCGCGGGCTCGCCGTGGTGCTCGATGACGACGGCGTCGATCTGTCCGGGCTCGACCACGGTCACCGCGTCGGGCAGGTCGTAGCCGGCCACGGTGGGCAGCCCGCCTTCACGGCCGTTGAGGACGATGACGGTGGGGATGCCCGCCCCGGCCAGGCGCTCGAGGGCCGCGGCCAGCCGGGCCGCGCTGCGGGGGGTGACCCCGCCGCCCGCCGATCTCCCCACCGATCCGCCCACCGACGTGCCCCCGGCGATGAGCACGGCATCGACGTCGTGGTCCACGGCGGCGTCGACCAACCGGTCCAGCGTGGCCACCGGTGCGTCCCTCAGACGCTCGAACATGGCGCGGGGCAGGGGGCCCAGGCCGAAGAAGGGCACGTCCAGCAGCAGGTCGGCGAGGTGGAGCAGGCGGAACGCCATCAGTGCGGTCCTCCGGTCGGGCACACCGGCGGGTCAGGGGGTCAACAGGTGACGGGTCGACAGGTGCGGGGTATCGACGCGAGAACGGGACTCAGCGCTTGGAGTAGTCGTAGAAGCCCCGTCCGGCCTTGCGACCGAGCAGGCCGGCATCGACCATGCGGGACAGGAGCGGCGGCGGGGCGTACAGCTGCTCGCGGAACTCCTCGTACAACGAGTCGGCCACGGCCATGGTCGTGTCCAGGCCGATGAGGTCGGCCAGGGCCAGGGGGCCCATGGGGTGGTTGCACCCCTCGACCATGCCGGCGTCGATGTCCTCGCTGGTGGCGAAGCCCGACTCCATCATGCGCACCGCCGACAGGATGTAGGGGATGAGCAGGGCGTTCACCACGAACCCGGCCCGGTCCTGGCTCATGATGACCCGCTTGCCCAGGCGCTCGGCCGAGAAGGCGTGGGCCTGGGCCCGGGTGTCGTCGCTGGTGAGCAGGGAAGGCACGAGCTCGACCAGGCGCATGACGGGCACCGGGTTGAAGTAGTGCATGCCCAGCACCTGCTCGGGGCGCTTGGTGGCCATGGCCAGCTTCATGATGGGGATGGACGAGGTGTTGGAGGCGAGCACGGCATCGGGGGACTCGACGACCTTGTCGAGCATGGAGAACACCTCGACCTTGGCCGACTCGTTCTCCACCACGGCTTCGACGACCAGGTCGCGGTCGGCCAGGTCGCCGATGTCGGTGGTCACCGACAGCCGGGCCCGGGTGGCGTCGCGATCGGCCTCGGACAGCTTCCCGGCGTTCATGGCCCGCTCGAGGGAGGTGTTGATGCGGGCCAGGCCCGCCTCGGCCGCAGCCGGCTCCACCTCGTGGACCACGACGTCACAACCGGCCCGGGCGCAGACCTCGGCGATGCCCGAACCCATGAGGCCGCAACCGACGACCCCGACCCGTTCGATGGCCACTGGCAGTCCTCCACGTTGGTGTGGGGCACCGGCCGGCACCCCCTAGATCGTGTACCCCATGCCCGCCACGACGCGGCGGGCCAGGTCGTCGTCACCGACCCAGCGCACCCTATCGCTGGCCACGGCATCGTCGAGGCTCCAACGACCGCTGGCCAGGGCGGCGAAGGCCTCGACATCGGTGGTCACGGTCACCGTGGGCCCGCCGCGGGCGGCGATGGCGGGGGCGTCGACCACTCCGGCCCGCCCGCCGTCGACGAGCACGGGGATGGTGAAGGCCCCGGGGCCGGTGACGTCGAAGAGGACCGAGGCGCCGTCGGGGGCGCCGGCCCGCTTGCCGACCACGAAGGCCATGGGCCCCGCCGCGCGGCCGAGGGCGAAGTGGGCGGGTGCCGTGTCGAGGGCGCCGGGTCGGCCGACGACACGGCGCAGGTCCTGCTCGTGCAGCCAGCAGTCGAAGACGCGGATCTCGAGGAAGAGGCGGAACGGCCCTTCGCCCTCGGGGGTGAAGCCGATGCGGTCCAGGTCCTCGCCGGACATGGCGGCCAGCTCGGCCCGGCGTCGGTCGGTCACGGTCCTGAGCTCGGCCAGCACCTCGGCCCCGGTGCGGTCGCGACGTGAAGCCACCCAGGCCTCGTTCCACTCACCGACCTGGTTGTGCACATGGGGCCCGAAGCCCTCGGCGGGGGATGGGGGCACGGGCTCGCCGGCCAGCATGAGCTCGGTGCCGATGACGTGGCTGACGATGTCCTGCAGGGTCCAGCCCGGTAGCTCGGACGCCGTCTTCCACTGGACCTCGTCGAGCTCGGCCCCCAGCGCAGCCATCGACGCCCACGTCTCGTCCAGCAGCCCGATCACCGGCTCGCTCGTGGTTCCCACCGGTCGACCTCCCCCGCGGCGACGTCCATCGCCGGCCGGGCCCATGTTCCCATTCGGGTCCGCGGCCGTGAGGGGCAACCTGGCCTCCAACGGCAGAGCCGCCACCTGGATCTCCGCGTCGACCTGAGGTCGGACGGGCAGGATCGTGGTGCTCTCGGCGGACGGGGGACTCCGGAAGCGGCACCGGAGCCCCCCGCCTGACCGCCGTCGACCGCCGGCCAGCAGTCAGGTCGGAGCGCGTGTCGTTGTCTCGGGTCCGTGGTGGGTGGCTGCAGGTTCTACCGCTGCTGGGGAAGGGGCCTTCGTCTGCTGCTACGTGGCCTCCGTGGCCGGGTGCGTTCGGGGCCGAACAGCACCGTCACCGGCATCGTCACTGACGGTGGGCGCAGCTTGGTCTTCCGGCGCCGACTGGATCGTTTCCTGGAGGATCGTGAACCGTGGCGGTTGACGATCCTCCACAGCACGTCGCGGCAGGCGGCGCGTTGGACTGGTGCGTCACGGTGGGCGTTCGCTGACCGTAAGGGGCGTCAGGTGGGGAACTGGCCGGTGCGGCGGAGGCGGTCGGCCCACAGGATGGTCACCATGGTCATGGCGTCGAGGATCTCGCCGTCGAGGACCATGGCCAGGGCGTCGTCGAAGGGCATGGCCCGCAGCTGGATCAGCTCGGTGGGATCAGCGGCGGCCGCGGCCGGTTCGAGGTCGAGGGCCAGGAACAGGTTGGCCGTCTCGTCGACCACGCTCTTCGACGTCCACAGCTGGGTCATCGGCACCAGTCGACCCGACATCACCCCGGCTTCTTCGGCCAGCTCGCGCTGGGCGGCGTCGACCGCGGTCTCACCGGGATGCATGCCTCCGGTGGGCATCTCCCAGCTGACCTGGTGCTGGATGTAGCGCCACTGGCCCACCAGCAGCACGGTGTCGGGGTCGACGAAGGGCAACATGCCCACGCACTCGGCGCAGCGCACGATGCCGTAGAGGGTCTCGTGGCCGTTGGGCAGCCGGGCCGTGTCCTCCTCGACGTGGATCCACGGGTTGCGGTACACCTCGCGCCGGGTCAGCGTGGTCCACGGCTCGAAGGCGGCGACACCCCCGTCGGGGACGCCGTCACTGCCGACACTCACGACTCGTCGTGTTCGGTGAGGAAGTCGATGATCTGCTCGACGGATCCCACCAGGGCAGGGTCGAGGTCGGCGAAGGTGCGCACCTTGCCCAGCAGCACCCGCCAGAAGCGCTGCGGCTCCCGCACCCCCAGGGCCTCACACACCCCGGTCTTCCAGTCCACGCCCTTGGGCACGTCGGGCCAGGCGGCGATGCCGGCCGCCTTGGGGCGCACGGCCGCCCACACGTCCACGAAGGGGTGGCCGACGATGAGCACGTCGGCCCGGGCCACCGAGGCGGCGATGCGGGCCTCCTTGCTGTGGGGCACCAGGTGGTCCAACAGCACCCCCAGCCGCCGGGTGGGGCCGGGACGGAACTCGGCGATGGCCGCGGCCAGGTTGTCGGCCCCGTCCAGGGGCTCGACCACGATGCCCTCGACCCGCAGGTCGTCCCCCCACACCCGCTCGACGAGCTCGGCGTCGTGGATGCCCTCGACCAGCATGCGGCTGGCCCGGGCCACCCGGGCCCGGCTCGACGGCGGCGCGATGGAGCCCGATGCCGTCAGGCGGGTGGTGGGGGCCGGAGCGGCTCGGGGCGCAGGGGGAGCCGGCGGCTTGCGGCGGAAGCGCTCGAGCTCGACCGGGCCGGAGATGATCCCGTCGGGCACGGCCGACACGGTACCGGCGCCATGGCCGGGGCGGGTGGACGCCCCCGTCAGCCCTACCGTGGCGCCCGTGGTGCTCGTAGACGCAGACCGGATCAGCATGTCCAGGCCCGACCGGCCCCTCTTCACCGACCTGTCGGTGACGGTGGATCGTGGCGACCGCATGGGGGTCGTCGGCCTCAACGGGACGGGCAAGTCGACGCTCCTGCGGGTGCTGGCCGGGCTCCAGGTGCCCGAGTCCGGCGCCGTGCGTCGCTCGACCACGGTGCGGGTGGCCATGTTGGACCAGGACCCCGTGCTCCCCGAGGGTCCGGCCCTGGCCGCGGTGGGGGACAGCTGGGAGGCCGAAGCCGTCCTCGAGCGGCTGGGCATGGGGGCCATGGCCACGGCGTCCACCGTCAACCTGTCCGGCGGGCAGCGCAAGCGGGTGGCCCTGGCCCGCACCCTGGTCAGCGAAGCCGACCTGCTCATCCTCGACGAGCCCACCAACCACCTCGACCTCGAGGGCATCACCTGGCTCGAGGACCGCCTGGCCGGCTTCCGCGGCGGCCTGATCCTCGTCACCCACGACCGCCACCTGCTCGACCGGGTCACCACCAAGGTGCTCGAGCTCGACCGGGGCACCGGGTACGTCCACTTCGGCGGCTACGCCTCGTGGCTCGAGGCCCGGGCCGAGCGGGCCGAGCGCGAGGCCAACGCCGACACCAAGCGCCGCAACCTGGCCCGACGGGAGCTGGAGTGGCTGCGTCGGGGCGCCCCCGCCCGCACCTCCAAGCCCAAGGCCCGCATCGAGTCGGCCACCGCCCTGGTCCAGGGCAAGGGTCCCCAGGCCGCCCGTCAGGGCGAGCTCGACCTGGCCATGGCCCGCACCCCCCGCCTGGGCAACACCGTGGTCGAACTGCACGGTGCCGGCCACGGTTGGGACGACGGACCCGACCTGTTCACCGGGGTCGACCTCAACCTCGACCCCCGCGAGCGGCTGGGCATCATGGGGGCCAACGGGGCCGGCAAGTCCACCCTCCTCGACATCATCGCCGGGCGCCTCGAACCCCGCCACGGTCGGGTGGTCACCGGGCCCACGGCCAGCATCGGCTACTACGACCAGCTGGGCCAGTCCCTCGACCCCAAGCTGCGGGCCGTCGAGGTCGTGGCCGGCCCCGCCCGCCGCCCCGACTGGTCCGACGAGGCCTTCCTGCAGCGCTTCTGGTTCGACGCCGACGCGGCGTGGGCCGAGGTGGGCACCCTGTCCGGTGGCGAGCGCCGCCGCCTGCAGCTGGTGGCCACCCTGGCCCGCTCGCCCAACGTGCTCCTGCTCGACGAGCCCACCAACGACCTCGACCTCGACACCCTGCGGGCGCTGGAGGACTTCCTCGAGGAGTGGCAGGGCGCCGTGGTCGTCGTCAGCCACGACCGGGCCTTCCTCGAGCGCACCGTGGCCGACGTGCTCGTGCTCGACGGCCACGGTCGTGCCGCCCGCTGGCCCGGGGGCCTGGCCGCGTGGACGGCCGAGTTCCTCGGTCGCCGCCGCTCGCCGGCGTCCTCCTCGGGGGCGTCCTCTCCGGGTGCTCAGGGCGGCTCGGCGGCGTCGGCGCGGCCGTCGTCCAAGGCGTCGGCCGGGGCGGTCGCCGCCAAGGCGGCCCCGCCCCGCTCGGCTGCGCCCCGGGCCCCGGGACGGTCGCCCAGCACCCTGCGCCAGCTGCTCACCCGCAGCGAACGGGAGCTCGACAGGCTGGGGAAGAGGCGGACCGGACTGCTCGACCAACTCGCCGCCCACAGCCAGGACCACGTGGCCCTGGGCCGCCTGGGAGCCGAGCTGGCCGGCGTCGACGCCGAGCTGGCCGAGGCCGAGGAGCGCTGGCTCCAGCTCGCCTCGGAAGCGGAAGGGTGATCTCACCCGCCCCCCTGTGAGCCGGCGCCACCCGCCACTACGGTGTGCCGGCCCGGGGCCCGACCCCCGGTTCAGCGGCGGCGGTGGGAGGTCGGATGCCAGCAGGGAACAGGGCCGCGCCGAGCCACACGTGGGCCACCCTCGTGGTCGTCGCCGTCCTCGGTGCCGGATTGGCCATGTTGTCCCCCGCCCCGGTCGCGTCGGCGTCGGCCACTCCCGACAACCCGACCGGAAATGCTGTGACCAGCGAGTACGTGGTCGTCTACCAGAGCGGGGTGGACCTCGACACGGCGCACGGAGCCCTGTCGGACCTCGGCGCCGAGCTGGTGCGCGAGCGGCCCGAGGTGGGCACCGCCCTGGTGCGCTCCACCGACCCCTCCTTCCTGCACGCCGCCGCGGCCCGCCCCGAACTGGTGGGGGCGGCCCGGAACGCCCCCGTGGGCCGGACCACGGCCCTGCCCGTCGAGCCCAGCGCCCTGACCGGCCCGGCCCAAAGCGTCGGCCTGCTGTCGGTCGCGAGCAGCCGCGGCCTGCTCCGACGTTCGTCCCCGTCGTCCCTCGACACGCCCCTGGCCCCTGCGGCCGTCGCCGCCGAGGAGGCCGACGCCACCGCCATCGACGAAGCCGCCCGCTGGGACGTGGCCATGGTCGGCGCCCCCCTGGCCCACACCGTCGAGCGGGGTGACCCCGGTGTGCTCGTGGGCGTGGTCGACACCGGCATCGACGTCACCCACCCCGAGCTCGCCGGCCGCGTCGACGTGGGCCTGAGCCGGAACTTCACCACCGACGACCCCACCATCGACGGGCCCTGCGAGGCCGAGGCCGACGGTTCGTGCCACGACGCCGCCGACGTCGACGAGAACGGCCACGGCACCCACGTGGCCGGCACCATCGCCGGCGCCGACGACGGCGTGGGCACCATGGGCATGGCTCCCGGCGTCACCCTGGTCAACCTGCGGGCCGGGCAGGACTCGGGCTTCTTCCTGCTCCAGCCCGTGCTCGATGCCCTGGCCTACGCCGGCCAGGTCGGCATCGACGTGCTCAACCTCAGCTTCTTCGTCGACCCCTGGTTGTTCAACTGCCCGTCCAACCCCCGTGACAGCGCGGCGGAGCAGGCCGAGCAGCGGGCCATCGTGGCCGCCATGACCCGGGCCGTGGACGACGCCCACGCCCAGGGGGTGACCATGGTGGCGGCCCTGGGCAACGAGCACGTCGACCTGTCCCACCCCGCGGCCGACGTCTACAGCCCCGTGTACCCCCCGGGTCGCAACCGGATGCGCTGGGTCGACGCCAGCTGCACCTCGGTACCCGCCCAGCTCGACCACGTGATCGGGGTGTCCTCCGTCGGGCCCACGGGCAAGAAGGCCGACTACTCCAACCACGGCGTGGGGGTGAACGACCTGGCCGCCCCCGGTGGTGCGCTGCGTGACGGGGTGGGCACGGGCGCCTACCTGTCCCGCCAGAACCTCGTGCTCGCCCCCTATCCCGAGTCCACGGCCCGGGCCCGGGGCCTGCTGGGCCCGGCCGGGGATCCCTCGGTGCCCGACCTGGTGAGGATGTGCAGCGCCGCCCGCTGCGCGGTGTACGCCTACCTCCAGGGCACCTCCATGGCCGCCCCCCACGTCAGCGGCGTGGCTGCCCTGGTGGCCAGCCAGCTGGGCCGGCCCGATCCCGTCCACGGCGGACGGCGCGTGGACCCCGACCTGGTCGAGGCCCAGTTGTTGGCCACCGCCCGCGACACCGGTTGCGGTGGGGCCATCGTGTCCTACGCAGCGGAGTCGCGGCCCACGGCCTACGACGCCCCCTGCGTGGGCGACGCCGCCCGCAACAGCGTGTACGGCGAGGGCATCATCGATGCCGCCGCGGCGGTGGGCGCCCGCGCCGCGGCGACCGGCGCCCCACGCTGACACCGTTCGCCCTGGACGGGGGATGGCCGTCGCTCGGCTGCCACCGTCCGGCGGCCGGGGGCCCCACCCCAGGTACGCTCGACAGGTGCTGCGGGTCATGACCTGGAACCTCTGGTGGCGGTTCGGGCCGTGGTGGCGCCGCCAGCCCGCCATCGGTCAGGTGCTGGCCGACGCCGGGGCCGACGTCATCGGCCTGCAGGAGGTGTGGGTCGAGGAGGATGGCGCCAACCAGGCCGAGATCCTGGCCCGCCGCCTCGGCTACCACGTGGCCGTGGGACCGGTGCGCTTCCGCGACGGCCTGGCCCTGACCAACGCCGTGCTCTCCCGGTGGCCCATCGTCGGTCAGGACGCCGTGCCCCTGCCTGCCCCCGAGGGTCGCCCCTCGTACCGCCACCTGCTCCACGCCCAGATCGATGCTCCCCTGGGGCGCCTCGACCTGTTCACCACCCACCTCGACTGGGCCTTCGACGGTTCGGCCACCCGCATGGCCCAGGTGGCCACGGTGGCTGGGGCCGTGGCCGAGTGCCGGGAGGGCCGCACCGGCGAGTTCCCCGCCGTGCTGGTGGGTGACCTCAACGCCCTGCCCGCCTCGGACGAGATCCGCACCCTGACCGGGGCCAGCGCCCCGCCCGTCGCTGGCCTGGTCTTCACCGACGCGTGGACGGTGCGGGGCCAGGGACCGGGCAACACCTTCGACGACACCAACCCCCACCTGGCCGACGCCACCTGGCCCAACCGGCGCATCGACTACGTGCTCGTGTCGTGGCCCCGACCCAAGCCCCGGGGCAGCGTGGCCGCGTGCTGGCTGACCGGCACCGAGCCCGTCGACGGCATGGTCGCCTCGGACCACTACGCCGTGGTGGCCGACCTGCGCACGGTCTAGCTACGGTTCGCGGCGCCGCGAACCGTAGCTAGACGGCCGCGGCCCCAACTCGCACGACAGCACGGGGATGCACATGGAGCTCGAAGGCCGCGTAGCGCTGGTGACCGGGGGCAGTCGAGGGGTGGGCAAGGGCATCTCGCTCGGGCTGGCCAGCGACGGGGCCGACGTGGTCGTCAACTACCGCAAGGACAAGGCGTCCGCCCTCGAGACCGTGGCCGAGATCGAGGCCCTGGGCCGCCGGGCCGTGGCCATCGGCGCCTCCATCGCCGACTACGACGACTGCCGGCGCCTGGTGGCCGAATCGGTCGAGGCCATGGGCGGCCTCGACATCCTCGTCAACAACGCCGGCATCGCCAGCCGGGGCCAGTCCGTCGAGGTGACGGAGGCCGCGGAGATGGAGCGGGTGGTGCGCACCCACGCCTTCGGCGCCTGGGCCCTGTGCCACGAGGCCATCCCCCACCTGCGCCGATCGGGGCGGGGGGACATCGTCATGATCTCCTCGGCCGCCACCATCGGGTACGGGGCCAACGGTGCTCCCTACAACATGGCCAAGGCCGCCCTCGAGGCCCTGGCCTTCACCCTGGCCAAGGAGGTCCGCCCCGACGGCATCCACGTCAACATCGTGGCCCCCGGCCTGGTGGACACGGAGATGGGCCGGCGCCTGGCCAAGGCCGTGGCCGGGGTGGACGACCTGCGCGACCTCGACGCCACCATGCCCTTCGGCCACGTGTGCCAGCCCGAGGACGTGGCCGACGTGGTCCGCTTCTTCTGCTCGTCCAAGGCCGGCTACCTCACTGGCGAGAAGCTCTACGTGCACGGCGGGGGCCAGGACTGGCGGGCCGTCAAGTAGGCGGCCCGATCGCGGGGCGCGAGTAGCGCCTCACAGCCTGGCTAGCATCGGTCCCGACCAGCTGGACGTTCGGCGAGGGTGCGCACCATGACGATCGACACCACCACGACGACGGGGACGGACGTGCTCAGCGTCAGCGGCGCCGCCCTCGACAAGGTGCTCTCCATCCGCTCGGGTGAGACCGCGCCCGAGACCCTGGGCCTGCGGGTCGAGGTCATCGGGGCCAAGGGCATCGACTACCAGTACGACCTCAGCCTCGAGCCCCTCGACGAGGTGGCCGCCGACGACCTCGTCTACGCCCAGGGTGACCTGCACGTCATCATCCCCGCCAACAGCGTGGAGACGTTGCGGGGGGCCACCCTCGACCTGCCCAGCGCCGCGGGTCAGGCCGGCCTGGTCATCCGCAACCCCAACAAGCCCAGCCCCCTGGCCGGGGTCGACCTGGTGCTCGAGGGCACGGTGGCCGAGCGGGTGCAGACCCTGCTCGAGGGCTCGATCAACCCCTCCCTGGCCAGCCACGGCGGCTTCGCCACCCTGATCGGGGTGGAGGACGAGAGCGGGAACGTCTACATCACCATGGGCGGCGGCTGCCAGGGTTGCGCCATGAGCCGCATGACGCTCACCCAGGGCATCAGCGAGTCGCTCAAGGACGCCATCCCCGAGATCAACGAGGTCATCGACGTGACCGACCACACCGCCGGGGACAATCCCTTCTACAGCTGATCGGCTGACCCTTCCTCAGCTGACCCTCCTACAGCTGAGGGCCGTGACCTGCGGGGTCACCAGACCTCGAGGCCCCCGGCCACGTTGAGGGCGATGCCGGTGACGTTGTCGGCCCGCGCCAGGTACACGGCGGCCTGGCCGATGTCGGCCGGGGTCTGGGGTCGGCCCAGGGGCACCCGCTTCTCGCTCATGCGCTCGAAGACCTCGCTGACGTCCTCACCGGCAGCCTGACGGGTGGCGAGGATGTCGTTGAGCCACATGGAGGTGCCCAGGTAGCCGGGGCACACGCTGTTGGCCCGCACCCCGAACGGCCCCATCTCCATGGCCAGGGCCTGGGTGAAGCCGACCACGGCGAACTTGGACGCCCCGTAGTGTGCGGCGCCGGCCGAGCCCCGCTTGCCGGCGATCGACGCCGTGTTGACGAAGCAGCCGTGGCGCTGGGCGGTGAAGTGGGGCACGGCGGCCTTGCACGTCAGGAAGACGCCCTTGGCGTTGACGTCCATGACCCGGTCCCACTCGTCGACGCTGAGCTCGGCCACAGGCGACAGGGAGATGACCCCGGCGTTGGCGCACACCACGTCGAGGCGCCCGAAGCGGTCCAACGCCGTGGACACGAGGGCCTGGCACTGGGCCTCGTCACGCACGTCGACGTCGACGGTCAGCGCCCGCACCCCCAGGGCCTCGGCTGCGGCTGCGGTCTCCGCCGCTGCGGCGGCGAGGTCGGCCACCCCCAGCAGGTCGCCGATGACCACGTCGGCCCCCTCGCCGGCGAAGGCCTCCACGATCCCCCGGCCGATCCCGCGGGCCCCACCCGTGACGACCACCACTGCGCCCTTGAGATCCACGTGCGCTCTCCCGATCCTGCGGGCCCGGTCTGTGTGCCCGGACTGTGTGCTCGGCCGGGGACCGTAGCGCTGTGGTGTGACGCCTGACGCCCTTCCCGGCGCCCCGGTTAGGGTCCGGGCATGGATCTGGGCATCGCAGGCAGGACGGCGGCGGTGGCGGCCGCGTCGGCAGGGTTGGGGCTGGGCACGGCGCAGGCGCTGGCCGAAGCGGGGGTGCGGGTGGCCATCTGCGGACGGCGCCAAGACCGCGTCGACGCCGCGCTGGCGACGTTGGCCGGCGACGGCCACGTGGGCCTGGCCCTCGACGTGTCCGACGCCGACGGCGGCCGGGGCTTCGTCGAGGCGGCCACGGCGGCCCTGGGCCCCGTCGACATCCTGGTGTGCAACGCCGGCGGGCCCCCGCTGGGCACCTTCAGCCAGATGGCGCCCGAGGACTTCCCCGCCGCCCTGGCCCTGAACCTGCTGTCGACCGTGGCCATGACCTACGCGGCCATGCCCTCGATGCGCGAGAGGGGCTGGGGTCGGGTGCTGGCCATCACCTCCATCTCGGTGCGCCAGCCCCTGCCCAACCTCATCCTGTCCAACACGTCCCGGGCCGGGGTCACGGGCTTCCTCAAGACGGTGGCCCTCGAGGTGGCCGGCGACGGGGTCACCGTCAACACCATCCAGCCCGGCAGCCACCGCACCGCCCGCATGGGCCAGCTCGACGACGCCGCCCTGGAGAGCGTGGCCCGCAGCATCCCCGTGGGCTTCATCGGCGATGCCGGCGACTTCGGGCGGGCCGCCGCCTTCCTGTGCTCGGAGTCGGCCCGCTTCATCACCGGGGCCTCGCTGCACGTGGACGGCGGCGCCTACAAGGCCCTGCAGTGACCGCCCTCGACGTGCCGTCGGGGGTGCTCGAGGTGGCGCCGGGCGCCCGCTGGGTGACCGGGGTGCTGCCCGTGGCCGCGGCCCACGCCACCGAAGCAGACCGCACCCGCACCGTGGCCGCCCCCGTGCTCGACGCCATCCGGGCGTCGGAGCTGTTGCGGCTGTCGGCCAGCCGCGAGCTGGGCGGCCACGAGGAGTCCGTCGTCCAGATCGCCCAGGAGCTGGCCGCCCTCAGCGCGGCCTGCGCGTCGACGGCGTGGTGCGTGTGGAACCACCTGTGCGTGTTCCACCTGTTCTGCGGGGCGTTGGGGCCCGACCACCAAGCCCTGTTGGCCGACCTCGTCGCCCGGGGGGAGTGGGTGTGCTTCCCCGCCGGGGCCGGCAGCGGCCTGCGGGCCCGTGACCAGGGCGGTCACCTGGTCCTCGACGGGCGGGCCGCCTTCGGCTCGGGATCCCGCTACGCCGATTGGGCCGGGGTGGCCTTCGCCATGGCCGGCCCCGACGGCAAGGTGGGCAAGCCACCGGACCTGCGTTTCTCCATCGTGCGCCTGGACGCTCCCGGTGTGTCCATAGACCCCACGTGGGACGGGGCCTCGCTGCGGGCCTCGTCCACCGACGACGTCGCCTACCAGGCCGTCACCCTGCCCGGGGACCGGTGGGCACCGTGGTTCGGGGCCAACCGGGCGTCGCGGCTGCGGGACAGCTCCATCGGGGTCATCAACCCCCGCTACCGCGAGGACTGGGTGGGCCTGTCCGACCTGTGGTTGGCGGCCATGGCCACCGGGCTGGTGGGCGCAGCCCTGGCTCAGATCGTGGATGAGGTCGGCGGCCGACGGGCCATCATGGGCCGGCCCATGACCGAGCTGGCCGGGGTGCACTTCGCCCTGGGCCGAGCCGCCGTGGCCTTGACCGGCGCCCGCGACACCGTGGCCGAGGCCTGCGCCCGGGTCGACCGGCGCATCGCCGCGGGCACGGCACCTTGTGCGGAGGACGAGCTGGCCCAGATGGCGTCGTCGGTGGCCGCCCTGGGCGCGTGTGAGGCGGCCATGGGGCAGCTGGCCAAGGTGGTGGGGGGCAACGGCCTGCGCGAACGGCACCCCTTCGAGCGCCGCCAGCGCGACTTCCGGGCCATGCCCGTGCACATCAACGCCCACGATGACCGTGTCGCCGAGCGCTACGGCCGCCACCTGCTGGGCCTGCCGCCGGACAAGTTCTGACACGCTGTCCTTGACGGTTGCGTCAGGTCGCGGGGGAGCGGGCTGGCAGCCATGGGTGCGGCATGCCTAACCTCCAACCCGATCTCTGGTCTTCCGACTCCCATGGGGGAAAAGTTGCGCGGCATCATCTCAGCGGGGGCCTACGTCCCGTACAACCGCCTGCAGCGGTCCAAGATCGCCCAGACCCTGGGCTCCGGCGGTGGCCGGGGCACGCGTGCCGTGGCCTCCTACGACGAGGACACGACGACGATGGGCGTCGAGGCTGGCCGGGTCGCCCTGAAGAACGCCCCGGGTGTCGTGCCCACCAACCTCTTCTTCTCCACCACGGATCCCGCCTACCTGGACAAGAACAACGCCACCGCCGTCGCCGCCGCGCTCGACCTGCCCCACAGCGCCGGCGCCTTCGACATGTTGGGCTCGGCCCGTTCCTCCATGGGTGCGGCCGTGGCCGCCAGCGGCATGTCCGCCGATGGCCAGGTCTCCCTGGTCGTGGCCTCAGACCTGCGCACCGGCCTGGCCGGCAGCGCGGATGAGTCCGGCAACGGTGACGGTGCCGCCGCCCTGCTGTGGGGCGACGACACCTCGGGCCCCGTGATCGCCGAGTACGTCGGCGGCACCTCGGCCACCTCCGAGTTCCTCGATCGCTGGCGCACGCCGGGCGACAGCCGCTCCAAGGTGTGGGAGGAGCGCTTCGGAGAGGCCGCCTACGCCCCCGTCATCGAGCAGGCCGTGGCCGACGCCTACGCCAAGACCGGGCTCGCTCCCGAGAACATCGACGTCGTGGTCATGACCGGCCTGGCCGAGCGGGCCGTGCGCTCGGCGGCCAAGTTCGTGGGCGTGGCCCCCGACAAGTACCTGGACAACCTGGCCTCGACCGTGGGCAACACGGCCAGCGCCCACTGGGTCCTGCTGCTCACCGCCGCGCTGGAGAAGGCCCAGCCCGGCCAGGTCATCATGGTCGTCAACGCCGCCGATGGCTGCGACGTGCTCATCGTGCGGGTCACCGACGCCATCACCGGTTACTCCTCGGTGAAGCCCGTGACCGAGCAGATCGAGCAGGGGAACGACGGCCTCGACTACGCCAAGTTCCTCACCTGGCGAGGCATGCTCACCCGTGAGCCTCCCCGCCGTCCCGATCCCGACCGTCCCGGCGGTCCCCCCATGCTGCGGACCGAGCGCTGGAAGTACGGCTTCTACGGCTCCAAGGACCGCAGCTCGGGTGCGGTGCACCTGCCCCCGCAGCGGGTCTCGGTCCGCGGCGGCGCCGTGGACGACATGGAGATGGTGCCCATGGCCGACGTGCCCGGCACCATCGCCACGTTCACCATCGACCACCTGGCCTTCTCCATGTCCCCGCCGCTCGTCGCTGCGGTCGTGGACTACGACGGTGGCGGTCGTTTCCCCATCGAGATGACCGACTGCGACCCGGCCGAGATCGCCATCGGCATGCGCGTGCAGATGACCTTCCGCCGCTTCTACACCGCTGATGGCATCCACAACTACTTCTGGAAGGGCGTCCCCGTCCGCTGACGGTGCCGCGCTGCGGCTGGTGGCGGCGCTCCCTGCGGGGGCGCCGCCATCGTCGCGTCCGGGGCCGGGTCGCCGCGTTCCCGAGCTCGCTGGTCAGGCGACAGGATGCGGGTGGCCGGCGGCAGCGCCTCGTGGCCCAGGCGCCAGCCCAGGAGCAGCAGGGTGGCGTCGTCGCGCAGCTCGGGCTCGTGCTCGATGACCACGCTGAGCACGATGCGCAGGATCTCGGGCGGACGGGTGCGGGCGGCCAGCAGCGCTCCCACCAGGTCGTAGAGCCGCTCGGTGCCGAAGAAGGCGCCCGAGGCCGAGCGGGCCTCGCTGACCCCGTCGGTGTGGAAGAGGATGACGTCGCCCGGGCGTAGCTGGGTGGTCACCCGCTCACCCGGCTCCGAACCCAGTCCCAGGGGCAGGCAGCGGGCGCAGGCCAGCTCGGTGCGGGTGCCGTCGGAGTGGAACACCATGGGCCACGGGTGACCGGCATTCACCGCCTCGAGCACCCCGCTGTGGTGGTCGAGGGTGGCCAACTGGCCGGTGACGAAGCGCGAGTCGCCGAACTGGAGCTGGATGACGCGATCGGCGCTGCGCACCGTGGTGGCCAGGTCGGCGCCTTCGCGTCGGCTGTTGCGGTACGAGCCGATGGCCAGGTTGGCCATGAGGCTGGCTTCGAGGCCGTGGCCCATGGCGTCGAACAGGCCGACGTGGACGATGGGCTCGCCGACGGAGTAGTCGAAGGCGTCCCCGGCGATGTCGTAGGCCGGCTCGAGGATGCCCGACACGAGCACGTCGGGGGAGGAGAACGTCAGCGGGGGCAGCAGCGACCAGCGCAGCTCGGCCGTGAGCGTGACCGGCTTGGTCCTGCGGGCCGTGGACAGCGCGTCCCCGTACCGCGACTTGGTCACCACCAGCTCGCCGAGCAGGCCGGCCAGCAGCACCCACCGGGCCTCGATGGCCCGGTCGTCGGTCGCGTCGGTCGCGTCGCTCGCGTCGGTCACGTCGGTGGTGGTGCCGAGGACGCCGACCCGCTCGGCCGAATCGAGGATGGGGATCCAGCGCCGGATGCCGCCGTCGACGGGTTCGGTGACCGTGGCCTCGTCGCGGAAGGCGGCCCCCGCGGCCGAACCCTCCACGGGTTGGGCCCGGGTCCCGGCCTCGTCGCCGACGGGCAGCAGTTCGTGCTGGGCCAGGTCGACCAGCAGGAGCACGGTGTCGCGGCCGCCGAGCAGGGCCGCGACTTCGCGCACGTTCTCCGCCAGCCGGTCGGGTGTCAGGTGGGGAGCGATGGTCAGCAGGTGGGACAGGGCGCGCTCGAGCGGCGACAGCCCCACCCCTTGGATCTGCTCTTCCCCTGCGCCAGGCATGTCGGCGGAGCCTAGGACCGGCGGGGCGCTCAGTCCTCGAGACCGGTCAGGTCGGCGGGCACGTCGACGGCGTGGGACTGCAGCGCGGCCAGGGGCACGATGTCGAGCACCCGCTCGTGGGTCGAGGCCAGCACGACGGGGGCGGCGGCGCCGGCCTCGTGGGCCCGCAGCCAGTTGATGGCGGTCACGCACCAGCGGTCGCCGGGGACCAGGCCCACGAAGCGCAGGGCGGGGCGCGACGTGCTCAGGTCGTTGCCGATCTGGCGCTGGTGCTCGAGGAACTCGGCGGTGACGACGGCGCAGATGGTGTGGCTGCCCCGGTCCTCGGGGCCGGTGGTGCACGACCCGTCCCGGAAGAAGCCGGTGAGGGGTTCGGTGCCACACAGCTCGAGCTCGCCACCCAGCACGTTGCGATCGGCCATGTGCGCAGTATCGCGGCATCCGCCGGCGGCCGACGGTCCGAGCGGCGGGCCCGGTCGTGGTGGGGCGCGTCGCCTACCGTGCAGCCCGTCCCCACCCCGTCCCGGAGGCCACACGCCGATGAGCGAGACCAGCTCCGAAGTCCCCGCCTGGGTCGACGCCTGGATCGCAGCCTGGGACGGTCACGACGGCGGAGCCCTGGCCGAGCTGTACACGGCCGACGGCACCTACCGCGACGTGCCCACCGGGCTGGTGGCCAAGGGCCCGTTCATCGCCGGGTTCGCCCACGAGTACGCCGAGGTGCTGACCCAGGACCTGCGCTGGCGCTTGCGGAGCGTGGCCCAGGCGGGCGAACGGGCCCACATCGAGTGGACGCTGTCGGCCACCAACGTGACCCTGGTGCCCGGCGACGGCGCCGCCGGTCGGCCCTTCACCGTCGAGGGGGTCACCACCTTCGAGCTCGACGTCGCCGACGGGCGCATCCGGGCCAGCGCCGACTACTACGACCAGGCCACGGTCCTGCGGGCCCTGGGGGTGCTGCCGGGCTAGCGTCCCCGCCGTGCTCTACATCGATGGGGAGTGGCGGTCCGCAGCATCGGGCGCCACGTTCGACGTGACCGATCCCGCCACCGGCGAGGTGCTCGAGAAGGTGGCCGACGGGGGTGGCGAAGACGCGGCGGACGCCATCGCCGCCGCGGCCAAAGCGTTCGACGGCTGGGCCGGGCTCACCGCCTACCAGCGCTCGGAGAAGCTCGCCGCGGCCCACCAGCTCATGCTGGAGCGGCGCGAGGACCTGGCCAAGCTGATGACGTCCGAGCAGGGCAAGCCCCTGCGGGCGGCCCGCAACGAGGTGGGCTACGCGGCCGACTTCCTGCTGTGGTTCGCCGAGGAGGCCAAGCGGGTCTACGGCCAGACCATCCCCTCGTCGCGGGCCGACCAGCGCTTCATGGTCCTGCACCAGCCCGTGGGGGTGTGCGCGGCCATCACGCCGTGGAACTACCCGGTGTCCATGATCACCCGCAAGCTCGGGCCCGCCCTGGCCGCGGGGTGCACCGTGGTGCTCAAGCCGGCCGAGCAGACCCCGCTGTGCGCCATCGAGGTGTTCCGCATCTTCCACGACGTCGGCCTGCCCCCGGGCGTGGCCAACCTGGTGACGACCTCGGATCCCGTGCCCGTGGGCGCCGCGCTGTTGAACAGCCCGATCGTGCGCAAGCTGACCTTCACCGGGTCCACCGAGGTGGGCAAGCAGCTCATGGCCCAGGCGGCGCCGACCATGAAGCGGGTGTCGATGGAGCTGGGCGGCCACGCCCCGTTCATCGTGTTCGACGACGCCGACCCCGGCCGCGCTGCGGTGGGGGCGGCCATGGTCAAGGTGCTGAACACGGGCCAGGCCTGCATCTGCCCCAACCGGCTCTACGTGCAGCGGCCACTGGTCGACCGCTTCGTCGAGGCCCTGGCCGGCCGTCTGGCCAGGATGTCGGCCGGGTCGGGCTTCACCGATGGCGTGCAGATCGGGCCGCTGGTGGACGCCGATTCGATCGACAAGGTCGACCGCCAGGTGCGCGACGCTGTGGCCAAGGGGGCCACGGTGGTGACGGGCGGCAAGCGGTTGACCGAGGGTGCACTGGCCGCCGGCCACTTCTACGCGCCGACGGTGCTGACCGGGGTCACCCCCGACATGGTCATCTACCGCGAGGAGACGTTCGGCCCCGTGGCTCCGGTCATCCCCTTCGACACCGAGGAGGAGGTCCTGGCCATGGCCAACGACACCGAGTACGGGCTGGCCAGCTACGTGTACACCAACGACCTGGGCCGGGCCTGGCGCACCATCGAGAAGCTGCGCTTCGGCATCGTCGGCGTCAACGACATCAACCCCACCGCGGCGGCCGCCCCCTTCGGTGGGGTGGGGGAGTCGGGCGTGGGCCGTGAGGGCGGCCAGGCCGGCATCCTCGAGTACCTCGACACCAAGCTCGTCGGCTTCGCCATCTGACAGGCGGCGGTGCGTTAGGGCCCGGTTGGGGTGCCCTCGGGCCTGCCGTGGCGGGCACGTGGTCCTGCGGCCGCTGGGTCTGACTGCTGCTGGGGAATGAGGGGCTCCGCTGCGGCGTGGCCTCGCTCCGATGTTGACGCCGGGTGGCCAGTCGATCCCGCTCGGCGTCGCTGACCCCGGTTGGGCCCCTGACCTGGGCAAGAGTGAAGCATTCAGCCCCGTGGCGGGGGTAGAGCCTTCACAGTTGCCAGGATTCCCCGGTAGCCGCGACCCCTCTTCCCCAGCAGCAGCAGACCCAGCAGCCGCCGAACGACCCACCGGCCACGCCGGCCGGGAGCGCACCGGCCCGGGGTCAGGCCCGTTCGACGAAGACGCTGTCGGCTTGGAGGGCCATGGCTTCGATGCGCACGTTGGTGCGGGTGAGGATGGCGCCGCCGGGTTCGGCCAGGGCCACGATGAGGGCCTCGGTGGTCGAGCCTCGGCCCGCGGCCGTGCGCAGCCACGCTGCCCGGCGGGCCAGGGCTTCAGGAACCTCGCACACCACGTCGACCGTGGTCAGGAAGCGTTCGATGCCCTCGTCGGTCTCGGCGTCACCCGACAGGCAGTCGACGAGCACGGGGGCGGGCACCACGGCCGGCCACAGGCCCTGGTCGCGCAGGGCCACCAACAGGGCCAGGGACCGGGTCGACCGCTCGGCCAGCAGACGTACGGCCCCGGCGTCGAGCACGAGCACGTCAGCGCCGTCCGAGTCGTCGGGCCACCAGCTCGGCCCGCTCCCGTTCCGTCGCCCGGGGCTCGCCCACCTCGGCCTCGAGCGCCACCACGTGGCGGGTCGTGGCCGTCAGCAGGTCGAGGCGGCGGATCTCGGCCCGCACCGCCTGCTGCAGCAGCTCGGAGGCGGCCAGGCCCCGCGATTTGAGCTCCCGGTGCAGGTCATCGGGCAGGTACACCTGGATGCGGGGCATGGGTCCCACCGTAGGCGCCTAGATGTACGCCTACACGAACTGGACTTGACCGCGCCGTCGGGTAATCTGGCGCCAGGTCTTCGACCACGAGGGAGCAAGCATGGGTTCGAACGGCATCAGGGACAAGGTCGCCATCGTCGGCATGGGCTGCACGCCCTTCGGCGAGCACTGGGACAAGAGCGTCGATGACCTCCTCATCGACGCCACCGAGGAGGCGTTCCGCACCTCGGGCATCGCCAAGGAGCAGATCGACGCCTACTGGTTCGGCACCATGGGCTCCGCCGTCTCCGGCCTGGGCCTCAGCCGCCCGCTGAAGCTCGATTACAAGCCCGTCACGCGCCTCGAGAACATGTGCGCCACGGGTTCCGAGGCCTTCCGCAACGCGTGCTACGCCGTCGCCTCCGGCGCGTACGACACCGTGATGGCCGTCGGCGTCGAGAAGCTCAAGGACTCGGGCTTCTCCGGCCTCACCGGCGCCCGGCCCCCGGCCGACGGCACCGACCCGTCGATCACCGCCCCGGCCACCTTCTCGCTGCTGGCCCCGGCCTACGGCAACAAGTACGGCGTGGACACGGACTCCATGAAGGAGGTCATGACCCGCATCGCTTGGAAGAACCACAAGAACGGCGCCCTGAACCCCCGGGCGCAGTTCAAGAAGGAAGTCGGCAAGGACGTCATCTGCAACAGCCCGCTCGTGGCTGGTCCGCTGGGCATCTTCGACTGCTCCGGCGTCTCCGACGGTTCGGCCTGCGCCATCATCGTGCGGGCCGAGGATGCCCACAAGTACACGGACCACCCGCTGTACGTGAAGGCCCTGTCCTTCACCGCCGGTCCCGCCTTCGGCCCCATGGACCCCGACTACGACTACACCACCTTCACCGAGGTGGAGAAGTGTGCCGAGGACGCCTACGCCCAGGCCGGCGTGACCGATCCCCGTGGCCAGATCGCCATGGCCGAGGTCCACGACTGCTTCACGCCCACCGAGCTCGTCCTCATGGAGGACCTGGGCTTCGCCGAGCGCGGCACCGCCTGGAAGGAAGTCCTGGCCGGGACGTACGACCTCGACGGTGACCTGCCCGTCAACCCCGACGGTGGCCTCAAGTCCTTCGGGCACCCCATCGGTGCCTCGGGCCTGCGCATGCTGTTCGAGGCCTGGCTGCAGCTCCGGGGCCAGGCCCCGGCCGAGCGCCAGATCAAGACCAACAAGACCCTGGCGCTGACGCACAACCTGGGCGGCCAGCCCGGCGCCTGCGTGAGCTTCATCTCCATCTGGGGCACCGAGCTCGGCTGACCGAGCCGCATCGGTCAGCTCGCTGATCGATGACCGCTCGACAGGTTCAACGAGGGGGGAACGCAGGGCCCGGTCGCTTCGGCGGCCGGGCCCTCCCGCGTGCCGGCCCTGCGCCGGTGAGCGCCAGGGAGCCTTCAGATGTCGCGCTCGTCGGTCAGGTCCCGCAGGTAGGCCTTCTCCAGGTCGGCCCGCACCGCGTCCACGGTCACGTCGAGCTTCATGGCGTCGATGACCAGCTCGCACACGTCGGGGGCCGAGGTGTAGCGGTCCCAGGTGGTGGCGTCCCACACCTCGGCCCGGCGGAAGGACTTGGCGCAGTGGATGTAGACCTCGCCCACCTCGACGCCCACGGCCAGCCTGGGCCGGCGCAGCTCACCGTCCCACAGCGACAGCACCTCGGGATCGGTGGTCAGCGACGCCCGACCCTCGAGGCGCAGGGTCTCGTCCCGGCCCGGCAGCACGAACAGCAGCCCGATGTGGGGGTTGCCGAGCATGTTCTCCAGCGAGTCGAGCAGGTTGTTGCCGCTCAGGTCGGGGATGGCCAGCCGCTTCTCGTCGAGGACGCGGACGAAGCCCGCGGGCCCGCCCCGGGGGGACACGTCGCAGCGTCCTTCGGATGACGACGTCGCCACCAGGCAGAACGGGGCGGCGGCGATGAAAGCCCGGGCGCCGGCGTCGACGTGGTCGATCTTCTTACGCTGTACGCCGGGGCTGGGCTGGCGGTAGATCGTGCGCAGCTCGTCCCGGTCGACGACGGTGTTGCGGAAGGCGGCCATGGGGTCGGTTGTACCACGTCGTCCCCGCCTCGGCATCGGGTCCGGGGCCGACCGACAGCGGTGTGATCGGGTGGGCTCAGCGCTCGGCGTGCACCACGTCGAGGCCGAGGAGGCGGGTCACCTCGGTCTCCACCCCAGCTCCGTCCAGGCCCAGCTCGGCGAGGATGGCGTCGGGCTTGCCGTGGGGCAGGTAGGCCACGGGCACACCGAGGATGCGTACCCGGGGGATGCGCTCGCCGGCGGTGCACGCCTGGCTGATGGCGTCGGCCAGGGCCGACCCCGCCCCACCGACGCGCACGCCGTCCTCGATGGTGACGACGAGGGGATGGGTGGCGGCGTCGGCCACCATCTCGGGGTCGAGGGGCTTGACCGCCCGCACGTCCCACACCGTGGCCTCGACCCCCCGTTGGGCCAGGCCGGCGGCGGCCTCGTTGGCCGCGGCCAGCATCTTGCCCACGGCCAGCACGCACACGTCGGCGCCCCGGCGCACCCGGCGGGCGTGCACACCGTGGCCGACCTCGGCCTCGCCCACGTTGACGGCCGCGGTCTTCGGCCAGCGGATGGCCACCGGCCCCGTGGTGATGTCCAGGGCGTCGTGCAGCATCTGCTGCAGGTCCTGGTAGGACGAGGGGGCGAAGACGGTCATGTTCGGCACCTTGGTCAACAGCGCCAGGTCGAGCACGCCGTGGTGCGAGGGGCCGTCGTCGCCGGTGATGCCCGCCCGGTCCAGGCAGAACACCACCGGGCACCCGTGCAGGCCGACGTCGAGGTTGATCTGGTCGAAGGCACGGGCCAGGAACGTCGAGTACAGGGCGACCACGGGGCGCAGGCCTCCCATGGCCATGCCCGCGGCTGACGTCACCGCGTGCTGCTCGGCGATGCCGACGTCGAAGAAGCGGCGGGGGAAACGGTCCTTGAAGGGCAGCAGGCCGGTCGAGTCGGGCATGGCCGCGGTGATGGCCACCACCTCGGGCCGCAGCTCGGCTTCTTTGAGCAGGGCCTCGGAGAACGCCGCGGTGTACGTGCCCGACTTGAAGTCCGACATGTCGTGGAGCTTCTTGATGGGGTCGTTCTCGGCCGGGGCGTACCCCCGGCCCTTCTCGGTGAGGACGTGGAGGACGATGGGGCCGTCGGCGAAGTCGGCCATGTTGGTCAACGCCGCCTCCAGGGCGGCGATGTCGTGGCCGTCGACGGGTCCGGCGTAGCGCACGCCCAGGTCCTCGAAGAAGGCCCGGGGCTCCCACATCTCCCTGATGGCGGCCTTGGTGGCGTTCCACCCGCGCTCGAGGGTGCCGCCCAGGGGCAGGCCCCGCACCTTGCGCTCCACCCGGTCCTGCAGCCGCACCCCGCGGGGGTCGAGGCGGACCTTGATGAGGCTGGCCGACAGCAGGGACACCGTGGGGGCGTAGGAGCGACCGTTGTCGTTGAGGATGATGATGACCCGGCGCCCCGAGTGGCCCAGGTTGTTCAGGCCCTCGAAGGCCATGCCCCCGGTCATGGAGCCGTCGCCGATCACGGCCACCACCCGGCGTCCCCTGCCGCCGAGCTCGGGGTCCTCGGCCGTGGCCAGCCCGTGGGCGTAGGACAGCACGGTGGAGGCATGGCTGTTCTCCACCCAGTCGTGGGGGGATTCGGCCCGCGACGGATAGCCCGACAGCCCGTCGGGCTGGCGCAGCGTCTCGAAGGAGTCCTGGCGGCCGGTGACGAGCTTGTGCACGTAGGTCTGGTGCCCGGTGTCCCACAACAGGATGTCGTCGGGCGAGTCGAAGACGCGGTGCATGGCCAGGGTGAGCTCGACCACGCCCAGGTTCGAACCCAGGTGACCGCCGTTGGCGTTGACCCGCTCCACGATGACCTGGCGGATCTCCTCGGCCAGCGCCGCGAGCTCCTGGGAGTCGAGCGTGCGCAGGTCCGCCGGGCAGGTGATCGTCTCGAGGAGCATGCCGTTGGGTCTCCCTGTCGGTTGGGGTCGAAGGGTGTGCGGCCAGCAGGCCGGCGCGTCCCGGCGTCGCCCTGGGATCACCGTAGCGCTGGGTCGCGGCGAGTGGCTCTGCAGGGGCGTCAGCCCGTGCGGGCCGACGTGGTCGCGCCCACCGTGTCCTCGTCGTCGGCCGATCGCCGTCCCTGGCCCCGCTGGTTGCGCACGCGGGCCAGGAGGGGATCGCAGCGCCGGGCCAGGGCGTAACCGACGCAGAGCACGGCCACACCGCCCACGGCGTCGAGCCAGAAGTGGTTGGCCGTGACCACGATGGCGAACAGGGTCACCAGGGGGTAGCAGGCGAACAGCCCCCGGACCCAGGGGTTGCGCACCACGGGCCAGATGGCCAGGGCGCACCACAGGGACCAGCCGATGTGCAGGCTGGGCATGGCCGCGTACTGGTTGGACACCGCGGCCATGCCTCCGGAGTCGAAGGACCACAGGCCGCCGTAGCGCGACAGCGTGTCGACGAAGTCGAAGCTGAGGTCGCCGCCACCCCAGGTGCCCACGTCGTTGAGCAGGCGGGGGGGCATGAGGGGGAACAGGGTGAAGCCGATCAGCGCCAGGGCGGTGGTGAAGCCCAGCGTCGTGCGCATCACCCGGTAGCGGTCAGGGCGGCGACGGAACAGGAACACCAGGACACCGGCGGTGACGATGAAGTGCAGGGTGCCGTAGTAGATGTTCCACATCCGGACGAACCACGACCAGCCCAGGAAGGCGTGCTGCACGTGGGGCTCGACGAACAGCCCCAGGCTGCGCTCGATGTCGACGACCCGCTGCGCGTTGTGCAGGGCGAGGGCCGGGGCCACCGTGGCCGAGCCGTACTGGTTCCGCACCCAGGAGTAGACGACGTAGAAGGCGAGGATGGCGGCGGCCTCGATGTACCAGTGCAGGCGCACGGCCCGGGGCTGGCGATCAGCCGTGGCGTTCTCCTGCAGCATCCGCTCCATCCTGGCCCAGGCGCCGTCCGCGACCTCGTCGGGGCGGCGTCGACAGCTCGACGCGCGCGGGGGCGATGTCCTCGGCGCCCGTCCACCCTACCGGCCACCGTGCCGTCACCTGCTGGTCAGATGATGGTCAGATGATGGTCGCCGTCACCGGTTCGTCGCGTCGATCGCGCAGATCCGCCGGATTCGGTGGCGGCCCGGTCACCCGATCCGGGCGCCGCGCTCAGTGCTCGAGCTTCTCGAGGAACCGCTCGCGGCTGACGATGACCCGGGTCACCCGGCCCACGCCCACCAGGCCCCGCTCGTCGCGGGCGGAGACGGTGAAGGTGAGCTTCGCCCCTTCGACCTTCTCGAGCACGGCCTCGGCCCGTACCTGCACACCGACGGCGGTGGGGGCCAGGTGGTCGAGCTGGACCCGCATGCCCACCGTGGTGCGCCCCGGTTCGAGCTTGCCGTCGAGCGCGGCCACGGTGGCCTCTTCGCACAGGGCCAGCAACCTGGGCGTGGCCAGCGCGGGGACGTCCCCCGACCGCATCGAGACCGCGGTATCGGCCTCGCCCACGACGAGGGTCACCTCGCCACGTAACCCTGGTTCGGTCTCCACCGTCGGTACCATAAGGCCGCTCGGCGCGGGTCACCAGCCGTCGGTCACATCGGCTGGCACCAGATCAGTCGCGGGATCAGTTCCGTCACCCCAGTCTTGACACAACGTGCTGGTGCCGACCGGTCCCCTGCCTGGCCGGCGCCCGGGAGGGTCGCCATGTCCGCTAGAACCGCCAGCAGATCAGCCGCGAACACATCGGGCGCGTCTGGATCGGCCCTGATCGACGAGGCGGTGGTGCGCAGGGCGTTGGACGCCGCCCTGTCCGCCGGCGCCGGTTTCGCCGAGGTGTTCGCCGAGGACGTGCGCTCCACCAGTGCCTCCCTCGACGACGGTCGCGTCGAGGACGTGGTCACCGGCCGGGACCGGGGCGCCGGCGTGCGCGTCGTGGTCGGTGACACCACCGGGTTCGCCCACACCGCCGACCTGTCCGAGGCCGGCCTGCTGGCTGCGGCCCGCACCGCCGCGGCCGTGGCCGCCCACGCCCCCGCCGGCGCCGTGCGCGAGCTGGCCCTGCACGGTGGCGGTCAGCTCGTGCGCCGCCGCCCCGACGGCGAGATCGACCCCTCGACCATCGCCAAGGCGGCCAAGGTGGCCCTGCTGGGCCGGGCCGACGAGGCCGCCCGGGCCGCCCGCCTCGAGGGCACCGCCCCCGGCGAGGGCATCGTCCAGGTCGCGGCCCGCTACTCCGACTCCCGCCGGCGCACCCTGGTGGCCAGCTCCGAAGGCACCTTCGTCGGCGACGAGCAGGTGCGCAGCCTGTTCTCGGTGTCCTGCGTGGCCAAGGGCGACGCCGGCCTGCAGACGGGGCGCGAGACCATCGGCCGCACCGCGGGGTGGGAGCTGTTCGACGCCTACGACGTCGAGGAGCTGGCCCGCACCGCCGCCGGCCGGGCCCTGCGCAAGCTGGCGGCCCGCCCGGCGCCGTCGGGCACCATGGCCGTGGTCATCGCCTCGGGATCCGGCGGCATCCTCTTCCACGAGGCCTGCGGGCACGGCCTCGAGGCCGACCTGGTGGCCAAGGGGGCCTCGGCCTTCGCCGGTCGGGTGGCGGAGCAGGTGGCCTCCCCCCTGGTCACGGTGATCGACGACGGCACCATGGCGGGGGAGTGGGGCTGCTACGGCATCGACGACGAGGGCCGGCCCGCCCAGCGCAACGTGCTCATCGAGGACGGCGTGCTCACCGACTACCTGTGGGACCACCTGCGGGCCCGCAAGGCGCACCGCCCCAGCTCGGGCAACGGCCGTCGCCAGAGCTACCGCCACCTGCCCATGGTGCGCATGACCAACACCTTCATCGGCCAGGGCACCAGTGACCCCGACGAGATCGTGGCCAGCACCGAGCGGGGCATCTACGTGGCCCAGCTCGGCGGCGGGCAGGTCAACACGGCCAGCGGCGACTTCGTGTTCGGCATGACCGAGGCCTACCTGATCGAGGGGGGCGAGATCACCGAGCCCATCCGCGACGGCAACCTCATCGGCAACGGTCCCGCCGCCCTGGGGGCCATCGATGCCGTGGGCGACGACTTCGCCATGGGGGGCCCGGGCACGTGTGGCAAGGACGGCCAGGGGGTGCCCGTGGGCACCGGTACCCCGACCCTGCGGGTGCCCGCCCTCACCGTCGGCGGGACGGCGGCCTGATGAGCACCCCGGTCTCCACCGCCGAGACGACGCCCGCCGGCGAGCACGACCTACTGGCCCTGGCCGAGCGCTGGGTGGGCCAGGCCCGTCCCGGCGAGCAGCTCGAAGTGGCCGTGGCCAGTTCCACCAGCACCTCGGTCAAGGCCTACCGGGGCGAGGTGGAGTCGTTCACTTCGGCCACCTCCTTCGGCGTGGGCATCCGGGTCATCACCGAGGGTCGCCAGGGCTTCGCCCATTGCGGCACCTTCGACGAGGACGCCCTCGCCGATGCCCTGGCCGACGCCAGGGACAACGCCGGGTTCGCCCAGCCCGACCAGTGGAACGGCCTGGCCGAGGCCGACGGCGTCGCCCCCGTGGTCCACGACCTGTGGAACCCCGCCGTCACCAGCACCGACCCCGCCCGCAAGGTGGCCCTGGCCCTGGAGCTGGAACGGGCCGTGCTCGCCGGGGACCCCCGCATCACCGGGGTGCGCGAGTCGTCCTACGGCGACTCGGCCGGTGAGTTCGCCATCGTCACCAACACCGGGCCCCGCTCGGTGGGCCGCTCCACCTCGTGTTGGCTGTCGGTGTCCTCCCTGGCCAGCGACGGCAGCGAGACCATGACCGGCTACGGCGTCGATGTGGGCCGCGACCCCGCCGCCCTCGACGTCGAGCGGGTGGCGGCCGACGCCGTCGAACGGGCCACCCGTCTGCTCGGCGGCAAGCCCGTGCCCACCCAGCGCCTGGCCCTGGTGCTGGAACCTCGCCTGGCCGCCACCGTGCTGGGCATCGTGGCCGGGACCCTGTCGGGCGAGGTCGTGCTCAAGGGCCGCTCCCCGTTCGGCGAGCGGGTGGGCCAGCTGGTGGCCTCGCCGCTGTTGACCCTGGTCGATGACCCCACCGACCCCCGCTCCCTGGGGGCGGACACGTGGGACGGCGAGGGCCTGGCCTGCCGGCGCAACGTGCTGCTCGATGCCGGGGTGCTCCAGGGCTTCCTGCACAACAGCTACACCGGCCGTCGCTCGGGCACGGCGTCGACCGGTTCGGCCGTGCGCGGCGCCCGCTCCCTGCCCGGCGTGGGCGCCCAGGCCCTGGCCGTGACCCCGGGTTCGGGCACGCTCGACGAGCTCATCGCCGGGGTCGACCACGGCTTCCTCGTGCAGTCCATGACCGGGTTGCACTCGGGGGTGAACGCCACCTCGGGCGACTTCTCCGTCGGCGCCGAGGGCCTGATGATCCGCCACGGGCAGCTGGCCGAGCCGGTGCGCGAGGTCACCATCGCCTCCACCCTGCAGCGCCTGCTGCTCGACGTGATCGCCGTCGGTGGCCACATCGAGTGGCTGCCCTCGGGGTCGGGCTCGGCTCCCCTGGTCATCTCCGAGGTCGCCCTGTCCGGCACCTGAGCGCCGCCTTCCGGGGCCGGCATCCCGGGCCGGGGCGACCTGGTCAGACGGTGAGGACGAGGGCCATGCCGCCCACGGCCGAGGCCACGACCAGGGCCAACAGCGGGTACTGGACCTTGAGGGCCAGGTCGTGGCGCTCGCGGCGCAGGGCCCGGTCGTGCAGGACGAGTACGGCGGCGGCGTGGCCCGCCACCACCAGGGCGAACTGGGCCCAGGCCACCTGCCCGGTGGTGGCGGCCGAGTAGTTCACGTACCAGTCGGCCGCGCCCAGCAGGTCCCAGCCCCGCAGGAAGGGGTCGGTCAGCTGGATGGCCAGGGTCTGGCTGTCGAGGATGATGGGCCAGGCGTAGTGAGCCACGGTGAGGACCACGGCCAGGGGGGCGAGCGCGGGGACGAAGGCCCGGCCCACCTCGTCCGCCCCACGCCCGGCCAGACGGCCCGACAACCATGCCGCGGTCAGGTAGGCCGCAGCCACCAGGGCGATGCTCCAGGCCAGGCCCAGGGTGCCCAACAGGGTGAAGTCCCAGCCGCGGTGGGTGTCGGTCGTCTTCAGCCACCACGGCAACCGGCTGAGGCCGTCGAAGGTGACCACCCCCAGGGCGCTGAGCACCACGGCCAGGAGCACCGGGCTGCCGGTCACCGCGCCCAGCCCGGCCACCGGCGGTCTCAGGCGGAGGGGACCGGGCCCCCCGTCGTCGTCGTGCGTGCGGGCCAAGGGGGCCAGGCTGGCCAATAGGGCGAAGTAGACGGTGAAGCTCTCGCCCCGGGCCAGCCAGCCCCGGCCGTAGCGGGCCACCAGGCCGAGGTGGGCGACGACGTAGACGAGCACGGCCCAGCCCAGGACCCGGGGGGTGGCTGGCGAGTGGTAGGCGAGCATGAACCAGCCCAGGGCGACGATGCCGGCCGGGGCGGTGATGCGGACCAGGCCGTCGGGCACGGGCCGGTCGTGACGGCCGAGGCCGCCGCCGACCAGGGCCCGGGCCAGGGTGTCGAGGGGGCTGATGGCTCCCCACACGTCCCCCACCAGGGGGGACAGGATCTGCAGGCCGATCCAGAACACCAGGTAGACGAGCAGCGGGGTGGGGTTGCCCGAGACCTGGGCCGGGCCCAGGAAGGCCGCGGCCAGGGTCAGGGCCAACACCCCCAGCGCCACGACCCGGCCCCCGATGCCCACGGCGCGGGCGGCCACGTCGACGGGTCGGGGCACGGCGGTGCCCACCGCGGCCTCGGCCAGGCGGGGGGTGACCCAGACCACGCCGAGCACGCCGAAGAGGATGACGACGATGGCGCCGGCCCCCCAGGCCAGCTGCCAGGTCTCGAGGGGCAGTGACCCGCCGGCGCCGCCGTGGGCCCAGGCCGGGGGCGCCGTGGCCACGCTGAGCGCCGCGGCCGCCGCGCCCGCTCCGGTCACCTTGGCGGGTAGGCCCCGTCGGGCCCGGTGGCGCCGCGGGGTGGGGGCGGTCAGCGCCGTCCTACCTGGGGCACCGGCCTGCCTCCTCCGAAGGGTCCGTGGAACGGAAGGAGCCTACCGGCGCCGCTGCCCCGCCACCCGCCGCCAGGTTCCCGTGGCGCCGGGCGCACCGTCCGTGGCGTTGGGCGTGTCGGGGTGGAGGCATCTACCGTTGGCGCAGATGCTGCCCTCGCCCGCCGCCGTCGAACGCCACCCCCACCTGGGCCAGCCGCAGCGGCCGGGCTGGGTGCGGGTCGACATGCACACCCACACCATGTGGTCGGGTGATTCGACGACCACGCCCGACGAGGTCGAAGAGGCCGTGGTGGCTGCGGGGATCGATGTGCTGTGCATCACCGACCACAACGCCATCAAGGGTGCCTTCGAGCTGGCCAAGGTGCTGCCCTGTCGGGTCATCGTGGGCGAGGAGATCAAGACCCACGTGGGTGAGGTCATCGGCCTGTTCATGAGCGAGCGCATCCCCTTCGGGCTGCGCCACCTCGAGGTGGCCGAGCGCATCCGGGCCCAGGGCGCCCTCGTCTACGTGCCCCACCCCTTCGATCCCCTGCGCACCAACCTGGCCGAGCACGCCCTGGTCGAGCTGGTGGAGCTGGGTCTGGTCGACGCCGTCGAGGCGTACAACGCCAAGACCTCCCTGGCCAGCCTGAACCAGAAGGCGGCCGACTTCGCCGTGGAGCGGGGGGTGCTGGCCGGGGCGGGCAGCGACGCCCACGTGCCCGAGGCCCTGGGTGCTGCCTACGTGGAGATGCCCGACTTCGACGGGCCGGCGTCCTTCCTCGCGTCCCTGGCCCAGGCCGAGGTGGTCGGCCACCACTTCGACGCGGCACGCCGCTGGCGCCCCCGCATCGTGCCCTCCACCACCGTCGACTGACCCCGCTGGCCCGCCGCCGGGGGCCGGGCCGTCGGGTGGAGCGCAGGCGTGCTCATGCGGGGCCGATGCGCTGCCATCGTGACGGCCATCACCACAGCGAATCGTCGTCGAATCGACGGGGTGACCGGCGGCGCAGCACCAAGCGCATCATGGCGCGCCGCGCCGGCAGGACCAGGGCAGCCGGGTCGGGCTGGCTCGAGCGGCGCAGGGCGCTAGGGCGCTGGCGACAGGGGGGTGGTGGCGATGGCCCGGTGCAGCACGCCGCGAACCCGCTCGACGTTGGAGCGGAAGAACTGGAAGACCTGGTCCATGGTCACGGGCTCGATGTCGTCGCGGCCTTCGAGGCCGGCGTCGTAGTCGGTGACCAGGGCCACGGCGGCATAGGGGATGCCGGCCTCCTTGGCCAGGGCGGCCTCGGGGTACTGGGTCATGTTCACCACGTCCCAGCCCATCTGGGAGAACCAGCGCGACTCGGCCATGGTCGAGAAGCGGGGGCCCTGGATGACGACGACCGTGCCGCCCTCGTGCACGGTCACCCCCTCGGCGCGGGCCGCCTCGGCCAACACCGTGCTCAGGGCGTCGTCGTAGGGGTGGGCCATGGTGGTGTGGTTGGCACCTTCGTCGAAGAAGGTGTCGGCCCGGCCCGAGGTGCGGTCGACGAACTGGTCGAGGACCACGAAGTGGCCGGGTTCGAGGTGCACCTGCAGCGAGCCCACCGAGCACGGGGCGAAGATGGCCCCCACCCCGGCCTGTTGCATGGCGGCCATGTTGGCCCGGTAGTTGACCCGATGGGCGGGGAACTGGTGGTGGGCGCCGTGACGGGGCAGGAAGGCCACACGCCGACCGCCGAGGGTGCCGATGTGCAGCGGCGATGCCGGCGGCCCCCACGGGGTGTCCACGGCCACCTCCTCGATGTCGTCGAGGAGGGAGTAGAGGCCGGAACCGCCGAAGACGCCGATGCTGGCCAGCGGTTCGTCGACCGGTCGGGGGTCGGACATGGCGCCCGAAGCTAGCGGGAAGCTCAGCCCGCCGCCGCCTTGGGGGTGGTGCTGGAGCCGCCGCCCGAGGACCCTCCCGACGATCCGCCGGAGGATTCGCCGGAGGACCCGCCCGACGACCCCGAGCCGCTGTCCTTCTTGGCCGGGGTACTGCCCCCCGAGGAGGAGCTCGACGAGCTCGACGACTCGGACGGGGTCGACGACGAGGAGGAGCTACCCGAGTCGCTGCTGCTGCTCGAGCTGCTGCTGTCCGAGGATGCGGGCGTGGACGAGGAGGACGCCTTGGAGCGGCTGTCGTTCTTGTAGAAGCCGCTGCCCTTGAAGGCGATCCCCACCTTGGGGAAGACCTTGACCACCGCGATCTCCTCGCCGCAGTTGGTGCAGGCGGGGGTGCCCTCCTCGGTGAACGAGCGGGTGACGTCGAAGTGTTGGCCGCAGGTCTTGCAGCGGAACTCGTAGGTGGGCATGCCCCGGATCTCCTCCCGGTCGGCTCGACTGGCACTCGAGCGCGCCGAGTGCCAACGATACCCGCCGCCGTCAGGGCGACGAGAAGCGGTGCGAAGCGGTGCCGGTCAGGGCATCCTGGGACGACGGGGCTGTTCCCCCAACATCCTCCCCACATCCTCGTGCAGGCGAAGGAGACGCACCAGCCATGGCGAAGGCGGTCCGCAAGGCGGTCATCCCGGCCGCAGGCCTGGGCACCCGGTTCCTCCCGGTGACCAAGGCCATCCCCAAGGAGATGCTGCCGGTCGTCGACCGACCGGCCATCCAGTACGTCGTCGAGGAGGCGGTCGCCGCGGGCATCGACGACATCCTCCTGGTGTCGAGCCCGTACAAGAAGCCCATCGAGGACCACTTCGACCGGGCCTACGAGCTCGAGCGACGCCTCGAGGAGAAGGGCAAGCACGACGAGGCCGCGGCCGTGCGGGCCCTGGCCGAGATGGCCCAGGTGACCACGGTCCGCCAGGGCGAGCCCCTGGGTCTCGGCCACGCCGTGTCCCTGGCCCGACGCCACGTGGGCGACGAGTCCTTCGCCGTGCTGCTGCCCGACGACATCATGGTGGACGACGGTGAGCTGCTGCGGGCCATGCTCGCCGCCCACGCCGAGAGCGGTCAGTCGGTGGTGGCGCTCAAGGAGTTCCCCATGAGCGAGATCTCCAGCTACGGCTGTGCCGCGGCCGAGCCCCTGGGCGGGTCGCTCATGCGCCTGACCCGCCTGGTGGAGAAGCCCAAGGCCGAGGACGCCCCCTCCAACCTGGCCGTCATGGGCCGCTACGTGTTCACCTCGGCCATCTTCGGCGAGCTCGACCACGTCAAGGCCGGCCACGGTGGCGAGATCCAGCTGACCGACGCCATGGAGACCCTCATGGCCCACGAGGGCATGCTCGGCTACGTGTTCAGCGAGGGTCGCTACGACATCGGCCAGAAGCAGGACTTCCTACGGGCCACCGTCGAGCTGGCCCTGGCCCATGCCGAGCTGGGCCCCGACTTCCGCCTCTTCCTCACCGATCTGGCCAAGCGCCACCTGCTCGACTGAGCAGCCCCCGAACGCGACGATGCCCGGCCCCGAGGGGGGCCGGGCATCGTCCGTTCCCGGGGACGGTCGTTGCGAGGGCGGGTCCGGCAGGGCTCGTCGGCTCAGGGCCGACGGCGAACGGGTACGTAGGCGGGGGCGGGGGCGGGGCGGGCGGCCACGATGGCCCGACTGGCGCCCGCAGCGGCGACGGCGCCGATGGCCAGGAGGAGCCCTGCGGCCACCGGGTGCGTCGGCATCGTGGCGGTGGCACCAGCAGCCGCGAGTGCGGCGGTCCCCAGCAGCGAACGGATCATGGTCGGCACCATCGCGGCAACACCGTAAACGCAGGCGAAAGTCCCGCCGGACCCGGTCGAGGGAACGGCGGACCCAGGCGCGCCCGACGCCCAGCCCGCAGCGCCCAGCTAACCTCCCACCATGCCCGTCCCCCTGGTGGACTCCTACGGCAGGGTGCACCGTGACCTGCGCATCTCGGTCACCGACCGGTGCAACTTCCGCTGCACGTACTGCATGCCCGCCGAGGGCATGGCCTGGCAGCCACGGGAAGACCTGCTGTCCTTCGAGGAGATCACCCGGGTGGCCCGGGTGGCCGTCGAACGCTTCGGCGTGGACAGCATCCGCCTCACCGGGGGCGAGCCCACGGTGCGGGCCCAGCTGCCACGCCTCGTGGCCATGCTGTCCCCGCTCCCGGTGGACCTGGCCCTGACCACCAACGGGGCCACCTTCGCCCTGGTGGCCGACGACCTGGCCCGGGCCGGCCTGCGCCGGGTCAACATCTCGGTGGACTCGCTGCGTCGGGACCGCTTCGCCGAGATCACCAAGCGTGACTCCCTCGACAAGGTGCTGACGGGCATCGAAGCCGCCCTGGCCGCCGGGCTGGCCCCGGTCAAGCTCAACGTGGTCGTCATGTCCGGGGTCAACGACGACGAGGTGCTCGACTTCGCCGAGTTCGGGCGACGTACCGGTGTGATCGTCCGCTTCATCGAGTTCATGCCCCTCGACGCCCAGCGGAGTTGGACGGCCGACCAGGTCGTGACCTACGACCAGATCGTCGCGCGCATCGGCGCCGTGCACCCCCTGGTGCCGGTGGTGCGGGGATCGGCTCCGGCCGAGCGCTTCCGCTACGCCGATGGCGGGGGCGAGATCGGCGTCATCGCCTCGGTGACCCGCAGCTTCTGCTCGACCTGCGACCGGGTGCGTCTCACCGCTGACGGCCAGTTCCGCACCTGCCTGTTCGCCACGGACGAGGACGACCTGCGCTCGCTGCTCCGCCGGGGCGCCGACGACGACGCCGTGGCCGAGGTGATGGCCCGAGCCGTGGCCGGCAAGTGGGCCGGCCACGGCCACGGGCTCGAGCAGGTCAACTTCATCCGCCCCAACCGCTCCATGAGCCAGATCGGCGGCTGACGGGCTGGTCACGGGGGGTGGTGGAGCGCCGGAGGGATCCGTGGTTAAGCTCCGCCCCATGCCCGAGCCGTTGCTGACCCACCTCGACCCGCTGGGACGGGCCCGCATGGTGGACGTGACGCCCAAGGAACCGTCCTACCGCCGGGCCGTCGCCCGGGGTCGTGTCACCATGAAGCCGGAGACGGCGTCCCTGGTGGCCCGGGGTGCGGTGAGCAAGGGCGATGTGTTGGCCGTGGCCCGTGTCGCCGGCATCCAGGCCGCCAAGCGCACGTCGGACCTCATCCCTCTGTGCCACCCGCTGCTGGTGGGCTCGGTGTACATCAACTTCCGCCTCGAGGACGACCACATCGAGGTCGAGTGCCAGGTGGACACGGTCGACCGCACCGGGGTCGAGATGGAAGCGCTGACCGCCTGTTCGGTGGCGCTGCTGACCATCTACGACATGTGCAAGTCGGCCGACCGCTCCATGGTCATCGGTCAGGTGGCGCTGTGGGAGAAGGCCGGAGGCCGTTCGGGCAACTACCGGCGCGAGCAGCCCTCGACGGGCGAGGCCGAGCACAACATGTGACATGTGTCGCTCGTAGGGGTGTCCGCAAGGTGAATCCAGGGCGACCAGCTAGCATCCGGACGCTCATCTGTAGTACAAGTGCAATCACTTCGTTCGATTCGCAACGGAGTACCGATTTCGGCACGGTCATGTGAGATGCGCCACCAGAAGGCCAGACGTGTCCTCCAGCGTGGGAGGGGCACGGTCCGCCCGCATCTCCGGTCCGAGTACGCCGGCCCGGCCGTTCGCGGCCGTCAAACCAAAAGGTAGGGATGGGGCGTGGGTCTCGTCACCCTTCTGACGTTGGTGTTCTTGGCTGCCATGTGGATCGCCGTGCTCGCAGCACCTGTGCTGCAGGGCCGAGGCCGGTCCCAGGGCGGTGATTCCATCAAGAACTTCCAGAAGCAGTTGGCCGTTCTCGAGCGGGGCAACCCGCTCGGCCGTGCTGGTTCGGGGAACCGCGGGACTGCCGCCCGTCGTCCCCAGGCCCAGGCCGTGCGCAACCAGGTCCGCCAGCCGGTCCGGCCCCACGGTCGCCCCCCGGTGCGGGCGGGCCGTGTCGCCGCCGAGCGCCGCCGCCGCGTCGTCATCGTGCTGGCCGCTTCGGTGGTGACCACCGCCGTGGCCGGCTTCACCCTCGGTGGCTGGTTCTGGATGGCCAACCTCGTCGCTGACGCCCTGCTGGTGGCCTACATCGCCGTCGCCGTCCGCGTCGTGCGCTCGGCCGCCGAGGCGGAGATGAAGGTGGCGTTCCTGCCCCACCGCGAGTCGGGCGCCGAGCCCACCGCACTGCTGCGAGACGCGGCCCGCGGCTACCGCTGACGGCCCGGCGGGCCGTGGCGCCCGCCGACCCGGAGACGGGGACCAGCTCGCACGGCACCAGCGCCGAGCCGCTAGTGTTGATGCGCCCTGGGGGTGTAGCTCAGTCGGCTAGAGCGCTACGTTCGCAACGTAGAGGTCGGGAGTTCGATTCTCCTCACCTCCACCAGGGAAGTCGCTGGTAGGGCCCGGTCTGATGACCGGGCCTTGCTCATCCCCGGCCTCCCAGGCCGCGGGGCGCGTGCAGCGCCATGTCCAGGCGGGCCGTGACGGCGTCGTCGAGGGCGGGCAGCAGGTGCCCGTACACGTCGAAGGCCGGTGCCGCTCTGCCCACGACGCTCGCGGTCCTGTCATCCCAGCCTCCGCCGCGCCTCTCTGAAACCTACTGATATGTGTCAGAAGTCGGTCTGACACGTGCGGCCGCGCCGCGCATCACTCCCGTGGCCCAGGGGACCGTTGCCGGTGCGGGGGCCGTTTCTCGCGCTGTGGTCGCCCCCAGGTGCCCCGCAGGGCCTGGCTATGGGGCCCCGTCTCTCAGCTGCCGGCGGTGTTGCTGCGGCGCTCGACGAACACGACGTCGCGCCGGCGGCCGTGGTGGGCGCCGATGCGTTCGCGGCGGCCGACAACCCGGAACCCGCACTGTTCGTGGAGGGCCAGGCTGGCCGTGTTCTCGGGGAGGATGCCCGACTGCACGGTCCAGATGCCTCGGTCCTCGCACAGCTCGACGAGGGCGTTGAGCAACCGGCGGCCGACGCCGTGGCCCTGGGCGTGGGGGTCGATGTAGACGCTGTGCTCGACCACCCCGGCGTACACGCTGCGGTCGCTGACCCCGGCTGCCGCAGCCGACCCGAGGATGGTCCCGTGGTTGTCGACGGCGACCAGGCGGAGATCGGAGGCGCGGCCGGCGTCGAACTGCTCCCAGGTGGGGGGCTCGGTCTCGAAGGTGGCGTTCCCGGTGGCGATGCCCGCGGCGTAGATGGCCTCCACGGCGGGCCAGTCGTCAGCGGTGAGGGGCCGCACGGCCACGGCGGGGTTCACCGCAGGACGTCTCGGAGGGCGTCGAGGCGGTCGGGGGCGACGCGCCACCACATCCACTTGCCGCGCTTGTGGCCCACGATGAGGCCGGCTTCGGCCAGG
>JBBSLP010000026.1:0-67966 GCA_038255145.1 Acidimicrobiales bacterium
CGACGGGGAGGCCACCGACGGGGAGGCCACCGACGGGGAGGCCGAGCTCGGAGCCGCCGTGGACGTCGCCGTCCTCACCGGGGTGGCGTCGGTGGCCGCAGCCGGGACCTGTGGTGGCGATGGTCGGCGGGTCAGGGCGACGTAGGTGGCCACCGCGGCCAACACGCCCACGACGATGGGCCCGGGCGGCCCCAGGAGCACGGCGCTCACCGCCGCGACCAGGGTGACCGCCAGCACGATGCCGGCGGCAGCTACCGCGGACGGGGCGCCGGTGGGCGCGGGGTCAGCGGACACGGGCCGGCGGGGCCGAGCGGACCTGCAGCGCGCCGGACGCGCCTCGTCCCCGTCGCGGGGGCCGACCGCTCATCGCGGTCGCGAACCTCGGTCCCATCGCACGCTCCGTTCCGCCCCGGCTGTGCCACCACGTCTCACCACTACGTCCATGGCGTGCCGGTCCCGCCCGTCACCGCCCCGTGGAGTCTAACCCGGGACCGCTCGGGGTACGGTCGATGCCGGCTTCCCGTCCCTGGTCGACGCCCTTTGCCGTGACCCCGGCGCCCCAGGGGAACGGCGGAGGCAGCACCTAGTCGCCATCGCCACGACGGTCGCGCTTGCGGTTCGACTGGCGCTTCTTGGCGTCGAGGCGGCGCTGCACCGAACCCCGCGTGGGCTTGGTCGGCCGTCGGTTGCGAGGCACGAGCAGGGCGTCGGCCAGCTGGCGCCGCAACCGTTCGAGGGCCAGGCGCCGGTTGCGCAGCTGGGAGCGCTCCTCGTCGACCGAGATGCGCACCTCGGGCCCGAGCTTGGCCAGCAGACGGGCGCGCATGTAGTCGTCGAGCGAGGGCGAGGTGGCCACGTCGAAGCGGACCTCGGCCCGGGTGGCCGTCTTGTTGGCGTGCTGGCCGCCGGGACCGCCCGACGGCGCGAACCGCCACTCGAGCTCGTCCTGGTCGATGGTGACGTGGGCGTTGATCTCGAGCGGCTCCCCCACCCCACCAGTGTGGCGCGCCGCCCGCCGACGGACCGCACCCTGAGATAGGCGCGCGACCCCTGACCGGACCGCCCGGAGCGGATCTATGCTCCGCGCCCATGAACGAGCCCCCTGTCCTCCTGCTCCACGGCATGGCCACCTCGGCCGCTCGGACCTGGGGGGAGAACGGCTGGATCGACCTGTTGGGCGACTCGGGACGAGAGGTGCTGGCCCTCGACCTCATGGGTCACGGCAACGCCCCCAAGCCCCACGAGCCCGAGGCCTACGACCAGCTCGAGCAGCACATCCTCGACCAGCTACCCGAGGGTCAGGTCGACGCCGTGGGCTTCTCCCTGGGCAGCCGCACCATCCTCGCCATCGCCGCCAAGCACCCCGAGCGCTTCCGCCGCATCGTCACCTCGGGCGTGGGTCGCAACCTGTTCGAGGTCGATGCCAAGCGGGCCGCCTCCATCCAGCGGGGGATCGCCGGCAACCCCGACGACGAGGATCCGGCGTCGCAGTACTTCAGCCAGCTGGCCGACTCACCCGAGGTCGACCGTGACGCCCTGTCCGCCCTCATCCAGCGCAAGCACCCGTGGCCGGTGACCAAGAAGACGCTGGCCAACGTGACCGTGCCCGTGCTCGTGGTGATCGGCGAGAACGACTGGGCCGGCCCCGGCGATCCCCTGGTCGAGGCCCTGCCCGACGCCAAGCTCGTGGTCCTGCGCAAGGCCGACCACTACTCGACGCCCAAGGACTTCAAGTTCATCGACGTCACCCTGGACTTCCTCGGCGCCAACCCGGCGTAGGCGGGCTGCTTGCGCAGGATCGGTCGCGCTGGACCTACTTGCGCAGGCCCGAGGGGGGTCCGGGGGAGGTGAAGCGGCTGCCGGGGGGGTCGGTGGCCCACGGGGCCGGCTCCTCCCAGCCGTCCTCGTAGACGATCTCGGCCAGCGGGCGACGCCGGACGGGACCGTGACCGCCCCGGGGTCGGCCCAGGGGGATGGTGGCGGCGATGGCCACCTCGTCGGGGGAGGGCAGGCCGAGGACCTGGCGCAGTTCGGGTTCGCACCAGCCGTGCACCCCGGTGATGACGCCGCCGTAGCCCAGGGCCCGGGCCGCCAGCATCAGGTTCTGCACGGCGGGGAAGATGGACCCGCCCATGGACAGCGTGGCCGGACGGTGCAGCCACAGGCAGGCCAGCACGATGACGGGCGCCTCGCCGAAGTGGTCGGAGAAGGACTGCATGGTGTTGGCGATGCGGGCCTTGGGCGAGTCGGCCACCGCCCCCGAGCCGGTGTCGTAGCCGTCGTTGCCCCGCTTGCCGTCCCACAGCTGCAGGGCGGCTGCGCCGAGCAGGCGGCGGGCCTCCTGGGCCTTGGGCCCGTCGCGCAGCACGATGAAGCGGAAGCCCTGGCGGTTGGAGCCCTGCGGGGCTCGGCTGGCCGCGAACAGGATCCGGTTGAGGTCCTCGGTGGGGATGGGCTCGTCGCGGTAGCGGCGGATGGCACGCGTGGTGGCGATGCCGTCCAGCAGTGACGGCAATGACGGCTCCGTCTCCTCGACACCCTGGGTGCTCGACGGGTCGACCATGGCCCGCTTGCTAGCACAGCTGCCTCGGTAGGGTCCCGGCCCATGGCGCTCATGCTCACCCCGGTCGAGGACCCCGCCGACCCCCGCCTGGCTGACTACCTGGACCTGCGCGACCCCGGCCGGCGCCGCCAGCGCGACGAGGACACCGGCGTGTTCGTGGTCGAGGGCTGGAAGGCGGTGGACCGGCTGCTGGCTTCGTCCCTGGTCACCCGGTCGGTGGTCGTCACCGCACCCAAGGCCGCCCGGGCCGCGGTCGACCTGGGCCAGCCGGTCAGCGACGTGCCCCTGTACGTGGTGGCCCCCGACGTGCTCGAAGGGGTGGCCGGCTTCACCGTGCACCGGGGGGTGCTGGCCGTGGCCGAACGCCCCCCTCCCCTCCCCTGGCAGGCGGTGGCCGGCGATGCCCGGCGGCTGCTGGTGGTCGAGGCCGTCAACGACCAGGAGAACCTGGGCTCGCTGTTCCGCACCGCGGCGGGGCTGGGCGCAGATGGCGTGCTGCTGTGCCCCCGGGCCTGCGATCCCCTGTACCGGCGCACGGTGCGGGTGTCGGTGGGCGCCAGCTTCCTGCTCCCCTGGGCCCGCCTCGAGCCCTGGCCCGACGCCCTGGGCGAGCTGCGCGACGCCGGCTGGGTGGTGGCCGCCCTGAGCCCCGACGCCAACGCCGACCTGGGCACGGCCGCAGCCTCCCTGCAGGCCGCCGAGCGGTTGGCGCTGATGGTGGGAAGCGAGGGTGACGGCCTCACCGACGCCGCCCTGGCCGCGGCCTCGACCCGGTTGTCCATCCCCATGGCCGGAGGCACCGACTCGCTCAACGTGCACGTGGCCGCGGCCATCGCCCTGTGGGCCGCCCGCCCGAACTGAGGCGCTCAGTCTTCGTGGACGTGGGTGACGCTGATGCCGAAGCGGCGTTCGATGCGGCTGGGCAGGTCCATCTTCACCCAGCGTGACGCGCCGGGCGACAGGGTGGAGAGCAGGATCTCGTCGAAGCTCGACCGCTCGAGCACCGAGGCGATGGCGTGCAGGGGGTCGGGGTCGCCGACCTCGCCGGTGGGGTTGGCCCCCGCCGAGCGCAGCTGCCACAGCTGTTCGTCGAGGCGCTCCTGGGCCTTGCGCTGACCTTCCTCGTCACTGGTGGGCAGGGGCTGGAAGTCCCCGAAGGTGAAGCCCGACGTGGGATCCACGCTGAACCCGGCCAGGCGACGGGCGGCGTTGTAGTCCCGGGAGAACGTGGCCGGCACGAGCACGTGGAACTCGGTGGGGCCGGCCTCGATGCGCTCGCGGATGGCCCCGCCCAGCACCCGGCCCCCCACGGTCTGGTTGGCCACCACCAGGTAGCGCCGCACCACCTTGACCTCGCCGGTCTCCGGCGAGGTGCGGCGACGGTCGATCCGGTACGAGACCTTCATCCGCACCCGGTAGGCGACAGGACGGCCTTCGTCGCCCACCAGGGTGTCGAGCTCGACCACCTGGGCCACCCGTAGGTCGGTGATGGTCTTGGTCGCCTCGGCGATCGCCGATGCCGCCGCCGCCTCCCAGGAGTGGGGATCGGCCGCGACCAGCTGGAGAACCTGGTAGACGCTGTCGGGATCTCGGAGATGCGGGGCCTGGGCCACCACCTAGAGATACCATGTCCGACGGGCAACCATGCCATCCGTCACACCATTTAGCCTGACTGAACAACAGCAGCGAGGGCGCATGTCGAGCTCCGTGTACAGCGTGGTCGAACTGATCGGCTCCAGCCCCGAGTCCTGGGAGAAGGCCACGGCCAACGCCATCGAAGAGGCCGCCCGCAGCACCGGGGGTGACCTGCGGGTCGCCGAGGTGACCGAGATGGACGTGCTCATCGAGGACGGCAAGGTCCTGGCCTACCGGTCCAAGGTCCGCCTGTCCTACAAGACCTCGGGCCGCGCCGATTGATCGCCGCTGATCGATCATCGATGGGGGCCGGCGACCAGCCGTCAGGCGTTGACCGCGCCCCGGGCCGCCACCTGCTCGGCGATCCACGGGTAGGTGCGGGCGATGCCCTCACGTAGAGGGAAGCGGGCCTCGAAGCCCAACGACTCGATGGCCGCGTTGGAGAAGTTGCGCGACTGCACGCCCACGGGCCCGTCGATGTGGCGGATGTGGATCTCCTTGCCCGCGGCCTCGGCCACGGCCCGCACCAGGTCGTCCACGGTCACGTACTCGGGGTTGCCGATGTTGGCGGGCTCGTCGCGGTCCGACGCCACCAGGCGACGCACCCCGTCGACCAGGTCGTCGACGTAGGTGTAGGAGCGCACGGCGCTGCCGTCGCCCCACACCTCGATCTCGCCACCGTCCGCGGCCTCGGCCACCTTGCGGCAGATGGCGGCGGGCGCCTTCTCGCGACCGCCCTCCCAGGTGCCCTCGGGGCCGTAGGTGTTCTGGAAGCGGGCGATGCGGGTGTCGAAACCGAAGCGGCGGCCGTAGGCGGCCACCACCCGCTCGGCGTAGAGCTTCTCCCACCCGTACTCGTTGTCGGGCGCGGCGGGGTAGGCGTCGGCCTCGGTGAGCTCGGGCTCGCCCACGGCCATGTCCCGGTAGATGCACACCGACGACGAGTAGAAGTAGCGACCCACGCCGGCCTGGGCGGCGGCATCGACCAGGTTCACGTTGATCAGCACGTTGTTGCGCATGATCTCGCACTCGGCGGCGTGGATGAAGCCCATGCCCCCCATGTCCGCCGCCAGCTGGTACACCTCGTCGAAGCCCCCGGCGACGGCCTTGGCGCACTGCTCGGGATCGCGCAGGTCGGCCACCACGAACTCGTCCGCCGCCGTGGGGGCGAACTCGGGCTCCTTCAGGTCGACGCCGCGCACCGAGTAGCCCTCGCCGACCAGCCGCCGGGCCAGGTGTGCGCCGATGAACCCGCCGGCTCCGCAGACCAACGCCCTCTTCATGGGAAACCCTCCCGCTGCGCGGAGCGCCCGCTCCGCACGACAGCGCCCGCGAGGCTACCCGGCCCCGCCGCGACGGCTGTGGACACCCCCGCGGGCGCACCGAACCTCCCGGCGGGATCCGCCGGGAGGTTCACCGCACTGGACCGCTGGTCAGGTGTTCTGCGCCATCATCCCGCCGTCGACGGGGATGACGGCGCCGTTCAGGTACGACGACGCCGGCAGGACCAGGGACACGGTGATCTGCGCCACCTCTTCGGGATCCCCGTAGCGGCGCATCGGCACCCGGCGGCGGGCGAACTTGTCCTTGTGCACGTCGGGGATGGCCTGGGTCATGCCCGTCTTGATGGGCCCCGGGCAGATGCAGTTCACCGTCACCCCGGTGTCGCCGTACTCCAGGGCCAACGAGCGGGTCAGGCCGATGACCGCGGTCTTCGACGCCGTGTACGGGCTCATGCCCTTGGTGGCGCCCAGGCCCTCGGTGGAGGCGATGTTGACGATGCGGCCACCGCCACGGGCGGCCAGGTCGTCACGGACCAGGTCGCTGTGGCACGCCCGCACCAGGCGGGCCTGGGCGCCCACGTTGACCTCGAAGCTGAGGTGCCACGAGTCCTCCCAGTCGTCCCCGGTGATGTTGGCGGGCCACGACATGCCCGCGTTGTTGATGAGGATGTCGACGGGGCCCAGGTCGGCGCGGATGCTGTCGACCAGGGCGGGGATGGCGTCCGCTTCGGCCAGGTCCACGACGTAGCCCTTGGCCGTGCCCCCGGCCGCGGTGATCTCGTCGACCACCTTGGCCACACCCTCGGCGGCGCGGTCCACGATGGCCACCTTGGCCCCCTCGTCGACGAGTAGGAACGCCGTGGCCCGTCCCATGCCGCTGGCGGCTCCGGTGACGAGGGCCACCCGGCCGGCGACGGATCTGTCCAACTTCGTGAGGCGAGCCATGGCCGCGGAACCTAGCCGCGTCGGCCCCGCCGGCTTCAGCTGCCTCGGGTGGGTCGCCGGGCGGTCGGCTAGCCGGCGGCCTGGGCCATGGCGTGGCGCACCAGGACGAGCAGGGTGTCCCTCGTCGAGCTGCGCTCCCGGGCGTCGGTGTAGATCATGGGCACGTGGGCCGACACGGCCAGTGCCTCGCGCACGTCCTCGAGGTCGTGGTGGATGGCACCGTGGAAGGTGTTCACCGCGACCACGAAGGGTACGTTGACGTGCTCGAAGTAGTCCACGGCCGGGAAGCAGTCGGCCAGCCGGGTGGTGTCGACGAGCACGACGGCGCCGATGGCGCCCCGCACGAGGTCGTCCCACATGAAGCGGAAGCGCTCCTGGCCCGGGGTGCCGAACAGGTAGAGGATCAGCTCGCGGTCGAGCGTGATGCGTCCGAAGTCCATGGCCACCGTGGTGGTGGTCTTGTCGGGCTGGTGGGTCTCGTCGATGCCCCGACCCAGCGACGTCATGGGCGCTTCGGTGGTCAGCGGGGTGATCTCGGAGATGGAGCCGACGAAGGTGGTCTTGCCCACGCCGAACCCTCCGGCGATGACCATCTTGACGGGCAGCGGAGCCGTCGCCTGAGGTTGGGTCGACCTCGTCGACTCAGAGCGCCTGAAGGCCATCCAGAACCCTTTCGAGAAGTCTCAGGTCGGGCCGTTCGCCCGCCGGCCGCGGCCGGTGCACGTCGAGGAGGCCCTCGGCCTTCATGTCGCCCACGAGCACGCGGGCCACGCCGAGGTGGACGCCGAGGTGGGCAGAGACCTCGGCGATGGAGAGGGGCAGTTCACACAGCTCGACGATGCGGTGGCGTTCGAGGGTGAGGCGATCCAGGGACGCCTCACCCTGCGCGGTGCGCTGGACGAGGGTCTCGAGGGGCAGGTCGACGCGCGACCGTGTACGCCCTCCGGTGAGGGCGTAGGGGCGGATCCGGTCCGACATCCCCCCGCTGGGGGTGCGATCGGGAGGGCCGCCGCTGGCGGTCACGCGGGTCGGTCTTCAGTCATCGCGGCAGCCCGACCTTGAGCTCGTGGCGCAGCTCGGGGGTGAGGACGGGCCCGACCCTGTCCACGAGGACGGCCATCTCGTAGCCCACGAGCCCCACGTCGCACTCCGACGCCGTGATCACGGCCAGGCTGGATCCGTCGCTGATGCCGGTCACGAACATGAAGCAGTGCTCCATCTCCACGATGACCTCGTTGACCGCTCCCCCGCCGAAGCGTCCCGCCGCGCCGTAGGCCAGACCTATGAGGCCCGAGGCCACGGCAGCGAGGCGGTCGGCCGTGTCCCGGTCCACACCGTGGGACTTGGCCATGAGCAGGCCGTCGGCGGACACCACGATGGCGTCGCTGACGCCGGGGACCTTCTCGACGAAGTCGGAGACCAGCCAGTTCACGTTGCTGGCCTCGGCGCTCAAGCCGCTCATCCCTGCACCTCTCCGTTCCGGTCGACGCCGTTGGTGGTCGGGGGGGTCAGCGAGGTGCGACCCCGCTGCAGCCCGGTCCGGTACTGCGAGAGCACGCGGCGCACCTCTTCGGGCGACCGGGTGCTGGTAGCGGGCCGATCGGACCCTGCCGCCTGTTCGGCCCCGAGGGCCCGCAACTGCTGGCGTGGTGAACGCCGGGTCAGGCCCGCAGCGGTGACCGAGGAGGGCGGCGACTCCGAGGACGGGGGCACCGGGCCCCGGCCCCCCGAAGTGGCGCCACGGGCGCCAGACCCCTCGATCAGCGCGTCGGGGGCGGCGGCCGTGGGCGGCTCGGTGGCCAGGCTGCGACGCTCGGGCCGGGTCCGGCCGGAGAGGGCGGGAGAACCGCCACCGCGCCGGGCGACGCGGGCCGTGGCCGACTCCGCCCGCCGGACCGGCCGGGGTGGCTCCTCGGGCTGAGGGGCCGGGGAGCGTCGGGGCAGGGGGGGCGAGGTCGGCAGCGAGGCGGGCGGGACGGGGCCCGCACCGGGCTCGACCACGACGGGAGGCTCGACCGGCGTGGCCGGCGCCGGGACGACGCGAGCCGCGGGGGCGATCGGCGCCACGGGGGTGGCCGGAGCGACGGGGGCGGACGGGGCAGGGGCCGTCGGCGGCGCCGGGTCGGCGGCGCGGTCGGGCCGGGCGACCGGGACCGAAGCCGGGGGCCGCCGGTGCCGGGTCTGGGGCTGGGGGACGGCCCGCGGCACCGTGGGCGCCGGGTCGGCCGAGCCCGGGCGGGCGGAGCGCAGGTCGATCGTCGGCGACTCGATCACAGGCGGCTCGGGCGTCGGCAGCTCGGGCGCGGCCGGCTCCGTCGCGGGCGGCGCCGGCGTGGGTAGCTCGGCGTCGACGGCGGGGCGCAGGGCCCGCACCGGGGTCGAGGGCCTCGTGTCGATGACCTGGAGGTCGTCGTCACCGGGATCGGAGTAGGTGAACGACTGGCCCCCGTCCGCCGGGGTGCCGGGTCCGTCCCCGCCCCGGACCGCCCGCAGGTGGGGGGCGGCCTCCGACGCCGCGGCCCGGGTGACGGTGCCGTTGCGGGCCACCGGAACCGCCGCCGCCGCCGCCCGAGCGGCCGCGGCACGATCCGCGGTGCCGTTGGCCGGCCGAGCCGGGCCCGCCGGGGGCCGCGTCTGGCCAGCGCCGGCGCCGACACCGACGGGGGTGCGCTCGGGCCGACCTGTCGGAGGCCGACCGGCCGGGGTCCGGGCCGGGCCCGTCTGCGGGGTGCGGGCCGGAGGGTTGACCTCGTTGACCAGCTCGGCGGGGATGGAGACCAGGGCGGTGATGCCGCCGGCGGGGGCGGCGGCCAACCGCACCGACAGGTGGTGGCGTCGGGCCAGCCGGCCGACCACGGTGAAGCCCAGGGACCGAGACAGGGCCAGGCCCATGACCGGGGGGTGGGTCAGCAGCTCGTTGGCCTCGGCCAGGTGCTCGGGGCTCATGCCGATGCCCTGATCGGACACCGAGAGCACGTAGTTGCCGTCGTTGGTGTGGTGGCCCACGACCTCGACGCGCATCTCCGGGGGGGAGAACTGGGTGGCGTTCTCCATCAGCTCGGCCAGCAGGTGGGAGAGGTCCACGGCGGTGGCCGCGTCGACGGCCACCTCGTCGAGGGCGAGCAGGTTCACCCGGGTGAAGTCCTCGACCTCGCCCACCGCCACCCGCACCACGTCGGACAGGCCCACCGGTCGACCCCGTCGCCGGGGGCCTTCGGCCCCGGCCAGCACGAGCAGGGACTCGGCGTTGCGCCGCATCCGGGTGGCCAGGTGGTCGAGGCGGAACAGGTTGTCGAGCTGGTCGGGGTCGGTCTCGTTCGACTCGAGCTGGTCGATGAAGTCGATCTGGCGGTCGAGCAGGGCCTGGTTGCGACGGGCCAGGTTGAGGAACAGCTCGCTCACGCCCTTGCGCAGCAGGGCGGCCTGCTCGGTGGCCACCTGGGTGGTGGTGTCCTGCACCATGTTGAAGGCCTGGGCCAGACGACCGATCTCGTCACGGCCACCCACGGGGATGCCCACCAGGGCGTTGACCGGGGTGCCCTCGTCGGGCGCCCGCAGCTGATCGACCAGGGAGGGCAGCTGCTCGGTGGCCAACTGGTCGGCGGCCACGGTGAGCTGGCGCAGGGGCCGGGTGATGGCCCGGGCCACGAAGAAGGCCACGATCAGTGCGGCCAGCAGGCCGAGCCCGACACCGGCCAGGTACAGGCGCACCGTGGTCACGGCGTCGGTGCGCAACGAGCTGGCCTGGACGAAGACGCCCTGGGCGATCTCGCTCTCGACGTCGAGCACCTTGCCCAGCTGCTGGGCCGAGGCGTCGGCGAAGCTCACCGCGGCTTCGTCGTCCACCGCCTCCACGGGCGACGTGCCGACCGCGGTCTGCAGGATGCTCTCGCTCACCACCCCCAGGGCCCGGGCCTCGGCCGAGGCCTGCACGTTGCGCAGCCGGGCGTTCAGCTCGGGCGAGGCCTGCTCGAAGAAGGAGTCCGAGCGGCGGGAGGCATCGGCCGCCGCCCGGGCCGCGCTGGCGGCCAGCTCCGGGGTGGCGCGGCCGGCGGCGAGGGCCCCGGTCACCAGGGCCGCGGCCTCGGCGTTGGCCGACTTTGCCTTGGACAGGGTGGTCGCCGCCACCAGCTGCTGGGCGATGTCGGGAAGGGACGGCTCGTCCTGGGCCGCCTCGAAGATGCCCGTGGCCGCGTCGACCACGGTGCGGTAGCCGTTGAGGGACTGCTCGAGGTCCAGGGTCCGGTCGGTGGTCCCCTGGCGCAGGTCGGCCAGGTTGGCCGTCCGGTCGGCCAGGGTGTCGGCCCGCTCGGCCACCGGTCCCGCCGCGAAGGGGACCAGGGCGCCGCGCAGCGCCATCACCGCGGCATCCGTCACCGCCTGCTGACGGAGGTAGAGCTCCTGGCCCGCGGCACCACCGGAGCCCAGCACCACCGCGGCCCGCAGCTCCTCGAGCTGGAGCTGGTGACTGGCCGCCGCCGTCTGGGCCACGACCTCGGCCAGGCGTTCGGCCCGACGGGCGTCTTCGGCCCGGGCCAGACGATCCCTCACGCCGACGCCGGCCAGGATGCCCAGGACCAGCAACGGCGCGACGAGGATGCCCGCCAGCTTCGTGCCGACCCTCATGTTCTTCAGCACCGATCGGCCTGCTTTCTCACGAACCGCAGGGCGAGCTGGGCGGACCACCACCCGCGTGGGGTCAAGCCGATCCCGCACGCGGGCTGCACTCCGAAACCCACGCCGCCTGCCCGCCTGGAAGACGTGGTACGGGACACCACGTCCGAGATGAAGACTAGGAGCGAATCGTCCCAGTTGCGACTACCTGGGCACGGTCGCCCTGGGCTGTGGTAGGGCGGTCGTCGGCCCGTGTTGGGCGCGACGGTCGCGCCGGTAGGGTCCCTGCATGGTCGCGGCCACCGCATCCCTGGCGGGCTCACTCGACGATTTCCCGGCCCCGGCCCTGTTCCGCCTGGTGGCCCGTTCGCGGCGCACCGGCACCCTGACCATCCAGAGCGGCCCCCACGACCTGGCCATCTGCTTCGCCGACGGCGTGGTGACCTATGCCGGCCCCGCCGAACTGCCCGGGGTGCGGGCGGCCCTGGTCGGTGCCGGCGTGGTACCTCCGCCGTCGTGGGAGCGGGCCGAGCGCGACTCCACCGGTGCCGGCGCCCGCCTCGTGGACCAGCTGACGCAGGACCGGGCCGTCACCCCCGAGGTGCTGCACGACGGCCTCTACGAGCTGGCCGTCAACACCGTGTTCGAGCTCCTGCTCCCCTCCCGGGCGCCGTTCCGCTTCGAGGCCGCGGTCACCCACCGGTTGGCCGGTGGTGGCGCCTTCGACGTGGAGGCGGTGGTGGCCGACGCCGCCGCCCGGCTCCAGGCCTGGCGGATGATCGCCGACGTCATCCCCACCACCTCCCTGGTGGTCCGCCTGGTGCCCCAGCTGCCCGTCGACGAGGCCAGGGTGGTCATCGAGCGTGAGGAGTGGCCCGTGCTCGCCGCCGTGGACGGCGTGCGTGACGTAGCCGCCATCGTCACCCACACCGGTCTGTCCGCCTTCGGCGTGTGCGGCGTGCTCCACCGCCTCATCACCCGGGGCATCGCCGCCACCGACCTGCAGCCCTGACGCGCTGACGCGTCGGCCACCGCCGGCCCGGTCGGCCGGCTGCTAGCGCATGGCCTGCAGGGTGGGGGTGACGGGGTCGGGCAACAGGGAGTCGCCCATGAGGGCCCGGTCGACCGCCGCGGCGCACGAGCGGCCCTCGGCGATGGCCCACACGATGAGGCTCTGACCCCGGCCCATGTCGCCACAGCAGAACACGTTGTCGACGTTGGTGGCCCAGCCCCCGTCGCGGGCCACGTTGCCCCGGGGGTCGAGCTCGACGCCCAGGCCTTCGAGCAGAGGGCTGCGCTCGGGCCCCGTGAAGCCCAGGGCCAGCAGCACCAGCTCGCACTCCAGCTCGAACTCGGTGCCCTCGACGTCGACGAAGCTGGGGCGCCCGTCGACGACCTCGAGCTCGACCTGGCAGCCCTTGAGCGCCCGGACCTGCCCCGACCCGTCGTCGAGCAGCTCCTTGGTGGTGACCGAGAACCAGCGGTCGCCACCCTCCTCGTGGGCCGAGGCCGTGCGCATCATCAGCGGCCACATGGGCCACGGCGTGGTGGTGTCGCGCTGCTCGGGGGGCAGGGGCATGATCTCGAAGCTGTGCACCGACAGCGCCCCCTGGCGCAGGGCGGTACCCAGGCAGTCGGCCCCGGTGTCGCCACCGCCGATGACGATGACCCGCTTCCCGGCGGCGTTGATGGGGGCCGCGGCCAGGTCCCCCTCCTGCACCTTGTTGGACAGGGGCAGGTACTCCATGGCCTGGTGCACCCCGCCCAGCTCGCGCCCGGGAACGGGCAGGTCACGCCAGTTGGTGGCCCCGCCGGCGAGGACCACGGCGTCGTAGCCGGCCACCTCGTCGGTGGGCACGTTCACCCCGACGTGGGCGTTGGTGCGGAACGTGGTGCCCTCGGCCTCCATCTGGGCCAGGCGCCGGTCGAGGACGGCCTTCTCCATCTTGAACTCGGGGATGCCGTAGCGCATGAGACCACCGGGGCGGTCGGCCCGCTCGTAGACGACGACCTCGTGGCCGGCCCGGGTCAGCTGCTGGGCCGAGGCCAGCCCGGAGGGACCCGAGCCGATGACGGCCACCCGGCGCCCGGTGCGCACGGTGGGGCGCAGGGGGGCGATCCAGCCCTCGTCCCAGGCCCGGTCGGCGATCTGCTGCTCGATGGTCTTGATGGCCACCGCGGGCTGGTTGATGCCCAGCACACAGGCCGCCTCACAGGGAGCGGGGCACAGCCGCCCGGTGAACTCGGGGAAGTTGTTGGTGGCGTGCAGGCGCTCGCTGGCGTCGAGCCAGCGGTCCTTGTACACCAGGTCGTTCCAGTCGGGGATGATGTTGCCCAGCGGACAGGCGTTGTTGAAGAACGGGATGCCGCAGTTCATGCACCGCCCGGCCTGGACCCGGCTCTCGTCCTCGGCGAAGGGCTCGTAGACCTCGTGCCAGTCGAGCAGGCGCAGCTCGGCCGGACGGCGGCGGGGGGTGGCCCGGCCGTGCTTGAGGAACCCTCTGATGTCACCCATGTGCTGCCTCTGGCCTCGCTGTCACCGACGCGTTTATCACTGCACCACCGGTCGCGTCACCCATGGGCGGCGGCCATGATGGCGTCGAGCACGTCCTCGCCGGCCTCGAGGGCCGCCTTCTCGGCGGCCAGCACCCGCTTGTAGTCCTTGGGCATGACCTTGACGAACCGGGCCACCTCGTCGTCCCACGACGCCAGCAACCGCTCGGCCACGGCCGATTCGGTCTCGTCGAGGTGACGGCGCACCCGGTCGTGCAGGAAGTCGAGATCCTCGTCCTCGAGCTGGTCGAGGTCGACCATCTCGGGGTTGAGCCTGGTGGCGAAGGTGCCGTCGGCGTCGTACACGTAGGCCACCCCGCCGGACATGCCAGCACCGAAGTTGCGGCCGGTGCGGCCGAGCACGACGACCCTGCCCCCCGTCATGTACTCACAGGCATGGTCGCCCACGCCCTCGACCACGGCGGTGGCGCCCGAGTTGCGCACGCAGAAGCGCTCGCCCACCACGCCCCGCAGGAACATCTCCCCCGCCGTGGCCCCGTACAGGCCCACGTTGCCGGCGATGATGTTGTCCTCGGCCACGAAGGTGGCGTTGCGGTCGGGGCGGATGGCGATGCGCCCACCCGACAGGCCCTTGCCCACGTAGTCGTTGGTGTCGCCCTCGACCCGCAGGGTGATGCCCCGGGGCAGGAAGGCGCCGAGGCTGTTGCCGGCCGAGCCCTGCAGGTACACGGTGATGGTGTCCTCGGGCAGGCCTTCGCCGCCGTAGGCCTTGGTCACGTGGTAGCCCAACATGGTGCCCACGGTGCGGTTGGTGTTGTTCACCGGCAGGCGGATGACCACGGGCTCCCCGGTGTCGATGGCCGGCCGGGACAGCTCGATGAGGGTGTTGTCGAGGGCCTTGGCCAGACCGTGGTCCTGGGTCTGGATCTGGCGGCGCGACGCGCCCTCGTCGAGGGGGGGCACGTAGAGCATGGGGGTGAGGTCGAGCCCGGCGGCCTTCCAGTGGTCGACCGCCGCGGTCACGTCGAGCAGGTCGGCCCGGCCGATGGCCTCGTCGATGGTGCGGAAGCCGAGCTCGGCCAGCAGCTCACGGACCTCTTCGGCGATGAACTCGAAGAAGTTGACGACGAACTCGGCCTGGCCGCTGAAGCGCTTGCGCAGCTCGGGGTTCTGGGTGGCCACGCCCACGGGGCAGGTGTCGAGGTGGCAGACCCGCATCATGATGCAGCCCGACACCACCAGGGGGGCGGTGGCGAAGCCGAACTCCTCCGCCCCCAACAGGGCGGCCACGATCACGTCACGACCGGTCTTGAGCTGGCCGTCGACCTGCACGACGATGCGGTCGCGCAGCTTGTTGAGCAGCAGGGTCTGCTGGGTCTCGGCCAGGCCCAGCTCCCACGGCGCCCCGCAGTGCTTGAGCGAGGTCATGGGGGCAGCCCCGGTGCCACCGTCGTGGCCCGAGATGAGCACCACGTCGGAATGGGCCTTGGCCACACCGGCGGCGATGGTGCCCACACCCACCTCAGCCACGAGCTTCACGTGCACCCGCGCCTCGGGGTTGGCGTTCTTCAGGTCGTGGATGAGCTGGGCCAGGTCTTCGATGGAGTAGATGTCGTGGTGGGGCGGCGGCGAGATCAGCCCAACCCCGGGGGTCGAGTGCCGGGTCTTGGCGATCCACGGGTACACCTTGTGCCCGGGTAGCTGGCCGCCCTCGCCGGGCTTGGCCCCCTGGGCCATCTTGATCTGCAGGTCGTCGGCGTTGACCAGGTACTCGCTGGTCACGCCGAAGCGGCCCGAGGCCACCTGCTTGACCGCGGAACGGCGCAGGTCGCCGTTGGGGTCGGCCACGAAGCGGTCGGGGTCCTCGCCGCCCTCACCGGTGTTGGACTTGCCGCCCAGCCGGTTCATGGCGATGGCCAGGGTCTCGTGGGCCTCGGCCGAGATGGAGCCGTAGGACATGGCCCCCGTGGCGAAGCGCTTGACGATGGCGGAGACGGGCTCGACCTCGTCGAGGGGAACGGGGGCCTGGTCGTCGGTGCGGAGCCGGAACAGGCCCCGCAGGGTGGCCAGGCGGGTGGCCTGGCCATCGACCAGGGCGCTGTACTGCTTGAAGATCTCGTAGCGCTTGGTGCGGGTCGAGTGCTGGAGCTTGAACACCGTCTCCGGGTTGAAGAGGTGGTACTCGCCCTCACGCCGCCACTGGTACTCGCCGCCACTGGGCAGCTCGCGGTGGGCCAGGTGCAGGGGGTTGGCCGGGTGGGCGATGCGGTGGCGCATGTGGACCTCGACGGCGAGGTCGTCGAGGTCGATGCCGCCCAGGCGGGAGGTGGTGCCGGTGAAGAACTCGTCGACCAGGTCTTCGCCCAGGCCCACGGCCTCGAATACCTGGGCACCGGTGTAGGAGGCCACCGTGGAGATGCCCATCTTGGACATCACCTTGAGGATGCCCTTGCTGGCCGCCTTCACGTAGTTCTTCTCGGCCGAGTACAGGTCGGGGACCCGCAGCCGGCCCTTGCCGGCCAGGTCGGCCACGGTGTCGAGGGCCAGGTAGGGGTTGATGGCCGTGGCCCCGTAAGAGACCAGCAGGCAGAAGTGGTGGACTTCGCGGGCCTCGCCCGTCTCCACCACCAGGCCGACCTGGGTGCGCAGGCGCTCGCGGATCAGGTGGTGGCGCACCGCGCCCACCATCAGCAGGGAGGGGATGGGGGCGAACTGGGGCCCCGCCCCCCGATCGGAGAGCACGAGCACGTGGGCGCCATCGCGCACGGCGGCCACCGCCTCGTCACGGACCCGGTCGAGGGCGGCACGCAGGGCGGGCCCGCCTCCGTCGACGTCGTAGAGGCCCGAGATGGTGTGGGTGGCCAGCTCGGGGAGCTCGCCGTCGTCGTTGGCGTGACGGATGCGGTGGAGCTGGGAGGTGGTCAGCACCGGGGTGGTCAGCTCGAGCTGGCGGGCCGACCACGGTCCGGGGTCGAAGACGTTGCCCGTGGGCCCCAGGCGGGTGAACAACGAGGTCACCAGCTCTTCGCGCAGGGCGTCGAGCGGGGGGTTGGTCACCTGGGCGAACAGCTGGGAGAAGTAGTCGTACAGCAGCCGGCTGCGGCTGGAGAGCACGGCGATGGGGGTGTCGGTGCCCATGGAGCCGAGGGCCTCGAGCCCGGCCGAGGCCATGGGCTCGACGAGGAGGTTGAGGTCTTCGTTGGTGTAGCCGAACTCGAGCTGGCGGGTGACGAGGGTGCCCTCGTCGGGGTGCAGCTCGTCGCCCGGGGACAGCTCGGCATGGGCGGGCAGGTCGTCGAAGGCGATGGCGGCCTGGTCGAGCCAGTCCTGGTAGGGCTGGGCCGCGGCCAGGGTGGCCTTGATCTCCTCGTCGGGGATCATGCGGCCCTGGCTGGTGTCGACCAGGAACATGCGACCGGGCTCGAGCCGGCCCTTGACCACGACCTTGGCCGGGTCGATGGGCAGCACGCCGGCCTCGGACGCGGTGACCACGAGGCCGTCGTCGGTCACCCAGTAGCGCGACGGGCGCAGGCCGTTGCGGTCGAGCACGGCGCCGATGACGGTGCCGTCGGTGAAGCAGATCGACGCCGGTCCGTCCCACGGCTCCATCAGGGCCGAGTGGAAGCGGTAGAAGGCCGTCTTGTCGGCCGGCATCGACTGGTGGTTCTCCCACGCCTCGGGGATCATCATCAGCACGGCGTGGGGCAGGGAGTAGCCGCCCAGGTGCAGCAGCTCGAGGGCCTCGTCGAAGGTGGCCGTGTCCGACGCCCCCGGTGTGCACACCGGGTAGAGCCGGTCGAGCTCGCCGGGGATGGCCGCGGTCTCGATCTGCTCCTCACGGGCCCGCATGCGGGTGCGGTTGCCCATGATGGTGTTGATCTCGCCGTTGTGGGCGATCAGCCGGTAGGGGTGGGCCAGGGGCCACGACGGGAAGGTGTTCGTCGAGAAGCGGCTGTGCACCATGGCCAGGGCCGACTCGACCCGGGGATCGGTGAGGTCGGGGTAGAACTCGGCCAGCTGGGGCGTGGTGAGCATGCCCTTGTAGACCAGGGTGCGACTGGACAGGCTGGGGAAGTAGATGCCCTGCTCGACGCCCTCGGCATCGATCAGGCCGATCTCGATCTCGCAACGCTTGCGCAGCGGGAAGGTGAGCCGGTCGAGCGCGAGCCCGTCGAGCGGTTCGCCCCCGGTGCCGCGGGCCGACACGAAGAGCTGGCGGAACCGGGGCATGACGGCCAGCGCCATGGAGCCGAGGTTGGTGGCCACGGTGGGCACGTCGCGCCAGCCGAGGACGTCGAGGCCCTCCTCGTCGGCGATGGCCTCGACGATCTTGACGGCCTCCTCGGCCAGGGCGGCCTCGGACGGCAGGAAGGCGGTGCCCACGGCGTAGCGGCCGATGGGGGGCAGGTCGAAGTCGACCACCTCACGGAGGAAGCGGTCGGGGACCTGGATGAGGATGCCGGTGCCGTCGCCCGTGTTGGGCTCGGCCCCTGTGGCTCCCCGGTGGTCGAGGTTCACGAGCGCGGTGATGCCCATGGCCACGATGTCATGGGTCTGGCGACCGTGGAGGTCGACCACGAAGGAGACGCCGCAGGCGTCGTGCTCGAAGTCGGGCCTGTACAGGCCCTGCGCTGAAGGGTGGGGCTGCATGCTCGCTTCCGGGTCGTCGCTCGGGAGGACAAGCGGCCCGGGACAGCGTTGGCCCAGTGACCGAGTTCGCCATGTTACCGATCGCCGACGTGGCAGGTCGAACCAGTTCGACGGATCCCTTCCGCTCGTTGCGCCAGGGCTCCGCCGATCGTCGGGCCCACGCATCCACCAGCCGCATCCACCAACGTGACGGCCCGCGCTGCTACCTTGCGCCGCCATGGCTTCTCGTCGGCTCGCCGGCGGGTTGGGGGCCTTCCTGGCGGCGCAGCTCGCGCTGGTCGCCGTCGCGTCAACTGCACCAGCGAGCTGGCAGCCGCTCGAAGCGCGCCTGCCTGTGATGGCGGTCGCCCCGGAACCGGGGTCCGCCCCGTCGCCGGTGACGCTCGCCTTCGCCGGCGACATCCACCTCGAGGGCCCGTTGGCCCAGCGGTGGACCGAGCTGGGCACGCACCTGTTCGACCCGTTGGCCGCCATGGTGGCCGATGCCGACGTCGCCGTCGTCAACCTGGAGACGGCCATCGGCGAGGCGGGTCAGCCGGAGGACAAGCAGTACACGTTCCGGGCGCCGGCCGAGGTGCTGACCGGACTGCGTGACGCCGGGGTGGATGCCGCCAGCCTCGCCAACAACCACGGCATGGACTACGGGCCCGAGGGCCTGGCCGCCACCGTCATCGCCGGACAGGCGGCGGGGCTGCCCCTGCTCGGCGCCGGTCGCGATGCCGCCGCGGCGTGGACCCCGTGGGTGACCGAGGTGCGGGGTCAACGCATCGCCGTCGTGGCCGCCACCCTGGTCATGGACGACAACCTCGTGGAACGGTGGACGGCGGGTCCGGACCACCCCGGCCTGGCGTCGGCCCGTGACGTGGCCGCCATCGAAGCCGCGGTGGCCTCGGCCCGGGCCGAGGCCGACACCGTCGTCGTCTACCTCCACTGGGGGGTCGAAGGTGAGACCTGTCCCAGTGCGCCCCAGCGGTGGATGGCCGACCGGCTGGCCGCGGCCGGCGCCGACGTGATCGTCGGCACCCACGCCCACCGGCTCCAGGCTGCGGGGCGCAAGGACGGGGTCTTCGTGGCCTACGGCCTGGGCAACGCCGTGTGGTATGCCGACGGCGGCGCCTCGGCCGACAGCGGGGTGCTGCGACTGACGGTCACGGGTCGTCAGGTGACGGCGTACGACTGGGTGCCGGCCACCATCACCGACGGGGTGGCCACCGCCCTCGACGGCGAGGACGCCATCGCCGCCCACGACGCCTGGACGGACCTGCGCAGCTGCGCCGACGTCAGCGGCTGATCGGCTCGGTCGTCGGCGCCGCCCTGCCGCTGCAGGGCAGGGCTGTCCAGTCGGCTGGAGTCTCGATCAGCGCCGCGGCCGGGCCCGGCCGGCCACCTGGACACCGTTAGGACCTGGCCCCTCCACTGCTGACGGCCTGCCAGCGGCCGCCAGCATGGTGGCGTGGGCCCCCGGAGACGACTGCGACGAGTGTGGAGCCGTTCGTGGCGACTGCTCGTCGCCGTGCTCGGCTCCCTCGTCGGCGCCGTCATCGCCGTGGCCCTCTTCGCCCAGGTGCGGGCCCCCATCGGGCCCTTCGACGCCACCCTGTCGGCCCGACCCTCGCTGCGAGGTGGGACGGTGGTGCTTCTGGGCCCCCTGGGCACCGTCGAGCTCGAGACCCACCGGGGCCCCTTCACCCTGCAGGCCCAGGTGGACGAGCTGCGGGTGCCCGAGGCCGAGGCCATCGCCCGGGACCCGGCCCGTCTCGACGGCATCGAGGACGACATCGCCCACGACGCCCGCGAGGGCCTGTGGGCGCTGGCCCGCCGGACAGGCCTGGCCGGCCTGGTCGGCGGTGCCGTCGGCGGCCTGGTGTGCACCCGACGCTGGCGCTGGTTGGGCGGCGGCGCCGTGGCCGGTTCCCTGCTCGTGGTGGCCGTGACCGCCACCTCGGTGGCCACGTTCCGCCCCCGCGCCCTGGCCGAGCCCCGCTACAGCGGGCTGCTCACCGTGGCCCCCACCGCCGTGGGCGACGCCCAGGCCCTGGTGGACCGCTTCGGCGAGTACCGGGCGCAGCTGGCCGAGTTCGTGGGCAACGTGGTCGCCCTCTACCAGGTGGCCTCGGACCTGCCCACCCTGGCCCCCGCCGACGACCTGGTGCGGGTGCTGCACGTCAGCGACGTCCACCTCAACCCCCAGGCCTACGACCTGATGAAGGAGCTGGTGCGCCAGTTCGACGTCGACGCCGTGGTCGACACCGGCGATTCGACCGACTTCGGCACCTCGCTCGAGAGCCGGTCGGTGGCTGCCATCGGCGGGCTGGGCGTGCCCTACGTGTGGATCCGGGGCAACCACGACTCGGCCGCCACCACCCGCTCCATCGCCGCCCTGCCCAACGCCATCGTGCTCGACGGTCAAGCGGCCGACGTGGCCGGGCTGCGCTTCTTCGGGGTCGGCGACCCCCGGTTCACCCCCGACAAGTCCGAGGCCACGGGGTCCGACGTCGAACAGGCCGCGGCCGAGGCCTTCGCCCCCCGGGTGGCCAAGCTGCTGCGTGACGCAGAACCGCCCGCCGTCGACGTGCTTGTGGTCCACGACGAGCGCACCGCGGCCCGCACGGGCTACCTGGTGCCGCTCATCCTGTCCGGCCACACCCATGAACCCCGGCTGGGGCGCATCGGCGACGCCACCCTGCTGGTGGAGGGCTCGACGGGCGGTGCGGGACGGCGGGGGGTGAGCGCGGACGAACGGGAGCCGCTGATGTGCTCGATCCTCTACTTCGACCGGGCCACGCGACGCCTGGTGGCCTATGACCAGGTCAGCGTGGACGGTCTCGGGGAACGAGGGGTGCGGGTCGACCGCCACGCCGTCGAAGAGCCCGAACCCGACGACGACCAGACCGCGTCCACGACGACGACCACGACGACAGCGACCACGACGACAGCGACCACGACGACGACGGTGACGCCCGTGAACCCGGCGGGCGCGGCCGCCGCCCCTCCGGGCTGAGGCTTCAGGCCACCTTGAGGCCGGCCAGGAGCTGGCTGGCCAGGGGCACGAGCGTGGCGCGCTGGGCGTGGGAGCCGATGACGACGTAGGCGCAGAAGGCCCGGCCCGCCTCGCTGAAGAAGATCTGCAGGCCGCCCTGGCCCCGCTGGGGGCGCTGGAGCTGCTGGGTGGAGAAGGCCTCGGGGTCGAGGGGCAGGGCCAGCCCGGCCTGGGCGAACAACGCCGTGCCCACCGAGGCGGCATCGAACTCGAGCAGGGCCACGAACACATCGCTGCCCGACATGATCTCCACCGCGCCGCTGCCGTAGTCACCCCGACCCGGGGGCAGGGGGAAGGTGGCGGCGTGCAGGGTCACCAGGGCGGCCGAATCGACCCCGGCGGGAGCGAAGTCGGCGCTGGACAGGGCCGCAGCCGGGGCCAGCCCGTTGGCCAGGTCGAGGGCGGGATCACCCGTGGGCGGTACCGGCGTGGGTGCCGAGCGCAGGTGGATGCCGCTGTCCCAACCCCGCGGCACCTCGAGCTCGACCCCGCCGTGTCCCAGCACCGTCATGTCCGCCACCCCTCGTCGTCTCGTCGGTCGTCTCGTGCGTCATGTTGTCCGGTCATCACCGGTCGTCCGTCCGTCGGTCGTCGGTCCATCACAGGGCCACGGCGACCAGCACCACACCACCGAGGACCACGGCCGCTTCCGCCCCCAGGGCCAGCCCGGCGGCCACCGGGGACAGCTCGTGCATGCGGCGGTGGAGCTGGCGCAGCTGGTCGGGCGAGCGCACGCGGGAGGCGGCCAGCAGCGTGGCCCCCCGCACCAGCCCGAAGGCCCCGCCGATGGCCGCGCCACCGATGGGCGAGCCCACGAGCAGGGCCAACAGGAACGTCACGTGCACCGCCGCGGTGGTGATGATGGTGGAGAAGCCCATGCCCAGCTGGGCGCCGAAGCCGGCCCCGTACACCCAGCCCCGGTACTCCTCGATCCAGTCCTCGTCGACCTGGCGCTTGGGGCCGAGGGGGCGCAGACCGCGCGCGCCACGGTCGGTGGCCAGGGCCAACGCCCCGGTCACCACCATGAGCAGGGCGGCCACGACCCACCAGGCGTCCCCAGCCAACCACGAGCCCACCGAGCCGATGGCGCCGAGGGCCAGGCCCAGGAGCGCGCCCGCGACCGTGCTCGCCACCACGAAGGCGGCGGCGGTGATGCCGAACCGGTTGCCACGTACCCGCTCACCTAGCGGGTGGATGCTTGCGAGCACCGACTCACCTCAAGGCGACCACGTGGCCCGCAGCGCCCCGGTGATGGCGGCCAGCAGGCCACACGCCACCACCACGGCACCGGGTTCAACCACGGGGGGCCTGGGTCGCCGGGCGGATCACGCGGGGTCGGTGGGCCGGCCCGCGAGGCTGGGGTGGCCAGGCAGGATGCCGGCGGCGTGCAGGGCGGCGTCGGCCCGGCCCCGCTGGCCACGGGCGCCGGGAGCACCGGGCACGTCCATGTCGCCGTCGACGAGGGCCCGCTGCAGCAGGGACTCGAGCTGGGGCCAGCCCTGGGCCGCCCCCTCCCCGGCGATGCGGTCCGAGGCTCCGTCGATGAGGATGAAGTACGGCGTCACCGGCACCTTGTAGCGGCCCCAGGCCTCGGTGCTCATGACCACGGTGATGCCGCTGTCCGGACGGGGGGCCCGGGCGGCGATCTCGCCCGGGCTCTCGCGGTCGAGGCTGCGGGTCACGATGACCAGCCGGTCGATGCCCGCAGGCAGGGCGGGGCCGCCGACGCGACCGAACTCGTCCCAGAACGAGGCGCACGTCGTACAACCGCCGGACAGGAAGGCCAGCAACGTGGTGCGACCGGTGCCCCCCACGCCCACGTGGAGCTGGCCGCCCCAGGGGTCGCTGCCCGACACGTCGAAGATGACGTCGCCGTTGGGGCCGGCGGGCTCACGCACCGGGGCCCGACCGGGGGCAGCGACAGGCACGGGGCCCACCCCGGCGCCACTGCCCGCACCGAGTTGGTGCAGAGCGCGCAGGATCTCGGCGTGGCTGCGAAGCAGCCCGGCCACCAGCACGGTGAGGATGACGATGACGACGGTCTGGATCAGCACGAGCGCGAGCACGTGACCTCCTTGGTCCGGGAGCCGGTCCGGCCGGTGCCGCTCACGGGCGGATCTTGGCCGCCCACACCAGGGGGATGCCGGGCAGCGTGTTGAGGGTGAAGTCCATGTCGATGCCCCCGCCGCCGGGGTTGTTGCGCAGCATCCAGCGGTTGCCGGCCACCATGCCGATGCCCCAGCGGCCGTCGAGGTTCCAGTCGCCCACGACGGGCACGCTGTTGTTGGCGTTGCCCCACTCGAAGGTGATGTCGGCCGGACCGCTGGTCAGGCTGTTGCGCAGGCTCCAGCGCCAGGTGCCCGAGCTCGTCGGTTCGACCCAGCCGGGGGTCATCCTGCCGTCGCCGTTCCAGTCCCCGACCACGGGCACGCCGTTGGCGGCGCCGCTGCCGAAGTTGAACACGATGTCGGGGTCCCCGGTCGAGGGGTTCTGGCGCAGGAGCCACAGGTTGCCGACGACCACGCCGACCCCCCACACCCGGTCGCCGTTCCAGTCCCCCGTCACCGGCTTGTGGCCCGGAGCACCGTAGGTGAAGGCGATGTCGGCCGCACCGGTGCTCGACGAGTTGCGCAGGTGCCAGCCGCCCTCGGTGAAGATGCCGGGGGTGACGCTGCCGTCGCCGTTCCAGTCCCCGCTGATGGGGATGTGGCCGGGAGAGCCGAACTGGAAGGGGGGCTGGTTGAAGTCGCCACCCTTGACCCGGTCGTAGCCCCGGTACCAGTAGCCGTCGCGGAACACGACGGGCAGGCTGGCCCACTGGGTGATGGCGTCGATGTTGGAGACGGGCGTGGGTGCGGTGTGCAGGCACGGCGCGTCGTGGAAGCGGGTGTAGTCGTCCGTCGCCGGGGCCGTGGTGCAGCTGGGCTCGAGGGTCCACGGCGCCGTGCACGTGACGATGCGGCACACGATGGGTCCCAGGCAGGGCACGGCCTGGTTGCACTGGCCGTAGCGGAAGGCGGTGCAGCACGACTTGCGCAGTCCGCAGTCGCCGCCGGCACAGTCGCAGCCGCAGTCGTTGGTGGCGCCCGTGACCCCCGAGGCCCCGCACGGGCCCGCGGCGGTGGCGTTGCAGTCCAGGTAGTAGCGGGGGCTGTCGGACCCCCCGGGCCCGGCGCACAGACCCGACCCGTCGGCTTTCCACCAGCCCGCCACCATGCTGCCCGGTGGGCAGCCGTTGACCCCGGTGAGGGTGCAGCAGAACTCGGTGTAGCCGTCGCAGCAGGTCGAACCGCAGTCGCACTCGCGGCCACCGGCGCAGCCGCAGATGGCGGCGTAGGCCGTGCCCGGCTTGAGCAGGTAGCGCAGGGGGGCCACGGTCATGGCCGATCCCGCCAGCGCGGCCCGGGCCAGGAAGCCGCGACGCTCGAGGCGACGCTGCAGGGGGTGGAAGCCGCCGTCGTCCTGCTCGTGGGCGGCGCGGGCTGTGTGTTCGTGGTCTGTGTGTTCGTGGCCGGCGTGGGGGTCGGCTTCGACCACCTCGTCCCGGTCACGATCTGCGGTGCGTGCCCCGCCGCGCCACCTCATCGTCCCGCTCCTCGTACCTCTCGCACGGCCGTGTTCAGCTTGGGCAGTTCGGCCAGGACCAGCACCACCAACACGGTGGCCAGCCCGGCCGAGGCCAGCAGCAGCGGTCCCTCACCGGCATCGTCGAGCGCGGCGGCCAACGGGCCCCGGGCTCCTCCCAGCGCCGCGGCCAGGGCCAGGGCCAGGCCCACCGCGGTGACGACCACGTGGACGAGGCCGGGCTCGGACTCGACGGCGCCGAAGCAGCCGCAGGACTCGACATCACCCCGACGCCACAGGCCCACCGCCACCACCACGAAGGCGGCGTAGCACGCAGCCACCAGCCACCACAGGGCGCCGCCACCGGCCAGGGCGGCGGTGGCGATCACCACCTCGGCCACGCCGACGGCGCGCACCGCCATGTTGGGCAGGGGCACGCGGGGAGGGAGAAGGCGGAGCGACCGCAGGGCCCGCCGGGCAGGGTCGGGTTGCGCCGCCTTCATCGCACCACCCACCGCCAGGAGACCGCAACAGGCCGCGTAGGCACCAGCCAGGACGTCCATGTCGGGCAAAGCCTAGGCCCCGGATCGCACCAGGGGGCACATCACCCGTACGCTGCCGCGTCGTGACGACGGTGGATGTCGACCCTCGCTCCCTGCTGGCCTTCATCGACGCCTCGCCGACGCCCTACCACGCCTGCGCCACCGCGGCGGCCCGACTGGAGGCGGCCGGCTTCCGGGCCGTGGACCAGGCCGGGCGGCTGGCCGGTCCCGGGGCCTGGTACCTGGTGCGGGGTGGGTCGCTGGTGGCCTGGTTGGCGCCGCCCACCGTCGATCCCGAGCGCCTGTCGTTCCGGCTGGTGGGAGCGCACACCGACAGTCCCAACCTGCGGGTGAAGCCCAACCCCGAGGTGACCAGGGCCGGACTGCGCCAGCTCGGCGTCGAGGTCTACGGCGGTCCCCTGCTCAACTCGTGGCTCGACCGCGACCTGGGCCTGGCCGGGCGGGTGGGGGTGCTGCGCGACGGCCGGGTCGAGCTGCTGCTGTTCGACATCGACCGGCCCGTGCTGCGGGTCCCCCAGCTGGCCATCCACCTCGACCGTGACATCAACGACAAGGGACTGCTGCTGAACCGCCAGCAGCACCTGGCTCCGTTCTGGGCCACCGAGGCGTTGGGCGACGCCGCCGGACTGGTCACCGTGCTGGCCGCCGAGGTGGGGGTGGAGCCCGCTGACGTCGTCAGCTGGGACGCCATGGTCCATCCCGTCGAGCCGTCGCGCCTGGTGGGCCTGACCGAGGAGTTCGTGTCCGCCCCCCGCATCGACAACCAGCTGTCGTGCTGGGCCGCGACCTCGGCGCTGTGTGCCCACGCCGGGGACGACGACGCCGACCGGGATGTGGTCGACGTGCTGGTGCTCTTCGACCACGAGGAGGTGGGCTCGACATCGGACCGGGGGGCCAGCGGTGCCTTCCTGAGCTCGGTGCTCGAGCGCATCGCCGCGTCGTGCGGGGTCGACCGCACGGGCTACCTGGCCGCGGTGGCCGCCTCGAGCTGCGTGTCGTCGGACTGCGCCCACGCCACCAACCCCAACTACGTCGACCGCCACGAGCCCCAGCACCAGATCGCCCTCAACGCCGGGCCCGTGCTCAAGGTGAACAGCAACCTGCGCTACGCCACCGACGCGGGGACCGCAGCCCGGTTCGAAGCGGCATGCCGACGGGCCGACGTGCCCCTGCAGCGCTTCGTGAACCGCACCGACCTGGCCTGCGGGTCGACCATCGGTCCGTTGACCGCGGCCGCCCTGGGCATCGCCACCGTCGATGTCGGCGCCCCTCAGCTGGCCATGCACTCGGCCCGGGAGCTGTGCGGTTCGGCCGATCCCGGCTACCTGGCCCGGGCCCTGTACGAGTACTGGCGGGGCTGACCTGGCCCGCCGGGCGACCCGCGGTTCGGCCCCGATCGTGGAGGCCAGCGTGACCGGAGCGACCTCGATCGAGCTGTGACCGTTCGGCCGAATCGATATCGAATCGGCCGACGTGACGACCACGGACCGTGATGGCGCGAGCCGATGGGTGGGTTTCGGCCGGCGCGTTCCTGCCCGCTGAGCGGGCAACATCGCACCGAGAAACAACGCCGAAGGCGATGGGCCGCTTCAGGCCGCGCCAAGAGCCGCGCCGGCGCGACCGCACCGCGGCCAATCGGCCCATTCGGACGGCGGGGGCCCTCCCCCACACTGACCCGTGCAACACGGTCCCTGGCGGGAACCAGGGTTGCCGGTAGCGGGGTGTCGTCTGGCGGACGGCCGTGTCCCGCACCGGCAACCCACCCGTCAGCTCGGTGGCCTCCGACGCCGCCCACCGGCTGGAACCGTGCCGCCGACCAGCGCCGCCGAACGGTGTGTGGGGTTGGTGACGAAGGCGCTGTACCACGACCGAGTCGAAGACGCCGTCGACCACGGGCCGACCGTCCCCGTCGACCACGGCGGCACCATCGACGACGGCCCCCGCCACCACGTCCGCCACGGCCGCGCCGACCACCACGGCGGCGGCCAAGCCCGGCACCAGGCAGAACCCCATCCGCCTGGGCCAGCCCGGGGTGCTGAAGAACGCCGAGGACGGGGACTTCACCGTCACCGTCACCGTCAGCTCGGTCGAGCTCGACGCCACCGCCTCGGTGTTGGCCACCAACATGTTCAACGACCCGCCGGCCGAGGGCATGGCCTACGCCGTCGTCGGCCTGACCCTGACCTACGCCGGGGGCACGGGCAAGCAGTCAGCCACCACGTTCGACCTGGGCACCTCGGTGTTCAGCCAGGCCGGCGTCGAGCACAACGGCACGGCCAACGCCACCGTGGCCCCCGAGCCCCGACTGCTGGAGTTCGGCGAGATGCTGGCCGGGGCCACCGTCACCGGCAACGAGGTCTTCGACTACGAGGTGGGCACCACGCCCCTGCTGCGGGTCGAGGAGTCTTTCTGCTTCTCCAACTGCGACGAGCTCTGGTTCGCCCTGCGCTGAGCCGACCACCACCGCAGGCGTGGCGCTGCTGAGGGTCAGCCCGAACTGAGCGGCCAGGCGCTCGAGCGCCCGGTCCAGGGTCTCCTGGCGCTTGCAGAAGCACAGGCGGATGACGTCGGTCGGCCCACCCTGGTCGTAGAAGGCCGACACGGGGATGGCGGCCACCCCCACCTCGCTGACCAGCCAGCGGCAGAAGGCCACGTCGTCGCCGTCGAAGCCCAGCGGGCCCACGTCGACGTTGACGAAGTAGGTGCCCTCACAGGCCAGCGTGGTCAGGCCCAGGCCGGTCAGGCCGCCCACCAGGGTGTCGCGCCGGGCGGCCATGAGCGCGGTCAGCCCGGAGAAGTAGCTGTCGTCCTTGCCCAGCCCGTAGGCCACGGCGTGCTGCAGGTTGGGCGGGGTCGTGTAGACGAGGAACTGGTGGGCCCGCACGATGGGCGCCAGCAGGGCGGGAGCTGCGGTGATGTAGCCCACCTTCCACCCCGTCAACGAGAACGTCTTGCCCGCCGAGCCGATCTTCACGCACCGGTCCCGCATGCCCGGCAACGTCATCAGCGGGATGTGGGCCCGACCGTCGTAGACGAGGTGCTCGTACACCTCGTCGCAGACCACGTAGGCGTCGAACTCCTGGGCCAGGGCCGCCACCTGCTCGAGCTCGGACCGGGTCCACACCTTGGCCGCAGGGTTGAGGGGGTCGTTGACGAGCACGGCCTTGGTCCTCGACGAGAACGCGGCCCGCAACTCGTCGGGGTCGAAGGTCCACGAGCTGGGCGCGCCCTCGGGGGCGGGGCGCAGGTCGACGAAGCGGGCCACCCCACCGCCACGGCGGATCATGGGCAGGTAGCAGTCGTAGAGGGGCTGGAAGACGACGACCTCGTCGCCCGGCTCGACCAGGGCCAGCAGCGTCGCCCCCAGGGCCTCGGTCGCCCCCGACGTGACCAGCACCTCGGTCTTCCAGTCCACGTCGAGGTCGTAGAAGCGCCCGGCGTGGGCGGCCACGGCCTGGCGCAGGTCGGGCACCCCCATCATGGACGGGTACTGGTTCGACCCCTCCAACAGGCCCTTGGCCGCTACCTCGAGCACATCAGGGGGGAAGCCCTCGTCGGGGAACCCCTGGCCCAGGTTCACCGCGCCGTGCTCGTCGGCCAGGCGGGACATGACCTCGAAGATGGTGGTACCGAGACCGGAAAGGACGGCGTTGGCGGGCTTCACGACCCCCCAGTACACCCCTTCGGACCCCCCGGGCGCACGCTGGTCGACACCACGATGACCGACACGGGAAGAAATCTCCGCACACCGTGCAATCTCGAGCCGAGCCCGTCGTTGAACGTGGTGTCCGGCGGGATCCTGGCGCCGGCGGAGGGGGCAACCCCCCGCCGGGACCCAGGGAGAACGTGGTGCAGGGAGCCCGGCGGGGCCACCCGGCCGTACGGATCGGTAGCCGATGTGTAAAGATCTCATCGGGAAGTGGCCCAGGATTGCGGAATCCCTGGGTGCATTGCGGAATGCATGCGGTGGCCGGTCAGGCGGACCTACGGCCACCATCGATTGGCGGAATTGTACGGCGGAGACCGTGGGGCCAGGGAGGTTGCGGAACCTCCCCGGCTCCACGGGCCTCATCGCGTCCGGACCGGGTACGCCCTGCTCCGAGGGCCTGTTCCCGATGCCGGGTCCCGCGGGCGGGCCCAGAGGACGGGTCCAGAGGACGGGCTCAGAGGTCGACGGCCATGCCGCCGGCCCCCGCCGAGCGGTAGACGGCGTCGACCAGCCGGTGGGCCCTCAGGGCCACGGTGAAGTCGGGTGTGGCCGGTGAACCGGACAGGACCGCAGCCACGAAGTCGGCGTCGGGGTTGACCGGCCGGGCGACATCGAGCCGGTCGAGCTCAGCGGCGGAGGCGGCCAGGTCGGCCCACACCTGGGGCCTGCCCGTCTCGGTCTCGGCCCCCACCACCTCACCCATGTTGCCCTCGGCCCAGAACCGCCCCCGCTCGCACAGCACCTCGAGGTGCCGGCTCGACAGCCGCCCGGCCAGGTCGTGCCACACCGACGTGAGCACCCCGGTGCCCCCCGAAGCCAGGGGGAAGGCCACGGCGACGGAGTCCTCGATGCCGTCGAGCCCGTGCAGGTTGCCCACCCGGGCCGACACCCCCGACACGGGGCCGAGCAGCCACTCGAGCAGGTCGACGTCGTGGATGGAGTGCTCGAGCAGGGTGCCCGATCCGGCCCGATGGCGGTCGGCCCGCCACGTCGACCCGTAGTAGCCGCCCACGGGCAGCTCCTGGTCGTCGCGGAAGGTCACGCTGGCCACCCGGCCCACCTCGGGGCGGCCGACGAGGTGACGCAGCAGGGCGAAGCCGGTGGACGAGCGCAGCACCAGCCCCACCTGGTTGACCACCCCCGCCGCGGCCACCGCCGTGGTCATGGCCTCGGCCCCGGCCAGGTCGGTGGCCAGGGGCTTCTCGCAGAAGACGGCCAGGCCCCTCGCCGCCGCGGCCGACACCGCGGCGGCGTGCTCCGACGTCCACGTGCACACGTACACGGCCCGGCAGCGGTCGAGCACGGCCTCGGCGTCGTCGCCCACCGCGGCCCCGGTGGCGGCGGCGAAGGCGGCGGCCCGTTCGGCGTCGGGGTCGTGCACGGCCACGATGGCCGCCGGTGCTCCGCTGCGTTGCAGGGAGGCGGCGTGGTAGCGGGCGATGAGGCCAGCACCCAGGAACCCCACCGGCAGCGTCGACCCCGCGTCGGTGGCCACGACGGGTGCGGCTCAGCGCCCGTTGCGGGCGTCGACCACCCAGCTGGTCGACCCGACGAGGTCGGGCGAACCCTCACGCAGGTCGAGGTCGGGCCGGGCCACCGATGGACCGACGACCCGGACCGGAACGTTCGGTCGGGGCGGACGGACCCCAGGGCGGACGGCGCGCCAGGCCCGGGAACCCAGGTTGGAGTAGCGGGCGATGCAATAGAGGGCCCGAACCCCGTCCCGCCAGCCGATCTTCTTGCCCTCGGCATAGGTGCGGCCGGCGTAGGAGATGCCCACCTCGAAGATGCGGTAGTCGCCCTGGGCCAGCCGGGCCGTCACCTCGGGCTCGAAGCCGAACCGGTCCTCCCGCAGCTCGAGGCCCTGGATCACCTCACGGCGGAAGACCTTGTAACAGGTCTCCATGTCGGTGAGGTTCAGGTTCGTCAGCATGTTCGACAGCGTCGTCAGCAACCGGTTGCCCACGTAGTGCCAGAAGTAGAGCACCCGGTGGGCGCCACTGCTCATGAACCGAGAGCCGAAGACGACGTCGGCGGAGCCGTCGAGCAGGGGGGCCAACAGGATGGGGAAGTCGTCGGGGTCGTACTCGAGGTCGGCGTCCTGGACGACCACGAACGGCGCCGTCGCCTCGGTGAAGCCGCGGCGCACCGCGGCGCCCTTGCCCTGGTTCTCCGGCTGGAGGAGGACGCGGAGGCGGGGGTCGTCGAGCCCGGCCAGCACGTCGCGGGTACCGTCGATCGACCCGTCGTCGACCACGATGACCTCGTGGGTCGCCGGCGCAGCGAGGACGCGCTCGATCACGGCGGCCACCGAGCTGACCTCGTTGTAACAGGGGATCACCACCGACAGGCAGGCGATCCCGGCGTCCGTCCTCGGCGCTGCGCCCACCTGGGCACGATAGCTGCCGACACCCAGGGTGGTGGGGTTGGCGGCGGATCCAGCACGCGGCGACGCAGCGCTCACCGTCCGGGTCCCGCTACGCCACGGCGACCCCGGTAGCGTGCGCGCCATGGCCCCCCGCGGCACGTGGCTGTGCGCCCACCTCAGCGATCCCCACGTGGTCACGGCCGGCGACGGGCCCGTGGTCGCGGGCCTCGACACCACCGCCACCCTCGAGGCCGCCGTGGCCACGGTGAACGCCCTCGACCCCCGACCCGACCTGGTGGTGCTGAGCGGTGACATCGTCAACGCCGGGCGTGGGGCCCAGTACGAGCGGGCCGCCACCGTGCTCGCCGGGTTGGTGCCCCCGCTGCGGATGGTGCCCGGCAACCACGACGACCGCGACGGCCTGCGGCGGGCCTTCCCCGACCACGACCACCTGGGCACGACGGGCACCATCGACTGGGTGGTCGACGGCGCCGTGCGCGTCATCGGCCTCGACAGCCTGGTGCCGGGCTCGGCCGCCGGCGACCTGCACCCCGACCAGCTCGCCTTCCTCGACATCTCCCTGGCCGTGGCCCCCGCGACCCCCACCATCGTCGTCCTGCACCACCCGCCCTTCGCCACCGGCATCGACGCTCTCGACACCATCGCCCTGGCCGGGCCCGCCGCCCTGGCCCTGGCCGAGGTGGTGGGGCGCCATCCCCAGGTCGAACGGGTCGTGGCCGGCCACACCCACCGACCGGTGTCCCGCCGCTTCGCCGGCACCATCGCCGCCACCGTGCCCGGGGTGGCCCACGCCACCCTGGCCACCTTCGGCCCCGACGCACCCGCCCGCTGGGTGCTCGAGCCACCCGCCATCACCGTCTACGCCTGGGCCCCCGAGCTCGGCCTCGTCACCCACCAGCTGCCGGTGGGCACCTTCCCCAGCGGCCGCGCCGGCTGACCCGTCCCGCCGAGGATCGCCGGCAAGTGTCGCCGGCGGGTGTCGCCGCCGACCGCTCAGGGGGCGGAGCTGCGGCCGACGAGCGCAGGGACGACCGGCGCCGCCGGGAGCAGGGTGCGGCCCGCGGGACCGTCACCGCGCACCAGCAGGGTCAGGGGGATGACGACGAACGCGGTGACCAGGAGGGAGACCACGAAGGCCACCCGCAGGGGTACGCCACCGCTGGTGAGCAGACGTCGGGAACGGCCCGGGGCCCGTCGCCGCTGGGCGACGTCGGCCAGGCCCGACCCCACGCTGTGGGCTTCGAGGGAGTTGGGATCGAGGGTGGGTACGGTCAACGGGTCCGCCGGCGCTCGCACGTGCGGGACAACATCGCATGCCCCCACCCCCGGTGACGAGAAGCAGGTTCACCCACGCCGTCAGGGAGATCAGGCCGGTGGGGGGACCGACCACGGGGTGACGGCGGCGGGGCGTGCCTACCATCAGCCGCCGTGACCCGCGACGAGGCCCTGCGCAGCCTGGGACTGACCCCCGGGGCCTCGCCCGGCGACGTCCGCCGGGCCTTCCGGCGTGCTGCGCTGGCCGCCCACCCCGACCGACCCGACGCCCCCGCCGACGCCACCGCCCGCATGGCCGAACTGAACCAGGCCTACGCCGTGCTCGCCGGGAGCGGTGCCGGTGCCGGCGACCCGTCGGCGGGCGGAGCACCCCGCCATGCGGCCCCACCCGAGCCCCCGCCGGCACCCGCTGCGCCGGGCCCGGGCGCCGGCCCTGGGGACAGGTACGGGGACGACGACGAGTTCGGGGCCTGGGTGGACGCCGATGGCAGCCTGGTCATCGATGCTCCCACCGACCTGGCCTTCGAGGCCCTGCTCGAGGCGACCGACGGCCTGGGCGACACCACCTTCGTGGACCGCGACGGCGGTCTGCTCCAACTGATGGTCGAGCTGGTGCCGGGGCGGTTCTGCTCGGTCACCTTCACCCTGCAGGGGCGCATGTCGGGCACCGAGGTCTTCGCCACCGTCGACGCCATCGACGGCCGCCCCGTGCCCCCGCTCGACGACTTCTTCGACGCCCTGGTGTCCAACCTGGGGCGCGGCGGGCACTGAAGCCAGCCAGGGTGCGGCGCCGGCCCGGCCCGCTCCACTACGGTCGCCTCGTGCTCACAGCCCGGGTGCGGCGCCTCTCCCCCGCCGAGGTCGAGGCCTACGACGTCGTGCCCCAGTGGGTGGCCGAACGGGCCGTCGTCATCAGGGTGCCCGTCCTGCCCCCGGGGGCCCTGGGCATGACCACGGGCCGGTTCGTGCTGCTGAAGCGGGACGAGCCCACCGATGGCTCGTCCACCCTCATCGCCCACGAGCTGGTCCACGTGCGCCAGTTCGCCCAGCAGGGACGTCTGCTGTTCGGGGCCCGCTACTTCAGCGCCTACCTGCGCCACCTGGTGCGGCTGCGCAGCCACCGGCAGGCCTACCTGGCCATCCCTGCCGAGGTGGAGGCGTACGCGTCCGCCCGCCGCTGGGCCACCCGCCACTCGGGGGACCCCCGCGACTGACGCCGATGTCAACTAGGGTCCTGGGCCGCACGCGACGCGAGGAGCGACATGGACTTCGAGATCCCTGCTGACATCAAACAGCTGCTCCAGCAGCTCGATGAGTTCATCGAGAGCGAGATCAAGCCGCTCGAGGCGCAGGACGACAACATCCGGTTCTTCGACCACCGGCGCGAGTACGCCCGCACCGACTTCGAGAACGGTGGCGTCCCCCGCCAGGACTGGTACGACCTGCTGTCGGAGATGAAGCGCCGGGCCGACGCCGCCGGCTTCCTCCGTTGGGCCCTGCCCAAGGAGCTGGGTGGCTCGGACGGCTCCAACGTCGGCATGGCCATCATCCGCGAGCACCTGGCCGCCAAGGGCCTGGGCCTGCACAACGACCTGCAGAACGAGTCCTCGATCGTGGGCAACTTCCCCACGGTGCTGATGTTCAACGCCCACGGCACCGAGGACCAGAAGGCCGAGTTCATCGACAAGCTGTTCACCGGTGAGCGTCGGGTCGCCTTCGGCCTGACCGAGCCCGACCACGGCTCGGACGCCACCTGGCTGGAGACCACGGCCGTGCGCGACGGCGACGAGTGGGTCATCAACGGCTCCAAGCGCTTCAACACCGGCCTGGACCACGCCACCCACGACATGATCTTCGCCCGCACCAGCGGGGATCCCGGTGACGCCAACGGCATCACCTGCTTCCTCGTCCCCACCGACACGCCCGGCTTCAAGGTCGAGTTCATGTGGTGGACGTTCAACATGCCCTCCGAGCACGCCGAGCTCAGCCTGGACAACGTGCGGGTCCCCCACTCGTCCATCCTCGGCGTCGAGGGCCGCGGCCTGGACCTGGCCCAGCTGTTCGTGCACGAGAACCGGATCCGCCAGGCCGCCTCGGGCGTCGGTGCGGCCCAGTTCTGCGTGAACGAGTCGGTGGCCTACGCCAAGCAGCGCAAGGTGTTCGGCAAGCCGCTCTGGAAGAACCAGGCCATCCAGTTCCCCCTGGCCGAGATGCAGACCCGGGTCGAGATGGTGCGCTGGCTGGTCCGGTACTGCGCCTGGGAGCTCGACAACAACGAGCACCTGGCGGTGTCCGACAAGGTGGCCATGGCCAACTACTCGGGCAACCGGCTGGTGTGCGACGCCGCCGACCTGGCCATCCAGGTCCACGGTGGCATCGGCTACACCCGTCACAAGCCCTTCGAGCACATCTACCGACACCACCGTCGGTACCGCATCACCGAGGGTTCCGACGAGATCCAGATCCGTCGCGTCGGCCAGCGGCTCTTCCACGCCGAGTCGAGCCGCGGCACCGAGTTCATCCACCCCGGCGGTCGCTGAGCACAGCGATCCCCCGGGTGACACGGCCTGCGGGCGTCGGCGGCACCACCGTCGGCGCCCGTGCCGCGTCCGGGCTCGACCCCGGGCGGCTCGGGCCGAGCCCAGGCCAACCACCGTCAGCCGGTGGCGCCCTCTCGGACCTGGCGGGGCTCGTAGATGGCCGTGTGCCAGATGGAGGCCACGGGGTCGCCGTCGGCCGTGACCATGAGGTCGAGCTCGACGAAGCGGTGACCCTTGCGCTCGTAGCTGGCGGCCACCGTGCCCCGGCACGACACCGCAGCGCCGTCGCCGACGCAGCCGTGGTTGGTGACCCGGCTGCCCACGTGGATCCACGGGCCCAGGACCACGTTGGCCGACAGGATGCGGTTGGCCTGGCGCAAGGTCCACCCCGGGTGGGCGATGCGGTCCTCGGCGTAGACGGGCAGCTCCTCACGCACGTCACGCAGGTACTCGTCGGCCAGTGTCGCGTGCCAGCTCACGTCCCACGAGCCCAGCACGTGGCCCACGGGCAGGGCCTCGGGGCTGGCCGGGGGGCGGTTGTCGGGCAGCGGTGCCCACGGGAAGCGGGCCGGGTCGCCGAAGGGCCCGACCGCATCGGGCAGGGCGGCCGTGCCCGGTGAGACCACGACGCCGGAGCCGTTGCGCAGCGCCAGCTCCAACCCCTCCGGCGCCTCGGTGACCTCGACGGTCACGTCCTCGCCGTCGTAGGTGGGCAGGCCGAAGCGGGCCTCGATGGTGCCCCGTTCCAGCCACGCCCGACCCCAGGTCGACACCGGTCCCCAGCACAGGTAGGCGTACACGTCCACCCCGGGCACGAGACCGCCGGTGAAGCCGAAGCGCTGGGCCACGTCGTCGTCGTGGATCTTGTTCTCCGACGCGGTGGCGGTGTTGTGGGCGACGAGCTTGCGGGTGCGCACGTCGCGCAACCTACCCGGCGCCGCCGTGCCCTGACGGCCGGACCGGGGTGCGGTCTGCCGCGTGGTCCGTCCGCCACCGCCGGTGAAGAATGGTCCGCAACTGACCCTTGGCCACCCGATCGGGGGGATACCCTCGCAGCGACCATGGAGCAGGGCGACCAAGAGGCAGCAACAGGCCGGCGGCTCCTGGCCGGCATCGTCGACGCCGTCGTCTCCATCGCCGCCGCCGCCGTGCTCGCCGTGGCCGCCCAACCCCTGGTCGGAGGGGGTGGTGACAGAGCTCCGGGGGGTCTCAGGGTCGTGGTCCAGGCCCTGGCCATCATCGCCGTGGTCGCCCTCCCCCTGCTGATGTTGGTCCTGCTCGAAGCGGTCACGGGCACGTCGCCGGGCAAGCGCCTGTTCGGCCTGCGGGTCAGCACCCCCGACGGTTCGCCGCCCGGCCTGTCCCGTTCGGCCCGGCGGACCGTGTACCGCATGTCCCCCGTGGCCATGGCCGGCGCGGTGGCGTCGACGTCGAGCGGTCAACGACCCTGGCACGACGACTGGACGGGCACCGTGGTGCGTGGCGGTCCCCCCCGGGTGCCCGCCCCCCGCAAGCCTGTCGCCGCCGCTCCCCCGGGACCGGCCACCGAGGCACCGGCCCCTCGTCCGGCGCCGACCACCCTGCGCCCGCCCACGTCGCGCCCCGTGACCCCGTCGCCGCGGCGTTCGCCGGAACTGGGCACCGTGGTGCGACCCGCCGCCGTGGCCACACCCGTGCCCGGTGCCACCCACCTCCCCGCCGGCGGGCGACCGTTCGACGCCCGCATCGACGACCCCACGTTCGAACACGTCCTTCCCGCGCCCACCACGGGCCCGGCGGTCGCCCGGCCCGCGACCCCACCGGCCCCGGCGACCCCACCGGCCCCTGCGACCCCTCCGACCCCACCGGCCCCGGGTGCCGAGCTGTGCCGCTGCCGGACCGTGTCCCGGCTCGAGGGCGACGACGCCGTGAGCTATGCCGGCAGCCACCTGGCCGTGGCCCGCCGCCTGGCTGACCAGGGCCAGCTGGTGCTCATCTGCCCCACCACCCGGGCCACGTGGCTGGCGACCGAACCGTGGGCGTCGAGCGCGGGTGTCACCACGCTCGAGCGCCAGGGCGCCGTCCCCGAGGCCCGCCGCTCAGGCCAGGGCTGACGCCGCCGCCACCGCGGCGCTGGCCACGAGCAGAGCCAGGACCAGGCCACGGAAGCGGGACGGATCGATCATGGGGTGGACCCGCAACCCCACCAACCAGCCCACGACCAGGGCCGGCGAGGCCAGCACCGTGGCCGACAGCACGACGTGGTCGTAGCGGCCGGTGGCGGCGAACAGCGGGATGACCAGCAGCGACGAGCCCGAGAAGACCGCGGACAGGGTGGCCCTGGTGGCCAGGTGGCCCAGGCCCCGGGCCTGGTTGGCGAAGACCAGCGGGGGTCCGCTCGTGCCCACGCTGGTGTTGAGCGCCCCACTGAGGAAGCCGGCGCCGACGTCGACGAGGTCGCCGCCGCGCTCGATGCGGAAGCCCCGCACCAGCAGCACCACGGCCACGATCACCGCCGCGGCGATGGTCAGGCGCAGCACCCGGTCGTCGAGCACGGCGAGCACGGCCAGGCCCAGGGGCATGCCCAGCGCGGCGGCGGCCAGCTGGCGCCCGGCCACACCGCGGTCGACGTCGTGGCGGGTGCGCAGGAACAGGGCCGTCGCCGTCACCGTGCCCACCAACGAGGTCACGGCCACGGCGTCCCTGCCCCCCAACATGGCGGCGAGCAGGGGCACGGCCACGAGCGAGAACCCGAAGCCCGACAAGGTGTTCACCACAGCGGCCAGCAGGACCACCGCGACCACCCCGACCATGGTGAGGGCACTCATCGGCGCACGGGGCGGTGCCGCTGTGCCAGAGTCGATCCCGTGGAACAGATCTGCGACGACCTCGCTGCCGAGCACGCCGCCCTCGACGCCGTCGTGGCCGACCTCGACGAGGCGGGGTGGGCCACGCCCACACCGGCTGTCGGTTGGGATGTCAAGGACACCATCCTGCACCTCCACGCTGCGGACGGCATGGCCCTGCTGGCCTGTGAGGACCCTGAAGGCTTCGAGGCGGCCAAGCTCGGGTTGAACTCGGGCACGCGATCGCTCGACGGCTGGTTCCTCGACGCCGCCACCACGAGCGGGGCCGACGTGCTCGTCCGCTGGCGGGTGGATCGTGAGCGAATGCTCACCGTGTTCCGGGCCCAGGGCCCCAAGGACCGCATCCCCTGGTTCGGGCCCTCCATGAGCGCCCTGTCCTTCGCCACCGCCCGCCTGATGGAGACGTGGGCCCACGGCCACGACGTGGCCACCGCCCTGGGCACCAGCCTGCCCGTCACCGACCGGCTGCGTCACGTGTGCCACATCGGGGTCACGACGCGGGGCTGGAGCTACGTCAACCGGGGTGAGGCCGTGCCCGAAGGCCCCGTCCGGGTCGAGCTCACCGCGCCGTCGGGCGCGGTGTGGACGTGGGGCCCGCCCGCCGATGGCGCCGACGAGGTGGCCGTGGTCCGGGGCGCGGCGTTGGACTTCGCCCTCGTCGTCACCCAGCGCCGCCTGCTGGCCGACACCGCCCTGGTGGCCGACGGTGAGCTGGCCCAGGCGTGGATGGAGCGGGCCCAGGCCTTCGCCGGCCCCCCCACCGACACCTTCGCCGAGCGCAAGGGCCTCGGCTGACGGCTGACGGCTGACGGCTGATGTCCGACCGGCGGCTCAGCGACGGCGGAGGACGGTGACCTCGTCACCCACAGCGATGGTGCCCCCGACCTGGTGGTGGACCACGTTCTGGCCGAAGTAGGTCTTGCCGTCCTCGCCGAGGCGGTGGGCGGCCAGCACCAGGGCCGGCTCACGATGGCGCACCGCGGTCTGCTGGTCGACCTGGGGCATGGCGCAGCGGGCGCAGCCCTTGACCACGTCGAAGCCCACCCCGCCCACGCTGATGGCCCCCCAGTGGTCCTCGTCCCAGGGCACCTCGCCGTCGATGACCAGGTTGGGCCGGAAGCGCTCCATGGGCACCGCTTCGCTGGCCTTGGCCACCAGGTCGGCCAGGGACACCTCGGTGCTCAGCAGCAGGGGGTAGCCGTCGGCGAAGGACACCTGGGCCCCCCGTCCCCCCGGGTCGCGGTCGACACCGACGGGGCGGTCGTAGCCGGGGGCGATGGCCACCAGCCTGGCGTCGACGCCGAGGTAGGCGCTGAACCACGCCGCGGCGGCATCACCGGCGTCGCCCACGGCCAGCTCGTTGCCCCACACGTCGGCCTTGCTGTCCACGGCCCGGGGATGCTCAACCACCAGGTCAGGCCGGCCGGGAGCGGTGAGGACGAGACCGCCGTCGGGGGTGGGCCGGGGGCGCACCAGAGCCATGGCCGGCAGCCGACGCTGGGTCAGGCCCAGCCCGTCGGACCCCACCACCAGCCACTCGCGGTCGCCCACCAGGCCGTAGGTGCCCACCTCGGCCCGGTCGAGGGGGATGGCCGCGCACGACTTCACCGGGTGGACGTGGAGGCTGACGACGCGCATGGGCGCCAGCTCACCACCCCTGCTGTCGGGCCACAAGGGCACGGTTCCGCCCTCGTCGGGGTCGGCCGGTAGGCTGATGAGCGACCGCTGGGAGTCGAGGAGCGCCGTTGCTGCGGGTGTGGATCGATCAGGACCTGTGCACCGGTGACGGCATCTGCACCGACCACTGCCCGGCGGTGTTCACCATCCTCGAGGACGGCATCGCCTACGTGTGCGAGAACGGCCAGGTCCTCAACGACCCCGGCGGCGCCCGCTCGTTGGCCATCGTGCCCGAGCGCTACGAGCAGGTCGTGATCGAGTCCTCCGAGCAGTGCCCCGGCGAGTGCATCTTCGTCGAGGACGACACCCCCGAGCCCCTCGTGGCCGCCGTCGGCCCCGGCGTGCGGGGCTTGTTGGGCTGACGCCGGCGCTCGTCGGGCTGACGCCGGCGCTACCTTCGCCCGGTGCTCGTGCTGCTCATCGTTCTGCTGGTGGTCGTCGTGGCCGTGATCGTGGTGGCCGTGGTCATCTACAACGGCCTGCAGCGGGACCGCCAGCTGGTGCGTGAGGCGTGGTCCCAGATCGACGTCATGCTCGCCCGCCGCCACCGCCTCATCACCGACCTCACCGCGGTGACCGCCGCGGCCGCCACCTACGAGCGCACCGCCACCGAAGAGCTGGTGGCGGCCCGGGGCGCGGCGGAGGCCGCCCAGGGTCCGGCCCGGCGGGGCCAGGCCGAGGACGCCGTGGACCACGGCGTCAGCCGCATCGTGGCCCTGGCCGAGGCCTACCCCGACCTCAAGGCCAACACCACGTTCTCCACCCTGCAGCGCGAGTTGGTGCAGAGCGAGGAAGACGTCTCCGCCGCCCGCCGCTACTACAACGGCCGCGTCCGCCGCTACCAGGACCGACGCGGCACCTTCCCCGCCAGCCTGGTGGCTGCTCCCCTGGGGTTCGCCCCCGCCGAGTACTTCCAGGTCGAGCGCGACGCCCGGGAGGCGCCCCATGTCCGCTGAGCACCCCCCCACCCCCGAGCTCCCCACTCGAACGACGGCCCGCCGGTTGGCGCCGGCCATCGCCCTGGTGGTGGTGCTGGCCGCCCTGCTCCTGGGTCCAGGCACCGCCGTGGCCGGGGCCCAGAGCGGTGACGAACGCATCCTCGCCTACACGGCGGACATGCAGCTCGACGACGCCGGGCTCCTGAGCATCACCGAGACCATCGACTGGCGCTTCGCCTCGGGCCAGAGCAAGCAGGGGATCTTCCGCTACATCCCCATCCGCGTCCGCTACGACGACCGCCAGGACCGGGTCTACGACCCCGAGGACATCCGGGTCACGGCCACGCCGCTGAGCGGGACCGGCAACGCCGGCGCCGCCGCCGCGGTGGCGGTGGCCGACGACGACCAGGGCAACCGTCAGATCCGCATCGGCACCGAGGGCAACTTCATCTCCGGCACCTGGCGCTACACGATCAGCTACACGGTGGCCCACACCGTGGAGGCCATCGAGGACGTGGACGCCCACTACCAGGAGCTGGCCTGGAACGCGGTGGGGACGGGCTGGCCCGCCCCCATCGACGTCGCCGACGTCACCTTCACCGCCCCCGCCGACATCCTCAACAGCACCTGCTTCGTGGGCGAGGCCGGTTCGACGACGGCGTGCGCCGACTTCTCTACCGACGGGTCGACCTACCGGGCCCGGGCCACCGACCTGGCCGCCCACGAGGGCATGACCATCGGCATCGCCCTACCTCCGGGAACGGTGGCCGACGACACCCCCGTCCTCGTCGAGCGCTGGTCCTTCCAGCGGGCGTTCGAGGCCACCCCCCTCAAGCTGGGCCTGGCCGGCGCCCTGAGCGCGCTCGGCGGGGTAGGTCTGGCGGGCCTGCTCGGACGCCAGGCCCGCGACCGACGCCTGGTGATGAACGCCTACCGCCCCGCCGACGCCTCGCCGGACACCGATGGCCTGGTGGGCTTCTTCGAGAAGGCCGACGGCCCCGTCCGCTTCCGACCCCCCGAGGGCGCCACCCCCGGGCTGGTGGGGGTCATCATGGACGAGAGCGCCGATCCCCTCGACGTCACCGCCACCCTCGTCGACCTGGCCGTGCGGGGCTACCTGCGCATCGAGGAGACGGCCGAGGGCGGCTACCGCTTCGTGCGCCTGCGCGAGGCCGACGCCACCCTCCTGCCCTACGAGACCGACCTGCTGCGCCGCCTGTGGACGCATGGGCCCGGCGGCGCCGTCGACCTCGACCAGCTCAAGCAGAAGTTCTCCGCCGACCTGAACGCGGTGCGCCAGGGCCTCTACGCCGAGGTCGACAAGCGCAAGTGGTTCGTGCACCGGCCCGACCGGGTGCGGGCCTTCTGGGGGGTGTGGGGCATCATCGTCCTCGTCGTCGGCGGGCTCGTCGCCGCCGGGTTGGCGGCCAAGACGACCTGGGGCCTGGTGGGCCTGGCCGCGCTGGTGCCCGGTCTGGTCATCCTCGGTGCAGCCAAGTTCATGCCCGCCCGCACCGCAGCGGGGCGCGAGATCCTCGAGCAGGCCGTGGGCTTCGAGCGCTTCCTCGACGTGGCCGACGCCGACCAGCTCCGCTTCCAGGAGACGCAGAACCAGTTCGTGGCCGGGCTGCCCTACGCCATGGTGTTCGGCCTGACCCGCAAGTGGGCCCAGACCCTGTCCGTGCTCCAGGAGCAGGGCTACGACCTGACCCCCACCTGGTACGTGGGCTACGACCCCACCGCCCCCTTCCGCTTCGCCTACTTCGGCATGGCCATGTCCAACCTCACCAGCGCCACCACGTCGACCTTCTCCACCCCGCCGGCATCGTCGTCGGGCGGTGGCTTCGGCGGGTCCATGGGCGGGTTCTCCGGCGGTGGCGGTGGTGGCGGCGGCGGCGGGAGCTGGTAGCCGCCAACCCCGTGGCCAGGGCCGGGCCGGGCCGTACCTCGACCGGTCTGGCCTGCACCTTTAGCTGAAATCGACCGTCATCCAATCATTCAGGTGAGGCACGGAGCGTGCCGTTGACCTGGGCATGGCACGGCGGCAGAACGGCAGCAACGGCAGGCACACGACCCCCTGGAACCCGACGGCGACCCGTCGGCGGGGCCCGGCCGTGGTCGGGGGACTGGCCCTGCTCGTCACCCTGGGCTCGGGCTGCACGGCCACCACGAGCGAGTGGGCGATGGCGGCCGACGGCGGCATCACCCGGCCCCTGACCGACGTCATGCCCGTCTCCTCCACGATCCCTGCGGCCCGGCCCCGCACCCTGTCGGCGGCGCCGGCGACCCCGACGGCCCTCACCACCACGGCGGCGCCGACCACCACCACGGTCCCGGCGCCCCCGACCACCACGGCAGCGGCGGCTCCGACCACCACCATGGTCCCCGCGCCCCCGACGACGGCGGTCCCCATCGGGGCGGCTGCACCCCTGGTGGAGACACCGGCTCCGGTGGCCGAAGCTGCTGCCGCTCCCGAAGCTGCACCGGCCACCAGCGAGGCCAAGTCGTTCAGCCCCGCCACCATCGCCGCTCCCCCGGCCGACGCCACCTTCGACACCGGGTCCGAGAGCCAGTTCCTGGCCCTGACCAACGAGGCCCGGGCCGCCATCGGCGTCGGTGCCCTCACCCGTGACGCCAGCCTCGACTCCTACGCCCGGGCCCACGCCGTGAACATGGCCGAGGCCGGCACCATCTACCACTCCCACGCCGCTGACCTGCTGACCGTCTGGCACCTGGTGGGCGAGAACGTGGGCGTCGGGCCCAGCACCCAGCCCATCCAGGACGCGCTGCTGGCCAGCCCCGGCCACTACGCCAACATCAGCGAGGGTGCCTTCACCCGCATGGGCATCGGCGTCACCGTGGGCGCCGATGGGCGCATCTTCGTGGCCCACGTGTTCGCCGTCTGAGCCCGACCAGCGGTCCACCGCCGATCAGTGACGCCGAACGCCCGCCGGGGAGATCCCCGGCGGGCGTTCGTCGCGACCAGGTTCGGGCTCAGATGATGCGGGCGGCCCGCAGCTCGGCGATCTCCGCCTCGTCGTAGCCGAGCTCGCCCAGCACCTCGTCGGTGTGCTCGCCCAGCTGCGGAGCCCGGGTGCGGATGACCCCGGGCGAGGCCGACAGCACGGCCGGGAACCGGGCCAGGGGGACGGGCTGGGACACGGTCGGGTAGGCCACGTCCTGGAGCACGCCGATCTGGCCCACGTGGGGCAGGTCGAGGGCCTGCTGGGGGGTGAGCACAGGACCGCCGGGCACCTTGCCCGCCTCCATCGCGTCGAGGCACTCGGCCGTGGTGCGATCGGCGCACCAGGCGCCCATGTAGGCCGACAGGGCCTCGCCGTTGTCCCCCCGGGCCAGGTCGTCCTTGAAGCGGTCGTCCTTGACCAGGTCGGGGCGACCCACCATCTCGGCCCAGCGCTCGAACTGGAACGAGCCGATGACCAGGCACATCACCCAGCCGTCCTTGGTGCGGTGCACGTCGGCCGGGCCCGCGGTCTGGCCCCGGTTGTGCGAGGACACCCGGTCGTTGCGCAGGAGCGACTGCTCGATGAGGGTGGGGCTGTTCCACGTCAGCGCCGTGCGCAGCAGGGCGGCCTCGATGAGCTGGCCCTCGCCGGTCTGGTTGCGGTGCAGGATGGCGGCCAGGGTGGACATGGCGGCCACGGTGGCGGTGGAGAAGTCGACGTAGGGCACGAAGGCCCGGCTGGGCTGGCCCTCGGGACCGGACATGGCCAGGTTGCCCGACGCGGCCTGGGCCAGGCCGTCGAAGCCCACCTTGTGGCTCCAGTCCCCGCCCGAGGCCCAGGCGTTCACCGTGGTCAGGATGATGTCGGGCTTGATGGCCTTGAGCGTCTCGTAGTCGACGCCCATGGTCTTGAGGGTCTCGGGGGGCAGGTTGGCGATGACGACGTCGGCCGTCTCGACCAGCCGGCGGACCACGGCCTTGCCCTCGGGCTTGACCGGGTTGAGGGTCAGGCAGCGCTTGTTGCGGTTGCACTGCAGGAACATGGCCCCGACACCGTCGTCGGTGACCGGGGTGACCCAGCGGTCCTCGCCCCCGTCGACCCGCTCGACGCGGATGACGTCGGCCCCCAGGTCGGCGAGCAGGGCCCCGCAGTACGGACCGGCGATGTAGCGGCCGAAGTCGACCACCCGGATGCCATCGAGCACGCCCATCTGCTGTCCCCCTCCTGCGGGTCGGTCCGTCCGACACGCCTTCGGCGCGGAGCCTAGTGTCGACCGCCGTGACGCTGGACACGGTTGCCGTCAAGACCCTGCTCGATCGTGCCCGGCGGGAGGTCGACGCCGGCCTGCTGCCCTCGTGCCAGGTGGCCCTGGGCTACCGGGGTGAGGTGGTGGTCTTCGAGACCTTCGGCGATGCCACCCCCGAGACCCGCTACTCGGTGTTCTCGGCCACCAAGCCCTTCATCGCCTCGGTCGTCTGGCAGCTCATCGCCGAGGGTCTGATCGACCCCACCGCCCCCGTCGTCGACTACTTCGGGGAGTTCGGGGCCAACGGCAAGGACCACATCACCGTCGAGCAGGTGATGCTGCACACCAGCGGCTTCCCCACGGCTCCCCTGGGACCGCCGGCGTGGGCCGACCGGGCCCGCCGCCAGGAGGCCATGGCTGCGTGGCGGCTCAACTGGGAGCCGGGCACCCGCTACGAGTACCACCCGACCTCGGCCCACTGGGTCCTGGCCGAGCTCATCGACCGGGTGACGGGTTCGGACTACCGCGACGAGCTCGAGCGCCGGGTGACGGGACCGCTGGGCCTGGGCCGGGTGCTGGGCCTGGCTGCGGACCAGCAGGACGACATCGCCGAGCTGGTGGCCGTCGGCGACGAGGCCTCCCCTGACGAGCTCGAGGCCGTGTTCGGGGTGGGTGAGCTGGACGTGGGCGAGGTGACCACGGCCATCATGCTGCGCTTCAACGAGCCCTCGGCCCGTGAGGTGGGTGTCCCCGGCGGCGGTGCCGTGCTGCGGGCCGACCAGATCGCAACCTTCTACCAGGAGCTGCTGCACGACAAGGCCGGCCTGTGGCCCGCCGACCTGCTGGCCGACGTGACGGGCCGGGTGCGCAACCGCCTGCCCGACCCCCTCATGGGCACTCCGGCCAACCGCTCCCTGGGCCTGATCCTGGCCGGGGACGACGGGCGGTCCAACCTGCGGGGCTTCGGTCGGGCCACCTCGCCCGGCGCCTTCGGCCACCCCGGGGCCGCCGGCCAGCTGGCCTGGGCCGACCCCGCCACCGGCCTGTCCTTCGGCTACGTCACCAACGGCATCGACCTCAACGTCGTGCGCGAACCCAAGCGGGGCACCGCCCTGTCCTCCCTCGCCGCCGTCTGCGCCACCGCCCCCTGAGCGGCCGCCACCCCGACCGCTAGGCCCGCCCCGGCCGCTCCGGGCGAGGCCTTTGGCCAACCGAACGCACCCACCTACCGCGGCAGTACACCCATGCGTCCGGTCCGGCTTTCACGCAGCCCGGTGGGAACCGAACGCATCCACCTACCGCGGCGGTACTCCCATGCGTCCAGCCCAGCTTTCACACGGCCCGCGGGAACCGAACGCATCCACCTACCCCAGCGGTACACGCATGCGTCCGGTCCGTGGCGCCGGCCGAGCCGCCCGCCAACCGAACGCACCCACCTACCGCTGCGGTACACCCATGCGTCCGGTGCCATGGTCCGTCAGGACTGACCGGGCTGGGCGGGCGACCCCCTGGACGATCGCCGTTAGCTTCATTGTCATACCTGCTGAGTACCGTTCGGTGCATGGATCCCCTCGTCGTCGCCGCCCGCCTCGTTGCCGGCCGCCATGGCGTTCTGACCAGGGCCGCACTGCTGAAGCAGGGCGTCAGCGACCGACGGTTGCACGGGCTGCTGAGCAACGGACGCCTCGTGCGGCTCCACCCCGGCGTGTACCGGTGGGAGGGCAGCGCACCGACGTGGCACCAGCAGGCACTGGCCGCAGTGCTCGCCGCTGACCCCGCTCTGCTGTCGCACACGAGCGCCGCCGCCCTGCACGAGCTTGCCGGGTTCAGGCCGGGGCGGCTGCACCTGGTCGTCGCCGCTGGTCACCGGCCTCGGCCGCACGGGTGCCAGGTGCACCAGCTGCGATCCTTCGGCGACGTCGCCCGCACGGTGGTGGACGGCATCCCCGCCGTTGCCGTCCCCGTGGCGCTCGTCCAGGTGGCCGCGTGCGTCAGCGCCAGTCGCCTCGAGGACGCCGTCGACGACGCTCTGTGTCGTCGGTTGACGACGGTCGAGGAGCTCGGTTCGGTGTGTCGACGGGGCCGACCGGGATCAGCACAGCTGCGGGCCCTCCTGGTCGCATGGTCCGCCGACGGTCGGCCCGACACCCTGTCCGAGGCCCGGTTGCTACGGCTGCTGTTGGGACGGGGACTGCCGCGTCCGACCCTGCAACATCCCGTTGGCCGGTACCGGGTCGATCTGGCCTATCCCGACCAGCGCATCGCCATCGAGTACGACTCGTTCCGATGGCACGAGGTCCGTCGTTCCCGGGCCGGCACCCTGGCCCGCCGAAACGCCCTCGAGGGTGCGGGGTGGCATGTCCTGGTCGCTGCCGAGGCTGATCTGGTCGACGGGGCCGGGCGGATCGCCGCCGCAGTGACCGCCCTGTTGCGAGCCGCGGCGTGACCGGGCGCGTCGCCGCCCGGGACCGGCGGGCCCGACGTCGGGACGGCGCACCGGTGAGGTCAAGCGGACGCATCCACCTACGCCACCGGTAGGCGCAAGCGTTCACCTCAGTGGCCGGGGCCGGGCCGGGGCCAGGCCCGCTGGAGCCTGGAGGGCTACTGGAGCTCGGCGGCGGCGTCGAAGCCGTCGAGCTCGCCGCCGCCGCGGAACACGTGGGCCCGACCGTCGCTGCGCACGAGCAGGCCGGGGCCCCACAACTGGCGGTGCTCGTCGGTCTCCATGTGCACGTCGTAGGCCGACATGGGCAGGTGGAGCTCGTTGCGCGTGGTGACGACGATCTCCCAGTCCACCTGGCCGCAGGCATCGTCCTGGGCCACCACCAGGTCGCCGTAGCGCACGTCCACGGGGATGCCGTTGAGGCGCAGGTGGCCGAAGCGGATGCGCTTGTGTCGCACGGCCACCTCCAAGACGAGCGCAGCGGGACACCCGACCTTACTCCCGCGCCGCGTGCCGTCCCCAGCCTCGAGAAGGGGGTTGACGTTCGGGAGTTAACGACATATCGTGATGCATCAAGGACCGATCATCCGCTCCAGGCGGTGGGCCATCCGGGTCCACCCCCACAACACAGGAGCAACCATGCGCAACTTCCATGACACCGACCGTGACGGCAACGACGAGCGCACCCCGTGGTCACCTCTCGGCCCCTGGGACCGCGGCTCACGTGGGCCCCGCCGGGGTCGACGTGGTCCCGGCGGCTTCGGGCCCGGCGGCTTCGGCCCCGGGTTCGTGCCCGGCTTCGGTCCCCCTCCCGGAGGCCCCGGCTTCGGCCCTCCCCCTGGTCGGCGTCGGCGCAACCGGGGCGACGTCCGGGCCGCCGTCCTGCGGGTCCTGGCCGACGGGCCCATGCACGGCTACCAGATCATCCAGGAGCTGACCGCCCGCAGCGGCGGGGTGTGGCGCCCCAGCCCGGGCGCCGTCTACCCCACCCTCTCCCAGCTCGAGGACGAGGGCCTGGTCACCGGCCGTCAGGACGAGGGCCGCAACGTCTTCGAGCTGACCGACACCGGTCGCACCGAGGCCGAGCGCGTCAGCCAGGACCCCCGGGCCCCGTGGGCCACCGACGACGACCTGGTCAACCTGCACGAGCAGTTCGAGCAGCTTGCCGGGGCCATCGGCCAGGTGGCCCGAGCCGGCAGCCCCGCCCAACGGGCGGAGGCCACCCGCTTGGTCACCGAGGCCCGCCGGGCCGTCTACCGGATCCTCGCCGAAGACGATCAACCCGCCGCCGGCGAGTCCCAGCCGGCCGATGAGGCCGAGGGCACCACGGCCTGAGCCATCCGGGCAGCGGTTGGCCGGTGGTGGTGAGACCGCCACCCCCGCCAGCACCCCGCTGGCGGGGGCGGCGTCGTTGGCGACCGAGGCCAGCCTCAAGTAGCCAGGCGCTGGACGGCGCCGTCGACCAGGGCCAGACCGTCGAGGCCGGGCAGGCGGTCCATCTGGCGGTCGATGCGGGCCGCGGCCCGGCGACCCTCGTCGTCGGCGAACAGGTGGCGCACCAGGAAGGCCACCTCCTCACCAGGCATCACATCGGAGCCCACGGGCCGCCAGCGGCGCTCGAGGGCGAAGCGGGTCAGGGTCCGGGCCCGACGGCTCGTCTCCAGACACCGTTGGGCCTGGCCCCGGTAGAAGGCGATGTGCCGCCCCTCCTGGCGCATGATCCGACCCAACAGGTCGGTCAGCACCGGGTGCTGGGCCTGGGCCGCCAGTCGGGCGTACCCGGCCTGGGTGGTCAGCTCGTTCAACGCGCCCCACGCCATCTGCAGCGCGGTGTAGTCCCGCCCCACCAGGGCCGAGGCCACGCCGTGGACCAGGGGAGCCAGCCGGTCCCGCACCCCGAGGCCACCCCGCAGGGGGGCCACGCGCTGGGCGTTGGCCCCCTCGCCGTGGCGGGCGAGCACATCGCCGATCGCCTCGCCGTGCCAGTGCTCCTCATACGCCCACGTGGTCAGGAACGTGGTGACCTCGGGGTCCTGGTGGGCGGGGGTGACGAGGATGTCGCGCAGGTAGCACACGGTGTGGTGCTCGACGTCGTGCATGTAGCGCAGGCAACGCAGGGTGGCCTCGTCGAGGGGCTGGTCCCGGAACGCATCGAAGCCGAGGCCGGCCAGGTCGAGTCGGCCCGAGCGGGCCGCGGGGTGGTGATCGTTCCGCACACCCGGTCCTTCGGCGCCCCCGACCACGCGGATGGGGCCCGACATCGACGGCTCGGCAGTGTGAACAGCGACTCACCTACGATGTGACGCATGGCCATCGAGTGGACCTCCGAGCACGAGATGTTCCGCCGCACCGTGCGTGACTTCGTGACCAGCGAGGTCGCTCCCCACACCGTGGCCTGGGAAGCGGCCGGCTCGTTCCCGGCCCACGAGCTGTTCAAGCGCATGGGCGATCTCGGCTTCCTCGGCGTCGAGTACGACCCCGCCTTCGGCGGCCAGGGTGCGGACCACACCTACACGGCCATCCTCGCCGAGGAGCTCTCCCGGGTCGACACCATGTCGGTGGCCATGGCCACCGGCGTGCAGACCGACATGGCCACCCCGTCGTTGCACGCCTTCGGCACCCCCGAGCTCAAGAAGCGCTTCCTCGAGCCGGCGCTGCGGGGCGAGATGGTGGCGTCGATCGCCGTGACCGAGCCCGATGCCGGCAGCGACGTGGCCGCCATCCGCACCCGGGCCGTGCGTGACGGCGGCGAGTACGTCATCAACGGGGCCAAGCTCTACATCACCAACGGCATCCAGGCGGACTGGTTGTGCGTGCTGGCCCGGACCTCGGGTGACGGTGGCTACCAGGGCATGAGCCAGATCGTCGTACCCACCGACCGGCCCGGCTTCTCGGTGTCCCGCAAGCTCGACAAGCTGGGCATGCGGGCCTCGGACACGGCCGAGCTCACCTTCGACGACGTGCGGGTCCCCGCCGAGTACGTCATCGGCGTCGAGGGGCGGGGCTTCCAGCAACAGATGACCCAGTTCCAGAGCGAGCGCATGATCGGCGCCTACAACGCCATCGGCGCCTGTCGGGACGCCCTCGATCGCACCCGGCTCTACCTGCGCGAGCGCAAGGCCTTCGGCGCCCCCCTGGCCGCCAACCAGTACATCCAATACACCCTGGCCGGGTTGTCCGCCCGCTTCTCCATGTTCGAGACCTACTGCCACGACTGCGCCCTGGGCTACGTGCGGGGCGAGGACACCAGCCGCCAGACCACCATCTGCAAGCTGGAGGCCGGGCGACTGCTGCGCGAGGTGGCCGACTGGTGCCTGCAGTTCCACGGAGGCATCGGCTACATCGAGGAGACGTGGACGGCCCGGTTCTTCCGCGACGCCCGTCTGTGGTCCATCGGCGGCGGCGCCGACGAGATCATGCTGCGCACCATCGCCCGCCTCGACGGGTTCGACGCCTCGAGTTGAACCACCGGAGGCCGGCCGACGGTGCGCCTCAGCGGCGCGGGCTGCATCGGGCCCCGGACTACTCGCAGGCGATGCCGTCGTCGTCGGCGTCGAGCTCGTGGCTGTAGCCGGCGTCGCCCCGGTGGATCGGATCTGCGCCCGCGACTCGGACCGCCGCGCAGTTGGCGTACACGGCGGCCACCGGGTCGACCGACGCGGCGATCGTCGTGACCGCCGCAGGAGCGGCCACGGGAACGGGGACCACCAACGCGGTGGTGGCTCCCGCGCAGGGGCCGACGAGCAGGTCGGACAGCTCGGTGGCCTCCTCGGCGTCCACCGACAGGCTCCAGCGGGCCTTCACCGCCACCCAGTCCCCCACGTACTCGCACACGTCGACCTCGGGCAACCAGCCGGCTGGGTCCCGGTCCCCCTTGGCCCGGTTCGACGACGCCGACACCGCCACCAGGGTCCGGGGGTCGCCGAGGTCGTTGGCGTAGGCCGTCTTGCGCTCGGCGTCCCACGACCAGCCCCCCGAGCGGTGGGCCTCGGCCAGGGGCACCAGGTGGTCGACGTCGAAGGTGGACGGGTCGTCGCCGACCTCGCCGTCGTAGATCGATCGCCAGGCGCCTCCGTCGGCGTCACAACCCCCGCTGGTCCGCGGTGCCGCCACCGCCTCGGCCACCAGCACCTCGTCGCGGGTGTCACAGCCGTCGCCGTCGACGTCGAGCCAGTGCACCCACTGGTCCCGGCCGAACGCGGGTGCGGTCAGGTGCTGGGCCTCGACGACCAGCGTGGACAGCAGGCTCAGCACGTCGACCTGCTCCTCTGGTGTGGCGTCGCCGGCCGGCGCCGCCACCAACGGGGCCATGGCCCGTTGCGGCTCCGGAACCCCGCCGCCCCGGGTGGCCGTGCCCGCCGGGTTCGCCGCCGCGCTCCCGCACGCGGTGACCACGACGAGGACCAGGGCTCCCGCCGCCGCACTCAGGGACGGACGCCGAAGGGCCATGGTCTGCTGTCGGCAGATCGAACCCGGACCTGAGATGGACCCGACGTGTCGAGGCCGACGCTCAGCTCTGGGGGGGCTGGAAGACGATGGTGACGTCGTCGAAGCCCAGCGAGGTCAGCAGCGCGGTGAGCATGTCGCGGGTGTTGTCCTCGGCCCGGCCCGTCAGCCCGCTCTGCTCGGCCGCCCCCTTCATCTCGTCCTCGGCCCGTTGGTAGAGCTTGGCGTCGTCACCGGGGTTGGATGACAGCGCGTCACCCAGCCGGTTGATGAGGCCACGCTGGCGCTGGGCCACGTAGGTGTTGTCGTTGTCGATGCGGGTCTCGGAGAGCTGGGCCGCAGGCAGGGTGATGGTGACCCCGCGGCGGTCCGGGGTGACCTGGACGGCCTCGGGCCCCAGCGCGGAGAAGTCGACCTCGGCATCCACGCTGCCGGCGGCGACCATGTAGGTGCGCTCACCAGCCAGGAACGAGGGCACCAGCTTGACGTCCTCCTCGAGATCGGCGATGACCTGGAACTGCCCGCTGGCCGCCTTGTAGCTGGCCAGGTCCTGCAGGGCCTGGAGCACGACGGGGTTGTCCCGGTAGCGGTCCTCGGTCTTGCCGATGCCCAACAGCCGGGCGGTGGCGGCCAGCCCGGCGATGACGGCGACCACGCCGATCACCGCGGCGAGGAAGAACACGGGCACGAGGACGACGCCACGACGCTTCTGCACAGGGGGGACCTACCCACCTGTGGACATCGCCGAACGCCCGTCGGAGGAGGTGAACGCCCTGGCAGGAGCCCCGGCACCGCGCCAACCCCGGGGCCGGCGTCAGGCGGCCGTCGGGTGCAGCGCCGGGCGGTAGCCGTGGGCCAGGGCGCCGACCGTCGACGCCGGCGTGAGCACGATGAGCGCACCGTCTGGCGCGGGGCGGGAAGGGCCATAACCGTCCGCCGACCAGGCCAGCAGGCGACCGCCCAGGACCAGGTGGGCGGTGTCACCATCGGAGCCGCCGAGCACGACCATGGCACCATCGGGTAGTTCGGCGGCGGCGGCCGTGGTGGTGCGACGGGTGCGGCCGTCCCGCCGCTCGGCGTCGAGGACCCCGTCGAGCTCGTCGGCCCGGACCCAGACCCTCCGGTCCCCGTCGGCTCCACCGCCGCCCTCGCCCCGACCCGCCCGCCACGCCTCGCTGAAGGCCAGGTAGTCGGGACGGCGGCACTCGAAGCACGGACGGTGGCCGGCGGCCAGGGCGGTGACCTCGTCGAGGAAGAACAGCTCGGTGTAGCGGTTGGGGGCCATGACCTCGCGGTGGCGGCCGCCGAACTCGAGCAGGCAGGTGATCCACCGCCGCCCGTCCGCCCAGCGCACGACGTTGCGCTGGCCGTCGTGGAGGCGGCCGCGGTTGCCCGTGAACATCCCCCGGCCGGTGACGGCCTCGAGCTCACCGAAGGGGGTGACCCGGTTCTGCAGTGGCATGGCCCCGCGTTAGTCGAGTGGTCAGCTGACCACAAGGCGCGTCAGATGCCACCACGAGAGACTGGAGCCACCGTCCGATCGCCTGGTCTAACCTGACGCGCCAGTCAGGTGTGAGGGGGAACCGGCATGACCACCATGAACGGCGCAGCGGTGATGGCCCGCGAGCTGAAGAAGCAGGGTGTCCAGTACATGTTCGGCATCGTCGGCTTCCCGGTGGTGCCCATCGCCATGGCCGCGCAGAAGGCGGGCATCACCTACATCGGCATGCGCAACGAGCAGGCCGCCTCCTATGCGGCCCAGGCGGCGTCGTACCTGGTGGGAAGCCCTCAAGCCTGTCTGGTGGTGTCGGGCCCCGGCGTGATCCACGCTCTGGCGGGCCTGGCCAACGCCAAGGAGAACTGCTGGCCCATGCTGCTCATCGGCGGGGCGTCGGGCCAGGACCGCGACGGCATGGGTGACTTCCAGGAGGAGCACCAGGTCGAGGCGGCCCGGCCCTACTGCAAGTACTCGGCGCGGGTCGAGGACCCGGCCCGGCTCCCCTACCTGGTCGAACAGGCCGTGCGCACGGCCTGGTACGGCCGTCCCGGGGCCGCCTACCTGGACATGCCCGACGACGTCATCCTCGGCACCGTCGAATCCGACGACCTCCGCGATGTCCCTGCCCTGGCCGACCCGCCCCGCACCTTCGCCGATCCCGCCTCGGTGAAGGCCGCCATCGAGATGCTGCAGGCGGCCAAGAACCCCCTGATCATCGTGGGCAAGGGCATGGCCTGGGCCCGGGCCGAGGACGAGGTGCGGGCCTTCGTCGACGCCACCAAGGTGCCGTTCCTGGCCACCCCCATGGCCAAGGGCGTCGTGTCCGACCTCCACCCCCTGTCGGTGGGTGGGGCCCGCTCGTACGCCCTGCAGGAGGCCGATGCCATCCTGCTGCTGGGGGCCAGGCTCAACTGGATCCTCCACTTCGGCCTGCCCCCCCGGTTCAAGGCCGGGGTGAAGATCGCCCAGCTCGACATCGCTGCGGACCAGATCTCGCTCAACGTCCCCGCCGAGGTGGCCCTGGTCGGTGACGGCAAGGCCGTCATGTCCCAGCTGTTGGCCGAGGTGACGGCCAACCCGTGGCAGTACGACCCCGAGACCCCCTACCGGGCGGGGATCGCCGGCAAGATCGCCGAGAACGAGGCCATGGTGGCGGGCCAGGCCGCCGACGACGAGGGCGAGATCAACTACTACCGGGCCTTCCGTGACATCCGCGAATGGCTCACCGAGGACGACTTCATCGTCGGCGAGGGCGCCAACACGATGGACATCGGCCGTACCCAGATGCCCAACGTCCACCCCCGCCACCGCCTCGACGCCGGCAGCTACGGGACCATGGGCATCGGTCTGGGGTTCGCCGTGGCCGCGGCGGTCACCAACCCGGGCAAGCGGGTGGTGTCGGTCCAGGGCGACTCGGCCTTCGGTTTCTCGGGCATGGAGTGCGAGACCATCTGTCGCTACCAGCTGCCCATCACCATCGTGGTGCTCAACAACAACGGCATCGGTGGTGGCATCGCCGAGCTGCCCGGCGACCGGCCGCCGCCCCCCAACGTGCTGCTCCCGGGCGCCCGCTACGAGCAGGTCATGACGGCCTTCGGGGGCCGGGGTTGGTACGTGACCGAGGCCAACCAGCTGCGGGCTGCCCTCGACGAGGCCGCCGAGTGGGGCGGCCCCGCCCTGGTCCACGTGGTGCTCGATCCCAAGGCCGGCCGCAAGCCCCAGCAGTTCGCCTGGAAGAGCTGAGGTAGAGGACCACGAATGCTCGGAACTGGGCTTCCGTAGGGTCAGCTGGGGGTGCTGGTCCTCAGCTGGTCCTCAGCACGACGAGAGGTGTGGTGATGTCGCCGGGCAACCCGCTCCAACGCGTCGGAACGCTCGCAGCACGTCCTGCGTGCGAACGGCTGACCCGTCGCACCGTGAGACAGGTGATCGGCGAACCACCGTGACCGAGGAAGGCTGAGAGGGGCCGGTCCGGGGTACAGCGGGCCCACGACCTTCGAAGGGGACACGTGAGCCAAAACGAGTTGTTCAACCGCCGGTACGACGTCGGGCCGGAGATGCTGCTGGACTTCCTGCAGCAGGCGCTGACAGGAATGCCAACCGTCACCCAGTACCAACTGGCCGAGAGTGGTGACCGCATCACTTTCAGCACCTCATTCACGTTGACCAGTTGGGGTGACCACATGACGGCCGCCGTGGCACCGGACGGTCCCGACGGTTCACTCCTCCGAGTGAGCGGTGAGCCACGAGTGGGACTCATGAGCACACCCTGGGGTGAGGAGATCCACGCCGCCACCATCGAGACCCAACTCTTGGCCGCCGTCGAACCATCGATCCAGCTCGCCAGGATCAACCCGATCATGATGCTCCAAGCGGACCACCGCCGCGTCGAGGCCCTGTTCGCCCGCATCATGGCTACAGACAACGGCGAACGGGCAGATCTCGTGCATCAGCTCCTCGAGGCGCTGCGTGTCCACATGGAGCTGGAAGAGAACCATGTGTATCCCCTCCTGCAGCGGGAGGTGGATGCCGATCTGGCCGAGGAGGCCGAGGTCGAGCACCAGCTCGCTCGGGATGGGCTGGCCCAACTCGCTGAGTTGGCACCCGAAGAGCCCGGGTTCGACGGCGCTCTCGCGATGGTCATGGCCGGTATCGAGCATCACGTCCTGGAAGAGGAGACCGAGGCTTTCCCCCGGCTGGCCCAGGAGCTCGGCCCCGAGCGGTTGGCTGAACTCGCCGGACTGCTCACCCAGATGCGAGCCCAACTGCTCGAGGAAGCAACAAACCCGGAGCCGCCCACGCGCACGCAGGAGAAGCCGGCTCCGACAAGCGCGCCACCGAAGCCCGAGACGGACGGTAGCCGCCAAGCCAAGCAGCAGGCTCGGCCGCCGCGTCCAAAGCAGAAAAGCGACCGGGAGCGCACGCCACGGAACCGCCGGAACCGCCCCAAGGTCAATCCTGACGAAACGACCAGAGCGGATCTTCTTCAGCAGGCGAGGAAAGCCGGCATTAGCGGATATTCGCACATGACCAAGGTCGAGCTGGCCAAGGCGATCAGCCAAGCGAAGTAGTCGCCCGGAGGCGCTCGGCGGGGCTGGTAGGTCGTACCGCCCCACCGGGCGCTGCGATCGGACGACGGACCGGCTGGCTCCAGTGCCACCGGTGCCTGGGCTCGTTGCGAGTCGGTCAGCGTTGTGGTGCGTTGCAGGGCTCGACTTCCACCTCGCTGACCGCGGAGGACCAGTCGAGCTTGGCTCGTTGCCCATTCCACCTCGTCGAGCTCGCCGCCGATGATGTGGCGGGCGCGTCCGGGTTCGAGCTCGAGCCTGGCATCGCTCCGCTCAGCGAACACGCCTGGTCACCGGAGGCCGCACTGTCGGCGGCCGACGATCGGATGTACGACGTCAAGCCGAGGTCGACGGCCCCTCCGCGCTGAACCGGGCCATCACCGGAGACGGCATCGACACCGGTGACCGGAAGACGGATGCTTCGGCCACCGCGGTGACGGGGCGGGGCTTGCCGATGTGGTATCCCTGCGCGAAGTCCACGCCGTAGGACGTGAGCAGGTCGATGGTGGCGTCGTTCTGGACGAACTCGGCCGTCGTCTCCTTGCCCAGGCCGGCGCAGATCTGGACGATGGCCTGGACGGTGAGCTGGTCGGCCTTGGTGGCAGCCAGGTCCTTGACGAAGTCGCCATCGATCTTCACGCCATCGAACGGCAGGTGCTTGAGGTAGTAGAACGAACCAAAGCCCGAGCCGAAGTCGTCGAGGGCGAACTGGCAGCCCAGGTCGGTGATGCGCCCGGCGAAGCGACGGGCGTCGTCGAAGTTGGCCACCGCGGCCGTCTCGGTGACCTCGAAGATGAGCCTCGTGGGGTCGATCGATGCCGCTTTGATCTGGCTGACCAGGTCGTCGATGAGGGACTCGTCGGTGAGGGATATGCCCGACAGGTTGACCTCGAGCACATCGTGGTTCCCGGCCGCCTGGCGAACCCGGGCCAGCTCGACGGCGAGGCGCAGCACCCAGCGGTCGATGGCCTGGATCTGACCGAACCGTTCGGCTACGGGCAGGAAGACGCCAGGCAGGACGGGTCTGCCGTCGGCGTCGACCATGCGGATCAGCAGTTCGGAGCGGTCGCAGATCCCCGTCGCCAGGTTCAGGATGGGCTGCTCCCAGAGGACGAACCCGTCCCCGTCGAGCCCGTCACGTATGCGCTCGGCCCACGTCAGCCGGGCGCGCATCTGTGTCGGCGCGGCGGCGGCGAAGTCGACCATCGACAACCGGTCGCGCCCGCCCTCCTTGGCCTCGTACATGGCGTTGTCGGCCTCGGCCAGCAGTTCGGCCCCGGTGGCCAGCTCGTCACCACTGATCTGCTTGCCGCCGATCGACGCGGTGATGCGCACCGTGCGCTCGGCCACGTGGAGCTGGGCGTCGGCGCGGATCGCCTCGAGCAGGTCCCGGCCCACCAGCTCACCGACAGCGGGCGACGTGTGCGGACAGATGACACCGAACTCGTCGCCGCCGAGCCGACCGACGATGTCGGTGTCGCGGAGGCGGGCCGACAGCACGTTGGCCACGGTGCGCAGCAGGTCGTCACCGGCCAGGTGCCCGTAGCCGTCGTTCACGTGCTTGAACTGGTCGAGGTCGATGACGAAGAGGCTGGCGGGAAGCTGGAAGCGACGGGCGAACACCACGGCGCCGTCCACCTCCTCCTCGAAACGACGGCGGTTGAACAGGCCGGTGAGGGCGTCGTGGTCGGCCAGGAAGCGCAGCTTGTCGCTGTAGGTGCGCTCGTCGGTGATGTCGCGCATCTGCACCAGGTTGAACAACGGCTCGCCGTCGTCGTCGCGCACCAGAGACGCCCGCACCTGCACCCACACGTCGCTGCCGTCGCTGTGGCGGTAGCGCTGCTCGAGCTCGACGTCGTTGCGCTCGCCGGCCAACATGGCGCGCAGCTCGACGTCGTCGCGTTCGCGGTCCCCGGGGTGCACCAGGTCCTCGTAGTGCCGCTCGTGCAGCAGCACGTCGGGCGACAGGCCCACCATGCGGCCGAGGGCCGGGTTGACCTGCAGGAACTGGCCGCCCCGCCCGAAGCCCAGGGAGAGCAGGGCGATCCCGGTGGGCGAGCGCTCGAAGGTGGCCCGGAAGCGACGCTCGACGTCGCGCAGGTGGCCGGCCGTGTCCTTGGTGGTGAGGCGGATCTCGAGTCGGCGCTTGGCGATGGAGATGAAGGCGACGCCGCCGACGATCTGGGCGACGTGGGGGACGATGTGGTCGGCGGCCAGGTGGGCGGCCGAAGCGCCGCCCCCTCCCCCGGTCAGCATGTGGTGGGCGATCTGCAGATGGGTGACGGCGCAGCCGGCGAAGAAGGCCATGGCCCCCCACTTGGCCAGGGTGATGGCCCGTTCGGGCACTGCGGCCAGGCGGGCGAACCGGGGCACGATGTCGGCGGCGATGACGACGTATTGGATGGCCACGACCAGGGCCAGTAGCGCCACGAAGATGGTCACGAGCCGTAGGCCGGAGAACCGCCGTAGGGAGGCAGGTGCACGGTGGTGATGCCCTGGCCGCGCCTTGGGCTCAGCGCCTCTCCGGCGGGGTCGAACAATTCACTCCGTGGCAACTCGTTCACTTACAGAGTGTGCCACGGCGTACTCGCGTTAGGACCCGGACAGACGAGCGATACCCGGAGTGGGAGGACCGAGGTGACCGCCGAGGCGTTAGCTTCGCACATCGATGCTGTCGAACGTCGACCACGGATGACCCGCTGAGGACGTGGTGGCGCCGCTCGCCCCTGGACCACGCGACCCCGGACCGCTGAGGACCGTCCTCGTCGACGACGTCGCCGAGATGCGGGAACTGGTGCGCGCCCTGTTGCGGCGCGACGGGCGGTTCTCGATCGTCGGTGAGGCCGCCAACGGGCTCGATGCCCTCGAGGTCGTCGCCGACCTCCGCCCCGACCTCGTCGTCCTCGACATCGACATGCCCGTGCTCGACGGCCTGGCCACCGTGCCCCGCATCCGCGAGCTGTCACCCGAGACCCGCATCGTGATGCTGTCGGGGTACGCCGTCGACGAGATGGAACCACCCTCCCTGGCCGCCGGTGCCGTCGGCTACGTGCGCAAGGGCGCCGACATCGCCTCGCTCCCCTCGCAGCTCCACGCCCTGGCCTCGTTGCTGGTGACCGCTGCGCTCGTCGGCACCAGCGTCCGGGTCAGCGTGTCCGACGACGCGGCCGGGATGCGTCCGACCGACCCCCAGGCGGACGCCGACCATGATGGCGGCCGGGGCCTGGCCATCGTGGCCCGACTGGCCACCAGTTGGGGCGTCGACGCCGGCGATCTCGGCAAGACGGTGTGGTTCGAGCTCGAGCTCTGACCCGACCCGACCCGACCCGACCGGACCCGACCCGATGGCTGGCGCTGAGCGCCCGGCTCACGGGGCCAGGGGAAGGCGCAGGTAGAAGGCGGCCCCACCACCCGGTGCCCGTTGGTGCCAGGCGGCGCCGCCCTGGGCCCGGGCCAACTCGCGCACGATGAACAGGCCGAGGCCGGTGGCCTCCCGCGTGCCGCCACTGGCGAACTTGGTGAACAGGAGGGGGGCCAAGGCGTCGCTGATCCCGGGCCCCGAATCTTCCACCACCACCTGGGCGCCACCATCGACCACGGTCACCTCCACGGTGACGGGAGCACCGCCGTAGCGCAGGGCGTTGGTCACGTAGTTGGTCACCATCTGCTGTACCCGGCCCCGGTCGGCGAGCACGTGCACCGGCCCGGTCACCACTGTCACACCGTCCGCGCCCAGGTCGGTCACCGCCTCGGCCACCACCGCACCGAGCTCGATGCGGGTGGGGCGCACCTCGAGGGCGCCGGACTCGAGCCGGGCCGCGGCGAACAGGTCGTCGACGAGGCGTCCCAACCGGTCCCCTCCCCGGGCTGCGGACCCGATCATCTGGCGACGCTCCTCGTCGCCGATGTCGTCCCAGTGGTCGCTCAGGGTGGTGAGGAAGCCCTTGACCACGGTGACCGGGGTGCGCAGCTCGTGGGCGGTGACGGCCAGCAGTTGGGCGCCGCCGCCGCCGCCGCCGCCTCGAGCTCCTCGAGCAGCTCCTTGCGCTCGGTGACGTCCCTGGTGACCTTGGCGAACCCGATCAGCTCGCCGCTCTGGTCCCGCATGGCGGTGATGACCACGCTGGCCCAGAACGTGGAGCCGTCCTTGCGGACCCGCCATCCCTCCTCCTCGTAGCGGCCGTCGCGGGTGGCGATCTCCAGCTCGCGCTGGGGGTGGCCGGCAGCGACGTCGTCGGGCAGGTAGAAGATGCTGAAGTGGCGCCCCATGGCCTCGTCGGCCCGGTAGCCCTTGGCCCGCTGCGCACCCCGGTTCCAGCTGCTGATGCAACCGTCGGGGTCGAGCATGAAGATGGCGTAGTCCTGCACCCCCTCGATGAGGAGGCGGAAGCGCTCCTCGCTGCGGCGCAGCGCTTCCTCGGCGGCACGGCGGGCGGTGATGTCCTGGGCCTGGAGGAACAGGTACAGGGGGGTGTGGGCCGAGTCGCGCACGACGGTGACGGTGGACACGACGTAGCGACCGGCCATGGCGTGCTCGGCCACGGCGCTGTCGCGGGCACCGGCAGCCACCGCGGCGATGGCCCCGGTGAGCTCGGCCAGGCCTGCGGGCTCCTCGGGCTCCTCGGGCTCCTCCGCCAGCACCTCGTACATGGTGCCCACCAGCCCCGCCGGTCCGGCGCCGGCCAGGGCTTCGAGGGACCGGTTGGCCCGCACGACGCGCCCGGTCAGGGTGAGGGTGGCCATGCCGATGGCGGCCTGGTCGAACGCGGCCCGGAACCGCTCGAGGTGCTCATCGAGGACGCCACCGGCGCCACCGACGTCTGCGGCGTCGGTGGGGGGTGCTGGCGGTGCCGGCGGTGCCGCTCCCCCGGCCACGACGGCCAGGCGGTCGGCGAGCTGGTCGATGGGCAGGGACTTCTCGATGAACTCCGCGGCACCCAGGGCCCGGGCCCGTTCGGCCAGACCGTGTTCCTCGAAGCCCGAGAACATCACCACCAGGGTGTCGGGCACGGCCTCCCGCACCGCCACCAGGGCATCGAGGCCGTCGACGTCGGGCATGGACACGTCGAGCAGGAGCACATCGGGGTGCAGCTCGATGGCCAGGGCGATGGCCTCGGCACCCGTGGCGCCCTCGCCGAGCACGGTGAAGCCACCGGCCAGGCGCAGGCGCATGCGCACCAGCGCCCGCACGTCGACGGCGTCGTCGACGAGCACGATGGTGATCGGATCCGCCACGGGCGCAGCGTAGGTGTTCCACCAGGAGACATCGACGGCATCGGCGCAGCCGAGCTGGTCAGGGTCAGACGGCGATCGGTCAGGGGGGCCTGCGATCCGTGGGCCGGCCGATGTCGGTAGGGGGTGACGCATGGGCAGCGTCGAGTTGGAACGGGCGATGGACCTCCGGCGCGGGATGTGGCCCGACAAGGAGGAACCCACCATCGAGGACTTCCGTCAGGCGTACGAGTACTTCGGCGCCCAGTTCGCCGTACCCGGGGACGTGACCGCCGAGTTTCAGCTACGCCGGGTTGCCCTTCGACAAGGTCGAGGAGAGCTACAAGCTCTTCTCCAAGGAGGTGCTCCCCGCCCTCAAGGAGCTGTGACGTCGCCGTCGGGCACCGCCCTGTGTGGGCGGTGCCCGACGCAGGGAGGCATCCTGCGCCCTGACGCCGGGCGTCGTACCTTGGTCCCCGGCCCTGGCGTCGCCGAGGTGGGGCCACCAGGGAGGGTTCGCCATGGACGTGCTGACCACGCGGAGGTTCGAGTTCTCCGCCGCCCACCGCTACTGGAACCCCGACTGGGACGAGGCCACCAACCTGGCCACGTTCGGCAAGTGCACGAACGAGTTCGGCCACGGGCACAACTACGTGCTCGAGGTGACCGTGGCCGGCGAGGTCGACCAGGTCACGGGCATGGTCATCAACCTGACCGACCTCAAGGCCGTGGTGAACCGGGTGCTGGAGGGCTTCGACCACAAGCACCTCAACGTGGACACCCCCCACTTCACCGACCGCCAGCCGACCACGGAGAACCTGGTCATGGTGTTGTGGGCCGAGATCGTGCCCGCGCTCCCCGAGGGTGTGCGCCTCCACCACCTGCGCCTGTACGAGACGAAGGACATCTTCGCCGACTTCGACGGGGGCTCGACGGCCGCCTTCAGCCGGGCCTACGGCTTCTCGGCTGCGCACCGCCTAAACAGCCCCAAGCTCACGCCGGAGGAGAACGCCGAGGTCTTCGGCAAGTGCAACAACGCCGCCGGCCACGGCCACGACTACCGGGTCGAGGTCACCGTGGCCGGCCCCGTGGACGCGGCGTCGGGCATGGTCATGAACCTGGTCGACCTCGACGGGGCCGTCGCTCCCCTGCTCGGTGAGCTCGACCACACCCACCTCGACCGCCAACACCTGCACTTCGCCGAGCGGCCCTCCACCGGCGAGAACATCGTGGCCTACCTGTGGGAACGACTGAGCACCCCCCTGGGCGACCGGTTGCGCCGGGTCAAGCTGTGGGAGACGGCCAACAACACCTTCGAGCTGGCCCGATGACCGCGGTGAGCGACGGCCTGCCCGAAGCGCTGGGGACCGACGACGACGTGGTCGTCCGCTCCCCCATCGAGGAGGGCGTGCACCAGATCCTCCTCGAGATCGGTGAGGACCCCAGCCGTGAGGGGCTGCGGGACACCCCGGCCCGGGTGGCCCGGGCCTACGCCGAGCTGACCGCCGGCTACACGGTGGACCCGGTGAAGCTCGTCAACGACGCCATCTTCACCGTGGACTACGACGAGATGGTCGTGGTCACCGACATCGACTTCTACAGCCTGTGCGAACACCACCTGCTGCCGTTCTACGGGCGGGCCCACGTGGCCTACATGCCCCAGGGCCGGGTGATCGGGCTGTCCAAGATCCCCCGGATCGTGGACATGTTCGCCCGCCGCCTGCAGGTCCAGGAGCGGATGACGGTGGAGATCGCCGACCTGCTCGAGGGGGCTGTGGACCCCGCCGGGGTGGCCGTGGTCGTCGAGGGCGTGCACCTGTGCTCGGTCATGCGGGGCGTGCGCAAGGAGAACTCGCGCATGGTCACGAGCGCCATGCGGGGCGCCTTCCGTCACGACGAGAAGACCCGGTCCGAGTTCCTGGGCCTCATCCAGGGCAAGGGCCGGCTGTGAGCGCCCCGTCAGGCCGGGTCGTGGTCGTCACCGGGGCCGGGCGGGGCATCGGCAGGGCCGTGGCCGCCGACCTGGTCGCGGGCGGCGACGACGTCACCCTGGCCGCCCGCTCCCTCGACGAGGTCGGGGCCGTGGCCGCCGAGCTGACCTCCGCCGGGGGCAGGGCCCACGCCGTGGTGTGCGACGTCACCGACGAGGCCCAGGTCGCCACGCTGGTGGAGGGGGCGGCCGCACGCGGTGGTGGGCGCATCGACGTGCTGGTGTGCTGTGCCGGGGTGGCCCACGTGGCCCCCTTCACCGAGCTGAGCCGCCAGCAGTGGGACGAGAGCCTCGGTTCCACCCTGACGGGCACGTTCCTGTGCTGTCGGGCCGCGGTGGGCCACATGGGCGCGGGTGGGTTGATCGTGGTGCTGTCCTCCATCGCCGGGCGGACGGGGTTCCCGGGCTGGTCGGCGTACTCGGCGGCCAAGTTCGGGCTGCAGGGTTTCAGCGAGGCCATCCGGGCCGAGCTGCGGCCCCGGGGCATCCGGGTGACCTCGGTGTTGTCGGGAGCGGTGGACACCGCCCTTTGGGCCGGGGTGCCCGGGGAGTGGGACCGCTCCGGCATGCTCGTCGCCGCCGACGTGGCCCGGGCCGTGCGCCACGTGGTCGACCAGCCGGCCCACGTCTCGGTGGACGAGGTCGTCATCGGCCACGTCGTCGGCGCCCTCTGAGGCGTCCCCCGGCTACGGTCCCCGGCCGGGGGCCGGCAGGGGAGCCGGTACGAGCGGGGGGACATCCATGGGACCGTTGACCGGGTTGAAGATCGTCGAACTGTTCTGCATCGGGCCCGGGCCCTTTGCGGGGATGCTGCTGTCGGACATGGGAGCCGACGTGATCCTGGTGGACCGCATGGAAGAGATGGATCTGGGCTACCCCGACCACCCGCACCGCTTCCTGTACCGCAACCGACGTTCGGTGCGGGTCGACCTGAAGGACGCCGGGGGCGTCGAGGCCGTGTTGAAGCTGGTGGAGGAGGCCGACGGGCTGATCGAGGGCTTCCGCCCCGGGGTGGCCGAGCGCATGGGCCTGGGGCCCGACGTGTGCCTGGCCCGCAACCCCAAGCTCGTGTACGGGCGGATGACGGGGTGGGGCCAGGAGGGTCCGCTGGCCCAGCGGGCCGGGTTCGACGCCAACTTCCTGTCGGTGACGGGGGCGCTGTGGGCCATCGGCGAGGAGGACCGGCCCCCGGTGCCGCCGCTGATCCTGGCCGGTGACCTCGGCGGCGGTGGGGTGTTCCTGGCCATGGGCATGATCGCCGCCATGTTCGAGGCGTCACGCTCGGGCCAGGGCCAGGTGGTCGACGCGGCCATCACCGACGGCGCCCTCAACCTGATGGCCTACGTGTACGGCAACCTCGAGGGTGGCACCTGGGTGAACAAGCGCCAATCGAACCTCGTCGACGGTGGGGATTGGCGCTATGGCACGTACCGCTGCGCCGATGACAAGTTCGTGTCAACGGCGCTGTTGCAAGGCAAGTTCCTGAGGAACATGGTGCAGAAGAGCGGCGTGGACCTGTCCGATCTGGGCGATCCCCAGGACCGGGCCAACTGGCCGGCGTACCGGGCCCGGGTCGGTGAGGTCTTCGCCACCAAGAGCCGCGACGAGTGGGCGGCCATCTTCGACGGCCCCGACGACACGGTGATGCCCGTGTTGGACCTGCTCGAGGCGCCCGAGCACCCCCAGAACGTGGAACGGCAGGCGTTCGTCGAGCTCGACGGCACCGTCCAGCCCGCGCCGGCGCCACGCTTCAGCCGCACCCCGTCCGAACTGCGCCGCGTCGGCCCCCGCCCCGGCCAGGGTGGGGACGAGGCGATGACCGAATGGGGTTTCACCAGCGACGACATCGCGGCTCTGCGGGCCGGCGGCTCCATCGGCTGACGCCGGGCGGGGCGGCGTTGACGGTCCCCCATGCCCTCGATCGGGTAGATCCTGAAGCTTTCGGACAAATCCGTCGATAACACCGTGTGGCCCCTCCGCCGGACTCCGTTGACATCGCGGGAGCGCGGCGGGCGCCGCTCTCCGACCTCGAGCGGCTCGTCCGTCCCCTGCTGGAGCTGACCCAGCGCCTCACCGGCCTGGAGTCGACCTTCCTGACCCAGGTGGACTGCGCGGCGCACCAGCAGACGGTGTCCTTCGCCCTCAACGTCGGCGAGCCCCTGGCGGTGGAGGGGGCCACGGTCCCGTGGAACGAATCCTTGTGCCGGTGGGCCTTCCTGACCGGTACCGCGCCGACCATGGACGTCCCCGCCGCCTTTCCCGACACCATCGGTGCGGCCACCGGCCTGCAGACGTTCGTGGCCGTGCCCGTGCTCGGCGCCCAGGAGCAGCTGCTGGGCTGCGTGTGCGGCGCCAGCCGCCGGGTCGTCTCGGTGAGCGGGTCGGCCATGGACATGCTCGTGCTCGTGGCCGCGGCTGTGGCCAGCCAGGTCGAGCTGGCCAGCACGGCGGGCGCCGAACGGCGCCGGGCCGAGCAGTTCGAGGAGCTGGCGCTGATCGACTCGCTCACCGGGTTGGAGAACCACCGGGCGTTCACGGCCCGCTTCGAGGCCGAGCTGGCCCAATCGGGCCGCCACGGGTACCCCTTGGCCCTGGTGCTGCTCGACGTCGACCACTTCAAGGCCATCAACGACACCTTCGGCCACCCCGGCGGCGACGAGGTGTTGCGCGCCGTGGCCGCGTCCCTGGTCAGGGAGTCGCGAGCGGCCGACGTGCCCGCCCGCGTCGGCGGTGACGAGTTCGCGCTCACCCTCCCCTACGCCGACAGCGCCGGGGCCGCCCAGCTGGCCGACCGCATCAGCACGTCCATCGTGCGGACCACGGCCCAGCTCGGCATGCCGGCCACGGTGAGCATCGGCATCAGCGCCAGCGACACCACCCCCCGCCCGTCCATCGCCACCGCCGCCGACAAGGCGCTCTACCTCAGCAAGCAGCGGGGCCGGAACCGAGCCGAGACCTGGGACGACCCCCCGACGGCGGACGACTGAGGTCCTCCGGGCCTCGGTCCGGCGGAGCAGATCAGGTGTCGAAGCGGTCGAACCACGCGTCGTCAACCGTCGGCAGAGATCGCACGCCGATCTCCTTCTCGTGCATCAACTGGCACAGCCGGTCGCCGTCGATGAGGTCCACGGTCGGCGTCGTGGTGGTGGCGGCTCGCTTGGCCGGTTCCGAGTAGCGGGCCAGGGTGACCAGCACGGCCCGTTCGGCGCCGGCAGCGGCGGCGTCGCGCTGGAAGAGGGCGACCACCTCGCGGGCGACGGTGCGCGTGGGTTCCCACCGCTTGGCCTGCACAGCCACGGTGGCGGAGAGCACAGGGCTGAGCGGGGCGGTGCCGATGCCGTCGATGCCCTGGTCGCCCGCGCCCCCGACCCGCCGCAGCTCCAGTCCGTAGGCGCGGAGCACGAACAACACGAGCTCCTCGAACCCTTCGGGGGACAGCCGGTGCAGACGGCCGAGCAGCTGCTCCTTCCAGCTGGTCACCGCAGGTGCGACAGGTTCGTCCTCCACCTCGTTCGGCGCCTCGCCCTGGCCGGTGTTGGCGTCGTCGTCGTTGGCCACCCCCGCGGCCCGGCGTCGGGCCCGCACCAGGTAGTCGAGCTCACGGACCCGGGCCTCGCCCTCGGCTGCAGGGAGGGCGAGCACCTCACGACCCAGGGCGGTGAGGAGGAACAGGCCCCGCTTGGGGCTCTCCAACGCCCCGGCCAGCTTGCAGTACGAGCGTGCCCATTCGGCCCGGTCGACCACCACGGGCTTCTCGCGCTCGCCGTAGGTGACGGCCAGCGCGTCGTCGGACAGGCCGAGCGCCTCGACCACCCTGGCGGTGATCTCCCGGCCGCTGCCCGAACCACCCAGCTCGGCCACGGCCCGCAGCGTGGGCAGCATCAGGTCGTGGTAACGGGGCAGATCAGCGGGGGTCACGTGGATGTTCCTATCGGCGTCCTCCGCGACTCGCTCCCGTCGAGGTCGAGCCAGCACCGATCGTCCGGCGGTGACGGGACGCGGAAGGACCCCGCCGAGGGGGCGGGGTCCTTCTGGGGGCGGAGTGCTCGGCAGAGTGGGTCAGACGTTGGTCTTGGAGCCGTTGCGGTGGCTGGTGGCGTGGTCGGTCAGGTCGATTCGCTCTGCCGAAGCGGCCGGAGGCGTGGGTCCGGAGGCGGCGTTCCCGAGCCGGGTCCAGTACCAGGCTTGCGCCGAGATAACGCCTTCCCAGCCTTGGGTGCTGCGCATGATGGGCAACCCGAGACAGGTCGCTACCTGCCGCAAGGCCGCGCCATCGGCCAGCTCGACGCACACGGCCGCCCGGGGCAGTTCGATGCCGAGGGCGAGCGTCGGGCCCGGGGTGGCACCGTCGCC
>JBBSLP010000027.1:0-66843 GCA_038255145.1 Acidimicrobiales bacterium
CCTCGACGTAGCTGTGCTCGGAGTTGTCCGTGTAGGACTGATCCAGCTTGAAGTCGTTGTCCTGCACGGCGTGCTGCTCGTTGCCGTCACCGATGGCCAGGTTGGCGTTGCCCGACACGTCATCCATGTCGACGTCCACATCACCGGTGACCTCGTTGCCCGAGCCCACGATCGTCTGCCCGTCGCCCTGGGCATCGACGTCGATGAGGGTGCCGGAGCCGACGTTGACGTTCTCGGCGTCGATGTCGTTCAGATCACCCGAACCCAGGTTGGCGTTGTCCGCTTGCACGTTGGTGGCGTCACCGCGACCGAAGGCCATGGCCCCGACCTCGGAGCCCGTCAGGGTGATGTTGCCATCACCGATGGTGGCGTGCTCAGCATCCACATCGCCGTCACCGTTCTGGATGCCCTTGAAGCTGCCCGTGTTCAGCGCGCTCTCGTCGACGTCGTCACCAACCGCAACCGCACCCCGGTCAGCTTCGACCGTCTCGGTGTCGATGTCGATGTCGCTGTTCCACTCGGTCCACACCGTGTTGATCATGTTGTCAGCCATTGTCCCCGTCTCCTTCAGGTCCGACCGCTGTGCTCAGCGGCGATGAGGACAACGTAAGACGGCGCCCACGAACGCGGATCGGGGCCAACCCCCCTCCCGCCGGGGGCCGTTAGGGGGGCGCGGGCGGGCCGACAGCGGCGCCGCTCGAGCGGGCTACCAGCGGTCGATGACCTCGACGGTGAAGCCGCTCAGGTAGCGGGTCTCGGGCACGGCCACGAGCACGGGGTGGTCGGCCCGCTGGCGGTGCTCGGCCACGATGCGCAGGCCCCTGCGGGCATCGGCTGCCGCCTCGGCCAGGATGTCGGCCAGCACCTGGGGGCCCACGTGGTGCGAGCAGCTGTAGGTCGACAGCAGCCCGCCGGGCTCGAGCAGGCGCAGGGCCCGCAGGTTCAGCTCCTTGTAACCCCGCCGGGCGCCGACCAGGGCCCGCTTGTTGGGGGCGAAGGGCGGGGGGTCCACGACGATGAGGTCGTAGCGGCCGAGGGCCCGGTCGCGGTCGAGGGTGCGCAGGTGGTCGAACACGTTGGCGTCGACCCAGGTGGCCTCGGCCCCGGCCTTCGCACCGGAGGCGGCGGCGTTGACCCGGGCCAGCTCCAGGGCGGCGGCCGAGCTGTCCACCCCGGTGACCGACGCAGCCCCGCCCCGGGCCGCGGCCAAGGCGAAGCCACCCTGGTTGCAGAAGCAGTCCAGCACCCGACGGCCCCGGGCCAGGGCGGCGACGGCGGCGTGGTTGGCCAACTGGTCCAGGTACAGACCCGTCTTCTGGCTGGCCATGAGATCGACCACGGTGGGCCCGGCGGGGGCGTCGACGGTGAAGGGCACCGGCTCGCGGCCCCACAGCAACCCCTTGGCCGGCTCCAGGCCCTCGCCGCGACGGGCCGACGCCTCACTGCGCTCCACGATGGTGCGGGGTCGGAACACGTCGCGCAGGGCATCGAGCACGGCGTCGCGTCGTTGTTCGAAGCCCAGGCTGAGGATCTGGACGGCCAGGTGGTCGCCATAGCGGTCCACGACCAGGCCAGGCAGTCCGTCGGCCTCGCTCCACGCGGCACGGCACAGGACGGGGTCGACGTCGGCCAGGCCCTGACGCCAGGCCAACCCGGCCCGCAGGCGCCGGGCCACGAAGTCGGCGTCGACCTCGACCTCGGCCGGCCCCCGACTCAACAGGCGCACGGCCAGCCGGGACGTCGGGTTCCAGAACCCCCGACCCAGGGGTCGGCCCCGTGTGTCGCGCACCTCGATCACGTCCCCGGCCCGGGGGTCGTCGAAGGTGGACGCCACCTCGTTGGTGCGCACCCACAGGTGCCCGGCGTGGACGGCGGCCTTGGGGGTGACGACGACGCCGGGCATGGGTGGGCAGCGTAGGTGAGCGCCAGCGCGCTTCTGATCAGCGCGTCCGATCAACCCGGCGGCAGCAGGGCGGCGATGAGCTGGTGGGCCACCCATCCCCCGAAGCGCTCGTCGGTCCAGCCCCGTTGGTTCACCAGGAGATCCCACAGCTCGACCGAGTTGTGGGTCCACAGCACGTCGCGGGCCTCCTCGGCGGTCACGTCGGCCCGCAGGTGGCCGCCCTCGTGCAGGTGACCGGCGAAGGCGGTCATGCCCATGAGGCGCTCGGTCTGGAGCTGGGCCCACACCTCGGCGGCACCGGTGTCGGTGGCGGCTGCGGCCCGCACCACCAGCAGCAGGGGGCCGGTGCGGGGCGCGACCTCGGTCAGGTGGACGCCGTAGTCCAGGAGCTTGCGGCGAGGGTCGGGCTCGGCGATGTTGCGGCGCACGAACTCGCGCTGCATGAGCGGGATGGGCTCGTCGTCGCCCGCGATGTCGACGTCGAAGACCGCTTTGACCAGGCCCGGCTTGTTGCTGAACGCCTTGTAGACGGTCTCCACCGACACCCCGGCGGCCTTGGCCACCCCGCTGATGGTGGTGGCGGCGTAGCCCGCGTCGAGGAAGGCGGCCCGGGCGGCGACGAGGACGGACAGGCGGTTGAGCCGGGCCTGCTCGCGACGGCGGCTCGAGTCGTACTCACGGCGGGGCTTGACGGGCGGCACGTTCAGGTACAAGCTCCTGTAACGAATACAGATGGCCGCATCGAACTGTAGTGCCGAGCAGGAGGGTCACCATGCCATACGCGTTCATCCAGGACGTGCCCGCCAACCCCGAGATCTACCGGCTCATCCTCGAACGGTTGGGCGACACCCCGCCCCCCGGCCTCATCTCCCACGTCGTGGTGGTGCGAGAGGGGGGCCTGCGCTACATCGACGTGTGGCAGACCGAGGAGGCGTGGGACACGTTCCGCGACGAGCAGGTCGAGCCGGCCGTCGAGGCCGTGCTGGCCGGCTTCGGCATCCCCCACGACCACTCGATGGTCGCCATCGAGCCCATCGAGGTCATCCACGCCTGGATCGGCGACTCCGTGGTGCAGGCCTGAGGCCGCTTCCAACGATGCCGGCCCCGTGGCGGCGTGGGCAGGTCCAACTGGAGGCAGCTGCTCAGCTGGACACCGCGGCATGGGCGGCGGCGGCGGCGCCGGCGATGGCCTGGAACAGGGCGCTGACCGAGGTGTCCTTGACCAGGTAGTCGACGGCGCCGGCCGCCGCCATGGCGGCGCGGCCCTGCTCGTCACCGCTGGCTGACAGGGCGATGACCGCGGTGTGGGGGGAGACGGCCCGGGCCCGGGCGGCGACGGCGGCGCCGCCCCCTGCGGGCATGCGAACATCCACGAGCAGCACGTCGAGATCGCCGCAGGCCACGAGGGCCACACCTTCGGCCGTGGATGCGGCCGAGCCGACGAAGCGGAAACCGGGCTCGTCACCCAACAGTTCGCCGAGGGCGGCGAGGAGCAGGCGATCGTCATCGACCACGCCGATGCGCAGCGCGACGGCGTCGCCATCGAGGGGGTTCATCTGACCGTCACGGGTGACTCGTTGTTCCACGATCGTCATCTCCGCCATCATCCCTTCCCGCCGCCGCGGAGAGAACAGGCAATTTCACGTATCGGTGTCCGTCATGTCAATTGTGTCGAACGAGTTGCGGTCCTCGCGCGACACCAAGACGGTAGCGCTCGTGATCACCTGTGCGTACCACACATAGTGGCGCACATCGCGCACCCCGTGCGCGCCCTGTGGTCAAAGACGGTCCAAGTGGGTGATATTGCCCACCTCCGAGCCGGAGCCTCAGGCTGAGGGTGGTGGGGCAGCCAGGCCCTCGAGGGCAGCGCCCGTAATGCCGCCGTCACAGGCGATGGCCACCCCGGTGATGAAGCCCGCGCCCGGGGAGGCCAGGAAGGCGGCCAGCTGGCCGATGTCGGCGGGCTCCCCCAGCCGGGCCATGGGGGTGCGGCTCACGTAGTGATCTCGCAGGTGCGCAGGCATGGAGCGCACCAGAGGGGTGGCGATGAGCCCGGGCATGATCGCGTTGGCCGTCACCCCGGCCGGGCCGAACTCCTGGGCCACCGCTCGGGTGAAGCCGAGGACGCCGGCCTTGGAGGCGGCGTAGGCCGGTTGGCCGAGGCCGGGGACCACGGCGGCGATGGAGGACAGGTTGACGACGCGGCCCCAGCCCCGCTCGGCCATGGCCGGCACCAGAGCGCGCACGGTGTGGAACATGCCCGACAGGTTCACCCGCACCTCGTGGTCCCAGTCGGCCGGGTCCATGCGCGCGATCGAAGCGATGTTGTTGACGATCCCGGCGTTGTTGACCAACACATCGGGCGCACCGAGCTCGTCCCGGACCCGCTGGGCAGCGGCGCCGACGGAGTCCACGTCGGCCACATCCACCTGCACCTCGATCGCCCGCCGCCCCAGGGCCTCGATCGCCTCCACCGTGGACTGGTCCTCGTCCGCCCCCGACACCCGGGACCGCAACCGGTAGTAGCGCTCCCCATCGAAGCGGGCCGGGTGCACATCAGCCACGGCCACATCCGCCCCCGCATCCGCCAGGGCCAGGGCGATGGCCCGCCCGATCCCCCGGGACGCCCCGGTGACGAACGCGACACGACCGGCAAGCGGAGTGGGATCAGCCATAGCCGGACCCTAGCGACGACCGTGTGACGACGACGCCAACGGCACGCTCCAGCCACGGGCCGCAGCTCCCGTCATCCGGTGGTGCCGGTCGGAGCACCCGTGTCGCCATCCTCGCCCCTGTCCTGCAACCTCCACACCGGGCTGCTGCTGTCGTGGCTCCGGTCCGCGCAGCGGCACCCCTCCCCCGCCGGATGCTCGTCAGCCGCGCCCCAGACCACCCTGAGCGCCCGGCGCGCCGAGGCGCTGGTGCTGACCTCGACATCCTCCATCGACCTCTAGGCGAGACGGCGATGGACGGGACAGGGCGAGCCGGGGAGGATCGTGAACCGTCGCGATGCACGATCCTCCCGAGGTGCCGCGGCGGGCTCAGGAGCGGTGGTAGTTGGGGGCTTCCCGGGTGATGGCCACGTCGTGGGGGTGGGCCTCGATGCGGCCGGCGGTGCTCACCTTGGAGAAGCGGGCGGTGCGGCGCAGGTCGTCGAGGTTGGCGGCCCCGGCGTAGCCCATGCCCGAGCGCAGGCCCCCCACCAGCTGGTCCACCACCTCGGCCGTGGTGCCCGCGTAGCCGACCCGGCCCTCGATGCCCTCGGGCACGAGCTTGCGACCCACCTTGGGACCCGCAGCCGACGCATAGCGATCGGCTCCCAGGCCCTGAAGCGCACCCATGCTGCCCATGCCCCGGTAGGACTTGTAGCGGCGGCCCTCGTAGAGCTCGAGCTCACCGGGGGCCTCGTCCGTGCCCGCCAGCAGGTTGCCCAACATCACGGTGACCGAGCCGGCGGCGATGGCCTTGACGATGTCACCCGAGTAGGCGATGCCACCGTCGCCCACCAGGGGAACCCCCCGGCGGCGGCTGGCCCGGGCGCAGTCCCAGATGGCTGACAGCTGGGGCAGACCCGCCCCCGCCACCACCCGGGTGGTGCAGATGGACCCCGCCCCCACGCCGACCTTCACCGCGTCGGCGCCGGCATCGGCCAGGGCCTCGACACCCTCCTCGGTGACCACGTTGCCGGCCACCACGGGCAGGTCGGGCCACGCGCCCTTGATGCGGGAGATGGCCTTGATGACCCCCGCCGAGTGGCCATGGGCGGTGTCGACCACGACAGCATCGACACCGGCGCGCACCAACGCCTCGACCCGCTCCTCGAGATCGTCGCCCACGCCGACAGCCGCCGCAGTGCGCAGGCGCCCATGGTGGTCACGGGTGGCGTTGGGGTGCCCCGACGCCTTGAGGATGTCCTTGACGGTGATCAGCCCGCACAGGCGGCCGTCGGCATCGACCAGGGGCAGCTTCTCGATGCGGTGCTTCTGGAGGATGGCCTTGGCCTCGGCCAGGGTCGTCCCCGCGCCGGCGGTGACGACACGGCCCGACGTCATCAGCTCGCTGACGGGACGGGGCAGGTCCTCGGGGCCACAGAAGCGCACGTCGCGGTTGGTGAGGATCCCCACCAACAGCCCCGTGGGGTCGGTGATGGGCACCCCCGAGATGGAGAAGCGCTCCATGAGCGACTCGGCCTCGGCCACGGTGGCGTCGGGGCGCAGGGTCACGGGGTCGGTGATCATGCCCGACTGCGACCGCTTGACCCGGTCGACCTCGCCGGCCTGCACGTCGATGGGCAGGTTGCGGTGGATGACCCCGATGCCACCCAGGCGGGCCATGGCGATGGCCATGGGGGCCTCGGTGACCCGGTCCATGGCCGCGGAGACCACGGGTACGGCCAGCTCGATGCCCGCGGCGAACGTCGCCCGGGTATCGGCTTCGTCGGGCATGACCTCGGAGTAGCCGGGGACGACGACGACGTCGTCGAAGGTGAGCGATTCGAACCGGTCGAACAGCTCCTCGTTGAGCGGGTTCACGGGTTTCCTCCGGGCCAGGGGGTGGTGGACAGCGATGACGAAGAAGGGGGCATGGTCGGCTCGGCCGACAGCGCGGGGGTCGACGGCAACAGGCAGCCGTCGACCAGGCCGACCAGCACGTCCACCAGGAGCGCGTGCTCGACGTGGTGGATGCGATCGGCCAGGGAACCGACGGTGTCGCCGCCCAGGATGGGGACCTCGGCGGCGGCCAGCACGGGTCCGTCATCGACCCCGGCATCGGGCACCAGGTGGACCATGACCCCGGTGCCGTCGATCTCGCCCCGCTGGAAGGCGGCCAGGGCGTCGTCGATGGCGTGGGCCCCGGGGAAGGCCCCGGGGAGGGCGGGGTGCAGGTTCACCACCCGGGCGGGGAAGCGATCGAGGAAGGCGGGGGACAGCACGTGCATCCACCCCGCCATCACCACCCAGTCGGGCTCGACGGCGGCGACGATCTCGGCCAGGGCGGCGTCGTAGTCCACCCGGGTGCGACCGGCGTCGCGGAACGGCTTCAGGGGGTGGTAGGCGGTCGCCACCCCGGCGTCGGCCGCCCGATGCAGGGCGTAGGCGTCACGGCGGTTGGACACCACCAGCACCACGTCGGCGGCGATGCGGCCCGAGGAGCAGGCGTCGAGGATGGCCTGGAGGTTCGACCCCGAGCCCGACACCAGCACCGCGAGCCGGGACCTCACCCGAGTCGTACCCCGGCGCCGCCGGCCTCTCGGGCGACGAGCTCGCCCACCACGACGGCCTCGGGCACCAGGGTGCGGGCCCGGTCGAGCTCGGCCGCGGGCACGATGGCCACCAGGCCGATGCCCATGTTGAACGTGCGATGGGCCTCGGCCGCGCTGATGCCGCCCCAGTCGATGACCTGCTGCATCACCGCCGGCACCGGCCAGGCGCCGGGCGTGACCCGGGCCGCCAGGTGGGGCGGTAGGACCCGGGGCAGGTTGTCGACCCAGCCGCCCCCGGTCAGGTGGGCCAGGCCCCGCAAGGGCACCCCGGCCCCCAGCCAGGCGTCGACCTCGGGCAGGTAGCAGCGGTGGGGCTCGAGCAGGGCATCGGCCAAGGCCTCGTCGCAGCGCCCCTCGACCACCCGGCGGACCAGGGAGTAACCGTTGGTGTGGAAGCCCGACGACGCCAGGCCCAGGAGCACGTCGCCCTCGGTCATGGCCGCCATGTCGGGCAGCACGGCGTCACGGTCGACCACGCCGACGATGGTGCCGGCCACGTCGAGGGCGCCGTCGGCGTAGACCCCGGGCATCTCCGCCGTCTCCCCGCCCAGCAGGGCGCAGCCCACCGCCGCGCAGGCCTCGGCGATGCCGGTGACCACATCGACCACGGCCGATTCGTCGAGCTTGGCCGCAGCCACGTAGTCGAGGAAGAAGAGAGGTCGGGCCCCCTGCACGAGGATGTCGTTGACGCAGTGGTTGACCAGGTCGTGACCCACACCCTTGTAGCGACCCCACTCGGCCGCCAGCTTGACCTTGGTGCCCACCCCGTCGGTCGACGCCGCCAGCACCGGGCGACCGGGCCAGCCCTCGATGGAGAACAGCCCCCCGAAGGCGCCGACATCGGACAGCACCCGGGGTCCGTGGGTGGCCCGCACCGCAGCCGACATGGCGCTGACGGCCCGGTTGGCCACGTCGATGTCCACCCCGGCGGCCGCATAGGTCGACGGTGGCGTGGGCGGACGGCTCGACGAGGGGGCTGCGGGAGAGGGGTTGGTGGGCGAGGGGCTGGTGGGTGAGGCGGTCACGGGCGGGCTCGTCGGGCTGGTGCGACCGATGTCGCGACGGTGTTGGGCGCCGTCGAAGCCCATCCGGGCCACGCCGGCGTAGGCGGTGTCGAGGGCGGCCTCGAGGTCGTCGCCCACGGCGGTGACGGCCAGGACCCGGCCCCCGGCGGTGCGCACGACACCCTGGGCATCGACGGCGGTGCCGGCGTGGAACACCACACACCCGGCCGCCTCGGCGTCGTCGAGCCCGGTGATGGCGTCGCCCTGGCGGGGGGTGTCGGGGTAGCCCGCCGCAGCCAGGACCACGGTGGCTGCAGCCCGATCCGACCAGCGGGGTGGGGCGTCGGCCAGCCGTCCCGCCAGGCACGCCTCGAGCACGTCGACCAGGTCCGATTCGAGCAGGGGCAGGATGACCTGGGCCTCGGGGTCGCCGAAGCGGCAGTTGAACTCGAGCACCCGCATGCCCCGGGGGGTGAGCATGAGCCCGGCGTAGAGCACGCCCACGTAGGGGCTGCCCTCGGCGGCCATGCCGTCGAGCACGGGGCGCAGCACGGTGCGGATGACCTCGTCGACCAGCGCCGGGGTGACGTCGGGCGACGGCACGAAGGCACCCATGCCCCCGGTGTTGGGGCCCTCGTCGCCATCGGCCAGGCGCTTGTGGTCCCGGGCGGCGGGCATGACGGCCACGTCGTACCCGTCGCAGAAGGCCAACAGGGACACCTCGGGCCCGGTCAGGCGCTCCTCGAGCACCACCTCGAGCCCGGCAGCGCCGAAGCGGGCCTCGGGGCCCAACATGGCGGTCACGGCCGCCTCGGCCTCGGCCAGGGTGTCGGGGAGCAGCACCCCCTTGCCCGCGGCCAGGCCGCTGGCCTTGACCACCGGCACCGCGTCCAGGCTGCGCAGGTGGGCCAGGGCGTCGTCGAGGTCGGTGAAGGTGTCCGATGCCGCCGTGGGGATGCCCCAGCGGGCCATGGCCGCCTTGGAGAAGGCCTTGGATCCTTCGAGTCGGGCCGCGGCGGCGGTGGGCCCGAACACGGCCAGCCCGGCGGCGGCGAAGGCATCGACCACCCCCGCAGCCAGGGGCACCTCGGGACCGATCACGGTCAGGTCGGCGGCGTTGGCTGACGCTGCGGCCACCAGGCCGGCCACGTCGTCCGCGGCCACGTCGACGTTGCGCACCCGGTCGAGCCCAGCCGTGCCCCCGTTACCCGGGGCCACCAGCACCTCGGCCACGCGGGGCGAACGCAGCAAGCTCCACACCAGGGCGTGTTCCCGCCCTCCGGAGCCCACGACCAGCACCTTCATGCGGTCGACCCCGCTGCCCAACGGGCTCGCGCCCCCGCGGCCCTCATTCGGCCAGCACCTCGGCGAAGCGCTCCTTGCGGCCCATCTGCAGGGCCACGGTGCCGTCGTCGAAGGGGTACTGGCCGGTGAAGCAGGCGTTGCAGTAGCCGCCCTCGGCCTCGAGGGCCTGCATGAGCCCCTTGACGGTCAGGTAGGCCAGCGAATCGGCGCCCACGTGCTTGGCGATCTCGTCGATGGACAGGTTGGCGGCGATGAGCTCGTCGGGGCTGGCCATGTCCACCCCCATGAAGCAGGGGTGGGTGATGGGGGGGCACGCCACCCGCAGGTGGACCTCGGCCGCGCCGGCCTTGCGCAGCAACTCGACCAGGGGCCCGCTGGTGGTGCCCCGCACGATGGAGTCGTCGACCAGCACCACCCGCCGCCCGGCGAGGTTGGCAGGCAGGGGGTTGAACTTCATGGCCACACCGATGCGGCGCAGCTCGGGCGAGGGCTGGATGAAGGTGCGGCCGATGTAGCGGCTCTTGATCAGGCCCTCGGAGTAGGGGATGCCCGAGTACTGGGCGTAGCCGATGGCGTGGGGGATGCCCGAGTCGGGCACGGGCACCACGATGTCGGCCTCGACGGGGGCCTCGCGGGCCAGCTGGCGGCCCAGGGCCTGGCGGGTCTGGTGGACCAGGCGGCCGGCCAGCACGCTGTCGGGGCGGGAGAAGTAGATCTGCTCGAAGGTGCAGAAGCTGGGCTTCATGGGCGGGGCGCCCTGGCTGATCTCGTAGCCGTCGGCGGTGATGCGCACGATCTCGCCGGCCTCGATGTCACGCACGGTGTGGGCGCCGACGGTGGCCAGGGCGCAGGACTCCGACGCCAGCACGTAGCCGCCGCTCTCCATCTCGCCCAGGACCAGGGGGCGTAGGCCCCAGGGGTCACGCACGCCGTAGACACCGTCCGAGGTCAGCACGACCAGGGTGTACGCGCCCTCGGCCTGGGCCATGAACGTGCGCAGGCGGCGGGTCCAGTCCCCCGAGCGGGCGGCGCCGGCCAGCAGGTGGAGGATGACCTCGGTGTCCGAGGACGAGTGCAGGCCCACGCCCCGCTCGAGCAGCTCGCGCCGCAGCTGGGGGGCGTTGAGCAGGTTGCCGTTGTGGGCCACCGCCAAGGGACCCTCGAGGGTCTCGATGACGTAGGGCTGGGCGTTGCGCAGCGAGGCCGAACCCGTGGTCGAGTACCGGGTGTGCCCGATGGCCCGATCGCCGTGCAGGTTGCCCAGGTTGTCCTCGTTGAAGACCTGGGAGACCAGGCCCATGCCCTTGTGCAGGTGGGCGGACTCACCGTCGTAGCTGACGATGCCTGCCGCTTCCTGGCCCCGGTGCTGCAGGGCGTACAGGCCGAAGAAGGTGAGGCGGGCGGCGTCGCTCCCCGGAGCGAACACACCGAACACACCGCACTCTTCCTTCGGGTGGTCGTCCCGTAGGTCGTGTCCGCCCGTCACTCGCCACATGCTAGGCGACGGGCCGACACCACCCGGACGCGGGCGGCCTCCGAAGACGTGTCGATCGCGGTCAGGTGGCCGAGCTTGCGAGCGGGTCGGGCCGCCCCCTTGTCGTACAGGTGCAGGGCCACGCCGGGTTCCCCCAGGAGAGCGGCCCAATCGGGCTCGCCGTGGGACCAGCGGTCGCCCAGCAGGTTGGCCATGGCCGCCGGCGTGAACGGTTCCGTGGCCCCCAACGGCAGCCCGCACACGGCCCGCAACTGCTGCTCGAACTGCGAGGTGGGGCAGGCCTCGATGGTCAGGTGGCCCGAGTTGTGGGGCCGGGGGGCGAGCTCGTTGACCAGCACCCGGCCGTCGTCGGTGAGGAAGAGCTCGACGGTCAGCACGCCCACCAGGTCGAGGGCCTCGGCGATGCGCACGGCGTAGCCATCGGCCGTGGCCGCAGCTGCGGGGTCGACAGCCGCGGGGCAGGCCGACCAGTCGAGGATGTGGTCGACGTGGGCGTTCTGCACGGCGGGGTAGGTGCGCACCTGGCCGTCGACCCCGCGGCCCACGATGACGGAGATCTCCGCGGCCAGGCTCGCCAGCTCCTCGACGACCACGGGCTGGGCGCCGACCTCGGCCGAGGCCGCGGCCAGGTCGGCGGGGCCGGTGAGGCGCCACTGGCCCTTGCCGTCGTAGCCGAACGCGGCCGTCTTGACCACGGCGGGGTAACCGACCTGGGCCACGGCGGCCTCGAGGTCGGCGGCCCCACCGGGGGCCTCGGCCACGGCCACGGTGGGGATGGCGGTGTCGGCCAGGAAGCGCTTCTCGGCCGCCCGGTCCTGGCACGTGGCCAGCACCCGGCCCGAGGGTCGGGCGGGCACGCCGGCGGCCTCGGCCCGTTCGGCCACCGCCGCGGGCACGTTCTCGAACTCGTAGGTGATCACGTCGCAGGTCTGGATGAAGGCGCTCAGGGCGTCGGCGTCGCTGAAGTCGGCTACCACCTCGAGGTCGGCCACCTGCCCGGTCGGCGTGCGTCGACCGTCGGGCCCGGGGGCGTCACCGAAGGTGGCCACCCGGTAGCCCATGCGCCGGGCCACCAGCGCCAACATGCGCCCGAGCTGACCACTGCCGAAGATGCCGATGGTGGCCCCGGGCAGGATCGGCGGGGGCGTGGGGGCGGGCGGGACGCCCCCGGACGTCGACCCGGTCACGCCCCACGCCGCTCGTGGGCGCCGAATCGACGTCGATTCGCTGGTAGGCCGCCCGTCACCGCGTCGAATCGACGTCGAATCGATGGGGTCACTGTCCGTCCCGCCGTGGGTGCTCGAGGTGGTGGCTGTTGTCCGAGCGCACCGGCTCGACGAACCCATCAGCGGCGCCGTGGGTCTCGTCCCGATTCGTCCCACATCGGGGACCGATCGGGGCGAGAACCGGATGGCCGACCAGGTCATCTCTCGGTGTGACGGGTCCACCGGCCTGGGTAGTGGCAGCGATTCGACGTCGATTCGCCTGAACGGAGGACGGCGAAGACACCGAGCCCCCAGCGGCGGTCGATGTCCCGCCGGCCGGGCCAGACCTCCGACCTGCGCTCATGCGTCGTCGAGGGTGAGCTCGGCGGCCAGCACCTCGGCGGCTCGGGCCTGGCGACCGGCCCGCAGGGCCTCGCGCAGCTCGGGGCGGGTGGCGGCCAGGATGGCCAGGGCGAAGAGGGCGGCGTTGGTGGCCCCGGCGTCGCCGATGGCCATGGTGGCCACGGGCACCCCGGCAGGCATCTGCACGATGGACAGCAGCGAGTCCATGCCGCTGAGGGCCCGGCTGCGGATGGGCACGCCGATCACCGGCAACAGGGTGTGCCCGGCCACCATGCCCGGCAGGTGGGCCGCCCCCCCGGCCCCGGCGATGATGACCTCGAGGCCCCGACCCTCGGCGTCGCGGGCGTAGTCGACCATGAGGTCGGGGGTGCGGTGGGCGGAGACCACCCGGGCCTCGTAGGCGACGTCGTGCTCGGCCAGGGTGCGGGCGGCCCGGGACATGGTCTCCCAGTCCGACGTGCTGCCCATGATCACCCCCACCAGGGGCTTCGATGCCTTCGTCGCCGTGCTCTCGACAGCAGCCACGGGGCCCTCAGCGCCCGTCCAACCAGGCGGCCACGTTGGCGGCGATGCGCTCGTGGTCGGGTCCGGGCACCAGCTCGAATGGGCGTCCGGTCAGGCGCTCGTAGCACTCGCGGTAGCGGTCCGCCGCCAGGGCGGCCACGTCCACGGGCAGGGGCGGAGGAGGCCCGTCACCCCGGTAGCCGTCGGCCACGTAGTGGAGGCGCACGACCTCCTTGTCCAGGTGCTCGTGGGTGCCGGCCCGCCACCAGCGCGACGAGTCCGGGGTGTGGACCTCGTCGATGAGGGTGAGCCGCCCGTCGTCGTCGATGCCCATCTCGTACTTGGTGTCCACCAGGGTCAGCCCGGCGGCGGCGGCGATCTCGGTACCCCGGCGGAAGAGCTCGTGGGCCACGTCGACGACCTCGGCCCAGCGCGCCGCGTCGACGAGACCGCCCTCGACCACCTCGGCCGCGGTGATGGGCTCGTCGTGCTGTCCGGCCGCGGCCTTGGTGGTGGGGGTGAGGACGGGGGTGGGCAGGGGGTCGTCACGCTCGAGCCCGTCGGGCAGGCGCACCCCGTAGACGACCCGCTCCCCCGTCGCGTACTTCGTCCACACGGAGGTCGACGTCGAGCCCGTCAGGTAGCCCCGCATGACCACCTCGACGGGCAGGGGGGTGCAGCGACGGCCCACGGTCACGGCGGGGTCGGGCACGGCCACCAGGTGGGAGGGCACCACGTCGGCCAGCTCGCCGAACCACCAGGCGGCCATGGCGGTGAGCAGCTGGCCCTTGCCCGGCACCAGGCCCAGCACCTTGTCGAAGGCGGAGATGCGGTCCGTGGCCACGAGCACGAGCTGGTCGCCCACGGTGTAGACGTCGCGCACCTTGCCCCGCATGGGGGGCCCGAGCAGGTCGGTGAGGTCAGTGCGCTCGAGCACGGGCCACGAAGCGGTCGAAGAGGGTGCGGGCCAGTCGTCCCGGGTAGCGGCCCCGGAAGGCGTCCTGGCTGTCGCGCACGTGGTCCTCGGGATGGGGCATGAGGCCGACGACGTTGCCGGCGGGGTTGGCCAACCCGGCGATGTCCGCGGCCGAGCCGTTGGGGTTGGCCGGATAGGCGCCCACCGCCGCGCTGCCGTCACGGTTGACGTAGCGCAAGGCGACCAGGCCCCGTCCCGCCAGGTCGGCGGCGTCGGCCAGGCTGCGCACGGCGATGCGGCCCTCGCCGTGGGCCACGGGGCAGGCCACCAGGTGGTCGATGCCCCCCACCCAGTCGGCGGTGCAGTTGGGCTCCGCGGCCAGGGTCACCCAGCGGCACTCGAAGCGGCCACCGGCGTTGTCGGCCAGGGTGGCAACGCGGGGCGTCGCCGGGCCACCACCGGCACCGTCGTCGCCACCGCCGAGCAGACCAGCCCGGACCAGCGCCTGGAAGCCGTTGCAGATGCCGAGCACGGGCCGGGCCCCGTCAGCGGCGTAGGCGGACAGGGCGTGGCCGACCTCGAGGGCCAAGCGGCTACCGGCGCCGAGGGCGTCGCCGTAGGAGAAGCCTCCGGGCACGAGGACGCCGGCGAAGTCGTCGAGCGTGGTTCGGCCCGCAGCCAGGTCGGTGAGCAGGACCACGGCGGGCTCGGCGCCAGACAGCTCGAGGGCCTCGGCCGCCTCGCCGTCGCGGTTGGTGCCGGGGGCGTGGAGCACGGCGATGCGGGGGCGGCTCACCACGGCGAACCGTCCCGCCACGCGGCCACGAGCTGGTCGATGCCCACGTCGATGAGGGTGGCGTCCCCCCGGGCCACCTCCAGGGACGGTTCGGCCACCACCACACCCAGACGGGTCACGGCCTCGCCGGCCATGACGGCCTCGAAGCCGGGGGCGTCCTCGGGGGCCACCTCGACCACCATGCGCCCGCTGGTCTCGCCGAACAGCCACGAGGTGTCGTCAATGGCGTCGGCGGGAAGCTCGATGCGGGCCCCCATGCGGCCAGCGAGCACGGATTCGGCCAGGGCCACGGCCAGGCCCCCTTCGCTGGGATCGTGGGCGCTGCGCACCAGGCCGGCCCGGATGGCCCGGTGCAGGGCCCGGTAGCGGGCCAGGGGCTTGAGGTGGCACAGCCCGGGCACCTGGGCGCCGGCCGGGGTGCCGAAGAGCTCGGCGTGCAGGGATCCGGCCAGGTGGGGCCCGGTCTCGCCCACCAGGTAGAGGACCCCGCCGGGGGCCTGCAGGTCGGCGGTGGGGGCCAGGCCAGCGTCGGGCACCACCCCCAGCGCGGTGATGAGCAGGGTGCCGGGGATGGGGCTGCCGGCGAACTCGTTGTAGAGGCTGTCCTTGCCCGACACGAAGGGGGCCTTGTAGGCCATGGCCGCGTCGTAGCAGCCCTGGCAGGCCCGCACGAGGGCGCCCAGGCGGTCGGGGAAGGTGGGGTTGCCCCAGCAGAAGTTGTCGAGGAGGGCGATCCGGTCGGGATCGGCGCCCACCACGACGAGGTTGCGCACGGCTTCGTCGACGACGCCCACGGCCATGGCCCACGGGTCGACGCGACCGAGGCGGGGGTTGATGCCAAGACCCACGGCCAGGGCCCGGCCTTCGGGCCAGCCGCCCAGGGGCACGAACACGGCGCCGTCGGCCGGTCCGTCGGCCTCGGGGCCGCACAGGGGCCGGACCACGGTGCCGGCCCGCACCTCGTGGTCGAAGGTGCGCACGATGCGCTCCTTGGAGGCCACGTCCGGGTGGCCCAGGATGGTGAGCAGGGCGTCGGTCGGCGCCACAGCCCCACCGAGGCGGCCGGTGGTGGCGGCCGGAGGCGGGGTGCGCCACACGGCGTCGAGCTCGCGGCGGGGCACGCCGTCGTGGAGGAAGTCGACGGGCAGGTCGACCAGGGTGACGGCACCGTGGCGGACGACGAGGCGACCGTCGCCGGTGAAGCGGCCCAGGTCGGTGACCTCGACCCCCCAACGCTCGCCCAGCGCCAACAGCGCGTCGAGGTGCTCGGCGGGCACGGCCAGCACCATGCGCTCCTGGGCCTCGGACAGCCACACCTCCCACGGGCGCAGGCCCGGGTACTTGAGGGGGGCATCGCGCAGGTCGACGTCGGCACCGAGGGTGGAGGCCATCTCGCCCACGGCGGAGGACAGGCCACCGGCACCGCAGTCGGTGATGGCGGTGTAGAGGCGGGCGTCGCGGGCCTCACAGATCAGCTCCATGACCCCCTTCTCGGTGATGGGGTCGCCGATCTGCACCACGGTGCCGGCCACGGCGGCCGTGTCGACGGCCAGTTCGGCCGAGGAGAAGGTGGCGCCGTGGATGCCGTCACGGCCCGTGCGGCCGCCGAGCACGACGACGCGATCGTCGACCCGGGGCACGGTGGGGTGCGAACCCGAGGGCAGCAGGCCGATGCAGCCGGCGAAGACGAGGGGGTTGCCCAGGTAGCCCTCGTCGGCGAGCACGGCGCCGGCCACGGTGGGCAGGCCCAGCTTGTTGCCGTAGTCGCCGATGCCGGCCACCACGCCGCCGGCCACCTGGCGGGGGTGCAGCACCCCTTGGGGCACCTGGTCGAGGGCCAGGTCCTGGGGACCGAAGCACAGCACGTCGAGGGTGGCGACGGGCCGGGCCGACACCCCGATGACGTCACGGACCACCCCGCCCACGCCGGTGTTGGCCCCGCCGAAGGGTTCGAGGGCCGAGGGGTGGTTGTGGGTCTCGACCTTGATGGCCACGTCGGTGAACTGGTCGAAGGCGAGGATGCCGGCGTTGTCGACGAAGGCCGAGCGCAGCCACGGCGGCCACAGGGCCTCGGTCGCCGCCCGCAGGTAGGTGCTGAGCAGGCCGTCGACGGTGACCTTGTCGATCACGCTGCCGTCGGCCGCCTCGTGGCTGAGGTGGATGAGGGCCTTGAAGGTCTTGTGGGCGCAGTGCTCGGACCACGTCTGGGCCAGCGTCTCGAGCTCGGCGTCGGTGGGGTCGCGCCCCTCGTCGCGGTACCAGGCGGCCACAGCCGCCATCTCGGCCGCGTCCAGGGACAGCAACCGGGATCGGGACAGCTCGCCCCGCGCGGGCCCGTCGAGGTCACGCACGGGGACGATGTCGACGACGTCGACACCAACCGACGTGGGCTCGGTCACCTCGACGTCGAGGCCGCCCACGGCGAAGCGCTCGACGGTGGCGTTGGCCAGCACCGACGCCGCCAGCCGGGCGGCGACGACCTCGTCGAGGCCGTCGCCTTCGAGCTCGAAGCGGGTGGCCGTGGCCACCCGCAGGCCCTCGATGCCCAGGCGGGCGGCCGCGGCCTCGAGCTCACGGGCCTCGACGTCGGTCACCCCGGGCAGGGGGCCGACCTCGACGACCACGACACCGGGGCCGGCCTCGAGCGGCGGGTCGACGGCGGCGGACTCGGTGACGGGATCGGCGAGCACGGCGTCGACCAGGCGGGCCACCGCGGCCTCGCCAGGGTCGGCCGACAACAGGTAGACGCGGGCGACGCGGCACCCCCGTAGAGAGAAGCCGGCGTGGCCGGCCGCAGCCTTCACGGCCGCCGCACGGGGCTCCCCGCCGCCCGATATCACCAGGCGCATCGCTCGACCCCGCTGCACACCTGCACGCTAGTCCAGGCTGCCGGGACGCCCCGGAGCCGGAGGCGTGACAGGTGTCAGCGCGGTCAGCGGCGGTGCCGCCGGTCCGCTCAGCCCTGGCGGGCGGGGATGCCGGGCTGGGCCACGTAGCGCAGGTAGGGCTTCACGATGCGGAAGCCCTCGGGGTACTTCTCCTTGGCCTGCTCGTCGCTCACGGCGGGGACGATGATGACCTCGTCGCCGTTCTGCCAGTTGCCCGGCGTGGCCACCTGGTGCTTGGCCGTCAGCTGCAGCGAATCGATGACCCGGAGGATCTCGTCGAAGTTGCGGCCCGTCGATGCCGGGTAGGTCAGGCTGAGCTTCAGCTTCTTGTCGGGGCCGATGACGAAGACCGAGCGAACGGTCATGGTGTCGCTGGCCGCGGGCTGGATCATGTCGTAGAGGTCGGCCACGTGGCGATCGGGGTCGCCGATCAGGGGGAAGTTGACCGCGGTGCCCTGGGTCTCCTCGATGTCCTGGTTCCACTTCTCGTGGTTGGACAGCGAGTCGACGGAGATGCCGATGACCTTGACGTTGCGCTTGTCGAACTCGGGCTTGAGGCTGGCCACGAGGCCGAGCTCGGTGGTGCACACCGGGGTGAAGTCCTTGGGGTGCGAGAAGAGCACGCCCCAGCTGTCACCGAGCCACTCGTGGAAGCTGATGGGCCCCTCGGTCGTGTCGGTCTGGAAGTCGGGGGCGGTGTCGCCGAGCCGGAGAACTGCCATGTGTGCTCCTCTGCAGTGAGGGTGGGCGCGTCCGCGCGAGAAACCCGAGCGATTGTGTCAGGATTCCCGACCGGGCTCAAGAGCACCCGCCCGGTCGACAGCGGCGAGCACGTCGGCGAGCACGTCCTCGGTGGCCTCCACCCCGGCCGACAGCCGCACCGTGCCCGGCGAGACACCGGCTTCGGCCAGCTCATCGGGGGTGAGCCCGGCGTGGGACGTGGAGGCGGGGTGGGTGACCACGGTCTCGGGGCCGCCCAGGGAGGGTGCCAGACGACACAGGCGCAGGGCCTCGACGAAGGCGCAGGCGGCCCCGAACCCGCCCACCAGGTCGAAGCTCAGCAGGCCGCCGGTGGACGTGAGCTGGCGCCGGGCCAGCTCCCGCTGGGGGTGGGAGTCGAGCCCGGGGTGGCGGACCGAGCGAACGGCGGGGTGGGCCTCGAGCGCCCGGCCCACGGCCAGGGCGGTCTCGGTCTGCTGGCGCAGGCGCACGCCCAGGGTGCGCAGGCCCCGCAGGGCGTTGAGGGCGTCGAAGGGTGAGGGAGCCGCGCCCTGGAGCACGGCGAAGCCCCAGATCCAGTCGACCAGGTCGCGCTCACCGCTGAGCACGCCCAGCGTGGCGTCGTTGTGCCCGGCCATGGCCTTGGTGGCCGAGTGGATGGACAGGTGCACGCCGTGGTCGAGGGGGCGGATGCCCAGGGGGGTGGCGAAGGTGACGTCCACCGCGGTGATGGGTCCGCCCAGGTCACCGAGCTCGTCGAGGTCGACGAGGTCGAGGTTGGGGTTGGCCGGGGTCTCGGCCAGGACGAGCACGGTGCGGCCGGGGACCACGGCCTCACGGAAGGCGCCGGGCCTGGTGGCATCGACGTAGGTGACCTCCATGCCGAAGCGGGGGCACACCCCCTTGAGCAGCTGCAGCGTGCCCCCGTACATCTGCTGCTGGGCCACGATGTGGCTGCCCTTGGAGCACAGGGCGAAGACGGTGGCGAACAGCGCCCCCATGCCCGAACCGAAGGCCAGGGACGACTCCGCCCCCTCCAGCGCGGCCACGGCCTCCTCGAAGGCGGTGACGGTGGGGTTGGCGTAGCGGCCGTAGAAGCGCTCGGGCCGGGGCCGCGAGCCCAGCTTGCGCATCTCCTCCAGCGAGCCTTGCTCGAACACCGAGGTGGCCCACAACGGGGTGGCCAGGGCGCCGCCGTTGTCACGCCGGCCGCCGCTCACGGCCAACGTCTGGGGCTGGAGGGGGGGTCGGGGGTCACTCGCGTCGGTCATCGGTCGCCTCTCTGGGTGTTTCGATTCCCGGAAGACGGACCCCACGGCGCCGTCGGCGGTGGTGGCGTCGCCACAAGGGCGGCGCCGGACACTTCGGTTGCCGGCGGAGCGAGCTCTGCCGGCCACATCCCACCGCCAGTTCGACGGTGGAGAGCACCTTGGGTGTCCGTCCCAGGTTGCTGGGCCCGGTCACCCGGGCCGCTCGTGATGCCACAGGTATGGAACACCACCGACGGCCGTGACGCAAGCGGGAACCGCAGCCGGCCTCCCCGGGGACCTGCGGGGCTCAGAACTCGAGCAGGTTGTCGCGCAGGTGCTCGAAGGCGTACTCGGTGCGCACCAGGCCCCGTCGCTGCAGGGCGGGGACCAGGCCCTCGGTGATCTCGGCGATGTAGCGGCGGCTGGGATGGAAGATGGCCGGGCTCGTCAGAAGTCCGCTAGTCTTGCAGTGTGAGACTAGAGGTAACGAGGAAGAGCGACCTCGCAGTGCGGGCGTTGCGCGCGCTCGACGAACGCCCAGGTCGGGTGAAGGGTCCCGAGCTGGCCGAGAGGGTCGGGTCGACGGCCGGGTTCGTGTCCCAGGTGCTCCACCCGCTGGTGCGAGCGGGTTGGGTGCGTTCTGATCCTGGCCCGTCCGGCGGCTACTCGTTGACGGTGGGCCTGTCGGAGGTGTCGGTCCTGGCGGTGATCGAGGCCGTGGAGGGCCCGACGGAGTCGGGTCGCTGCGTGCTGGCGGATCGGCCCTGCAACGAGACGGGCACGTGCGCGTTGCACGCAGGGTGGCTGCGAGCCCGGGCTCTGCTGCTGCGCGAGCTCGACGCGACCTCGGTAGCTGAGGCCTCCGTGTTGGAGGACGTGTCATGAGCATCTCCGAGCCGGTGCCGGCCGGCCGGTCTGGAACTTTTTTTGCGCGGCCGGGCACGATGTTGCGAGCTGTGGGGCTCCCCGTCGAGCACGGGGGATGGAGCCTCACGTTGGAGCCGGTGCTGCTGGGACTGATCGTGGCCCGGTCGTGGCCGGGGGCTGCGTTGGGTGTGGCGGCACTGGTGGCGTTCGTGGCGCGCACCCCGTTGAAGGTGGTGCTGGTGGACCGGTGGCGACACCGCTGGTTGGAGCGCACCTCGTTCGCTGCTCGGTTGTTCGGCATCGAGCTCGGCGTGCTCGTCGTGCTCGTCGGTGTCGCTTCGGCAGGCGCTCCGGCGGGGTTCTGGGTGCCGTTGGTGGTGGCAGCACCGCTCGTCGCCGTGGAGCTGTGGTTCGACATGCGCAGCCGCAGCCGCAGGCTCATCCCTGAGCTGGCGGGGACGATCGGGATCGGTTCGGTCGCAGCGGCCATCGGCCTGGCCGGCGGTGTCGGCGCTGGGTTGGCGGTGGGTCTGTGGTGCGTGGTGGCGGCACGGGGTGCAGCTGCGATCCCCTACGTTCGCACCCAGCTGCTCCGGGCCCGCGACAAGCCCCACCGGTTGTGGCCCAGCGACCTGGCCCAGGTGCTCGCGGTCGCCGCAGCCACGACTGCGTGGGCGGCCGGACCTCTGCCGTTCGCTGCGGTGGCGGTGGTGGCGGCGATGGCGGCCACCAACGTGACAGCGGTGCGCTTGGCTCCTCGTCCTGCGGTGGTGATCGGGGTGCAGCAGACCATCCTCGGGCTGGGCGTCATCGCCGTGACCGCCGTGTCCGTGCTCGCCGGCTGACCATGAGGGGAGCTTCGATCATGACCAGCGTCAGGCTGACCGATCACGCCGTGCTCGCCGCTCGCGACTGCTGCGAGCTCGGGCGATGACCAGCGCGTCCGATGAGGGTGGTGGTCCGACGTGCTGGGCTCACCTGTTCGACGACACCGGTGATGACCTGTCACCGGCGTGGCCGGGGCCAGTGGTGGTCGACCTCGGGGCCGCGGACACCGGTGGGCCCGACGGGGTGGCGTGGAGCCTGCCCCATGGTGGCGACCTCGACGCCAACCTCGTGCGCCTCGACCCCGGCGGTGCGATAGGCGAGCACATCAACAGCGAGGTCGACGTCTTGGTGTTCGTGCAGTCCGGCTCCGGCGACCTGACCATCGACGGCGTGCATCACCTGTTGTGCAGCGACGTCCTCGCCTTGATCCCCCGGGGAGCGAGGCGAGCCGTCAGCGCCAGCGCCCAGGGCGTCACCTACTTGAGCATCCACCGCCGTCGCGTCGGGCTGACCATCGCTCCCACGCGTCCCATGCCCGGCGACGGGCCGCCCCCATCGGCCCCCGCTGGGCCGGCCACGTGATGCGCAGGAGCCGCCCACCCAGTACTCGCGACCGTGGCGTCGCCACCTCACGACGAGCGGGCGGCCCGGCACACCCGATGCTCGCCGCTGCGTTGCTGATGGTCGGCGTCGTCGTGCTCATCGTGGTGATGTCGATCCTGAGCGTCACCCATTGAGCCGCAGACCGCCATCGAGGAAGGGACCACCATGCACACCCTGGTACGAGTCGAGAACGCGAACTGCTCGTATTGCATGAACGCCGTGCGCGCCGAGCTGCTCACCCGCCCTCTGGTCCGCCACGTGCAGATGAGCGCCGTCGACGGCTGCCTCGACGTCGAGCACGACCACGACGACCCGGCGGCGCTCATCGCGGTGCTCACCACGTCGTTGCACGGGTGGCAGGCTGCGGACAACGGCGAGATCGTGGCCGTCACCACCAACTCGACCCTGTCCACCGGGTGCGCCTGGCACGCACCCGACAACGACACCTGCGAGGACAGCTGATGAGCCATGTGACTGGGCCTGTGAGCGCCGCCATCGGCGACCGCCCGCCGTTCGGGCCGATGGAGCACCTCGATCACGACCGGCTCGTCGCCGAGCAGCAGACCTCGTTGCGGTCTCCCCGCCGGCGGTACTCGCTGTCGGCCCGGGCGCTGTTCTTCACCATGGACCGGCTGTACGGGCGGGAGCGCACCCTGGAGAAGTTCCGGGTCCTCGAGCTGGTCGCCCGGGTGCCGTACCAGGCGTGGGAGAACGTCGCCTACGTGGCGGTGACCCACACTGCCCGGGAGCCTGGCTTCGCCCGGCGAGTGTTCGGCCGGGTCCGCACCGCCCGGTGGGAGCAGGACAACGAGCAGTGGCACCTGCTGATCTGCGAGGAGCTCTCCGGGCGGGAGCAACGCCAGCCGTTCCTACGCTCGAGGGTCGTGCCCCAGCTGCTGGCCTTCGTCTACTACCAGCTGTCGTGGTTCATGTACGCCGCCCGCCCGGCGTGGAGCTACCGGCTCAACGCTGACTTCGAAGACCACGCCGAGCACGAGTACGCCCACCTCGTTGCTGAGCACCCCGAATGGGAGGACACCCCCTACGACGGGTCCTTCAGCACCGACTTCGGCGCCTATGACAGCCTGGCCGACCTGTTCCGACAGATCGGCTACGACGAGCGTCTCCACAAGCTGGAGAGCGAAGCGAACCTGAGCCGTCCCCGCTTCTCCTGACCCCAGCGGGGGCTGACACAGATCCCGCATGGGCGTGCCTGGGAGGGGGCTCAGCACGCGCATGGGCGCCTTGGGTCAGCGCCGAGGCGCTCCAGCCAAGCAGTCACCTCGTGCCTGCGGTCGTCGCAGACCGAGACCCAGAAGTGAACCTGGCGTTCAGCTGGGTCGTGCGGAGCCCGGGGAAGCCTCCCCGGCCTCGGCTGCCGACGACCAGGAGGGTCGCAGCGCGGGCCATCTCGGACAGCACCTGGGCTGGTCGGCCGTAGGTGACGTGGCGTTCGACGCAGGGCTCGCTCTCGGCGCCCGCCTGTCTGATGGCCTGGTCCAGCACCGAGCGGGTCGACGCCTCCATGTCGCTGGGTGTGGTCATCGATGCGAAGGGGAGCCCCGCCTCATAGGGCACGGACCACACGGCGGCGGCGACGGGACGACGACGACGGGCCCAGGCCCATGGTGGGCCACCTGCTCGCTCACCGAGCCGAGGAGAAGCCCCTTGAACCCGCCCAGGCCGCGAGAGCCGACGACGGTCAGGTCGCGGGCGGAAGCGGCGTCGAGCAGGGCTCGAGCGGGCAAGGCGCAAGGGACGTGCAGCTCGATGTCATCGATCGGTCCAGCGCCCAGGGCGTCGTGCACGAGCTGTTGCAGGAGGTTTCGGGCCTTGGCTTCGTTGAAGTGGGGGTCGAACCTGGACTCGCCGTTCACAGCGGGCTGGTTGAGCAGGTCCCACGCCATCACCGCCAGGAGTGGCGCCCGGTGGGCCGTCGCCTCTCGTGCAGCCCACCGGAGGGCGTCCGCCGAGCTCGGGGATCCGTCGACACCGACGACGACCTTGGGTTCAGCGCTCATCACTGCGTCATCTGCGGACACGAGGTCTTGCTCCTTCGATCACGACGAGGTAAGCGAGCGCGCACGGCTGCGCGCTCACCGGGGGACCGGGTGCGACCTGCGCTCAGCCGTCGGCGTGCTGGAGGGGGATCTGGGCGAGGGGCCGGGTGGCGGGGCCATCGACCACGTCCCCGCGGTGAGTGAAGCGCGAGCCGTGGCAGGGGCAGTCCCAGGAGGTCTCTGCGGTGTTCCACCTCAGGGTCCAGCCCATGTGGGTGCAGGTGATGCTCACGGCGTGGAGCTCCCCGGAGGGGTCCCGGTAGGTGCCCACGGCGTGGCCATGGAGGACCACCATGTCAGCTTCACCGGGGGCGAGTACGGCGACGTCGCTGGCGCTGAGTCGTTCGATGCGGTCCTTGAGTCGAGCAGAGCCATGGTGGGACCTCGGGGTCGATGGGCTCCCCGGGACCGGGCGCCGTCGCCCGATCCCGGGGTGCGGTGGCTGGCGAAGCAGGGCTGGGGGATCACCCATGACTGCGCTGGCAGTGGCAAGGGTTCACACGACGTCGTCGTGTGCGTGGCTGGCCTCTCGCTGGTGCTGGCACTCCAGGCAGCGGCTGGCCGAGGGCATGACCTCGAGCCGCCCGGTGGGGATGCGGTGCCCGCAGCCGATGCACGTGCCGTAGGAGCCGTCGTCGAAGCGGTCGAGCGCAGCGTTGATCTGGGCGAGGGTTCGGCGTTGCAGCCTGGTCAGCGTCGCCTCCGCTTGGCGTTGAGCGACAGCTGACCCGTCGCGCTCGGCATGGCCGTCCTGTGATGGGTCGACGCTCGGGCCGTAGACCGCCTCCAGCAGGAGCCCCCGGGCGCGCAGCAGCTCGTTCAGCAGGCCCGCAAGCCCCAACCTCTCATCGGTCTGAGCGAGATCCGTCATGGCCTTGATGCCTCCTCATGGGTTGTAGAGGTTGGAACCCCTAGGCTACCGTCGCTTCAGTCTCGGATCTAAAAGATAAGCGGTGCTATTTCGGTGTGCTGTCGCCGGCCGACCTCAGGGGCAGGGCGGCGCGGGGTGAGAGCTCCACCAGGTCTTCACGACCATGTGGACGGCGACGACGCCCAGACGGGCTGCGAACAGCGCGTTCGACGTGTGCTCGTCGAGGCTGATCGAGACCCGGGGCCGCCCCGTAGGCGGCCGCGGCTCCGGCGGACCCTGCGGCTGCGGCGAGCGGGAGGTCGATGCTCTTGGTTCGTAGGTTCTGGCGGGTGGCAACCAACGACGCCGGGATGATGACGGCGAGCGAGGTCCCTTTGGCGACGGCGCTGGAGACGCCGAAGAAGATGACGGGCGCCGGCAGGATCACGACCCCTCCGCCGACGCCGAGCAGACCGGCGAGCGTGCCGGCCATCAAGCCGATCCCGACGAGTCCGACGAGCGCGAGGGCGTGCCATTGCGCTGGCGTGGCGGGTCCCGGAGCGTCGACGACGAGCTGCAGCGCGCTCACGGCCAGCACAGTGGCGAAGCCGTAGGCGACTGCGGTCACGGGGATCGCTTGGAGCGCTCGTGCGCCCAGTGCTGCGCCGGTGATGGCCCCCACGGCCAGCGCCGCTGCTGCGACCCAGTCGATGGAGCCGTCGAAGGCGAAGCCGATCGCGCTCGGCAGCACCGCCCCGAGAGACGTCGCATGCGCCACCGCGGCTGCGACGTGATGCTGAAGGAGATACCCCCCTGTCGTAAGCGGGGCTATCATGAGGGGATGCGGTTCGAGCCCAGTGGCGTGCCGAGCCTCGACGTCTTGCTCGGCGGTGGCCTGGTGCTCGGCGACAACATCGTCTGGGTAGGAGACGAGTCTTCCGCCTCGTTCTGGCGCCCGTTCCTCGCTGCGGGTGCATCCCGGAGCCGGTACATCTCCCTGGGGAGGGTGGCACACCCAGCGCCGGAGGGGGTGGAGGTCATCCACGTCCCCCAGGATGGGCTTCACGACACCTCGTCTGCGTTGGAGGCGGTGATCCTCGATCCACACGAGGCAGAGGGCTCCAGGGTCGTCATCGACGGTCTCGACGACCTCGTGCTCCGGTGGGGGGTGGACGAGGTGGCCCGCTTCTACAGCCGGGTGTGCCCGCGACTGTTCGACCTCGGCACCATCGCGTACTGGATGGGCAGTCGCCAGGTGGTCTCGGCGTCCCTGGTCGACCAGGTGACCAAGGTGGCGCAGTGCGTCTTCGACGTCCGCCCGGGTCGCCTTCGGGTGGTCAAGGCCGAAGGGCGTCCGGCGAAGGTGCAGGGCGCGCTGGTCGACCTCATCGAGGACGAGGGCGTGGCTGTGGTGTCGCGTGAGCACGCCGTCGGCCGGGTGGGCGAAGGCCTGCGCCGGTTGCGCCGGGAGCGGAACCTCACGCAGGGCCAGATCGCCGCTCTCGCTGGCGTGACCCCGGCGGCGATCTCCCAGGCTGAGTCCGGGCGTCGCGGGTTGTCGCTCGACACGCTCATCCCACTCTGCGAGTCCTTGGGGATCGGTCTTGACGACCTCCTCGGTGCGAGCGCTTCGCTCGGTCACGTCCTGGCCCGCCGGGAGCGGCGGGCGGCGGGACGCACCGGAGGCAGCGGTGCGGTCATGGCCTTGTTCGACGACCCTGGGCCAGGGGTGCGCGCCTACCTGGTCCGCTTGGCGCCCGAGGAGCAAGGAGCACCGCCGTTCTCTCACAAAGGCCCCGAGCTCGTCCTCGTCGCCAGCGGCTTGGTGCTGATCGACCTCGGCGACACGACCCCCGTCGTGCGCGCCGGTGATGCACTGATGGTCCGCTCCGCGACCCTGCTGCGCTGGACGAACCTCGGTCCTGGACCGGCGCAGCTGTTCTGGGTGATCACCGGATGAGCGGGTCGGCCTCGGAGTCGAGCGAGCAGGAGCCGACGACGGGAAGGGCGGGAGGGGTGACCGCGACGCTGACGTGGGAGCGACCCCACCGCTGCCCGCCGGGTGACGAGCGACGAGGTCTGATCAGCCCGCACCGGGGGCTCGGTCGAGGCGGAGGCGCAGCACGCAGTGGGCAAGGAGCGGGTCGCGAGCGATGAGCTCCTCCACGTCAGCTCCGGGCACGGCGTCGGCGAGGCCCTCGGCGATGCCGAGGTGCAGGGAGCACACGGTGTCGGGGTCAGCCAGAGCGGTGGACCGGAACGGGCAGGTCCGCAGGACGATGTCGATGTGATCGCCGTGGTCCTCCACGGCAGGCTCGAAGCCTTGGCGGGCCATCGATTCGACGACCCCAGCGGTGGTGCCCGCACCGGAGATGGGTGCGAACGCGGGGCCTCGACCGGCTCGGCGCCCGACCTCGACGGGCGTCTCACCGGTGCGGATCACTTCGGCGAGCAGCAGGCTGAGCCGCTCGTAGGGACCGCTCACCCCCCACCGTCCGCCGTCTACGAGGTCGACCTCGTAGACGAGGCGCGGTCGGCCCGGGCGCCCCGAGGGTTGGCGGCGCTCGATGAGGAGTCCAGCGTCGACGAGCTTGGCGAGGTGCTGGCGGATGGCGTTGTGGTTCAACCCGACGTGGCTGGTCAGCTCGGCCACGTCGACAGGCCGTGCGGCCTCGGCTGCGTACCGGAAGATCTGGTGCCGGGTGGGGTGCCCGAGGGCCCGGGCTTGCTCTTGCAGGCTGGCCACCATCGGATCCGGACCTCTCACGTCGTCGCTGCAACCTCTTGCTACCCAGCTCGGGGTGGATCGTGCCTTGCTCCGGGATATTTCTAGCGTAGACTAGAAGTATGTCGATCCTGGAGCGGGGAACTCACAACGCCACCCCGGAGACCAGCAGCGTGCCGGGTCCCGAGGACACCGACATGCCCGCCATCTCGACGGCCTTGCCGATCCCCCCGATGACGATGGCCAAGGCCATGGCCATGAGCGTCGCCGTCTGCACCTTCGTGATCACGGTGGGGATCGCGCTTGCCGTCTGGGTCACCAGGGGCGAGCTGCTCCAAGGGCTGGGGCTGGGCCTGTTCTGTGCGCTCTGGGGTGGTCCCGGGTTCGGGCTGATGGGCGGTGGGGCAGTCCACGCGCTCTCTCAGGAGCGCGCCGCTCGACTCGCCGCCGCCCACGCGTCCTCCGACGCTGATCCGTCCCCAGCCGCCCGATGAGGCGCCGCATGGTGTCGGTCCCCGTCGCCCGGGGGAGCTGGCTGCGCCTGGAGTGCGGTCACCAACCGGACCGAGCTCGCGCGGAGGACGGTGCGCTGATCGACTGCGTCCGCTGTGACGGGCGACTACTTCCCCGTGGGCTGCGGATCGCTCGCCGCACCCCGGTGTTCACCGCGACCACGTTGCCGGCCGGTCTGCGTCGGGCGCACCGCACCACGGTGTGGGCCGAGCTGGTCGTGACCGCCGGCACGGTCGAGTTCCGAGACGAAGACCCACTGAGCCCCTGGTCCACGACGGCCACCACGGGCGGCACCGTCACCATCGTGCCCGACCGTCCGCACTCGGTCACGCCGTCACCTGATGCCGAGCTGTACGTGCGCTTCTACGAGCCGGTCGTAGCCCCGGCCACACCCCTGCCGGCGGCGACTCGGCCGTGACCGGAAGCGACGTTCGAGGTGGCGCGCCGCCTGGAGCCGTGCGCCACCTCGACGACCCTGAGCAGATCGCTGAGCTCGTGCGCCGCTTCTACCGGGAAGTAGCTCAAGACGAGCTGCTCGGCCCGACGTTCAACGACGTCGCCCGGGTCGACTGGGCCGAGCACCTGCCCAAGCTGACTGCGTTCTGGTGTCGCGCCCTGCTCGGCCTGCCCGGCTACACGGGCAACCCCTTCGCTGCTCATCAGCGCATCCACCAGCTAGAGCCGTTCACCGCCGCGCACTTCGAGCGCTGGTTGACCTTGTTCGAAGAGACGATGGACGACGGTTGGGCCGGGGTGAACGCCGAGCGGGCCAAGCAGCTGGCTCGCACCGTCGCTCAAGCCCACCACGCCCAGCTCGCTCCCAGCGCTCCCCGACCTGCCTCGGCGGGCCGAGGGCGACAGCTCCAGACGCGACGTGGCTGATCTCAAGGCCCAGATCCCGCTTTGGGACCTCAACTCGCGTGGCCAGGTGCACGACCTCGTCGTCGGCTTCTACCGCGAGCTCGTCATGGACGACCTCCTCGCCACCATCTTCGAAGAGGTGGCCGAGGTCGATTGGGCCGAGCACATCCCTCGGCTGATCGACTACTGGTGCCGCGTCCTGCGCCACATCCCTGGCCCGCCAGGTCGCGCAGCTCAGCTGGGTACCGCCAGGAGCAGCGCTCGTCACCGCTGCCCGCAATGATGCAACGAAGGGGGACCACCATGTCCGACCAGGCCGCTGACCACGCCGACGCTCCCGAAGCGTGGCTCGTCCAGCTCGCCCACCAGGCTGCCGACCCGATCATCATCGCTGACCCCGACGGGCGGATCCGGTTCTGGAACGCCGCGGCCACGAGCGTGCTCGGCTGGACCGCCGAGCAGGCCATCGGTGAGTCCCTGGACATCATCATCCCCGACCGCCAACGTCCCCGGCACTGGGCGGGTTACGAGCGGGTCATGGCCACCGGGGAGACCGACTACGGCGACAAGCTGCTCCGCGTCCCCTCCCTGCACCCCGACGGGCAGCGCCACTCGATCGCCTTCACCGTGACCCTGCTCAAAGACGCTGACGGGGCGGTGACCGCCATCGCCGCCATCATCCGCGACGAGACCGAGCGGTGGCAGGAGGAGCGAGACCTGCGACGCCAGCTCAGCGAGCTCACCACAGCAGCCCCGACCCCCTGAGCCGGCGGCGCCATCCTGGCCTCGGACCAACCGGAGCTGGGTTGGGCTGGGTGCTCGACCAGACGGCATGCCGGGATGCCGGCACGCCGGCATGCCGTCTTGGTTCCCGGCGTGCGCAGCGCTGTCCCCTTTGGATCCCCCGCCCGCTCGCAGTGCTCGTAGGAGGGGTCGAACCAGCGGGAGCGCCGCCCCGACGGCTACCTCAAGGCTCGTCGAAGCCGCCCTCGACCTGCGAGACGCATCAGGGGTCGTGGCGGGCTGCTCGAAGACCGCTTCGCAGGAGGAGCACGATCCCCCCGAGGCCGATGACGGCGAGGGCGATGATCTCCGAGACCGTCGTCCCCGGCTCGGGCAACGTCTGGCGCTGAACGGCAACGCCGGCGACCTCAGCGGGCGCGACAGGAAGCGAGCCCGTCGAAGCGGGTGCCGCATCACCCGAGGTCGTCGCGGGCAGCGTCGGCTCTGACGTGACGTCGACCACGAACGGGTCCGCCACGCGGGTGGTGACCCCGCCGATCTCGTAGCTCAGCTCGTGGGGCCGATTCGTCGGGTCATGCGAGGGGTTCGCCGCCCCCGCGGGGACTGGGTCGTGGACACTCGTAGCGGTCATGGAGAACCTTGCGGTGCGTTCGACTGGGGCGGCGTCGAAGGTGAAGGTCTGCGCTGCGGTGGCATCGAGTGGAGGGGCGAAGCTCTGATCAGGCCCAGCTCGGTGATATCGGCCCGGTAGGTCGACGCGGTGACCGCTCCGTAGAAAGGCTTTGGGCCTCCGATGAGCGTGCCCTCGACGCGCATGCCGTCGACCTGCAACGAGGGAACGACACCGTCGCTCCGAGTCGCGTCATGCCCGCTCTCGTAGTACAGGAGCACCTGCTCGACGCTGGCCCCGTCGGGGACGGTGAGGGTCAAGGCGGCGGGCTGGTCGTGCATGCCGACCCCGGCCATCACCACGCCGGTTCCCACCGCCAAGCTCAGCGACGGCGCTCCCAGGGTCTCGGTCCCGTCGGCGTGCGCCTTCGCCATCGAGGGGACGTTGACCAGCGCAGGGGCTCCGACGAGCACGAGTCCGGCGGTGACGACGGCCAGGGTGAGTCGGCGCAGGATCGCCCATACAGGGCTGTGCACATCCGCCTTGGCCGCTGGCCTGGTACTCGGGTTGTCGGTGGTCGCGCTGAGATCAGTCGTTCATGGACGCCACGTTGCAGGAGAGAGAACGAGCTGAGTCGGTGGCGGGCGTCCGGACCGGCGAGCTGAAGGTGATCGAGACCGCCGAGCCTCCGGACGTGATCGGACAGCCCGGCGACGGCGCAGCAACAGAGCGTGCCCGGTTCGTCTTCGAGGACCTGCGCGTCCAGCTGCTGCAGCAGATGCACCGGCCTGGGGATCGGGCCGCGACCGCTGCGCGGCTCAGGGTCGTGGAAGCGGCGCTCGCGCCTCGCAGATCACGACCGACTACCAGCACGTCTTGGTGCCCCGTCGGCCATCTGCCACGACCCGCCTTCCAGTACGTCGTCGACACCACCGGTACCGCACGGGGTGACCGCCTGCCCACATTCAGGGCCGCGGCCAGGCGCTGGGGGCGCAACAGGTCGTGCTCGAGGGGGGGCACCGTCGGCGTCGGTCAACAACGGCAGGCCGTGACGGGCCCGCGCCTGGTTGCCCGTGACCGGGGGCGGGCTGTTGCCGATGGTCGCGGTCGGACCCGAGAACACGATGACGCGGGGCTTGGGCACAGGAGCTCCTCGGGGCAGGGTGGCCTTCGGCGGGCCCCGATGGGGGCCGGCCGGCAAGGTTGCCGCCAGGCCACGTCCTCGCCACCTTCACCGACGGCCGGCCCCGCCTGTTGGGCTGGCTGGGTCCGCCCGCCCACGGGGCTGGTGGTTCCCCGGCCCCCTGTGACCGCTACGGTACGGAGCGTCGGATGGGGTTCGGATCGCCGTTCCCGACCGTCGAGGAGCAAGGTCATGGCCGGGGAGCCGAGGTCACGAACGGGATGGGCCTGCACGGTGTGCGGCTGCGTGGACGTCGTCTTCGCGCCCTCGGGTCGCTGCGTGGACTGCGAGGACGCCGCCGACATCCCCACGGCGCGCGACGAGGCCTCGCTGCGCCAGATCGGCGCCGTGGCCGCCTTCGTGGGCCTGAGCCTGCGCTCGGTGCGCCACTACGAGGATGCCGGCCTGGTCCTGCCGGCGGCACGCACCCCCGGTGGGTTCCGCCTCTACGACGAGCGGGCCATCGAGCGCCTGCGCCTCATCATGCACATGAAGCCCCTGGGCTTCACCCTCGAGGAGATGCGCCTGCTCATCGAGGCCCGCCAACGGCTGAGCGACGGCGGCCTGAGCCCCGAGGAGCTCGAGGAGCTGCGGGGTCGGGTGTCGATGTTCGCCGCCGCCGCCACCGAGAGGTGCGTGCAGCTCCGTGAGCAGCTGGCCATCGCCGAATCGTTCTCCGACACCCTCAACGACGAGGTCGGCCGCTTCACCGACTGAGGGAGCAGGCTGACTCCGGGCGGGTGAGTCGGGGACGGGGCGGGTAGGGCCACGTCCATGGCGAACGGACGCGTGGTGATCGTGGGCGGGGGCCCGGCTGGGCACAGTTGCGCCGAGGCGTACCGCTCCGCCGGTGGTCAGGCGCCGGTGCTGGTGCTGGCGGCCGAGGACCAGCCCCCCTACGAACGACCGCCGCTGACCAAGGAGCACCTGCGGGGGGAGGGCGACGGCCAGCCCGCGGCCCTGGTGGAGCCGAGCTGGTACGAGGATCACGACATCGAGGTGCGCCTCGGCGCGCCGGTGGCCGCCCTCGACCTGTCGACGCGCACCGTGGTGGTCGAGGGCGGGGCCGAGCCGTGGACGGCCTGCGTCCTGGCCACCGGTTCGCAGCCCACGCGGCTCCCGGTGCCGGGCGGCGACGACCCCGGGTTGCACACCATCCGCCGCCACCACGACACCGTGCGGTTGCTCGAGGCCCTGGACAGCAGGCCCGGCTCCGTGGTCGTGGTCGGTTCGGGCTTCGTGGGCTGCGAAGCCGCGGCGAGCCTGCGGGCCCACGGTGTGGCGGTGACCATGGTCAGCGCCGAGGCCGCCCCCCAGCACGCTCGTCTGGGGCCCGAGGTGGCGGCGTTCCTGGCGGGGTGGTTGGCCGATGAAGGGGTGACGACCAGGTTCGAAGCCGAGCTGGCCGCCTTCCGGCGCATCGGGGCCACCGACTGGCAGGTCGCGCTGGCCGACGGTGGCGCCCTCGAGGCCGCCCACGTGGTGGTGGCCACGGGAGCGGCGCCCAACGTCGCCCTGGCCGAGGCCGCCGGGCTGGAGGTGGATGGTGGCGTGGTCGTCGATGCCTCCATGCGGGCGTCGGTGCCCGGCGTGCTCGCCGTGGGCGATGTGGCCGCGGCGTGGAACGCCTCCGCCCACCGCCGCCTGCGGGTCGAACACTGGGGTGACGCCCTGGGCATGGGCGAGGTGGCCGGCAAGGTGCTGGCCGGCGAGGACGCGAGCTGGGACGCCGTGCCCGGGTTCTGGTCGACCATCGCCACCCGCACCCTGAAGTACGCGGCGTGGGGCGACGGCTGGGACGAGGTCGTCGTCGACGGCGGTGCCGACGGGTTCACCGCCTGGTACGGCCAGCGCGGGGTGGTGGCCGGGGTGCTCACCCACGAGCGTGACGACGACTACGAGCGGGGCAGCGAACTGATCAAGGCCAAGGCCCCGTTCCCTCCGATCCACTGAGCCGACACGCACAAGCCTTGGCCCACAAGCACTGAGCGGCGTTACGTGCGTAACCTCTCGGACCGAGGCAGCAGCGTTCCGGGGGGGGATACGTGGTGAGCAGTCCCATCGAATCCTGGCAGGCGGTGACACGGGCGTTCGACCAGCGCTACGACGCCATCGAGGACGACCAGTGGGATGGCCCCACACCCTGTGACCAGTGGAGCGTCCGAGACCTCGTGGACCACGTTGCGACCGTGCAACTGACCATGAGCCAGCTCGTCGGCGCCACCACCGGCGACGGTGCCGACTGGCCCGCGGCGCGAGACGGCATGGAGGCGATCCTGGCCGAGCCCGACGCTCTCGAGGGCACCTCCACACACCCGAGGCTCGGCGAGGGCCCAAAGGGGCAATGGCTGACCATCGCCACCAACGACATGCTCATCCACACCTGGGACCTCGCCCGGGCCATCGGCGCCGACGATGTGCTGCCCGCCGAACAGGTGGGCGACTGCCAGGCGTTCCTCGAGCAGCTGCCCCACTCGATCCTGCGGGAGTCGGGGCGGTACGTCGACGCCGTCGAGGTTCCCGGGGACGCCGATGCCCAGACCCGGCTCCTGGCCTTCGCCGGTCGTCGCCCCTGAGGTAGCGCACGTCGAGCTTGGTTCGGCACGCGACACTGACCCCATGGCTGAACCGTCCGCTGTGCCCGGCGAGCCTGATGACGTCGGGTTCAGCCAGGCGACGGAGCCGTTCCGCCGTGAGCTGCTCGCCCACTGCTATCGCATGCTGGGGTCGATCCACGACGCGGAAGACCTGGTCCAGGAGACGTACCTGCGGGCCTGGCGGGCCCCCGTGGAACCCGCCGGGGCCGACGTGCTCTGGCTCGAGCCCGCGCCCGATGCCCTGGTGATGCCGGGCTCGGCCGACCCTGCGGCCATCGTCGCCGCCCGTGCGGGGTTGCGGCTGGCGCTGGTGGCCAGTTGGCAACACCTACCGCCGAAGCAGCGGGCGGTGCTGGTCTTGCGGGACGTGCTGGCCTTCCCCGCCACCGAGGTCGCGGTCATGCTCGACACCACGACGGTGTCGGTCAAGAGCGCGCTGCAGCGGGCCCGGGCCCGGCTCGAGGAGCTCGCCCTGGCCGATGGCGAGATCGCCGAGCCCACTGCCCCGCAGGCCCGCGCCCTGCTCGACCGGTACATCGCCGCCTTCGAGAACGCCGACGCCGACGCGCTGGAGCAGCTGCTGGTGGACGACGCCACCCTGGAGGCGACCCCGCTGCGTACCTGGTTCACCGGCCGCACCACCTGCATCCCCTTCCTGCGCGACCACCTCCTGGGGTCGCCGGGCACCTGGCGCATGCTGCCCACCAGCGCCAACGGGCAACCGGCCGCCGCGGCCTACGTCCGCGACCAGGACGGCATCTACCGGCCGTACGGGATCTGCGTACTCACGGTCACGGACGCCGGCATCCGCCGGATCACCTCGTTCGGCGATCCGGGGCTGGTCTCCGTGTTCGGGTTCTGAGCGGTTCCTTTCCCGTTCCCGCCGGGTCTCCCTGGGTGTGAACGAACAGAGACCGATGACCATCAGCGTTCCCTCCACCATGCGCGCCCTGCAGCAGACGTCGTCGAACGGTCCCCAGGACCTGCGCCTGATCACCGACGCCCCCGTGCCAGCGCCGGGCCCGGGCCAGGTCCTGCTCCGGGTCACCGCCGCCGGCGTCAACTACGTCGACATCTCCCAGGCCCGGGGCACGTTCGCCGGAGGCCCCCAGCCGCCGTACGTGGCGGGGATCGAGGCCGCCGGTGAGGTCGTCGCCATCGGCGAGGGGGGGACCGCGCTCCAGAACGGCGCCCACGTCGTCGGCGTCGCCATCACCGGTGGTGCCTTCGCCGAGTACGTGGTGCTGCCGGCGGCTGCGGCGCTCCCCGTGCCTCCGGGCTGGGCCGACGAGCAGGCACTGGGCCTGGTCGTGAGCTGGCCGACGGCGCGGGCCGCGCTCCGCCCACTCGGTGGCCTCACCGCGGGGGAGACCGTGCTCATCCACGCCGCCGCCGGGGGGACCGGCCAGGTCGCGGTGAAGATGGCCAAGCACTACGGCGCCACGGTGATCGCCACGGCGTCGGTGGGCAAGCACGACGTGGTCCGGGCCCTGGGCGCCGACCACGTCCTCGACGCCCGCCGCGCCGACCTGGCCGCCCAGGTCCTGGGACTGACCGACGGCGCGGGCGCCGACCTCGTCCTCGAGTCGGTCGGCGGCGCCACCCTGGACGCCAGCCTGGCGGCGACCAAGCGGGTCACCGGCCGTGTCGTCGTCTACGGCCTGGCCGGCGGCGAAGCCCCGCTCACCAACTGGGACCTGGCCTACAAGCACCAGGTCCACGTCATCGGCCTGAACATCGGCATCCTGATCCAGGCCGCGCCGCAGATCTTCGGCCAGGTCATGGGCGAGCTGTTCGGGCTCGTCGCTGCCGGGGTGCTCGGTCCGGGCCAGCCCACCACCCACCCGCTGGCCGAGGGGCCCAAGGCACTGTCGGAGCTGGAGGCTCGGGCCACCGTGGGCAAGCTGGCCCTCCTCCCGTGAGCAGGTCCGATGCCCGGTGGCGCATCAGTCCGAGGGCGGCGGGACCGAAGCCGCATCGACCGGGGTGAGGCCCAGCGTGGCCAGCTGGGCGAAGAAGCGCTTGACGTTGGCCCGGTTCTTGCCCAGGTCGAGGATGGCGGTGCGCACCTGGCTACGGCTCTCGCAGATCACCGAGCCGCCCTCGACCTGCACGGCGACGTCCTCGCCCTTGCTCCGAGCCGAGATGCCGACACGGGCGTCGAACCGTCCGACTACACCTCCATCGTCGCCCGCCGGATCCTCGACGACCGTCCAGCCGGTGAGCGACAACGCCTGCGCCACGGCGGCACCGAGCTCGGCTGCGGTGGCGTCGAAGTGGCGTACGTCCTGGAAGCTCGACCCCATGGGCGGGAGCGTACGACCCCGGGGACCCGCGCCCCGGGATCAGCCTGCCCGTCACTGCTCCGGTAGGCTCAGCCGCCCGGGGGTCGGACCTTCCCAGTGCGGTCAGCTCCCCGGCCCGGTGCGGGCGGCGACCACCACCCGGCACCAGTAGGGCCCCCGTAGCTCAGAGGAGAGAGCAGCGGTTTCCTAAACCGTGTGTCGCAGGTTCGAATCCTGCCGGGGGCGCCAGCAAAGCACCTGGTGAGTGGGCACTTACCGGCGAGGCGGTGTACCCGCCAGTGTCCCTGAGTCGCCGCCACTTTCCACCCGTAGTTGCACGCTTGTTGCACGGCGGCTGGCATCCGCAGTCAGCGCTCCGAGGCTGAACTGCCGCTTGGGCGGGCTGGAGGTCTGCGCTCACCCGACGTCGAACGGCGGCCGCCGGTACGCCGCCCGTAGACGAGACCGACCCACGGCGCCTGCACCTGGGAGGTCCCACAGCGCGCCTCTCGTCCCGGAGTGCGCCCTCCCAGCTCCGGCGGTGAGGTCGATGAAGGCCCCGCAGGGTGTTCGCTCGCTGGCCCTCTGCGCAGCAGGCCGTCACCCACTCCCGAACCCACCGTCAGCAGTTCCGCTCAGCCGACGGAGGCGTCCTCGGCGATCTGGCCCACGTAGTCGACCAGGTGCTCGTCTTCGAAGGCGTGAGGGTAGGCGACGTCGAACGCTCGCACCGCGTCCTCGGGGCCCGAGAAGCCGCACAGGGGCCACAACAGCACCATGTCCTCCCGATCCTGCGGATGGGCACGGTAGAGCTTCATCACGAAGATGACCTCGGGTGGTGGTGTGCGGACGACGAGTGGATCCTGCTCGTAGACCACCTGGCAGTCCTCCAACGAGGAGCCGGCGGGCCAGAAGGCAGCAGCCGCATCGTTGAGCCAACCCGACCGCAGATCGTGACGCTCCCCGACGGCGTCGATCGCCCGGGTGTGCCGTGCGTCCAACCGTCGAGCGCTGTCGACATCGCGAGTCGCTACACGCTGAGCGTGCCAGAGCAGCCACGCACCGCCGACCATGACCACCTCGGCGGCGACCCCGACGCGCCGCAGCTCGCCCGCGAGCTCGTCGAACACCACCTCGAGGTCGCCTCGGTCGCTGAACAGGCCCGGACCGACCACCTACGCCGCCGGCCGGAACAGCGCGCCGCGGGCCAGGACCAGGTTGCGGCGCCGGAACGGCTCGGGTGTCGCCGACGCCGCCTCGGATCTCATCCGAGGGGTCCCCGGCGCCGACCACTCCTGCTCGAGGCGGCCGACCGCTCGTGTCCACCGGGGCAGTGGGAGGCCGTGCTGCGCGGCCAGCTCCTCGGCGAAGGCCGCGAGGATGGCGTCGAGAGGGGTCCCGGTCCGAACCGGCGGATCGGCCAGGGCAAGGGTGAGGCGATCGGGGTGCTCGGCCGCCCAATCGGCGAAGCCGCGCAGGCGGGTCCAGTCGATCTTGAGCCGCGCGTCGAGCTGCTCGAAGGCGTTGGCCAGCGAGGCCAGGGTCGGTCCGGCGCCATCGGTCTCGACATCGAGGACCAGGCGTGACCCCGCCGCATGGACGATGCGCTGCAACATGCCGACGGTGGCATCGATCTCCCCGGCCTCGATCCGCGAGACGGTCGACGTCGGCACCCCTGCTCTGGCAGCAAGGGCGCGCCGGGACAACCCAGACCGGTCTCGCGCCCGTTGGACGATCTCCGCTGCGAGCCTCGCGCACACAAGGGGTAGCGTAAACGCAACGCCTGCGGCTCCACAAGGAACGACGACCTAGCTAGTGCCCGCTGGTGCCCGCAGGTCATGCACGGGTGTTGCACGGAGCGAGTCAGGCGCACCATCTGAGCAGCTCAGAGGCAGAAGCACCAGCGGTTTCCTAAACCGTGTGTCGCAGGTTCGAATCCTGCCGGGGCGCAGACGTAGCAGCAGGTCAGACCTACCTCGTAGCGGTCCAGGTACTCGCCGCCCCCAAGCGTGGTAGCTCGGAGCACGGCGGAACGCGGCGGCTACGAGCGATCCGGTGGAGGGACGTCGAGGCGGAGGGCAAGGCTGTCCACTTCGGGCCAGAGGCCGGGGTAGATCCAGGGGTTGATGTCGAGTGCGGAGCGGAGGTGGTCACGGGCCTGTTGGAGGTCGCCGGTGGCTTCGTAGGCGAATGCGGCGTGCAGGTTGAATGATGCTGATCTGGTGCCGAGGCTGAGTGCGTCGAGCACGTAGGGGATGGCTTCGTCGGGTCGGCCGGCTCGTGTGAGGGCCCAGCCCATGGCGTCGGCGGTGAAGACGGATTGGCGGCCCTGGTAAGCCTCTTGGGCGTGACGGACGGCGTCGGTCGTGTCGCCGTAGTTGGCGGCGACGACGGCTTGCTCGAGGGAGGCGTCGGCGCCGGATCGTTCGAAGAGCTCGTAGCGCTCGCGCATCATGGTGAATGCCTGGGCGGCGGCGTCGGGGCGGCCGGTGAGGAGGTTGAGCTCACCGAGAAGTTCGGTCACGTTGGGGGCGGGGGTGGTGATGGCGATCTCTGCCAGTCGGTCTCTAGCGACGGCGGCGTCGCCCTGGGATGCCATGACACGGGCCAAGCCGACCTCTCCGAGGAGGTTCTCAGGGGCGTCGACGAGCGAGGCACGGTAGGCCCGCTCAGCTCGTCGCAGGTCCCCAGTAGCGAAGTACTGGTCACCGAGGTAGGCCTCGGCGGTGGCCCGATCGCCAGGGGTCCCACGACCGGCTTCGACGGCCTGGGTCATGGCGAGGATGGCGCCCGTGGGGTCGCCGTGCAGCTCGCGCAGGTAGGAGAGACGGGACAGGGCGCTGAGGTCAGGTTTGATGGAGAGCCACTCCTCGATGTGGGTGAGGGCGTCGTCGTAGTGGCCGGTCTCGACTTCGGCGTCGACGAGCACGGCGTAGCCGTCGGGGCTGCTGGGGCGCTGCTGGTGCGCCTGTCGGGCGAGCACGAGGGCGGGTGCGAACTGGTGGGCGGCGAGTTCGAGCGCCGCCCGGGAGGCTGTGACCTCGAAGTCGCCGGGTGCGAGGGCGGTGGCGCGGTCGAGGGCCGCACGGGATCGCACGTAGAACGTGGGGTCTTCGATCTCGGCTGCCCGGGCGATGTAGAGCAGGCCGAGTTGCTGCCACACCTGGGCGTTGTCGGGGTCGGCAGAGCTGCGGGCCTCGAGGACGGTGATCTGTTCGGCGACGCCGCCGGAACCGGCGAGCGCAGGCGCTGCAGCCTGATCGTCGCCGAAGCTGACGAACCGCCACACCGAAGCGGCAACGAGGACAAGGACCAGGCCCACCCCGACCAGGGTCGGCCAGCGGTCACGCCACGTCCGCCTGGGCGCAGGGTCGGAGACGCCACCAGGTCCGGCGCCCGTTCGCTGTGCTGGTCCTGTGGGTTCGAGCTGCGTCGTCATGATCTCCGTGCCACCTGAACTGTCTGAGGTCTCTTGGCTGCCTTCGAGCTCGCCCGGGGCCCGGCGGGTGTGGACGGGCGGGGTGGGGGCGTGATGGCCCCCACCCCGCGATCGCATCAGTAGCCCTGGTGGGGTAGGGCCACGTAGGGGAAGTGGTCCATGAAGTCGACGTCGTTGGCGTCGACCCCGTCGCCGAGCAGGTTGTTCGGCGAGACGTCGAACCCCTCGGCCAGCACGCCGGCGAGGACCCGCAGCTCGGTGTCCACGACGTCATCGCTCAGCATCCGCCCGTTCGGGAAGCTGGACGGCGTGGTCGTGTTCAGCCGCAGCATCTCGCTGGGCACCACGTTGGCAGGCTGGTTCACCCCGGGGATACCGGTGAGGAAGACGGTGGCGACGTCCTCACGGCCGCCCGTGCCGAGTCCGAAGGGGACCTCGGTCGGCACTTCGACGCCCGGGTAGAGCACGGGGATGAGGTTGGCCAGCTCCGGGTTGATCACGCTGGGCAGGAACTGGGCATCATCGACGGGCTTGGAGGCGTTGAAGAGGTCTTTCGAGCCGAGGGGTACGACGACCTCGTTCACGAGAGGCATACCGAGGCGGGACACGCCCACCCAACCGCCGGCGCCCATGCGGGTCCCGTCGGACTTGATGTGGGTGTTCCGTTGCCGGTACGTGTTGGCGAAGACGCCGATGACCGGCTCCTCGCCATTGGTCAGCTGGTCGATGGGCACCTGCAGTGCGATGGTGTGCACGTTCTTGCCGGCGAGGCCATCAACGCCGGCCTCGGTCGGCAACGGGATCAGATGGGCCTCGTTGAGGGGCCGGAGCCCGCCCAGGTCGAAGATGGACCCGGTGTCAACGAAGAACGGGTCGTCACGAGGCCCGGCGAAGACCTTCGTGCCGTCGTCGAGGTTGAGCACGGCCGCCTCCGCCAGGGCCGGGTAGTCAGGGGTCGAGCGCGGTCCGATGTTGGCCGGAGGCACGACTCCTTGGCCCAGGTCCCGGCAGCCGCTGTCGTCGCATCGTGAGACGACGTAGGTCTGCCGGTAGTTCCAGTCGGGGTCATCGAGGGACTCGATTGGTCCGGTGTTGTACAGGAACGTGTCCGGGTTCGAGATGGTGGTCGTGAACCGGAACTCGTATTCGAGATCGTCCACGGCGTCACCGTCGTTGTCGACGTGGATCTCGTACTTGACGTCGTCTCCGAAGTTGTAGAAGTTCGGTCCCCCGGCCGGATCCTCGAGTGGGATCACGTTGGCGATCAACGTGACCGAATCGGGGCTGTCAGGGCTGACGAACGCGTAGACGTCGGTGAGGTCGGTCACCGGGTCCTTGCTGCTCAGCGGGGCTTCCCGATGGCTGGATGCCCCCGAGCTGCTCAGCATCCCCGCGGCGAGGACCGGCGCCAGCAACAGCGACGCCCCCGATACCGCCGCCGCCCTGCGCAGGCGACGTGTGGATTTCTTGGCTGCACTCAAGTTGATCTGCTTTCTCTGTCTTGTGGATGGAGCAACCCGCCAGCGGCCCGTCGAGGGCCGCGGCGGAAGGACTGGCCGCCGGCACAGCTGCCGGGCGGCGTCGCTGATCGACGATTCAGGGAGCGGCCAGCCCCACGACGAGCCAGCGGTCCCCTTCAGGAGCGGTCAGGACTCGCATGGCCACCGGACCGCCCAGCTCGACGACCCGGACGAAAGCGGCCGCAGTCGGTCCGAAGGCGGACAGCACCGGGGCCGGGCTGTCGAGCGTCTCGAGACCCGAGACAGCGCCGACACTGAGCAGCCCGGGGGCATCGCACAGCCTCTTGGCGTAGCCCGTCACGCCCACCAGGCCTGATCTGGCTTCGAGCGAGCCGGTGTCCGCACAGCGCTGAGCCGCGTCCGCCCACGCCATGACGGCGTCATCCGCACCGGAGTCGTCCGGGAAGTGGGCCTCGACGATGCTGTCGGTGTATGCCACCCGCCAGCCGCCGTCTTCGGGGACCGTCTGCCAAGAGATCCGTGCGCTGGCCGGGACCGCGCCGACGATCCGGTCCAGTCGAGGCTCCAATACCACCTCGCTGACGACGACGTCACCGCCGGCGCCGTCAAGCGGCCCCGAGCTGACTAGGCGAGGCAGCTCGTGGTGGGCCTGCCGCCAGCTCTCGGGGCGGCCATAGCTCTCACGGTCCTCTCGGGACAACAAGCGGAAGCTCGCCGCGAAACGCTGCTCGACTTCGGCGGCGACGAAGAGCCGCACCGCCTCACTCGGCGACGGCGCCGGCGCGCTCACCTCACTGATCGGCCGAGGCGTCGGCGCGACGACCGACCCGGGGTTGATCTCCTGCGCCAAGGGTCCCGAGAGCGGCACCGGCTTGTACGAGGCAGCACCCCCCCGCCTGAGCACACCGACCAAGACCAGGCACAGCACGGCTAGCCCGACAGCTCCCAGGAGGAGCACCCTCTTCCGCACAACCGTTCCTCCCGGTACGTGAACCATCCACCGGCCCCGACGGGACGGGCACCCCGAGGCCTTCCGCCCGTCGGACGGTCGGCCGCAAGTGACCACCCGAGGCTTTCCCTCGTCTTACCTTCGGAGCGGATCGTCCCCTGGATGGGGGAAGACAGGACTCCTTCCCGCCAGACCCGACGGACGGCGGTCGGGGCCTGGCTACTCGGGCCGCAGCGAGTGGGGGCGACGCCCCCGGTGTGCACCCCGAGGTCCTGAGGGGACCGCTCGCCGGCCGACCCCGGGCACTTGTGCCCAGGGGCGCCCCCGCGGTCCTGATCTATCCTCCAATGGACCGGTCGGCGGGACGGGAGGGCTGGACATGGCCAAGGCGGACGATCCGACGCGCTCGGCGAGCGAGGATGCGCGCATCCTCTCGGCGCGCGCGTCGTTGACGGAGGTCTATTGCCGCGACTACCTACTGGTGACTGGGAGCTGCCGGCGGCTGCTAGGCCACCTGACCAGCACTGACGAGGAGGACGTAGCCATCGACGTGCTGCGCGCCGAGACGGCGCGCAGCCGCCGTCAGGAACCAGCCACGGACAGTCCGCATTGGACAGACGTAGAGGGGGCCGTCTTCGCTCGGCAATGGCAGCAGGCCATCATGGACCGAATCCACGGCCTGAGCCTTGAACAGCGCGAGGCAATCGATCTCACCTTCTTCGCCGGGTATACCTACCGAAGCGCAGCAGTCGTCCTCGGGCTGCCCGAAGGCACAGTGAAGTCACGTGTCCGAGCCGCGCTTGCCCACCTTCGGACTGCACTTCGCGACCACGATGACGGCAACACCGACAGCCGGTGTCGCACGCTGTGCCTCACCTCACCTCACCTCACCTCACCTCACCTCACCTCCCCTCACCTCACCTCACCTCACCTCACCTCACCTCACCTCACCTCACCTGGCGGCGGTGCTTCATGATTTGGCGACCGCCTCCAGGTCCATCGTGCGCTCACCGGTTCTTGTGAATTGCTTCACCTTGCCAGCACGGCCGACGCCATGCGTACCCCCCTACCGCCGAAATCAACGTTCAACGAATGTGACAAAGTATTGACTGATACCCGCTCCTCGGTCATGTACCGTGAGCTTCTGCGAGAAGGATGAGGCAGTTGACTACGGTTTCCGCACACGACGTTGCCCGAGAACTGCGGAAACGCAAGCCAGGCTTGGGAGTGCTTCAGCTCCACAAGCTGCTGTACTACTGCCAGGGCTGGCGGGCACACTGGACCGGCGAACCGATGTTTCATGAAGACGTCCAAGCGTGGACGAACGGTCCCGTGGTGTCCGACCTGTGGTGCAACGAGGCCGTGGACCCGATGGGTCCCACCGACATCGATCTCGGAGAGACCACCCTCCAGGTGGTCGGGTACGTAGTCGGCCGCTATGGCTCCTTCAGTGGGAGGGACCTCATCAGACTCACTCACAGTGAGGACCCGTGGCGGAACGCCTCGGAGTCCGAAACTCCTAACCCCACAATTACTGTGAGAGACATGGCTCAGTACTTCGCAGGGGACGAGCAGGACCTCCGGATCAAGCGTTTGATGCGCCAGGCATTTGCTGACGACGATATCCGCGAGCGTATCGAGAAGGGCCACGCGCTGACCGGCGAACGATTCAGTCGATCCAACGACGTGGAGCCCGTCGAGGCCGGCCTCGAAACGCTAACCAGCAAATTGAGCCTTCGAAGCTACGAGCTTCGAAACTTCGATGAGTGCGTTGCTGAGTTCGAAGTCGCCGAGAAGCCCGACCGAGAACTTACCGTCACTGTTCTGAACTGGATTCTTGGGCTTCGAACGGATCCGTACCGCCATGCCAGGCCTGAACCAACCCTGGGTCGCTGGTTCGCCGAGATCCCCGGCCCTTTTATCACCGAGCAGACGACCGTGGCTTCATATGCCGTCGACGAAGCGCTTCGGACCGTCTCTTGCAGCACGATATCCACCTTGGAGAAACTCGTCACCTACCCTGACGATGGAGATTTCTTCGACGATCCCGACGATCCCGACGCTCCAAGCGAGTGGGGCTGGTAGAGCAAAGGCTAGCTTCACTCCGCCCTGGCAACCGTTAGGGTAGCTGCGTTGTGACCAAGCGCCAGTATGAGGCGCGGCTTGGGAGAAACCACAGATGCGATAGTTGTCCGTGCACGGAACGACGTCTGACGAAATCTGTTGCAGGCCAAGAACGTCCGCTGCAGGTGAGTCGGGTTTGAAGGTTGTCCGGCGAGGGGCGCTACCAGAGCCCCGGTCGTGCTCGAACTCGACCCGTCGCGGGGCGACACTGCATCGATGGCTGAAACGTCCGAGGTGCCCAGGAGACGTACCTGCGGGCCTGGCGGTTCTACGGCGGGTTCGAGGGACGGTCCTCGGTGCGGACGTGGCTCCACCAGATCGCCACGAACCGGTGCCTGACCGAGCTGGCGAAGAGCGGCCGGCGAAACCTGCCGTCCAGTGTCTCCGGCCCGGCACGGGATCCGGATGCGCAGCTGGAAGGGGCCGGGGCCGACGCGAGCTGGCTCGAGCCTGCGCCCGATGCGATGGTGATACGAGCTCGGCCGATCCCGCCGCCATCGTTGCCGCCCGTGAGGGACTGCGGCTGGCGCTCGTGGCCAGCTTGCAGCACCTACCGCCGAAGCAGCGGGCGGTGCAGGTCCTGCGGGATGTGCTGGCGTTCCCCGCCACCGAGGTGGCGGTCATGCTCGGCACCACAACCGCGTCGGTCAAGAGCGCGCTTCCGCGCGCCCGGGCGCAGCTGGAGGAGCTCGCCCTGGCCGATGGCGAGATCACCGAACCGACCGCCTCGCGCGCCCGCGCCCTCCTCGACGAGTACATCGCCGCCTTCGAGAACGCCGACGCGGCGGAGCTCGAGCGGCTCCTGCTGGAGGACGCCACCCTGGAGGCGACCCCGCTGCGCACCTGGTTCTCCAGCCGCACCACCTGCGTCCCGTTCCCGCGCGACCACCTCCTGGGATCAGCCGGCACGTGGCGCATGCTGGTCACCAGCGCCAACGGGCAGCCCGCCGCCGCGGCCTACATTTGCGACCAGCACGGGATCTACCAGCCGTACGGGATCTGCGTGCTCACCGTCCCGGACGCCGGCATCCGCCGGATCACCTCCTTCGGCGATCCCCGGCTGGTCTCGGTGTTCGGGTTCTGAGCGATTCCGTTCCCGTTCCCGCCGGGTCTTCCCCGGGTGTGAACGAACGGAGACCCACTGCCATGAGCGTTCCCTCCACCATGCGCGCCCTGCAGCAGACGTCGTTGAGCGGCCCACAGGACCTGCGCCTGATCACCGATGCACCCGTGCCGGCGCCAACTACGTCGACGTCTCGCAGGCCAGGGGCACGTTCGCCGGCGGCCCGCAGCCGCCGTACCTGGCGGGGATCGAGGCCGCCGGGGAGGTCATCGCCGTTGGCGAGGGGTGACCGACCGCCAACGCGGTGCCCACGTAGTCGGCGTCGGCATCACCGGCGGGGCCTTCGCCGAGTACATGGTGCTGCCCGCAGCCGCCGCGGCCCCCGTGCCCGCGGGCTGGGCGGACGAGCAGGCGCTCGGCTTGGTCGTGAACTGGCCGACCGCGCTGGCCGCGCTCAAGACGCTCGGTGGTGTCACCGCGGGGGACATCGTGCTGATCCACGCCGCGGCCGGCGGGACCGGCCAGGCCGCGGTGAAGATGGCGAAGCACTACGGCGCGACGGTCATCGCCACGGCGTCTGTGGCAAGCACGAGGTGGTGCGGGCCCTGGGCGCCGACCACGTCCTCGATGCCCGCCGCGGTGACCTCGCTGCCCAGGTCCGGCAACTGAGCGGCGGCGCGGGCGCCGACCTCGTCCTGGAGTCGGTAGGCGGCGCCACCCTGGACGCCAGCCTGGCGGCGACCAAGCGGGTCACCGGCCGCGTCGTCGTCTACGGCCTGGCCGGCGGCGAAGCCCCGATCACCAACTGGGACCTGGTCTACCAGCACCAGGTCCACGTCATCGGCCTCAACATCGGCATCCTGATCCAGGCCGCGCCACAGATCTTCGGCGAGATCATGGGCGAGCTGTTCGGGCTCCTCACGTCCGGGGTGCTCGGACCTGACCAGCCGACCACCTACGGGCTGGCCGAGGGGCCCAAGGCACTGTCGGAGCTGGAGGCGCGGGCCACCGTGGGCAAGCTGGCACTGCTTCCCTGAGAAGACCGGGCGCCAGGCCCGTGGACAGTGGGGTGAGGGTCACTGCCGGGGGCGCAGATCGCCTACCGTTCGGTTGTGGCCAGCGGCTCGGACCTCGGCTCGCTGTTGCGGGTGATCGGGACAGCCGGCGGTGAAGCCGCGATCGGCGACCCGAACGCGGCGGCCGCCGGAGGCGTCACGCCACTGCACCGGGCGGTGCGGAACCGGTGTTCGGCCGCGGTGGAGGTGCTCCTGCAGTCAGGCGCCGATCCCCACACCGCCAACGACAACGGCTCGACCGCCCGCCAACTCGCCCAGTGGACGACCGGGCGGAGCGGCGTCGGGTCGGCCGAGGCGATCGCCCAGCAGCTGATCATCATCGAGTTGCTGGAACGGGCGGACCCATGACGTTCCTGATCGCCGGCGGCGGGATCGGCGGTCTCGTCACCGCCCTCAGCCTCCACGAGCTCGGTGTCGAGGTCGAGGTGTTCGAGTCCGTCGTCGAGCCCCGGGCGCTCGGGGTCGGCATCAACCTCCTCCCCCATGCCGTCCGCGAGCTCGACGCCCTCGGGCTGCTGGCCGCCCTCGACGCTGTCGCCGTCGCGCCGACCACCCTCGCCTACTTCACCAAGCGGGGTCAGAGCATCTGGAGTGAGCCCCGGGGACTCGCCGCCGGCTACGGGTGGCCGCAGCTGTCCATCCACCGTGGTCACCTGCACACGGTGTTGCTCGACGCGGTGATGGTCCGGATCGGTCGACGGCACGTGCACCTCGGCCACCACGTGACCGGGGCCGACCTCGTCGGGGACGGGTCGGTGGCCGTCCGGGTCGTCGACCGGGCCGGCTCGGGCGCCGAGCACACCATCCGGGGCGAGGCGCTGATCGCCGCCGATGGCATCCACTCGGCGGCGCGGGCCCAGTTCCGCCCCGACGAAGGGCCACCCCGCTGGAACGGCTCCCTGCTGTGGCGGGGCCTGGCCGAGGTGCCGCCCGTCCTCGACGGCCGGACGATGGTGTGGGCCGGCCACCCGGCGCAGAAGTTCGTCGGCTACCCGGTCGCCGACCTGGCCGATGGACGCCAGCTGTTCAACTTCATCGCCGAGCTGCGCACCGATGGGACCACCCTCGTGCCCCGGGAGGACTGGAACCGTGTCGGCGACCCGGCTGACTTCCTGCCCCGGTTCGAGTCCTGGGTGTTCGACTGGCTCGACGTCCCCGCGCTGATCCGCTCTGCGCCGTCCACGTTCGTCTTCCCCATGGTGGATCGCGATCCGATCGACCAGTGGTCCCACGGCCGGATCACCCTGCTCGGCGACGCCGCCCACCCCATGTACCCCATCGGGTCCAACGGCGCGTCCCAGGCCATCCTCGATGCCCGCACCCTGGCCGGCTGCCTCCGCAGCTTCGGCGGCGACGTGGCTGGGGCCTTCGCCCGCTACGACGAGATCCGCCGGCCGGCGACCTCGGCCATCGTCCTCGCCAACCGGGGCCTGGGACCCGAGCTGCCCATGCAGCTCGTCGAGGAACGGGCGCCGGATGGGTTCACGTCGATCGGCGAGGTGATCTCGAGCGAGGAGATCCTCGACGTGACCGACCGCTACCGGCGTATCGCCGGCTTCGCCCTTGCCGCCTCCGGGACGGCGTCTCTCTCGCCGACCGGGACTACACGGTCGACTGACGGTGGCCCTCCGGTGGGAGCGCGGCGTCCTCCACGGCGTCGCGCTCCACACCGGCCTACCGGGCCCCATGGGCTAGGCCCGGCGCACGAAGTAGATGATCAGGATGATGAGCAGGATCACCACGAGGGTGCCGATACCGATGTACATGCAATGCCTCCACGGGTTGAACGAACGGACAGGGTCATACCCATCGTTGGCCCCGGGAACGCAGCTAGCCAAAACACTACTCAGAGTGGTCGTCTCATCACGTGACCTGCACGCCCGCAAGACACGCCGAACAGCGGCGCTGTCGGCGCTCAGCCCACGGACCGCTCCCGCCCCGGGGATCGGCCGGGCCGGCCCAGCCAGGGGTCAGCCGCAGGCGCGACACCCGTTCGATCGCATGGCGGCGAGTAACCTCGGGTCATGGCGTTGCGGCGTGAAGATCTGAGCCCTGAGGCTGTCGTGCGGCAGGCTGCGCTCGATCGGTCGTGGACGGACGCGCAGCAGGCGTTGTCGGATCCGGCGTTCCGAGACGGGTTGGCACGCAGGATCGAGCGGCTTGATGCCGGCGAGCCGGCGCCAGTGTTGACGCGTGCCGAGTTCCTGGCCCGCACATTGCCTGTCGATTGATGCCCCTTCGGAACATCGAGCAGGACCACGCCTGGGTCGGCAGGGAAGGTCCCACCGCTGACGTACAGCGCGTGGTGCGCCACTTCTTGGCCGAGATTGGCGATGAGGCATGGCGTACGCCAAGCGTGCCCATCGCCGAGCTCTCCCAGCAGCCCGAGTACGAGGTGCGGTCGGCCACGCTGATCGCCGCCGACGCGTCGACGGTGCAGGTTTGGTACCGGCACTTCTATGCCGACGATGCGGTGGATGTCCTCGCTGTCACTGGGCGGACGCTGACGGCAGTCACTGACGTTCGTTCGAACCCGCCCGTTGGCGGACCCCCGCCCGGGTAGACGCCAAGGGCGCTGGCGCTCACGGCCTTCAATCGGCCACCGTGGCTCGGAGGCCCTCCGACCGCCGCGCCTCGGCGAAGGCCTCGGTCTCGTCGGACGCCAGCCGGGGCAGCAGCCGCCACGCGCACACCGCCGTCACGGCGACGGCCAGCGAGGCCGTGCCCATGCCGTGCACGTACGTCGGGCGCCAGACCACCGAGGCTGGGCCGGATGGCCGAGCCGTAGCCCGTCGTCAGCAGGGAGCCCAGCACGGCCACGCCCAGGGCGCCGCCGAGCTCACGGGTGGTGTCGTTCATGGCCGAGCCCACGCCGGCCCGGTGCGGGGGCACCGAGCTCATGATGAGCGTGGTCAGCGGGGACATGGACACCGACATCCCGATCATCATGGGCACGTAGGCCAGGTAGACGAAACCCACCGGGCTCGACGTACCCAGGGTCGAGAACGCCACCAACCCCACCGCCGTCAGCCCCAGACCCATGCCCACCACCCGGGCGGCGCCGTAGCGCACGACCAGCTTGGGGGCCTGGGGGGCCAACACCATCATGGTCAGCGAGATGGGCAGCATGGTCAGCCCGGCGATCAGGGGCCGATAGCCCAGCACCAGCTGCAGGTACTGCGTCACCAGGAAGAACGTGCCGAACATGGCGAAGAAGGCCAGGGCGATGCCGGCCGAGGCCACGCTGAAGCGGGCGTCACGGAACAGCGCCAGGTCCAACATGGGATGCGCGGCCCGGTGCTCCCGCAGCAGGAACGCCCCGAGGAGCACAGCGGCCACGGCGAAGGCGGCCAGCGTCTCCCCCGACGCCCACCCGTGGGCCGGCGCCTCGATGATGGCGTAGACGAGGGTGCCCACGGCGAGGATGGACAGCAGGGCCCCGGGCAGGTCGAGGGGCTCGTTGCCCCACTGCGGCGACTTCGGCACCAGACGGGCCCCGGCCACCAGGGCCAAGAGCAGCAGGGGCACGTTCACCAGGAACACCGAACCCCACCAGTAGTGCTCGAGCAGGAACCCGGTGGTCACGGGGCCCAGCGCGGCGCCACCGGCAGCGATGCCGGCCCACAGACCGATGGCCCGGCCCCGCTCCTCGGGCGGGATCGGCGGCATCGACCACGGCGAGCACGGCCTCGCGGGTGGCCACGGGGTCGCCCGGGCTGGCCTGGCGGGACGCCCGCTGGCGGGTCACCTCGTGGCGGAACTCGTCGTAGGTGGGCAAGGGGTCGGCGTGGCGGGCCGAGGCGCCGCCCCAGTCGGTCGAGTACCCGGCGGGCTCGATCAGGGTGACATTGATGCCGAAGCCGGCCACCTCGGCGGCCAGGGACTGGGTGAGGCCCTCGAGCGCCCACTTCGACGCGTGGTACATGCCGATGTTGGGGAAGGCGCTGATGCCGTCGATGGACGTGACCTGGAGGATGTGGCCCGATCCCTGGGCCCGCAGGAAGGGCAGGGCGGCCTGGGTCACCCACAACGCCCCGAACAGGTTGGTGTCCATCTGCTCACGGGCGTCGGCCTCGGACAGCTCCTCGACCATGCCGAACTGGCCGTAGCCGGCGTCGTTCACGATCACGTCGAGGCGGCCGAAGCGCTCGTGCGCGGCGGCCACGGCGGCGAAGTCGGCGTCACGGTCGGTGACGTCGAGCTGCAGGGGCAGCACGTGGTCGCCGAACTTGGCCACCAGGTCGTCCAGGGTCGCCGTGTCCCGGGCCGTGGCCGCCACCTCGTCGCCCCGCTCCAGGGCGGCGGGCGGACGCCCGACGCAACCGGGACAAGCTGCTGTCGAGATCTACGCCGAGACCTACGGCCAGATCGTCGCCGCCCTGACCTCGCTGCTGCAGGCTTGTGTCGAGGCCGGCACGGCCGACGCCGACGCCGACGCCGAGGACGTGCTGCGGGCCATGCGGGGCGCCTGGCTGGTGACCGACGAGCAGCACCGCACCGACCACGCCGCCCGCCTGTTGGACCTGCTCCTGGACGGTCTGCGCTTCGGCGCCCTTGGGCCCCGCCCGCCGGGCTGAACGCCAGGCGCGACACAGCTCCGGGCGCTCCCCGGTGGCGGACCACCAGGGGCGACCGGGGCCGCGGTTGCTCGTTCTCAGGGCTCCGGAGAGCTGAGGGTCAGGGGCGGGCCTTGGGGCCGCGCAGCAGGCGGCCGGGCAGGGCGCCGGTCGACTCGCCACCCTGCCAGGTGACCTCACCGGCGCAGATGGTGGCCGTGTAGCCGTGGGCCCGCTGCAGCAGGCGGGGACCGTCGGCGGGCAGGTCGTAGACCATGCGGGGCTCGTCGATGCGCAGGTTGGCGTGGTCGATGACGTTCACGTCGGCCCGGTAGCCGGGGGCGATGACGCCCCGATCGAGCAGGCCGTACACCTTGGCCGTGTCCGACGTCTGCTTCTTGATGATGTGCTCGATGGGTAGCTGCGGCCCCCGGGTGCGATCACGGCCCCAGTAGGAGAGCATGAACGTGGGCGTCGAGGCGTCGCAGATGAGCCGGCAGTGGGCGCCACCATCGGCCAGGGAGATGACCGTGCCTTCGTGCTGCAGGCGCTCCCACGTGGGGTCGAGCGTGCCGTAGGAGAAGTCGGCCAGGGGGAAGAAGATCAGGGCGTGGCCGTCACGCTCGAGCAGCAGCTCGTAGGTCATCTCGTAGGGGTCACGACCGGCGCGCTGGGCCCGCTGGGCGATGCTGTCTTCCTGGGCGGGCTCATAATCGGGCTCGGCCCCCAGGGGGAACATCTTGTGGAACCCGTGGGCGACGTCCTTGTTGAACCCGCTGCGCCACTTGGTCTGCTCGGCGAGGATGGCCGCCTTGACCTCGGGCTTGCGCATCTCGGCCACCCGCTGCTCGAGGGGCAGGTCGGCCAGGCGACCGTAGGTGGGGTGGGCCTTGAAGGGGTGCAGGCTGGTCTCGAGGCCCATGAGGATGCCGGCGGGACGGCCGGCGACCTGGGCCAGGATCGTGCCCCCCTCCTTGGACGCGGCGTGGGACTTGGCCAGCACCTCGCGCCAGGCCTCGGGCTCACGGTCGTTCTGCACCAGGGCGTAGGTGACGGTGCGGCCGGTCTCGATGGACAGGTCCCGCATCCAGTCGATGTCGTCGCCGAAGCTGCCGCCGATGCCCATGTCCGAGGCCACCTCGAACACGCCCCAGCCGTTGGCGGCCATGGCGTGGCCCAGGGCCAGCAGCTCCTCGGCGCCGGCGAAGGTGCCGGGGATGGGCTCGCCCTCCTTGGTGCGGTGCAGCATGGTGCGCGAGGTGGAGAAGCCCAGGGCGCCGGCGGCGATGCCCTCCCCCACCAGCTTGGCCATCGCCGCCAGGTCATCGGCGGTGGGGTCGCCGTTGAGGGCCCGCTCCCCCATCACGTAGGCCCGCACCGGCGAGTGGGGCACGTGGGTGCCCACGTCCATGGTCCAACGGCGCTTGGCCAGGGCGTCGAGGTACTCGGGGAAGCTCTCCCACTCCCACTGGATGCCCTCGGCCAGCGCCGAGCCGGGGATGTCCTCGACCGACTCCATGAGCTCGATGAGCCACTGGCGCTCGGACACCTTGACGGGCGCGAAGCCGACACCACAGTTGCCCATGACCGTGGTGGTCACGCCGTGCCACGCCGACGGGGTCAGCTTGTCGTCCCTGGTCACCTGGCAGTCTTAGTTGGTGTGCACGTCGACGAAGCCCGGGGTGACCAGCTGGCCCTCGGCGTCGATCTCCCTCGTGCCCTTGATGTCGAGCTTGGGTCCGACGGCCACGATGCGGCCGCCGTCGATGGCGACGTCGACACCTTCCTGGGCTGCGGCCCCCGTGCCGTCCACCACCGTGCCCCGCCGTACGACGAGATCTGCCATGCCGAAAACCCCCCGGGTCGTGCTGATCCGGAGGGTACTCGCTGCGCCCGACGTCACGCCTGTCGGGTTGACGACCTCGTCAGGTCGGGATCAGGTCGGGATGGTCAGCCGAACTGGGCCAGCAGCTCCTGGTCGACCAGGTCGGCGTAGGCGGGGTGCTTCTCGATGTGTTCGGCGATGAACGGGCACAGGGGGATGACCGGCGCCCCCTCGGCCCGGGCGGCGTCGAGGGCATCCGAGGCCAGCTTGGAGCCGATCCCCCGGCCTCCGAAGGCCGGATCGACCTCGGTGTGCACGAAGATCAGCCGGCCCGCCTTGCGCACGTACTGGGCGAACCCGGCCAGCTCACCGTCGGCCAGGATCTCGAACCGCATCTTGCCGGGCACATCCACGACCTGCACATCGTCCTTGGCGGCATCAGCGCTCATGGCACCCGACGCTAGAGCGCAGCACCACCCGTGTGCTGGCCCGCCACTCAGGGCATCTCGTCGTCGCCCACGGCCTGGCCCGTGCTGACCGCGTAGTTGCGGTTGGTGAACCAGGCCGCATACTCGCCGTAGGTGGTGGGGCGGTAACGGGGAGGGTCGGTGGCGCTGGTGCACGTGGGCAGACAGACGATGGGGGCATCGGGGCGGGGACCGAGGAAGTAGGGGATGGCGTAGCGGTCCCGGCCCGAGGCGTTGAGCACCCGGTGTCCGGTGGACAGGAAGTGGTCGTTCGTCCACCGGCGCAGGATGTCACCCGAGTTGACCAGGAAGCTCTCGGCCAGCACCGGGGGTTGGATCCAGTCCGAGCCCTCGGGGTGGATCTCGAGCCCGGGCACGTCGTTGTCGGGCAGGAGGGTCATGAAGTTGGAGTCGGTGTGGGCGGCCAGGCCCCACTGGTGCTCTTCGTGGGCCACCACCGGGTAGTGCGACATGCGCAGCGTGGTGTCGGCATCGACGAACGAGCTGGTGAAGTAGCCCGGCTCCAGGCCCAGCGCAACCGCATACAGGGGGAGCAGCGACGTGGCCAGCTCGTGCACCGCGGCCATGTAGCGGTCCACGGCGGCGCGGAAGCCAGGCAGATCGGCCTCGGGCGGGAACTGGTTGCCGGACGCCCGGGCCCCGCCCCGCACGAAGATGGCGGCGTTGAGGTTGGGCTTGCGCACGTCTCCGGCGATGCGGGAGGCGTAGGACGTGCCCCCACCCAGGGTCAGGTAGCCGCCCCGGTCGCCGCTGAAGGGGATGGCCTCCTTGGTCACCGCGGGAAGGGCGTGCAGGCGGGCCGCCTGGGCGAACGTGTCCCCCACCAGGTCCCAGGGCACGCCGTGGCCGACGATGAAGAAGAAGCCCACCTGCTCGAGGGCGTCACGCAGCTGGGCCGCGGTGGCATCGAGCGCGCCGCCCTCCCCGGCCAGGAAGGCGCCCACGTCGAGCACGGGCACCGATCGGGTCCGTTCCGGGACGGTCACGGCTGGACCCTCATGCCGGCACGGGGGCGCCGACGAAACCGCGCAGCGCAGCCCCCATCTCGGCCCGATGGGCGGCGCCGGACAGGACGGCGTCCACCGCGGTGAGCGAGGTGTGGACGTGGCCCCGGGCCGACAGGTGCACGACCTGGTTGCCGGCGGCCTCGAGGGCATCGGCGTAGGCCGCTCCCTCGTCGCGCAGGGGGTCGAACTCGGCGGTGACGATCAGGGCGGGGGGCAGGTCGGCCAGGCTCTCGGCCCGCAGCGGCGAGGCCTTGGGGTGGGCCCGGTCGGCCTCATCGGCGTAGTGGTCCCAGAACCAGGCCATGAGCGGCGCCGTCAGCATGAAGCCGTCGGCGTTCTCGACGTAGGAGCCCCGGGTCAGGTCGCTGTCGGTCACCGGGGTGACCAGCAGCTGGCCGGCGATGGCGGGACCGCCGGCGTCGCGGGCCAGCTGGCACACGACCGCGGCCACGTTGGCCCCCGCGCTCCACCCCGCCACCACGAGCTGACCGTCGATGCCTCCGAGCTCGGCGGCGTGGGCCGCCACCCACTGCACGGCGGCGAACCCGTCGTCGGGCGCCGCGGGGAAGCGGGCCTCGGGCGCATGCCGGTAGTCGACGGAGATGACGATGGAACCCGACCGCACGCACAGGTCACGGCAGAAGGGGTCGTCCGAGTCGTGGCTGCCCAGGACCCAGCCGCCGCCGTGGAAGTAGACGACCACAGGGTGGGGACCATCGCTCGGCGGGCGGTACAGGCGGTAGGCCAGGTCCCCCGCCGGTCCGGGCAGGGTGCCGTCGACGATCTCGCCCACCTCGGGCCCGGGCGGGCGCTGGGCGGCCGAGGACAGCATGAAGTCCCGGGCGTCGTCCACCGACAGGGTCTCGATGGCGGGCAGGCCGAGGCCGGCCATCATGTCCAGCACCATGGCCACGTCGGGCTGCAGGGCCCGCACGATGCCTTCGTTGCGGCGCTCGCCGCCCTCGCCCCGGCGCACGAAGCCCAGGTAGTCGCGCTCGACGACCTCGTCGCACACCACCCGGTAGGTGTCGACCCCGCCCACGTAGGGCAGGAAGACGCGGGGCTTGCCGGGCACGTTGGCCCCCATGTACCAGCTGTTGGCCTTGGGGTAGAGGGTCAGGTCGCCGAAGTCGTTGACGTGCTGCACCCAGCCCGCTTCCGCCTCCTCGATGGGCTCGATCACGTCGAGGCCCTCGGCCCGCAGGTCGCGCAGGCAATCGGCGATCCAGTCGACGTGCTGCTCGATGGACACAGCCATGTTCGACAACACCGAGGGACTGCCCGGTCCGGTGATGGTGAACAGGTTGGGGAACCCCGTCACCATGAGCCCGAGGTAGGTCTTGGGGCCCTCGGCCCACTTGTCCTTGAGGGTGACCCCGTCCCGCCCGGTGATGTCCACGGCCACGATGGCCCCGGTCATGGCGTCGAAGCCGGTGGCGAACACGATGACGTCGTACTCACTGTTGACACCATCACCGTTGGCCGACCGGGTCTCGATGCCCGTCTCGGTGATGGTGGCGATGGGGTGCTCGCGCAGGTCGACGAGACGCACGTGGGGCAGGTTGAACGTCTGGAAGTACCCGGTGTCCAGGCACGGGCGCTTGGTGCCGAAGGGGTGGTTCGTCGGGCACAGGGCCTCGGCCGTGGCCGGGTCGTCGACGACGCTGCGGATCTTGGCCCGGATGAAGTCGGCCACCGTGTCGTTCGAGGCCTGGCTGGTGGCGATGTCGTTGAAGGCTCCGAGCATGGCGAACAGCTCGCCCCGCTCCCAGGCCGCCTCGTAGCGGGCCTGGCGCTCCTCCTCGCTGACCTGCAGGGCGCCTTCTTCGGCCACGGGGCCGGGCACGCCGCCCCGGGTCCACTTGGCCGACTCGCGATAGGCGGCCCGGTCGGTCTCCAGCGCAACCCGTCGGTCCTCGGGGATGGGGCCGTTGCGGGCGGGGATGGAGAAGTTGGGGGTGCGCTGGTAGACGGTCATGGCCGCGGCCTGGCGGGCCATGACGGGGATGGACTGGATGGCCGAGGAGCCGGTGCCGATCACGGCCACCCGCTTGCCGGTCAGGTCCACACCCTCGTGGGGCCAGCGGCTGGTGAAGTACGTCTCCCCGGCGAAGCGCTCGGCCCCGGGGATGTCGAGGTCCTTGGGCTGGGACAGGCACCCGGTGGCCATCACGTAGAACCGGCACGTGGTCTCGGCGCCGGCTGACGTCGTCACCCGCCAGAGCGAGGCGGCCTCGTCCCACACCGCGCCCTGCACCCGGGTGTCGAACTCGATGTCTCGGCGCAGGTCGTGGCGATCGGTGACGTGCTGCAGGTAGCGGAGGATCTCGGGCTGGGTGGCGTACTTCTCCGACCACACCCAGGTCTCGTCCAGCTCACGGTCGAAGCTGTACGAGTAGTCGATGCTCTGCACGTCGCAGCGGGCCCCGGGGTAGCGGTTCCAGTACCAGGTGCCGCCGACGTCGCTACCGGCCTCGAGCACCTTGGCCGTCATGCCCAGGCCCCTCAGCCGGTGCAGCAGGTAGAGGCCAGCCAGGCCCGCCCCCACCACGACGACGTCGACGTCCGGCTGCGCCGTTCCGTTGGTCCCAGAGCCGTTCCCCGAACCGTTGCCAGACACCATGGCCGACCCCCTTGGTCATGCGGTGGCGTGCGGGCACGCCACGAGCCCGTGGGCTCCCCCTGGGCTCCGGGCAGAGCTGGGTCCGCCCGTCGCCGCTTGTGAGCATTGTCACACGTCGAGCCGGTGGCGCGCCCGAGGTCGCGTGCTGCGATGGCCGCTACCAGTCGTCGCCGACGCGGGCCTGGCAGGTGATGGAGGCGGTGAGGTCGACCTCGGCGCTGGCCCCGAAGCGCAGGACCATGATCCCGTCGTCCTCGTCCTCGTCCTCGCCGCGCTCGAGCTGGTCGCCGTCACGGACGAAGGTGGGTCCGACACCGCCGTCTGGTGCGTCGAGGACCACGTGCCAACCGCCCAGCGCGTGCTGCCAGTCATCCTCGCCGAAGGCGTCGTCGGCGTGGCCGAAGGCGTCGTCGGCGTGGCCGAACGCATCCTCGGGCTCGGCTTCGGCGAACGCGCGGTCCACCAGCGTCCGGAGCTCGACCGACAGGGGGGCCGACAGCTCGGCCGTGGTCAGGATGCGCAGCGTCGCCACGGCAGTCAGCTTGGTCGCCACGAAGGCGGGCCGTCAGCTGGGTTGCGCGCCTAGCGTCCTCGACGTGGCCGACCTGTCCGCGACCTCCACCGACGTCCCCGGTGGGACCCTGGTGTCGGTGGGCTACGAGGGTGGCGACGCCGCCGGGTTGATCGATCGCCTGGTCAGCCTGGGCGTCAACACCCTCGCCGACGTGAGGCTCACCCCACTCAGCCGCAAGCGGGGTCTGTCCAAGGTGGGCCTGGGCCAGGCTCTGGCCGACGTCGGCATCGGCTACGTGCACCTGCGGGCCCTGGGCAACCCCAGGGACAACCGTGACGGCCTGCGGGCGGGCACCGACACGGCCCGCCAGCGTTTCCTCATCGGTCTGCGGGACCCGGCCGCCGTCGCCGCCCTCGACGAGCTGGGCCGGCTGGCCACCGACGACGCGGTGGCCGTGCTGTGCTTCGAGGCCGACCACGACCGCTGCCACCGCGCCCTGGTCATCGACGCCGTGCTCGACCGACACCCCAGCCTGACGCTGGTCCGGGCCTGACCGGCGGGGCCAGAGACTCCGCCGGTGCTCAGCGCCGCTGCCGGCGGGCCGCGGTGGCGTCGACATCGACGGCCCGGCCGTCGGCGGCGAGCACCACCCCGTAGTCCCGCTCGGCGCCGGCCATGCTGACGACGCCGTCGCGCACGTCACGAAGGACCAGCGCGGGGTCCCGCTCGAAGGGGTCGCCCCAGCCTCCGCCGCCGGGGGTCAGGGCGGTCATGCGCGCGGGGCCGAGGCGGCGCACGCCGTACTTGGGGGGGATGAACTGCGGCCCGTCGACGGCCTCGTCGACCGGGGTCACCCACTCCTCCCCCACGGCGCCGTCCCCGCCGCCGAGGACGCCGTAGCCCGAGGGGGTGTCCAGGCCCTCGGCCCGGAACGACCACGCTGCGGCGCGCCGGATGTCGGCCTCGTAGCGCACCCCGGTGCCACCCCGACGGGCCCCGGGTCCGCCGGCATCGCAACGCTGCTCCCAGCACCGGTAGCGCACCGGGTACACCTGCTCGTGGAACTCGAGGTTGGGCAGGTCGAGCCCGCCCAGGCTGATGAGGTGGCCGAGCTGGGGGAACCCGTCGCGCTCGGCCGTTGCCCCCGGCGTGCCCATGGCGTGCCACTGGTACATGACCCAGGAGCGACCGTCGTCGCCGGTCCCGGCCACGTGGCCGTGCACCGTCTTGGACCATCCGGCGCAAGCGCGGGCGGGGTCGGCCTGGGCCAGGGCCTTCCACACGGCGTGGACGATCTCGTGGGCCACGAACACGGTGTTCATGGTCATGGGCGCCGGCGGTCGGGCGTTCACGATGGAGCCCTCGGGGGCGATGATGTGGACCCTGCGGTAGGTGCCCTCGTTGCGGGGGATGTCGCTGGGGAAGAACGACGACAGGGCCAGGTACACGGCCGACCACGTGTTGGCCACCGACGAGTTCTTGAACCCGGCGATCTGGGGGTCGGTGCCGGTGAAGTCCACGGTCAGCTCGTCACCGGCCACGGTCAGGGTGACCCGCACGGCGATGTCGACCTTGCGGAAGCAATCGTTGTCCGTGTGGTCCTCACCCCGGTAGACGCCATCGGGCAGGGCGGCCACGGCGGCGCACATGCGGGCCTCGGCGTGGTCGAGCACCCCGTCGAGGTGATCCCGGTAGCTGTCGAGGCCGAGCTCGTCGATCAGGGCCGCCACCCGCTCGGCGCCGATGCGGGTCGAACCCGACATGGCCCGCAGGTCCCCGTCGAGCAGCTCGGGGGTGCGGCTGTTGATGAGCAGCAGCTTCCACAGGTCGTCACGCACCTCGCCCCGGTCGACGAGCTTGCACACGGGCAGGCGGATGCCTTCGTGCCAGATCTCGGTGGCCTCGGGGTTGTAGGTGCCGGCCAGGCCACCGCCGATGTCGGACTGGTGGGCCCGGTTGCAGCAGAAGCCGGCCAGCACGGGCCCGGCTCCGCCGTCGGTCATCGGACCGGACACGAAGATGGGCCGGGCGATGACCCAGTCGGGCAGGTGGTTGCCCCCGGCCACGTAGGGGTCGGACAGGATGAACACGTCCTCGGGGTGGATGCGCCCGGCGAAGTCGCGCAGCAGCGCCCGCACGGCGAAGCCGCCGCCCCCGGTGTGGATGGGGATGCCGTCGGCGTTGGCCACCAGGGTGCCGTCGGCGCCCGTCACGAAGCACGAGAAGTCGTGGCTCTGGCTGAAGATGGTGCTGCGGGCGGTCCGGGTCATGACCCAGCCCATGTGCCGGGAGATCTGGTCGAGCCGGTTCTGCATGAGGGCCAGCACCACGGGATCACGCCCCGTCGTCGCCACCGCAGTCGTGGACGATGCCGCCGACGCGGACGATGCCGCCGTTGCCAGCTCCTCGGCCCCGGTGCCGCCGGGGGGGCCGAGCTCGATGAGGAAGCTGCCGGCGGCGTCGACCACGAGCACGTCGTCGGGCCCGGCCAGCACCGTGGTCGTGACCTCCTCCACCAGCAGGGGGCCGGACAGGCGGTGGCCGGGCCCCAGGTCGGCCCCGGCGTAGATGGCGGTGTCGAGCCAGCCGTGGGCCCCGTGCCACACCTTGCGGGTCTCCACCGGCGTCGGTGGGCCCGGCACCACCGGGGCATCGGGCTGGGCCACCCGGCCGGTCGACGCCCGTCCCGTCACCCGCAGCGAGGCGATCATGATGGTGCCGTCGGGCTGGACGTGGCCGTACAGGCGCCGGTACTCGACCTCGAAGGCGGCCCGCACCGCCGCGGGATCGAAGCCGTCCTCTTGTTCGACCCCAGGGGCCACCGGCACCCGGATGGACCACAGCTGTCCGGGGTGGTGCAGGTCGAGCTCACGCTGCAGGATCACGGCGTCGGCCCCGAAGCCCTCCTCGGCCAGGGCCGCGGTCGCCTGGGCGTCGAGGGCGGCCAGCCCGTCGACCACCTCGGCGGGGTCGATGGCGTCGAGGTCACCCATGAGGACGCGCAGGAAGTCCTGGCGCACCTCGGCGTGGAGCATGCCGATGGCGCACAGGGCACCGGCGTCCCGGGGCACGTACACCCGGGCACAGCCCAGCCCCCGGCCGACCACGGCTCCGTGCATGGGCCCGGCCCCACCTGCGGCAACCAGGGTGAAGCGTCGGGGCGAGTGGCCGCGCTCGATGGACATGTACTCCACGGCGTGGAGCAGGTTCTGCTCGAGCAGGGAGATGATGCCAGCGGCGGCGTCCTCCACCGACAGGCCCAGGGGCTCGGCCACCCGACGGCGCAGGGCCTCGGTGGCGGCGTCGAGGTCGAGGTCGATGCCACCCCCGGCGTAGGGCCCGGGGCGCAGACGGCCCAGGACGAGCTGGGCGTCGGTGACGGTGGGCTCGGTGCCGCCCCGCCCGTAGCCGGCGGGACCGGGGTCGGCGCCGGCGCCGCGGGGGCCCACGAAGAGCATGCCCGCGGGGTCGACGCCGGCGATGGTGCCCCCACCGGCACCCACGGTGTGGATGTCGATGGCGGGGGTCGACACGTGGTAGCCGCCGATGGACAGGTCGTCCCTGGTGGCCACCTGACCGGCGGACATGAGCAGCACGTCGCACGAGGTGCCGCCCATCTCCATGGAGATGAGGTTGCCGGCATCGGCAGGGTCGATGCCGGCGGCGTCGACGGCCCGCCGGTAGAGCTCGAGGGCGCCCACGGCGGCAGCAGGTCCGCTGAGCAGCAGGTTCACCGGCCGGGCCTCGACCTGGGCCACCGACGCCGCCCCACCGTTGGACTGGACGAGGAGGATGGGGCGGGCCAGCCCGTGGGCGGCGAGCTCGGTGTCGAGGGCCCGCAGGTAGTCGACGACCCTGGGCGCCAGGGTGGCGTTGAGCACGGCGGTGGAGGTGCGCTCGTACTCCCCCATCGTCGGTGACACGGCCGCGGATCGGGTGATCCAGCGCCCGGCCCAGCGCCGCTGGACCTCGGCCTCGAGGGCGACCTCGTGGCTGTCGTCGACGAAGCTGTTGAACAGGGCGATGGCCACCGATTCGACGCCCTCGGCCTCGAAGGCGGCTACCGCCGCGTCGACGTCCGCCGCCACGAGGGGGGCGTGCTCGCTGCCGTCGGCATCGATGCGCCCACCGATGCCGAAGCGCAGGTAGCGGGGCACGAGCACGGGGGCGAAGGGGCGGCGGTGGTCCCACTGGTCCTCACGCAGGCCCCGACGGATCTCGAGGGCATCGCGGAACCCGGTCGTGGTGAGGAGGCCGACCGTGGCCCCCTTGCCCTCGAGCACGGTGTTGGTGGCCACCGTGGAGCCGTGCACGAACAGGGCGCACCCGCCGAGCACGTCGTCCACGCTGCGGTCGAGGTCTGCGGCCAGGCGGGCCACGGCGGCGAGGACGCCGCGGCTGGGGTCCCGGGGCACCGACGGCACCTTGGCCACCCACAGCGACCCGGTGGCGTCGGCCATGACCAGGTCGGTGAACGTGCCCCCGACGTCGACCCCGATGCGCCAGGGCGCCTGCGGCACCCGGCCCCCCATCCCGTGACCCATGTCCCGACCGTAGCGGCCGCTCCCTGGTCGCCGTCCTACCGGAGGGCCCGGTCAGCGACGGGGCCCGCGCCGAAGCCGGTGGGCCATGACGGCGCCGACCAGGGCCCCGAAGGCGGCGTGATCGGCCACCTGGGGGGCCCGGGGCAGGGCGGCGACGACCGGGAAGCGGCCGGAGGCGATGCGCACATCGATGGCGGCGATGGCCACCCCTGCCGCGACCCCGAAGGCCACGGTGTGGCGGCGGGGCAGCACGGCCACCAGCACGGCGGCCCAGCCCACGGACATGGCCGTGTGGGCGGCGGCACCGCGGACCAGGCCCGGTCGGCCCAGCAGCTGGCCGGCCGCCCGCGCCGCGGCCAGGGGGGGGCTCCGGTGGCCAGGGCGTGGGCGGTGGAGGGGATCCCGCTGAGGGTCCCGGCCACCACGGCGGCGACGACCACATCGCCGGGGTGGCGACCCGACCGCGGCACCGCGGGTCTAGGTCGTCGAGCCCGCAGCGCTGAGGGCCAGGGTGTCGAGGGCGTAGCGGCGCAGACGGGCGTAGTCGACCTTGCCGTTGGCGGCCCGACCGATGGTGTCCACCTCGACGACGTGCTTGGGGGCCTTGTAGCCGGCGATGCGCTCCTTGACGTGGGCGATGAGCTCGGCCCCGTTGGCCGTGGCCCCGGGTTGGAGGGCCACCACGGCGGTGACGGTCTCGCCGAAGCGCTCGTCGGGCAGGCCCACGACCACGGCGTCGTCCACGGCGGGGTGCAGCTTGAGGGCTTCCTCCACCTCTTCGGGGAAGACCTTCTCGCCGCCGGTGTTGATGCACACCGAACCCCGACCCAGCAACACCAGGGTGCCGTCGTCGTCGACCCGGGCGTAGTCGCCGGGGATGGAGTAGCGGTCGCCGTCGATGACCACGAAGGTGCGCTCGGACTTGGCCGCGTCCTTGTAGTAGCCGATGGGCTGGTGACCGCGCACGGCGACCCGACCGACCTGGTCGGAGCCGGGGCGGACGTCGTGGTTCTCCTTGTCGAGCACCCGGGTGTTCTCGGTGACCTTGAACTTGGCCGTCTTCACCGACCCCGCCGACGTCGACACCGACTGGCCCATGCCCATGGCCTCGGACGACCCGAAGTTGTCGACCAGTTGCTCGTGGGGCAGGTGGCGCAGCAGGCCCTCCTTCACCGGGGCCGACCACATGACCCCCGACGAGGACAGCACCTCGAGGCCGGACAGGTCCCAGCGATCGGGATCGGCGTCGAGGGCGGCAAGCATGGGCCGGGCGATGACGTCGCCGACGATGGCCGAGGCGGCCACGTGGTGGCGCTGGAAGGCGTCGAGCACGTCCTCGGCGTGGAAGTGGCGAGCTTCGATGGTGGCCACGCAACCGCCGGCGGACAGGCGGGCCAGGGCCGAGAACCACCCCGTGGCGTGCATGAGGGGGCAGGCGGGCAGGCTGACCTTGCCGGGCCGGGCGGGCAGGGCGGCGATGGCGTCGTAGTCGGCCGGCCCCCGGAAGTGCCGGGAGGTGGCACCCAGGACGCCGCGCACGAGGTCGTCCTGGCGCCACATGACGCCCTTGGGCATCCCCGTCGTGCCCCCGGTGTAGATCATCAGCAGGTCATCGTCGCCCCGCGGTGGCCAGAGGCGCACGGTGTCCGACGCCGCCTCGACGGCCGCCTCGTAGTCCACGGCCCAGTCGGGGCACGGCCCGCTGCCGTCGTCGACCCACAGCCAGGTGACCACCTTGGGCACGCGGTCGCGCACCCCCTCGACGTGCTCGGCGAAGGCACCGTGGAAGACGACGGCGACGACGTCGGCGTTGTCCCACAGGTAGGTGAGCTCGTCATCGGCGTAGCGGTAGTTGGTGTTGACGGGCACCAGGCCGGCCTTGAAGGCGCCGTAGCAGGCCTCGAGGTACTCGGGGCAGTTGTAGAGGTACAGCCCCACCTTGTCCTGGTGCACGGCGCCGGCCTCGGCGATGTGGCCACCGATGGCATCGGCCCGCTTGTCGAAGTCGGACCACGAGACCGTGCGATCGCCGTGCACCAACGCCGGGGCGTCGGGTGCCTTGGCCGCCACGATCTCCCACAGCGTGGCGAAGTTCCAAGCCGTCATGAGCGTCCCCCCTGTCGGACACCCCGGACAGTACCCACCTGCCGACGCGCCTGCCCGAGAAACCCCGGACAGGCGGTCGGCAGTTGGCAAACCCCAGGTCAGTGGCCGCCGGTGGGCGGTTCGCCGCCGACCTCGGACCGACGCTTCGGATCGACCCCGCCGGGCTCGTCGGCATCAGCCGCGTCAGCGACGCCGTGGGCGGCGTGGGGCGGGATGATGCCCCGCTTCCAGTCGCGCTTGTCGGCCCGCAAAGACGCGGTGATGGCCACGAACAAGGTCAGCCCGATCACCGACAGGGACACCCAGGTGGGCATGTGCACCTCGAAGGGCTCGCCCACCAGCAGCATCTTGATGCCCACGAAGCCGAGGATGACGCCGAGGCCCACGTTGAGGTAGCGGAACTTGCCCTGCATGCCGCCGAGGAGGAAGTACAGCGAGCGCAGGCCGAGGATGGCGAAGGCGTTGGAGGCGAAGACGATGAAGGGCTCGCGACTCACGGCGAGGATGGCCGGCACCGAGTCCACGGCGAAGACGACGTCGGTGGCCTCGATGAGGACGAGGACGGCGAACAGCGGGGTGGCCACCCGCTTGGCGTTCCGCCTGGTGAAGAGCTGCTGCCCGTCGTACTCGTCGGTGGTGGCGAACAGGCGTCGCACCACCCTCATGGCGATGTTCTTGTTGTAGTCGACGACCTGTTCTTCGCTGTGGCGGGCGATCTTGACCGCCGTGTACAGGAGGAAGGCCCCGAAGATGTAGAGGATCCAGTCGAAGCGCTCGATGAGGGAGACACCGGCGAAGATGAAGATGGCCCGCAGCACCAGGGCGCCGAAGATGCCCCAGAAGAGCACGCGGAACTGGAACTGCCGGGGTACGGCGAAGAACGAGAAGATGACCGCCCAGACGAACACGTTGTCGATGGACAGGCTCTTCTCGATCAGGAACCCGGCGTAGTACTCGCCGGCCGCCTGCCCGCCATGCCACACCAGCATGACGAGGCCGAAGGCGAGCCCGATCGAGATCCAGATGGCGGACTCGATGCTGGCTTCCTTGACGCTGATGACGTGGGCCGTCTTGTGCACCAGGAGCAGGTCGACGACCAGCATGACGACGATGGCCCCCACGAGGGCCAACCAGGCCCAGATGGGGACGTCGAAGCTGGCGAAGTTGGTGCCACCTCCGGCGTCGGCGGCGAGGAGCGAGGAGAACACGATCAGTCCTTCGTTCAGGGTGCGACTTCGGGGGTCGGCTCGGAGCCGAGGCCAGCCTCGTATCGGCTGGCGAGAGGGAGGCGGACGAGGCGGTGGCCTCGCAGGCAGGCCCGGGTGCAGATGCGATGGCCGGGCGACCGCCGCCGGACCGGCGGGCACCGAGGTGGGCGAACTCGTCTTCACTACCGGGGACCGCCTCGGGCGCAGCCACCCACAGGTGGGGGCTGCGAGGGCGAACCCGATCAGATCAGACGAGGGCCAGGGCTGGCGGGGCTCGAGTGGGTCGTGCCCCGGCGGGCGCCCGACCGCAGGGCCGGGCTTCGTCGACCTGACGCACCCAACGGCGGGGCAACGGGCGCACCAGCAGGGCGATGACCAGGGGGATCACCAAGAGCCACACCGCCCGCAGGGCGCGACACCACAAGGAGCTCGACGCCGACCCCTTGTCCTGAGGGATCGACTCACCGGAATCCACGGACGTGGTCGACTCGATGAGGTTCGTGCCCCACACGCCCACCGGTCCGCTGGCCACTTCCGAGGCTCCCGCCCCGTAGAGGCCGAAGACGGCCAGGAGGGCGGCGATGGCCACGAGCACCACCGGGTGTCGGGCTGAGCGGAGCGACGAGATCATGGGTGGGTGCAGCCCACACGGAGAGGGCCCTGCACAGCGTAGCGAGCGCACGGGGGCCTGAGGAGCCCTGCGAGCCGGTGCGGTGGCCGCTCGAGCGTTCACCGGGCGGCCGCGACACCTGCGCCCTAGCGTCCAACACCGTGAGCACCTCCGAGATGACCTTCGAGGCCCGGGCCGCCCTGGCCGACCGGCTCTTCCACGCCATCGAACGTGGAGACGTGGACGCGGTGCGGGACTGCTACGCCGACGACGCGGTGATCTGGCACAACTTCGACGACGCCGAGCAGAACGTGGCCGACAACCTGGCCACCCTGCAGTGGATGGTGGACCGACTGGCCCAGCGCCGCTACGAGACCCTGCGACGGGAGCCGCTCGAGGGTGGCCTCCTATCGTTGCACGTCCTGCACGGGGTCACGCCCGGCGGCGACGCCCTGGCCATGCACGCGGCGATGGTGCTCACGATGGCGGACGACAAGGTGACCCGCATCGACGAGTACCTCGACCCCAGGGCCGCTCAGGCCCTGCGCCGCTGACAGGATGCGGAGGGAAAACGCAAAGTGGGGGATCCCGTTAAGGATCCCCCACCTGCGATGGAACCGGCGGCGACCTACTCTCCCAGGGCGAATCCACCCAAGTACCATCGGCGCTGGAGGGCTTAACTTCCGTGTTCGGAATGGGAACGGGTGTGACCCCACCGCTATGACCACCGGCGATCTCAAACGCGGCATGACGCGGCGCTCTGTTGAGAGCTGTATGAGCGAGCACGAACAAACATCTTCACATCAAGCCCTCGGCCGATTAGTACCGGTCGGCTGAACGGGTTACCCCGCGTACACCTCCGGCCTATCAACGTGGTCGTCTACCACGGGCC
>JBBSLP010000028.1:0-65922 GCA_038255145.1 Acidimicrobiales bacterium
ACGAGGATCCTAAGCCGTTCGTGTGGCACAAGACCGCCGAACAGATCCTCGAACGGCTCGCCGGCTACTGCACCGCCATCAACCAAGGCGCAGAATGAATGCCACAATTACGCGGTGCTTCAGCCTGCCAGGACACTAGCCCGACGTGGCCGGTCTGGGCACGTTCGCCCGGCGGGGCTCGTGACGTCCCGACGGTTCCTCACCGCCCTGGCCGTGGGCGTGACCCTCGCGGCCGGTGCCTGCGGGCAGGGCGTCGACGGGGCGGCCAGCCCCGACGCGCCGGAGCCGACGTCGGTGGTGCCGACGTCGACCCAGCCGCCGGCGCCGGTGACGACGACCGCGGTCGTCCCCGCTCCGCCCTCGGGCAGCTTCGACATCGGGGACGGTCGCCAGCTGTACCTGCACTGCCAGGGGTCGGGCGGCCCATCGACGTCGACGCCAGCATCGCCGAGATCGAGGCCGCGCCGCCGCTGGCCGACATCCCCCTCGCCGTGCTGACCAAGACCGAACCCTTCGGCGGTCTGCCGGCCGAGCTCGAGGGGTTCACGGCCGAGGATCTGGAAGCGGCCTGGGTGCTGGCCCCCTACCTGGTGGCCCTGGCTCCGCAGACCCCCCACATCCTGGTGGCGGGCAGCGACCACTACATCCAGGTCCACCAGCCCGACCTGGTGGCCGCGGCCGTCCGTCTGGTCGTACAGCGAGGCAGCTGAGCCCGTCCGGCCGGCCGCCCGTCTCACGTCAGGCGGGCGGGAGCCGCGCCGGGGCCACGGGTAGCGTGCGGCGCATGACACTCGAAGGTGAGTACAAGCCCAGCCCGTGGGACTGGGTTCGGGAGCAGGTCGAGGCCTACGAGAGCTCCAACGGGGCAAAGGCCAACACCCTGCGGGACACGGGCATGCCGGTCATCATCGTGACCACCCGGGGAGCCAAGTCGGGCTACATCCGCAAGATCCCCCTCATGCGGGTCGAGCACGGCGGCGAGTACGCCCTCGTCGCCTCCAAGGGCGGTGCCCCGGAGGATCCGCTGTGGGTGAAGCACCTCGAGGCCGACCCCACCGCGGTGATGATCCAGGACGGCCCCGAGCCGTGGGACGCCCAGGTGCGCCTGATCAGCGGGGACGAGCGGGCGCAGTGGTGGGAGCGGGCCGTGGCCGCCTTCCCGCCCTACGCCGAATACCAGACCAAGACCGAACGGGAGATCCCCGTCTTCATCGCCAGCCCCCGCAGCTGACGGCTCACCCCCGGCCGGACGTCGGCCGGGGGTGACATGCCCGGCCCGTTGTGCGAACATGTGTTCGTGTCCGGCGGGGCGACGATCCTGCACGCCGACCTCGACGCCTTCTACGCCTCGGTCGAGCAACGAGATGATCCGGCTCTGCGCGGGCGCCCGGTCATCGTCGGCGGTGGGGTGGTGCTGGCCGCCAGCTACGAGGCCCGGGCCCAGGGCGTGCGCACGGCCATGGGTGGGGCCCAGGCCCGCCGCCTGTGCCCCCGGGCCGTGGTCGTCGAACCCCGCATGGACGCCTACACCGCGGCCAGCCGGGCCGTGTTCGCCGTCTTCGACGACACCTCCCCCCTGGTCGAGGGCCTGTCCATCGACGAGGCCTTCCTCGACGTCGGCGGCCTGGGACGGGTCTCGGGCACCCCCGTGGACATCGCCGTCAAACTGCGTCGCCAGGTCCTGGCCGACGTCGGCCTGCCCATCACCGTGGGGGTGGCCCGCACGAAGTTCCTGGCCAAGGTGGCCAGCGGGGTAGCCAAGCCCGACGGGTTGCTGGTGGTTCCGCCCGACGGTGAACTGGCCTTCCTGCACCCCCTGGCCGTCGAGCGGCTGTGGGGGGTGGGGCCGGTCACCGCGGCCAAGTTGCACCAGCGGGGGATCAACACGGTGGGTGAGGTGGCCAAGCTGCCCCAGGCCGCCCTGGTGGCCATGCTGGGCCCGGCGTCGGGGCGGCACCTGCACGCCCTGGCCCGCAACCACGATCCCCGCCCCGTCCAGGTGGGCCGGCGTCGCCGCTCCATGGGTGCCCAGCGGGCCCTGGGCCGGGGCCACCGCTCGCCAGCCGAGCTCGACACCGTGGTCGTGGGCCTGGTCGACCGGGTCACCCGTCGCCTGCGCGCCGCGGGGCGGGTGGGGCGCACCGTGGTCCTGCGCCTGCGCTTCGACGACTTCACCCGGGCCACCCGGTCCCACACCCTGACCTCGGCCACCGCCGGCACCGAGACGGTCCTCTCCGCGGTGCGGGCGCTGCTGGCGGCGTCGGGACCGCTGATCCGGGAGCGGGGCCTGACGCTGGTGGGGGTGACGGTGGCCAACCTCGAGGACGACAGGGCCGTGCAGCTGGCCCTGCCCTTCGAGCGCCGCAGCCGCACCGCCCTCGATGCCGCCCTCGACGACGTGCGCGACCGCTTCGGGACGGCCGCGGTGACCCGGGCCGTGCTCCTGGGCCACGACCCCGGGTTCTCCGTGCCCCTGCTGCCCGGCTGATCATCATCTCTGGTTCTGCATCCGACAAGGACCAGCTGTTGGACTTCTGGGGTGTTGCGAGCGCAGGCTGGGGGGCACCCACCGACCAGGGAGGTGCTCCCATGAGCGGCACCACGACCGGCGCCCGGACCAAGGTGTGGGTCGACGGCGGCGACGTCCTCACCTGGTTCGACGTGCACACCACCGAGGGGGTGCTGTCCCCGGTGGCCAACTTCAGCCACGTCGAGGACGGCCGCATCACCCGCATCCGCGTCACCTTCGATCCCCGGCCCCTCGCCGACCCCCGCTGATCCACGGGCCCGGTCACCGCGAGCCACCGGCGGGCCCCTCGGGCGGCAAGGTGGCAGGGTGGAGTCCGTGGGCGGATGCGGGGCGAGATCGGTCGAGGCGCTGGTGGCCGAGCTGGCCGACGCCGGCTTCGGGCGCGGTGAGCTGCTGGCTGTGGCCGTGGCCCCCGGCGTCGGGTTGGGCCTGGCCACGCTGGCCGGTTGGTCGACCAGCCTGCCGTCGACCAGCCTGCCGGCGGCCGACGATGCCGGTGTCCGCACCGACGACCTCGCCGCCGCCGTCGCCGGCCTGGAGGCGGCGTTGCGGCCCCGCTGGGTGTGGTGGTCCCAGGCCACCGCCGCTCCCCTGGTGGCTGCGGGGGTGCGCCTGGCCGCGTGCTGGGACCTGGTCTCCGTGCACCGCCTGTTGTTCGGCGGGTGGCGGGCCGACCCGGCCCGGGTGTGGGCCCACCTCCACGACCTGGACCCGGCCGCCCTACCCACGGTGGCGCCGATCGACCTGTTCAGCCGGCTCGCCGCCCAGGACGAGGACCCCGAGCAGGCCGTGCTCCCCGACGGTTACCTGCGCCCGGAGTGGGTGGCCGGGGCCTGGGCCGAGGCCCCGGGCCGGGTGGCCCGCTGGGCCGAGCTGGCCGCCGTCGCCGCCGGTGTCCAGCGGGACCGGCTCGCCGTCCTCGCCCAGGAGCGGCCCCACGCCCCGGCCACGGCCCGCAGCGAATCGGCGGCCGAGCTGCTGTGCGCCGAGCTGGCGGCCGACGGGCTACCTGTGGACCGGGCCGTGGCCGAGGACATCATCGCCGGCTTCGTCGGACCCCGGCCCCGCACCGTGGCCGAGGCCGACGAGTTGCGTGACCGCCGGGACGAGACCGTGCTCCGCCATGCGCCGGTCGGGGGAGCCGTCGACCTGCGCAGCCCCGGGCAGGTCAAGGCCCTGCTGCGCCGCATCGGTGTCGAGGTGCCCGACACCAGGGCGTGGCGGCTCGAAGCCCTGCGCGACACCCACCCCCTGGTGGAAGCACTGCTGGCCTGGCGCAAGGCCGAGCGCATGGCTACCACCTTCGGCTACGGGTGGCTGGACGAGCACCTGGGGGCCGACGGGCGCTTTCGGGGCTCGTGGAGCGGGTCCGACGGGGCCGCCGGCCGCATGACGGCGTCGGCCGGGCTGCACAACATGCCCGCCGACCTGCGCCCCGCCGTGGTGGCGGAACCGGGCCACGTCTTCGTGCGGGCCGACCTGGGCCAGATCGAGCCCCGGGTGCTGGCGGCGGTGTCGGGGGATCGCGAGCTGGCCCGGGCCACGGCCGAGGACGACCTGTACCTGCCCGTGGCCCGCCAGTTGGGGGTCGACCGGCCCACGGCCAAGGTGGCCGTGCTCGGCGCCATGTACGGCCAGACCACGGGCCGGGGCGCTCAGGTCCTGCGTCGGCTGACCACCACCTACCCCGTGGCCATGGCCCACCTCGAGGACGCCGACCGGGCCGGCCAGGGCAGCCGTGACCTGCGCACGTACGGCGGCCGGCTGATCCGCATGGGCTACACCAACGCCAACGAGGTCAGCGAGCGTGACGCCCGGGGCCGGGCCGCGGCACGGGGCCGCTACGGCCGCAACGCCCTCATCCAGGGCGCCGCGGCCGAGCTGTTCAAGGTGTGGGCGGCCACCGTGCGGGCCCGGGGGGCGGCGTCGGGGGCCCGCATCGTGCTGTGCCTGCACGACGAGCTGCTGGTCCACGTGCCCGTCGAGCACGGTGACGCCACCGCCGCCCTGGTCGACGACGCCCTGGCCGAAGCCGCCCACCGCTGGGCCCCCGACGACAGCGTCCGCTTCGTGGCCGACATCGCCGTCATCCCCCGCTGGTCCGACGCCAAGGGCTGATCACGTCATCGAAGGAGTGATCAGGTCCCCGGTGGGAGGGCGGCGAGGAAGCGGGCCATGATCGGGGCTGCGTCGCGACCGCCGACCCCGCCCCCCTCGAGCAGTACGGCGGCACCGAGGTTGCCGGTGGCGGCGATGAACCAGGCGTGGGTGGGCAGGGGGTCGCCGTCGCCGAACTCGGCCGTGCCCGACTTCCCCATGACCTCGAGGCCGGCCACGTCGGCGGCGGTGCCGCTGCCCTGGGTGACCACCCGGCGCATGAGGGTCTTCAGCTGGGCGTCGACGGCCGGGGCCAGGGGACGGACGACCTGGTCAGCCCGGTCGGTGGTCGGGTCGGTCAGCAGCACCGGGCTACGCCAGGTTCCCGTGGCCACCGCCGCGGCCACCGTGGCCAGGTGCAGGGGGCTGGCCTCGACGGCGGCCTGGCCGATGGCCGCGGCCGCGGCGGCCACCTCGCCGTCGGGCTCGGGGAACGAGCCGCCGACGGTGGTGGGGCCCAGGGAGTAGTCGACCCCGAAGCCCAGGGTCGACGCCGCCGTGGCCAGGGCCCCCTCGGGCAGGGTGGCGGCCTGGCCGATCATGGCCGTGTTGCACGAGTTGGCGAAGGCGTCGGCGAAGGGCTCGGGCCCGGGAGCGCCGCCTTCGAAGTTGCCGAACTCACGCCCGTCGACCACCAGGGTGCCCGGGCAGTCGACCACGGTGGCGGGGTCGAGGCCGGCGGAGAGCAGGGCGTAGGTGGTCACCACCTTGAAGGTGGATCCCGGCGGGTAGCCGCCGGCCACGGCCCGGTCGAAGTCGTCGTCGAGGGGGCGGGATACGACGGCGCGGACCTGGCCGGTGGCGCCGTCCACGGCCACCAGGGCGGCGGGGGTGGTCACACCGGCCAGGGCGCCCTCGGCCGCGGCCTGGATGGCGGGGTCGAGGGTGGTGTGCAGGGGAGCGGGGGCCACGCCGACCTGGGTGGCCAGCACCTCGACCACGGCACCGTCGGCGCTGACCAGCTCGACGTCGACCCGGGGGGTGCCGGCCAGCTGGGTCTCGAACTCGGCTTCGAGCCCGTCCAGGCCCACCAGGTCGCCCACGGCGTAAGGGGGTCCGAGCTCGGCCAGGCGCTCGGCGGTGACCTCGCCGAAGCGACCCAGGATGTGGCGGGCGAAGTCGGCCGTGGCTCCCTGGCGGGCCGCGCCCTCGCGGAAGATGAGGCCGGGCACGGGGTAGATGACGTCGCGCACGGCCTCGTAACGGGCCCGGCTGACCTCGATGATGGGCACGAAGTGGTCGGGCTGCACGCCGGGGGCGTCGAGGTCGGCGGCGAAGTCGGCCGGGTCCACGCCCAGGGTCTGGGCCAGCACCGCGGCCACCGCGTCCCGGTCGGCGATGCGCTGAGGTTCGGCGCCGACGATCACCGTGGCCACCTGTCCGGTCAGGGGCTGGTCGCCGGTGCCGAGGATGGCGGCCCGTTCGGCCCAGGTGGTGCTGAGGTGGAAGCCGCCGCCCTCGGTCAGGCGCGGGTGCAGGGCGGCTGGTCCCCAGTCCACCAGCCAGCCGGTCGGCCCCTCGACCAGGGGCAGGACGCTCTCCCATCTCACTGGGCCGGCCTGGCCCAGGTCGAGCTGGACGGTGAAGGGGGCCGTGGCCGTCGTCGTCTCGGTGTGGGCGGGGCCGGGCACGACCAGGCCGAGCGTGTAGTCGGCCGCGGCTGGGTCGAGCTCGGCCACGGTGGTGATGGGGTCGGTCCGGTCGAGGGTGGTGGGGTCGACGGTCAGCACCCGCATGGCCGCACCGTCGCCGGCCTGCCAGGCGTCGAGGAACTCCTGGGCCACCACCTCGGGCCCGGGCGGCCCGTCGTCGCCCGACCGCCACACCACCACGCCGACCACCGCGGTCGCCGCGGCGACGAGCAGCACGGCGGCCGTGACCAGGGGCCAGATCCGCCGGCCCGTGGGGCGGTGGTGGCGGGGGGTGGAACGACGGGCTCGGGGCACGATCGGCGGCTCCGCTCGGGCGGGGACAGGGGGGTTGGCCGACACCGTCCTGCGTGGTGGCGCCGACGCTCCTGGCGAACCTACCCCCGCGTCGCCGGCGGCTCCGGGACCCTCCCTACGAACCACCGCCGACCCGATCAGGCTGTGCCGTCCGTCACACGGTCGAATCGACGTCGACTCTGCGGTGGCCGGTCCGGGCGCGCCGACGCCCACCGGCTGATGCCGGCGCCCCCGGAGAAGGGCAGGTCAGGCCGACGGAGACGGGCTCAGGCCGGGTGGTAGACCGGGTCCTCGGGGAAGCGGACCCCCGGGGTGATCTTGCCGGCCCAGCCCTTGCGGTCGACCAGGGTGTCGACATCCCGCAGGGCCAACCGGTGGGCGATGCGCCACACCCCGTCACGGCGTTCGAAGCGGTCGACGTAGCGGCCGGCGAAGATCTCGACCAGCTTGGGATCCTCGTCCCCGGGGCGAGCGCTGCGGCGGTTGAAGGCCAGCACGTAGCTCTCGACGTGGGCGGTATCGGCGTCCACCCAGTCGATGAGGACGTTGTGCACGCTGTGGTGCGAGCTGTGCCACACCTTGGCCGCCCCGTTCACGGCCCAGGCGGCGAACTCGCGGCCGTTGCCCACGAAGGTGCCGTGATCGTCCACGGCGTCCTCGTGGTAGACGTCGACCAGGGTGTCGAGGTCGCAACGGTCCACCCCCCGGCAGTAGCGGGCCAGCACCTCCTCGATCTCCACCCGGTCGACCAGGCGGGCCAGCGCGGTCTCGGTCGGGTTGCCGGTCTTGTTCTCATCGGCTGCCATGGTCGGAACCTAGATCGGCGGCCGCCTGCCCGGCGTCGGGATGGCAGGCTGCCGGCCATGATCGGTCCTGGCATCCTCGACGGCGTCCGCGTGCTCGACCTCACCCGGATCGTGGCCGGACCCATCTGCACCCGGTCCCTGGCCGAGCTCGGCGCCGACGTCATCAAGGTGGAACCGCCCGAGGGCGACGGGCTGCGTTCGGGCTGGCCCCGCCGGGGCGGGATCTCGGTCCTCTTCGCTGGCCAGAACGCGGGCAAGCGCTTCGTGGCCGTCGACCTCACCAGGCCCGAAGGCGTCGAGCTCGTCCTCGACCTGGCCGAGCGCTGCGATGTGGTGGTGGAGAACTTCCGCCCCGGCGTGGCCGAGCGTCTGGGCATCGGCTACCCCCAGGTCAGGGCGCGGCGGGCCGACACCGTCTACTGCTCGGTGTCGGGCTACGGCCAGGACGGCCGGGCTTCGCAACGGCGGGCCTACGCCCCCGTCATCCACGCCGAGGTGGGCCTGCTGCAGTTCAAGGCTGACCAGAACGAGCGCGAGCCGGTGCCCGAACCCGTCTCCCACGCCGATGTCGCCGCGGGCATGGCTGCGGCCCAGGGCGTGCTCGCCGCCCTGTTCCGGCGGGAGCGCACCGGCGACGGCGCCCACATAGACACGTCCATGTGCGAGGCCATGTTGGCGGCCAACGAGTGGACGGCGGTGGAGGCCAACGGGGGCCTCGACCACGCCCGCAGCCCCTTCCGCCCCGGGCGGGCCCCCGTGGTGCAGCTGGGCGACGGGGCGGGCACGTGGGTGGCCATCCCCGGCAACCCCGCCGCCGTCTTCGTCCACTGCGCCCGGCTGTGGGGCCGGCCCGAGCTGTTGGACGAGGCACGCTTCGCCACCATGGAGTCCCGGTCCGCCCACCTGGACGAATGCCTGCAGCTCATCGCCGAGTTCGCCGCCACCTTCAGCGACTTCGACGCCTTCGAAGCCACCATGTCGGGCGGGGCCCGCCTACCCGTGGGCCGCCTGCTGTCGATGCCCGACACCCTCACGTCCGACTGGGCCGTGGACCGCGACGCCTACCTGACCGTGCCCTCGGGCGACGACGGCACCGTGGTCGTGGCCCGCTCGCCCCTGCGCATCACCGGCGCCGACTGCGGACCCCGGGGTGGGGTGCGCCACCTGGGCGCCGACAACCGGGCCGTGCTGACCGATGTGCTCGGCACCACGGCCGCCGACATCGACGAGCTCGAAGCGGCCGGGGTGCTCGTGGCCCGCACCGATCGCTGAGCTCGGTCCTAGCCCGGAGGCAGCCCGCAGGCTCAGTCCTCCACGGGCGTCGACGTCAGGGGAAGGCGGACCTTGAAGCGGGTGTCGCCGGGCACCGATTCGACGGTGAGGTCGCCACGATGGCGCTTGACCACGATGCGCCAGCTGATGTCGAGGCCCAGCCCTGTGCCCTGGCCGATCGGCTTGGTGGTGAAGAAGGGCTCGAACACCCGGGACTGCACGTCGGCGGGGATGCCCGTACCGGTGTCACCGATCTCGATGAGCATGGCGTCGTTCTCACGGCCGGTGCACACGGTGAGGGTGCCCTGGCCGGCCATGGCCTGCGCGGCGTTGTCGATCAGGTTCGTCCACACCTGGTTGAGCTCGGCCGCGTAGACGGCCACCTTGGGCAGGGAGCGGTCGTAGTCCTTGTGGACGGTGATGCCCTCGAGCTTGGCCGCCATCATGACCAGGGTGGAGTCCAGCAGGTCGTGGATGTCGACGACCTGGACGGGGGAGCGGTCCATCTGGGAGTACTGCCGGGTGGCGGCGACGAGGTTGGAGATGCGGTTGACCGAGTCCTCGATCTCGCCCATGAGCAGCTCGGTCTCCACCGAGTAGCCCATCCAACGCACGGCACCCGCCGCCATCTCGGGGGGGAGGGACTCGGCGATGTCGGCCAGGCAGGCCACGTCGATGCCGCCCTGGGCCAGGATGGGGGCCACGTCCCAGCCGCCGGGGATGTCGTGGTCGTCGAGCCACTCGGCCAGCTCGTCCTCGCGGTCGCCCTCCTCGATGGGGCTGAGCTTGGGGGCCTTGGCCACGCCCTCGACGACGTGCTCCTGCAGCTTGACCAGGGTGGCGAGCGAGGTCCGGTCGATCTCGCCCGAGGCCAGCATGGCCAGCTTGTGGCGCATGCCCGCCACCCGCTCGCGCAGGGCCGAGGTGGCCCGCACCGCGGCGGCCGCGGGGTTGTTCAGCTCGTGGGTGAGGCCCGCCGACAGCGAACCCAGGGCCAGCAGGCGCTCGCGCTGGCCCACCACGGCCTGGTTGTTCTGCATGCCCAGCATGAGCCCGGCCAGCAGGTGGACGGCCATGGGGTACCACTTGCGCATCATGTGCTCGAACTCGCGGGCGCCGAGCACGAAGAACCGGGCCGGGGTGACCGCCCGCATGGAGTTCAGGTACACCTGGTCGAGGTCCTCGACGTAGGCCTGGATGGCTCCGCCGTAGCTGCCGGCCAGGCTGGTGCGGCTCATCTCCACGTCGTCGCCCTGGACGCGGCGCAACAGGGCCACGGTGCCGTCGAGGAGCACGTAGAAGCAGGTGGCGGGCTCGCCCTCGAGGTGGACCATGTCGCCGGCTTCGCGCCGTTCGATGTCGCCGTTGGCGGCCAGCCAGTCCAGCTTGGGGGCGTCGAGGGCCTCGAACAGGAACAGGCGGCGCAGCTCGTCGACGCTCACGCGCTCGGTGTCGGCGTCGGACTGGGCGGTGGTGGGATCTGTGGTGGTCACAGCTTCTCCAGGTAACGATGTACGAGGGTGACGGCCATGGCGCCCTCGCCGACAGCGGAGGCCACCCGCTTGACGGATTCGGCTCGGGCGTCGCCGGCCACGAAGATGCCGGGCACGCTGGTCTCGAGGTGGTAGGGGGCGCGATCGAGTGGCCAGCCGTCGGGCAGCTGGCCGTCGTTGGCCAGGTCGGGACCGGCGAGGACGAAGCCCCGGGGGTCGCGCAGCACGGCCTCGTCCAGCCAGTCGGTGTGGGGGGCGGCGCCGATGAACACAAACAACCAGTCGGCGGGCACGGTGCGCTCGGCGCCGGTGTTGGCGTCGCGCAGGGTGAGCTCCTCGAGGTGGTCGTTGCCCCTGCCCCCGACGACCTCGGTGCAGGTGTGGACCGTGATGCCCTCGACCGAGCGCAGCTGCTCGATGAGGTAGTGGGACATGGACCGTTCGAGGGAGTCGCCCCGCACCAGCACGTGGACCCGGCTGGCGTAGCGGGAGAAGTACATGGCGGCCTGGCCGGCCGAGTTGGCCCCGCCCACGATGTAGACGTCCTGGTCCTGGCACGAGGGGCCCTCGGTGGTGGCTGCGCCGTAGAACACGCCGCGGCCGGTGAGGTCGGCCAGGCCGGGCACGTCGAGGCGCCGATAGGCCACGCCGGTGGCGAGGATGACGGTGTGGGCGGCCAGTTCGGTGCCGTCCTCGAAGCGGGCGACGCGGGCCGAGCCCCGGACGTCGAGGCCGATGACCTTGCGGGTGGTGATGAGCTCGGCGCCGAACTTGGTGGCCTGGCGCCGGGCCCGTTCGGTCAGCTGCTGGCCCGACACCCCGTCGGGGAAGCCCAGGTAGTTCTCGATGCGCGAGCTCTCCCCGGCCTGACCCCCGGTGGCCCGTCGTTCGACGAGCACGGTCTTGAGGCCTTCCGAGGCGCCGTACACCGCCGCACCCAGACCGGCGGGGCCGCCGCCGATGACGACGAGGTCGTAGAAGTCTGTGGCCGGGGTGGTGGACAGGCCCACGTGGGCGGCGAGCTCGGTGTTGGTCGGCTCGACCAGGGTCTCACCCGCGGGGGTGATGCACACGGGGAGCCGCTCGGCGGTCAGGCCGGCCGCGCTGAGCAGCCGGGCGCCTTCGGGGTCCTCGGCCAGGTACCAGCGCACGGGCACGTTGTTGCGGGCCAGGAAGTCGCGCACCTCGTGGGAGCGGGCCGACCAGCGGTGGGCCACGACCCGCAGCTCGGTGGGCGGGCGCTTGCGGTCGGCCGCCCACAGGGCGAGCAACCCGTCGATGACGGGGTAGAGGGCCTCCTCGGGCGGGTCCCACGGCTTGAGCACGTAGTGGTCGACGTCGACGAGGTTGATGGCGGCGATGGCGGCGTCGGTGTCGGCGTAGGCGGTGAGGAGCACGCGGCGGGCCCGGGGGAACAGGTCCATGGCCTTCTCGAGGAACTCGATGCCGCTCATCTCGGGGCATGCGGTAGTCGGCCAGCAGGAGGGCGACGTCCTCGCCCAGCAGCTTGGTCTCCTTCAGGGCTTCGAGGGCCTGGGGGCCGGACTCGGCCCTGATGATGCGGAAGCGCTCGCCGTACTGTCGTCGCAGGTCACGGGCTACGGCGCGCGACACCCCGATGTCGTCGTCCACGGTCAGGATGGCGGCTCTGTGCGTCCGGGATCCTTCGGCGGTGGGCACGCGCGTCACGGTAGTGGTCGCCCCGTGGCCAACGCTGTGGTGGACGGTCGGGTCAGCCGGTGGTGGGGCTGGTGGCGCCGGCGGTGGTGCCGGCCATGCCTGCGGCGGGGCGCTCACGAGCCAGGTCGGCGAACAGCTCGATGGCTTCGGCCTGGTCGGTCTGGATGGTGAGCCCGGTGATGCCCGAGTCGGCCCACGCCGCGTAGCGGTCGCGGATGCGGTCGGGCGTGCCCACCAGGCAGCGGGCGTCGACGTAGTCGTCGGGCACGGTGTCGGTTGCTTCCTCCTTGCGGCCAGCGAGGAACAGCTCCTGGATCTTCTCGGCTTCTTCCTCGTAGCCCATCTGGCGCATGTGCTGGTTGTGGAAGTTCATGGTCGAGGCACCCATGCCGCCGACGTAGAGGGCGATGCCCGGCTTCTGGGCGGCCAGGGCCTTGGGCACGTCGTCGGTGATGCGCACGCCGACCATGGCCTGGATCTCGAGGTCGGCCCAGCCCTTGCCGCCCCCGGCGCGGCGGAAGCCCTCTTCCACCCAGGGGCGGTAGTGCTCCATGCGGCCGGGGATGAAGTGCATGGGCAGCCAGCCGTCGCACAGTTCGGCGGTGAGCTTGACGGTGGCTTCGGATCCCGAGCCCAGCCAGATGGGCAGGGCGGGGTCGCCGTGGAGGATGGAGCGCAGGGGCTTGCCCAGGCCGGTGGCGCCGGGGCCGTCGTAGGGCAGGGAGATCTCCCGGCCCTGGTGGGAGACCGGGGCCTCACGCTCGAAGATGGCCTTCATGATGAGGATGTAGTCGCGGAGGCGGTAGTACGGCTTGCCCCAGGGTTGGCCGTACCAGCCCTCGACGATCTGGGGGCCGGAGACGCCGAGGCCGGCGATGAAGCGACCGCCGCCGGCCAGGGCGTCGGTGGTCTGGGCCTGCATGGCGCACATGGCCGGGGTGCGGCCGGCGAGTTGCATGATGCCGGTGCCCAGGCGGATGCGCTCGGTGACCGCGGCCAGGTAGGCCAGGGGGGTGACGGCGTCCGATCCGTAGGCCTCGGCCGTCCACACCGAGTCGAAGCCCGAGCGTTCGGCCAGGCGGACGAGGTCGAGCGGCAGGTCGAGGCGCGCTCCGGAGTAGCCCAACGACAGACCGAGCTTCATGACGTCCCCCTTGGCGGTCCCGTCCCGGTGCGGTCCGGCCCCTCGCCGCCGGGGCGGACGCTAGCCCGCTGGGCCGGCGCCGGCGCCGGCCCTGGCGGCCGGGCCCGGCCGCCAGCCGACGGGCCCGCTGCCGGCCCCGACCGGTCGCACGTCGAATCGACGTCGAATCCGCTGGCGCCCTCTACCTGCGCAAACGGGCGGCAGCTACGCTCCGGCCCACACGACCCTGGGGGGAACCATGGCGCTGCACGTTGGGGTGACGCTGCCGCAGATCAAGCGCAGCTGGGCCGAGGCCGCCGCCGCGGCCACCGAGTTCGAAGCGCTCGGCTACGACTCGGTGTGGGTGTGCGACCACCTCTTCGGGGTGCCGTCGCCCCAGACCCCCATCCTCGAGGCGTGGAGCGAGCTGGCTGCGGTTGCCGCCATCACCAAGCGGGTGGCGCTGGGCTCCCTGGTCACGCCGCCGGGGTTCCGCAACCCGGCCGTGTTCGCCAAGCAGTTGGCCACCATCGACCACATCGCCGGCGGTGGTCGGGTCATCGCCGGCCTCGGCGCGGGCTGGAACGACGCCGAGTACCGGGGCTACGGCGTGCCCTTCCCGCCCGTGCGCGACCGCCTAGCCGCATTGGAAGAGACCTGTGAGCTGCTGACGAAGTTCTGGACCGAGGAGCAGGTCACCTTCGATGGTGCCTTCGCCAAGGCCGACGGGGCGTGGCTCGAGCCCAAGCCCGAAGCGCCGCTGAAGTTGCTGGTGGGTGGGAGCGGCGAGAAGGTGCTGCTGGGCATCGCGGCGCGCTACGCCGACATCTGGAACAACCTGGCCGTCACCCAGGGCGAGCTCGGCCACAAGGTCGAGGTGCTGCGGCGGCGCTGTGAGGAGGTCGGCCGGGATCCGGCCGAGGTCACCGTGTCCCAGCAGTGCACCGTGGTCATCGCCGAGACCGACGCCGAGGCCAAGGAAGCCCTGGCCAAGGCATCCAAGGTCTACGGCGGTCACATGGGGGCGGGCATCGAGGCCCACGGCATCTGGGGCTCGCCCGAGGGGGTCATCGACCGGGTGCGCCGCCACGTCGACCTGGGTTGCACCATGTTCGTGGTCGAGTTCTTCGGTCGTGACACCCGGGTGCCGGCGCGACTGTTCTCCGAGCTGGTCCTGCCCGAGCTGCGCACCTGGTAGCGACGGTCGGCCTGGCCGGCGGTGCACGTCGAATCGACGTCGAATCGACGCCCCCCGGTCGCTCGCCGCGAACCGGGGTCGGCCGGCCGACGTACCGCTCCACGACGTTCGGGCGCGCCTGGCGCCGGGTAGCGATACCTAGTCGACCGAGGGGAGCAGCGTGATGCGCAAGAGCAGGATGGCGTTGGCCGTGGCCGGGGTTCTGGCCCTGGCCCTGGTCGGAACCCCAGCAGGAGCATCGGACGACGTCGATGGCGACCACGGCGGCGACTCGCCGGCCGCCATGGTCCCCGAGACGATCGCCCTGCCCAACGGCTTCGCCCCCGAGGGCGTTGTCTTCGGCTATGGACCTGTGCTCTACGCCGGATCCCTGGTGGATGGGGCCATCTACGCCGCCAACGCCCGCACCGGGGAGGGTCACGTGCTGGTCGAGGGCCAGCCCGACCGCAAGTCCACCGGCCTCGAGTTCGATGACCGCACCGGCCGCCTCTACGTGTCGGGCGGCGCCACCGGCCACGCCCGGGTCTACGACGCCGCCACCGGCACCGAGCTGACCGACGTGGTGCTGGGCACCGCCCCCACCTTCGTCAACGACGTCGCCCTCACCGACGACGCCGCCTGGTTCACCGATTCGAACCAGCCGGTGCTGCACAAGATGTCCCTGGCCGACCCGACCCAGTTCGAGGACGTCCCCCTCGGTGGTGAGTTCGTGTTCGAGGACGGCGTGCTCAACGCCAACGGCATCGTCACCGCCCCGGATGGCTCCCTCTTCGTGGTGCACAGCAGCCGGGGCGAGCTGTACCGGGTCGACCCGGCCACCGGTGATGCCACCCTGGTCGACCTGGGCGGCGCCAGCCTGGTCAACGGTGACGGCATGGTCCTCGAGGGTGACGGCCCGCTCTTCGTGATCCAGAACCGCATCAACCAGGTGTCGGTGATCGATCTGGCCGATGACCTGGTCAGCGGTTCGGTCGTCGACGTGCTCACCGACGACCGGTTCCGGGTTCCCACAACCGGCGACCTCTACGGCGGCGCCCTGTATGCCGTCAACGCCCGCTTCGGCACCACCCCCGGTCCTGACGTGGACTACGACGTGGTCCGGGTGACGCTGCCCGACGCTCTGCTCGGCGGTCATGGCCAGCAGGGCTGGGGGTCGCCGGGCTGCTCGGAGAGCTAGCTTCCGCGGACGTCGCCACGGGGGCGACGGCAGGCAGGGGAGTGGCCGATGACCACCGTCGAGACCGCCAGGGGCCCGATCGATTCGGCTGAGCTGGGCCGGGTGCTGATGCACGAGCACGTGTTCGTGCTCTCACCCGAGATCCAGCAGAACTACCCCCAGGAGTGGGGCAGCGAGGATCAGCGGGTGGCCGACGCCGTGGCTCGGCTGAACGAGCTCAAGGCGGCGGGCATCGACGCCATCCTCGATCCGACGGTGCTGGGGCTGGGACGCTACCTGCCCCGCATCGCCAGGATCGCCGAGCAGACCGACCTCCAGATCCTGTGTGCCACGGGCCTGTACACGTTCAACGAGCTGCCCCCCTACTTCCGTCGTCGGGTACCGGGCAGCGGGCCCGGTGGGTCCGATCCCATGGTCGACATGTTCGTGCGCGACATCACCGAAGGGGTGGCCGGCACCAGCATCAAGGCCGCGGTGCTGAAGTGCGCCACCGACATCCCCGGGGTGACCAAGGACGTCGAGCGGGTGCTGCGAGCCGTGGCCCGGGCCCATCGCGAGACCGGCGTGCCCATCACCACCCACACCCACGCCCGCACTGAGCGTGGCCTCGAGCAGCAGGCCATCTTCTTCGAGGAGGGGGTGGACCTGACCCGGGTGGTGATCGGTCACTCGGGGGACACAGATGACCTCGACTACCTGATGAAGCTGATCGACAACGGCAGCTACCTGGGCATGGACCGCTTCGGCATCGACGCCCACCTGACCACGCCCCAGCGGGTGGGGGTGGTGGCCGAGCTGTGTGCCCGCGGCTACGCCGAGCGCATGGTCCTGAGCCACGACGCGTCGTGCTACCTGGACTGGATCCCCGGTGAGCTGCCGCATCCGAACATGCCTAACTGGACCTACCTGCACATCAGCCGCGACGTGCTACCCGCGCTGCGCGAGGCCGGCGTGACCGAGGCCCAGATCGACCAGATGCTGGTGGACAACCCGCGGCGGTTCTTCGACAAGCAGGGTGCCTACTGAGCGGCTGCGAGATCGGGGGCGTCCGGTTCGCCCCCATCGCCTGTCGGGCCCTCATCTGCCTCGCCGAGGTCGGGTAGGGCGACGCCGGTCAGCCACGGCGCACTGGGGGGCGGGGGTCGGTAGTCGGGGGCAGTTCGGTAGATGCCCCGGCCCCGACGTTCGGCCTTGCCGTGCTCGGTCTCGTGGCCGAGGGCGTCGGCCAGGACCTTGACGGGATGGTCGCCGGCCACGCCGAAGCCGTGCAGGTGCAACAGGGCGTGGAGCTGGCGCAGGGGCAGGGTCCCGCAACGGTGCAGCAGGCGCAGGCACACAGCCCGCAGGCGCCGGCCCCACAGCCAGGTGGGCTGCTCGGGGAGGGGCGGCAGGGGGTCGGTGAGCCGGTCAGGACCGGGACGCCTGCCCCGGTGCCACAGGGTGGGCGGGAAGAGCTGGGTCTCGATGTCGGCGATGCGACGGGCGCGGCGCTGCCGGTCGACGAACAAGGCGGCGATGGCGCGATCCTCGGCCCGCAGCTCGTCGATCTCCTCGTTCTGCTCGCGCTGGAGGCGGTCCCGGTCGGCGCGGCTGAGGCGGCCGTGTTGGCGGATGGGAGGGAGGTCGCGGGAACCCATGGCGGCACGTCCTGGAGTACGGGGAGTTCGTGAGCGCCGGGCAGGGGCCGGTGCGACCAGGTGGAGCGGGGCCATCATCGTCCTGAGGTGTGACAACGAAGGTCGACGTAGCCGCTGACCTGGGACGATGTGCGACCACCCTTGTGGCGGGGGTGCCGTAGCCCGGATTCGACGTCGATTCGACGACCTATCCGGACCGCAGGAAGTGTGGGTCTCGAGCGACTGATGGTCACTGAGCGAGGTCAACAGAACGCCCTGCCTGCTCGGAGGGGCGGGGGACCGGACCGTGTGCTGGACTGACGCCGCGATCGACCCAGGGGGACCGCAGATGGCCATGTTCGAGCACGGCGACACCCACCTCTACTACGAGGACCACGGGGCCGGCTTCCCTCTCCTCCTCCTCGCCCCCGGGGGCATGCGCTCCGCCGTGCCCTACTGGCAGAACACGCCGTGGAACCCCATCGAGCAGCTGTCCTCCACCTACCGGGTCATCGCCATGGACCAGCGCAACGCCGGGCGATCGACCGCCCCCGTCAGCGCCAGCGACGGCTGGCAGACCTACACCCACGACCAGCTCGCCCTGCTGGACCACCTCGGCGTCGACCGCTTCCACGTGGCCGGCATGTGCATCGGCGGCCCCTACTCCCTGGGCCTCATCCAGGCCGCCCCCGACCGCGTCGCCTCGGCCGTGCTCTTCCAGACCATCGGCCGTGACGACAACCGCGACACCTTCTACGAGATGTTCGACACCTGGGCCGAGGACATCGCCCCCCAGCACCCCGAGGCCAGCGCGCAGGACTGGGCCACCTTCCGTGAGTCCATGTACGGCGGTGATCTCGCCCTCTTCAACGTCACCGACGACGAGCTGGCCCAGTGCCCGGCCCCCCTGCTGGTCCTGATGGGCAACGACATCTACCACCCGGAGAGCAGCTCCCGGCTGGTGGCTGAGCGCTGCCCCCGCGCCACCCTCATCGAGCGGTGGAAGCAGCCCGAGCACCACGCCGCCGCCAAGGCGGCCGTGGCGACCTTCCTCGCCGAGCACACCCCGGCCTGAACCGGCGGGCACGGGGTGGCCCACGGCACGACGGATCAGTGGGCCTCGGCCCGCCAGTCGTTGTTGGGGGTGTGGTCCCCACCCAGCCACCGGTCCAACGTCGAGTGGGCGTCGGCCACGCGCATCTCGTTGATCTGGTCGGCCTCGGGCACGTCCACGGTGAACTCGACCGACAACCCGTCGGGGTCGACCACGTACAGCGAGCGGCAGTAGCCGTGGTCGACCACCCGGTGGCCCACGCCCGCTGCGGTCAGGCGGGCATCGATGTCGGCCTGCACTGCCTCGTCGACCGACAGGGCGATGTGGCCCAGCGAACCCTGGCGGAACGCGGACAGCTCGTCGTTGTCGGCGGGCTCGGCCATCTGGAAGAAGGCCAGGGCGCTGCCGTCGGCCAGCCCGTAGAACGTGTGGCAGTACTCGCGGACCTTGCCCCGCAGGTCCTCGACCTCGCACCACGTGGCCACCAGGGGGATGCCGAGGATCCCCTCGTAGAAGTCCCGGGTCGCGCTCTGGTCGCGCACCACCCAGGCGTGGTGGTGCATGCGGGAGGGCAGGCTGGTCAGCAGACCCTGGGGCGGTGCGGCGGTGTCAGTCATGATGTCCTCCCCGAGGTGGCCGCGGCCGACGAACGTGTCGGCGTCGGTCGCCGACGTAGTGTGACCGACGTCTCGCGGTCACGGTACTGCACGCCGAAGGAGGGACCGATGCCCGATCAGCTGTCCGACCCATGCCGTCTCACCCTCACGTTCGACAACGGACCGTCGCCCGCCGTCACCCCCCAGGTCCTCGACATCCTCGGCCAACGGCAGCTGCCGGCCACCTTCTTCGTCGTCGGTCAGCAGCTCCGCCTGCCCGGTGGTCTCGAGCTGGCCGAGCAGGTCGCTGCGGCCGGCCATCGCGTCGGCAACCACTCCATGAACCACCGCATCCCCCTGGGAGACGACCCCGCCACCGATCACCCCCAGTCCGAGATCGCCGCCATGCAGCGCCTGATGGGTGACCTGGCCGGCGACGACTGGCTGTTCCGCCCCTTCGGCGGGGGCGGCAACCTCGACCAGCACCTGCTCAGCCATGCCGCCGTCGACCACCTGGTGGCGAACGACTACACCGTGGTGGTCTGGAACAGCGTCCCCCGGGACTGGATCGACACCGTGACCTGGCCCGAGCGGGCCCGGGCCGACATGGCCGACCTGCCGTGGACGGTGTTGGTGCTGCACGACCTGCCCACGGGGGCCATGGACCAGCTGGCCGACTTCCTCGACCGGGCCATCGACGAGGGTGTCGAGTTCCGGGCCGACTACCCCGACGCCTGCGTGCCCGTGCGCGGCGGCGTCGTCCAGTGGCCCTTCGAGCACCTGGTGGCGCCGGTCCCCGCCGGTCAGCCCGGCTGAACCACGGGGTCGGGCAGGACCCGATCCAACCAGGTGAGCAGGTCGCGGTGGACCTCGTCACGGTTGGTCTCGTTGAAGATCTCGTGGCGGGCCCCGGGGTAGAGGATCTCGGTGACCTCGAGGCCGACGTTGCGGTAGCGGTCGGTCAGCGTGTGCACGGCCTCGCCGTTCTGGCCCACGGGGTCCTGGTCGCCGCAGATGATGAGCACGGGCAGGGCGATGGGGATGGTGCGCTCGTAACCCTCGGCCCACATGGCGTCGAGCCCCTCGGTCATGGCGGCCACGAAGCCGTTGCTGAGCAGGAAGCCGCACCACGGGTCGTCCACGTAGAGCTTGACCTCGTCAGCGTCGCGGCTGAGCCACTCGAAGCCCGTAGGTCCGTCGGGCCCCGCACCCTCGACGAAGGGGTCGTTGAAGTCGGCGAAGAGGAGGCCGAACTGCTCGGAGGGCTCGTCGGGCCCCTGCTCGACGGCGGCGGCGAGGATCTGGGCCTTGAGCTCGTCGTCCTCGAGGGGGGAGGAGCCGGTGGTGCCGCTGAGCACGGCGGCGGCCAGCCCGTCACCGAAGCGGGGCAGGTAGTCCTGGGCCAACAACGAGCCCATGCTGTGGCCCAGCAAGACGATGGGCAGTCCCGGCTGCTCGGCGGCGATCAGGTCGGTGAGCTGCTTGGCATCGGTCACGACGTGGTTCCAGGCGTCGGGCCCGGCCAGACCCGGTCCCCGGTCCGCCGCCGCCGTCTCGCCGTGGGCTCGGTGGTCGTTGGCGTACACGGCGTAGCCGGCCCCGGTGAGCTCACCGGCCAGGCGACCGTAGCGGCGGGCGTGCTCGGCGGCGCCGTGGGCGATCTGGACCACGGCCCGGGGCGTGCCCACCGCGGGGAGCCAGCGGAACACGGCGATGTCGACCCCGTCGGGGGTGGTCATGGTCAGCGACTCGGGCACGGCGCCACCTCGATCTTCCGGCTGATCTTCCCCACTCCGGTGCACCCGGACGGCGGGTCCCGGGGGACGCCCGGGACGCTACACGCACGGTGTCGTGCGTCACGCCGCCGTCGGGGCCCGCGAGCAGGTGCGTCAGGTCCCCTCCGCCGGCTGAGGCTAGGTTCACCCGCTGCTGGGTCTAGCGGGTGGGTCTATCGGGGGGTCAGTGGTGGTCGACGTGCAGGGTCGTTGTGACGAGTCCTTCTCCGGGGTGCGCGACGCGTTCTCCAAGCTGTTCGAGACGGGTGCCGACGTCGGCGCCTCCGTGGCGGTGACCGTCGACGGCCAGCCCGTCGTCGATCTGTGGGGCGGCCACCTCGACGTCGAGAAGACGCAGCCGTGGCAGGAGGACACCATCATCAACGTGTTCTCCACCACCAAGACCATGAGCGCGCTGTCGCTGCTGGTCCTGGCCGACCGGGGCCTGGTCGACCTCGACGCGCCCGTGGCCACCTACTGGCCCGAGTTCGCCGCGGCCGGCAAGGAGGGCGTGCTCGTGCGCCACATCATGGCCCACACCGCGGGCCTGCCGGCGTGGCAGGTGAAGCTCGAGCCCGAGGACCTCTACGACTGGGAGAAGTGCACCAAGCTGCTGGCCGACCAGGAGCCGTGGTGGGAGCCGGGGACGAAGTCGGGCTACCACGGCATCACCCAGGGCTACCTGATCGGTGAGGTCGTGCGCCGGGTCGACGGGCGCAGCGTGGGCACGTTCTTCGACGAGGAGATCGCCGGGCCCCTGGGGGCGGACTTCCACATCGGCACCGGGCCCGAGCACGACAGTCGCATCGCCCCCGTCATCCCCGCACCCCCCATCGTCTTCGGTGGCGGTGGCGGCACCCCCAACCGCGACAGCATCCCCTACCGGGCCGCCAACCCCCGCCTGGCTGCCGAGCAGTCCTGGGAGGACGGCTGGCGCCGGGCCGAGATCCCCGCGGCCAACGGGCACGGCAACGCCCGCTCGGTGGCCGCGGTGCAGAGCATCGTGGCCAACGGGGGCACGGTGGGCGACGTGCAACTGCTGTCGCCCGCCACCTGCGCCCGCATCCTCGAGCAGCAGGCCGCCGGACGTGACCTGGTGCTGGGCATCGGGGTCACCTTCGGCATCGGCTACGGGCTCAACTCCCCGCGGGCCCCCATCGCCCCCAACGCCGGGGTCTGCTACTGGGGTGGTTGGGGTGGGTCCCTGGTGGTCAACGACCTCGATGCCCACATGTGCGTGGCCTATGTCATGAACCGCATGGGCGAGGGCACCGTGGGCGACGATCGGGCCCATGCGTTGCTGCGGGCGGCCTACGCGTCGCTCCCCGCCTGATCACCAGCCCGTTCCGGCTGGGGTGGGGGCGGGCTGGTAGCCTGTGGAAGACGTCCTTGCCGGCCAGAGCTGGGCCCGTCGCTGCGAAGCTCGCATCTCCGTCGGGGCATCTGTGCCCTGCCGAGCCTGACGGGCCTCGGGTCTTCGGTCCCTCCTCGTCCCAGTGCTCCGCGGCCGGTGAGTTCTCGAGCGTGCGCGTCGTGGTCCTGCGGCGAACCGTGCCGACCCTCCGTTCGCCATCTCGCTCCCGAGGCGTCTCCCTCCAGCCCCAAGAAGGATGCGATGCCGGTCACAGCGAAGCCCCGTACCACCAAGCCCAGGGCCAAGAAGAAGGCCGCGGCGCCGCCGCCCGAGAACCTGACGCCCAGCGAGACCATCGGTCTCGAGATCGTCACCGCCCACAAGGACCTGGCCCCGTCGGTCAACCGCATCCTCGAGTCCGAACTGGGCGAGCGGGGCAAGCTCGTCGCCATCTCCCTGTTCCGGGACTCCCTGGGCGCGGTCGGTGACCCCAACCGCAACCCGGCCATCGCCATCGCCGCCGGCGAGGTCGAAGACGCCTCCCCCGAGCCCGAGGTGGTCCCCGAGGCCGTCGACGCCGAGGCCGACGCGGTCCCGGTGGCGGCCACCGAAGCGAGCTGACGGGGTCGGCCCGCTGACGCGGGTCCCGGGCACCACGAACACCACCAGCGACGCCGGCGAGCTCGCCGGCGTCGCTGGTCGCGTCTCCACTCACCTCTCCGCTCATGGGGTCGGGGCCCACGGTCCCACCAGCCGCAGCGTGCTGCGGGGCCTGGTCGTGTTGCGCTGGGGCACGCTGGCGTGGTCCGTCGGCGTCGTCGTCGTGGGCGCCGACCGGCTGGCCCGACCGTGGCTGGCCGCGTTGCTCCTCGGTGCGGCCCTGGTCGTCACCATCATCGGCACGCGGGCGGTGTCGTCCTCCCTGCGGCCGCTGCCGGCGTGGTTCGTCATCACCGAGCTCGGCGTGGGGTTCGCCATGTTGGCGCTGGAGGGCTTCGCCTTCGACGGCGGCCACGCCTTCGCCGGTCGACAGGGCCTGGCCGGGGGCTGGCCCGTCGTCGGCGTCATCGGGGCCGGGTTCAGCCTGGGCCCGGCCATCGCCGCCCCCGCTGGGGCCTTCGTCGGGCTCGGCCGCCTGTTCGGGGCCTGGGCCAACGGGGTGGGCCAGCCCACGGGGGACCAGTGGGCCTCGTTGCTGGCCACCGTGGCCTTCTACGCGCTGTACGGCGCTGTGGCCGGCTGGGTCGGACACCTGTTGCGCCGGGCCGAGGAGGAGGTGGCCACCACCCGGGCCCGCGACGAGGTGGCCCGCACCCTGCACGACGGTGTGCTGCAGACCCTCGCCCTGGTCGAGCGACGTACGGCCACGAGCGACCCCACCCTGGCCCGCCTGGCCCGGGACACCGACCGTGACCTGCGCTCCTTCCTCTACGGACCGGTGGTGACGGCCGGTGCCGGTTGGGCCCGCGGTGCCCCCCTCGGGCCCGCCCTGCGCGAAGCGGCCCGGCGGGCGGCGCGGCCCTTCGACCTCGACATCAGCGTGTCGGTCGTGGGCGAACCGGCGACGCTGACCGACGAGCGGCTGCGGGCCGTCACCGGAGCGGTGGCCGAGGCCGTGGCCAACGTGGGCAAGCACGCGCGGGCGCGGCGGGCCGTGGTGTTCGCCGATGCCGACGGGGAAGGGGACGGTGACGGCGGCCTGTTCGTGTCCGTCCGCGACGACGGGGTGGGCTTCGACCCGGGGCGCACCCCGCCGGGCCAGGGGCTGACCCAGTCGGTCCACGCCCGCATGGCCCTGGTGGGCGGACGGGCCGAGGTGGTCAGCGCCCCCGGCCACGGCACCGAGGTCCGGCTGTGGCTGCCCTGACCCCGGGCGCACCCGTGCGGGTGGTGCTGGCTGACGACCATGCCCTGGTCCGGGCCGGCCTGCGAGCCGAGCTGGGGGCGGGCTTCGTCGTCGTGGGCGAGGCCGACGACGCTCCCGGGGCCATCGACGTTGTCAACGCCCACCGCCCCGACCTGGTGGTCTGTGACCTGCGCATGCCCGGTGGGGGCGGCTTGGCCGTGGTCGCCGCCGTGGCCCCCATCGTCCCCATCGTCATCCTCACCGTGTCCGAGGAGGAGCGTGACCTGCTCGACGCCGTGGCCGCCGGCGCCGCCGGCTACCTGGTCAAGACCACGCCCACCGGGGAGCTGCGGGACCAGCTCGCCCGGGCCGCAGCCGGCGAGCCCGTCTTCAGCCCGTCGTTGGCGGCCCTGGTGCTGGGCGAGTTCCGCCGCCTGGCCCGTGGCGCGGGGGCCAACCCCCTGTCCGAGCGCGAGCGTGAGGTGTTGACCTTCGTGGCCCGGGGCGCCTCCTACGGCGAGGTGGGCCGGGAGCTGGGCATCTCTCCCCGCACGGCCGAGAACCACGTGCGCAACATCCTGGGCAAGCTCCACCTCAGCCGTCGGGCCGACCTGGTCCGCTACGCCGTCGAGCACGGACTCGACTGACGGCCTGTGCCCTCACGTCCGCGCCGCGAAGGGGTCGTGTTCGGCCAGGAAGCGTTCGAGGCGGGCGTCGTCGACCCGGGACACGACCTGGCCGGCCTCGTGCTGGTCGCGCACGCACTTGGCCAGGGTGAAGGTCGAGGTCACCGCGTAGAGGACGCCCAGTCCCAGGAAGCCCCGGGTCCAGCCGTCGAGGGGCAGGTAGATGATGCCCAGGAGCACGGCGCCCACCGAGATGGCGAACGAGATGGCGGCCTGGGCGTAGAAGGCGGCGGTCTGCTTGGGGGTCACGTTCACGGACATGGCGCTGACGATGAGGCCGATCTTGGTGGGGCGCCATCCGGGCTTCCCCCTACGCCGCCCTGGGGGCCCCACAGCGGACCGCCGTCTACCGTGGGCGGACCAACACCGCTCGAGGGGGACCTGCGATGTCCGGACCAGCGACTGGACCTGCACCGACGCGCTACGAGGTGACGGCGGGGGTGGCCACCATCACCCTCGATGCCCCCGAGCGCCGCAACGCCCTGGGCCAGGCCATGCTCTCGGCGTTGCTGGCCGACCTGGCCGAGGCCGAGGCCGACGACGAGGTCCGCGTCATCGTCCTCACCAACACGGGGACCACGTTCAGCGCCGGGGCCGACCTCAAGGAGGGTCCCGGCGGACCGGGGGAGCGGCGCCTGACCTTCGCCGACCTGGTCGACGCCGTGGCCGCGGCCGACAAGCCCGTCGTCGGCCGCATCGCCGGGCACGCCGCGGGTGGGGCCGCCGCCGCCGTCGTCGTCTGCGACGTGGCCGTCGCCGTGGACACGGCCCGCATCGGCATCACCGAGACCCGCCTGGGCGTGGCTCCGGCCGAGGTGCTGGCCCTGTTGGCCCACCGCCTGAGTGACCGCAGCCTGCGCGAGGCCTTCCTGACCGGCGAGATGCTGCCTGCGGCCCGGGCCACCGAGCTCGGCCTCATCACCGCGGCCGTGCCCGAGGCCGAGCTCGACGACGCCGTGGCCGCCTACGTGTCGGCCCTGGTCAAGAGTGGTCCCCAGGCCCTGGCCACCACCAAGCGCCTGATGCGTTCCATGGCCGGGTTGGCCCCCGCCCAGGCCCGGGCCGTGGCCACGGAGGTGGTGGCCGCTTCGGGCGCTTCCGGTGCTGCCGGCGGGGCCGAGCGGTCCGAGGGCGTGGCCGCCTTCCTGGCCAAGCGTCCGCCGGCGTGGATCCCCGAGGCCGGTGGTGACGTCGCCGCCACCACCGGGCGGGTCACGGTGCGGGGCGTGGAGCTGGCCTACGAGGTGCGGGGCGAGGGTCCCACCCTGGTGTGGGGGCATGGTCTGACCGGGTCGCGGGCCCACGATGACGACGCCGGCCTGCTGCGCTTCCCCGAACTGGCCGCGGCCGGACGCGTCGTGCGCTACGACGCCCGGGGCCATGGTCGGTCGGGGGGTTCGACCGAGGCCGCCGACTCGGCGTGGTCGTCGCTGGCTGCGGACCAGCTGGCCCTGGCCGACGCCCTGGGCATCGACCGCTACGTGGCCGGTGGGGCGTCCATGGGTTGCGGCACCGCCCTGCACGCCGCCGTGCTGGCCCCCGAACGCGTCGCCGGGCTGGTGCTGGTCATCCCGCCCACGGCGTGGGAGACCCGCCAGGAGCGGGTGGAGATCTGGGCCCAGCTGGCCGCCGTCGCCGAGCGCCAGGGGCCCGAGGCCGTGCTCGAGGGCATGTTGTCCCAGCCCCGGCCCGACCCCTTCGCCACCCAGCCGGACTGGGACGAGGCCCTGGCCCGGTCGTTGCGGGCCACGCCGCCGGACCGGTTGGCGGCCGTGTTCCGGGGGGCGGCCACGGCCGACCTGCCGGCCCGGGAACTGCTGGCGGGGTTGGCGGTGCCCACGGTGATCCTGGCGTGGACGGGGGACCCCTCCCACCCGGTGAGCACGGCCGAACAACTGGCCGAGCTCATCCCCGGGGCCCGGTTGATGGTGGCGTCGACCTTCGACGAGCTGGCGGGGTGGACGACATCGGTGGCCGAGTTGGTGGCCAAGGTCTGAGCGGCCGCCGGGTTCGGGTCCCACGACCCGTGTCCCCCTCGGCCCATCTGTGACTACGATCGGCCATCTCTACAGGTGATCTGAGCCGACTGCCCGGCAGCCCGGCCCCGGTCCCAGCCCGGGAGGCACCCCATGGCCGTCATCCCCGCTCCCGCCCAGGCCCTGTTGGGCACGGACGCCGTGGCCCACGTGTGGACCGCCAACCCCGACGGTTCACCGCAGGTGTCGGTGGTGTGGGTGGTCGTCCAGGGTGACGAGATCCTCTTCGGTAGCGACGCGGTCAGCCGCAAGGCCCGCAACCTGGCCCGGGACCCGACGATCATCCTCTCCGTCGAGGACGACGAGCGCAACGGCCGCGGCTTCCAGCGCCACCTCGTCATCCGGGGTCGGGCCACCATCGAACCGGGGCCCGATCCCGAGCTCATGGATGCCCTGGCTCGCAAGTACCTGGGCCTGGGGCGCCATCCCCTGGCCTTGCGCGATTCCCCCACCGCTGTGGTGGTGCGCGTGTCCATCGATCGCATCAGCGGCGTCGGTCCCTGGGTGGACGTGACGGCAACACCGCAGGTCAGCGCCCTGTCCGGAGCGACCAGACGTTGATCCACGCGCTGTTCAGGCGAATCGACGTCGAATCGCTGCGGTGACGGGCGTCACTTGGGGCCGGTGTGGGCGCGGATTCGACGCCGATTCGACGGTGTGACCGGCGCCACCGTGGGGCGGCGGCCTTCGGCCGAATCGGTGTCGATTCGGCCGAACGGCTTCGGTCAGAGCTGGAGGTGGTGGACGAGGAAGTCCCGACCCGCAGCCGCGGCCTCGGGCAGCAGCTTCGTGTACACGTCGTAGTGCAGGCAGGACAGCCGCAGCAGTTCCTTGGGCTCCCGGGCCGCTTCGTAGGCGGCGAGCTGCGGCCCCGAGGGCGTGATCTCGTCCTCGTCGGCCACGATCATCAGCAGCGGGGTGGGTGAGATGCGGGCGGTGAACGCCCCGGGCACGTAGGACCCCACGGCCTCCAACGACCGCAGCGTCAACCGGTTGGGCCACACGTGCTCGACGTCCACCGCGTCGGCCCACGCCACCGTGGTCGACCCCTCAGCGGCCGAGCGCACGGTCTGCGCCGGCTCCCCCCGGAAGCGGGCGTCACGATCGGCGGCCAGCCGGTCCAGGAAGCGCTGGCCCCCGCCGCCCTTCAGCGAGGCTCGGAAGAAGGCGCCCCCGTCGACCAGGGGCACCTGGGCCACCACCGCCTTGAGGCGGCGATCTGTCGCCCCCATCATCAGCGCGTGCCCGCCCGAGTACGACGTGCCCCACACGGCGATGCGCTCGGGGTCGATCCCTTCCAGGCTGCGGGCGAAGGTCACCGCGTCGCGCATGTCGTCGAGCTGACGCCAGGGGTCGGTCTCCAGGCGGGGCTCGCCGGCCGAGTCCCCCCAGTTGCGGTGGTCGTAGACGAGACAGGCCATCCCGGCGTCAGCGAAGAGCGCGGCGTAGGCGTCGAGCCCCATGCGCCGCAGGGCGGTGAAGCCGTGGCTCATGACCACCAGGGGTAGGCCTGCCCCGTCGGCGCCCTCCGCGGCCACGCCGTCATCGGGGCGGTACAGCCACGCCGCCAGGGTGGTCCCGTCGGCCGCGTCGAAGGTCAGGTCGCTGCGCATGGGACCGAGCCTGGCACGGTGTCCCTCGTGCGTGTTCGGGATCGTGGCATGGTGACGTCCATGCGCGTCATCGGAGTGGACGGGTTCGGCGGGCCGGAAGCACTGAAGATCTTCGACGTGCCCGACGTCCACGCCGGCCCTGGCCAGGTGCGCATCCGCGTGCGCGCCGCCACCGTCAACCCCACCGACACCTTCACCCGCAACGGGGCCCGGGCCGAGCAGCTGCGCAGGTACCCCCCGCCCTACGTGGCGGGCATGGACGTGGCCGGTGTGCTCGACGAGATCGGCGAGGGCGTGTCCACCGACCTGCAGGTGGGCGACGAGGTCATGGCCATCGTGCTGCCCTCGGGATCCCACGGCGGCTACAGCGAGCAGATCGTCCTGCCCGTCGAATCCGTCGCCCGCACCCCCGAGGGCTCCAGCCTCGTCGAGGCGTCGACCCTGCCCATGAACGGGCTCACCGCCCGCCTGGCTCTCGACATGTTGGCCCTGCAGCCCGGTCAGACCCTGGCCGTGACCGGTGCGGCCGGCGCGTTCGGCGGCTACATGGTGCAGCTGGGCAAGGCCGACGGGCTGCGGGTCGTGGCTGACGCCTCGCCGGCGGACGAGGCCCTGGTCAAGGGGCTGGGCGCCGACATCGTCGTGCCCCGGGGACCCGACGTGGCCGAGCGCATCCGCGCCGTGGTGCCCGAGGGCGTCGACGGCCTGGCCGACGGTTCGGTGCAGCACAACGCCGTGCTCGCCGCCGTCAAGGATGGCGGGGCGGTGGCCGCGGTCCGGGGCTTCGAGGGCGACAGCGAGCGGGACATCACCATCCACGGGGTGTGGGTGCGCACCTACATCAAGGAGCAGGCCAAGCTCGACCAGCTCCGCCAGCAGGTGGAGGACGGCGCCGTGACCCTGCGGGTGGCCCGGACCTTCACCGCCGAGGAAGCCGGGGAGGCCCAGCGCATCCTGGCCCAGGGCGGCACCCGCGGTCGTCTGGTCATCGAGCTCTAGCCACCGGGCCGGCGTGGGCCGGCCCGCAAGCAGCGGTGGCGCCGGGGGCTAGGGTCACCCCCCACATCGAACGGCGGTTCACACGCCGGCGTGGAGCGGGCCCCGGGGGGGCAGGAGGACTGGCCATGCAGGTCGGCGTCATGGTGACCAACTACAACCACCGCGATTGGGACCGGCTCCTGGCCGGTGACTACGCCAGCCCCCCGGTCACGTCCGACCTGGAGGTGCACCGCGAGACCATGAAGCTGGGCAACCTGGTCGAGCCCCTGGGCTACGACGCCATCTGGTGCGCCGAGCACTACGGCTCGGCCTACTCCATGCAGGGCAACCCCCTGCAGTGGCTGGCCTACTGGGCGGGGCGCACCGAGCGCATCGACATGGGTACCGCGGTGATCGTGGCCCCGTGGTGGCAGCCCCTGAAGCTGGCCCACGAGATCGCCATGCTCGACCTGCTGCTCGACGGTCGCCAGCTGCACCTGGGCATCGGCCGGGGCATCTCGGCCCACGAGTACGCCGGCTTCGGCATCCCCCGTGAGGAGTCCCGGGCCCGCTTCGTGGAGATGATCGAGATCCTGCGCCGTTCGGAGGAGGACCGCTTCTCCTACGACGGCGAGATCTACCAGGTGCCCGAGACGACCGTGCGGCCCCAGGCGCCCCACCGCGGTTCGCTGCTGGCCGGGGCCAAGGCCGCCTTCAACACCCCGGCGTCCATGGAACTGGCCGCCGACCTGGGCCTGGGCCAGATGTTCGTGACCGGGGCCCCGCTCGACGACATGGCCGTGCAGGTGGGCAAGTTCAACGCCATCCGCGCCGCCAAGGGCCTCGAGCCCAACCAGCCCACGACCATGATGTACCTGCACTGCTCGACCGACCCCGACGAGCTGGCCAAGGGCCAGCGCTACGCCGGCGAGCAGGCGTGGGCGGCCCGCAACCACTACGCGGTGTGGAACGCGCCCAGCTTCGAGGGGGTGCCCGGTTACGAGGACTACGCCAAGGTCTTCGCCCAGGGCCGCGAGTTGGCCGAGGACAAGGCCAAGGTCCAGGAGGACGGGCACCTGGTGGGCACCCCCGACCAGCTCATCGAGAAGCTGGCCCGGGTACAGGAGCGGCTGAGCTTGGAGTACCTCATCGTGCACCCGGCCCATGGCTCCAAGTCGGGCGCCGAGGCCCGGGCCAGCCTGGAGTTGTTCGCCCAGGAGGTGCTGCCCGTGGTCCACGCCATGGACACGCCGCTGCACGCCCACTCGCTGGGCACCGAGGACCTCATCGGCGCCGAGACGTCGGTCGGCGGCGCCATCGGCTGACCGGCGGTCCGCCGGTCGAGACGGCTGTCGCACCGGTCACACCGGCGAATCGACGACGATTCGCCTGAACGCATCCGGGGCTGGACCCGTCCCCTCCGGCGGGTTCGGGCCCCGGGCGGGCCGGTCGGCGGCGCGAGTAGCGTCCGTCACATGCCGACCCCCGCCCGCGTCGTCGTCGCTCCCACCACCGGACCTCTGGTGGTCGAGGACGTCGAGCTCCCTGATCCCGGCCCCACCCAGGTCGTCGTGCGCCAGTTCGCCTCCGGCATCTGCCACAGCCAGCTCCACCAGCTCCACCGCCCCCGCCGCACCAAGACCCTGCTGGGCCACGAGTCCACCGGCGAGGTCGTGGCCATCGGCTCCGAGGTCGACCACCTCGCCGTCGGCGACCTGGCCCTCGTCACCTGGGTGCCGCGCAACCCCCAGGCCGCAACCCGATGGCCCGGCCGGCTCACCCTCGACCTCGGCGACGGCAGCCAGGCCAGCACGGACGACGTGTTCACCTGGGCCACCCACACCATCACCGACCAGGCCCTCGTCGTGAAGGTGCCCGACGACACCGTGCACGACGTCACCTCCATCATCGGCTGCGCGGTCATGACCGGCGCCGGGGCCGTGCTCCACACCGCCGGCGTGCAGGCCGGCCAGTCCGTGGCCGTCATCGGCGTGGGCGGCGTGGGCCTGTCCGCCGTCGTCGCCGCCAAGGAGCGCGGCGCCGACGTGATCATCGCCGTCGACCTCGACGACGCCAAGCTCGAGTTCGCCAAGCGCTTCGGCGCCACCCACGGTGTCAACGCCGGCTCCGGGGACGCCATCGAGCAGATCCGGGCCATCACCCGGGGCCGCTACGAGGGCCTGGGCTTCCGGGGCATGGCCATCGAGGGCGTCGACTTCGCCTTCGACTGCATCGGGCACCGCTCGACCATGGAGCAGATCGTGCCCGCCGTGCGCCCCGGCCGCTTCGGCGTCTCCCAGGGGGGCACCGCCGTGCTCGTCGGCGTCCCCCTCACCCCCGTCGAGCTCAACGCCGGGGAGATGCTGCTGGCCGAGAAGACGTTCAAGGGCTCCATCGGCGGCTCCTGCACCCCCGACGTCGACTTCCCCCGCTTCCTCGAGTGGCACCGCAACGGCTCGCTTCCCCTCGAGGAGCTGGTCACCGAGCGCTTCGCCCTCGACGAGGTCAACGAGGCCTGCGCCGCCCTCGACGCCGGCCGCATCAGCGGACGGGCCATCTTCGATCTGGCCTGAGGGGGCTCGACGTGAACGTCCTCGAGTTGTGGCGCCACCCGGTGAAGTCGCTCCAGGGCGAGCAGCTGGACGAGGCCGTCCTCGAGTCCGGCGGCCTCGTCGGTGACCGGGGGTGGGGCATCCGCGACCTGGCCACCGGCAACATCCTCACCGCCCGACGCGAGCCCGTCCTCCTGCTGGCCGGTGCCCGGCTCACCGATGACGGGCAACCCCGCATCACCCTGCCCGACGGCACCGAGCTCGTCGGGACGGGGGACGACACCGACCGGGTTCTGACGGCGTGGATCGGCCGTCCCGTCCGCCTGGTGGCCGCAGCCGAGAGCGACCCGGGGACGGCCGAGTTCTTCGTCGACCCCCTCGACGACACCGGCGCCGCGGGCACGTGGACCATGCCCGCCGGCGGCCACTTCGTGGACACCCTGCCCCTGCTGCTGGTGACCACGGCCAGCCTGCGCCAGGGCGGCGTCGAGCACCCCCAGGGTCAGTGGGACGTCCGCCGCTTCCGCCCCAACGTGCTCGTCGAGACCGAGGGCACGGGCTGGCAGGAGGACGCGTGGTGCAAGCACACGGCGCAGGTGGGCGACGGCAGCCGGGGGGCCGAGCTCGCCGTCCGGGCCCGGTGCACGCGCTGCACCATGGTCACCCGACCCCAGCCCGGCGGCCTCGACCGTGACCTGGACATGTTCCGCACCCTGTCCCGCAGCCACGACAGCACCCTCGGCGTGTGGGCCCGGGTGCAGGCACCGGGCACCATCCGGGTCGGGGACCCCGTCACCATCGACTAGCGGGTCGGGCCGCCCGGCCCCCAGGCTGCGCCGGACCCGCTCGGTCCAGGGGGCGACGAACGCTCCAGCGAGCCCCGGTCCCACGAGGCCAGGTCGGCCGCAGCCCCATAGGTGCCCTGGAGGAACGACAGCAGCAGGGCATCGGGATCAGCCGCGCTGCGCACCGTCGAGTAGGGGAGCACGAACTCGCCCAGGGCCTCGTCGAAGCGGGCATCGGGCACGTCGAGGGGCCGGTCGCGGAAGCCGGCGGGCTCGGGGTAGGCGTAGCTGTAGAAGGCGCCCTCGTCGGCCCCGCCGGGCCAGTAGCCGGCACTGGAGACCTCGTGGCTGTAGGCGTCCTCCATGACCCAGTCGGCGCAGTTGGGCACCCCACCCGGGTGCCGGGGGGCACGACGGCCCGAGAAGCGGGTCACGGCCAGGTCGAAGGCCACCCAGAAGAAGTGCACGGGGCTCACCTTGCCCACGTAGTCGGCGCGGAAGCGCTGCAGCACCCGCTCGGCCTGGACCAGGGACAGCCAGAAGCGCTGGGTGGCGTCGGGGTCGTAGTCGTGGTGCTCGTGGTCCTCGGCGAAGGGGATGGCCACGGGCAGCTCGACGGGGCGGGCCAGGATGTGGACCGGGGTGCCCAGCTCGGTCAGGCGGGCCATGGTCTCGGCGTAGAAGTCAGCCACCGACTTCGGCTCCAGCGCGATCTGGCGCTCCTGGCCGTCGGTGGTGCGCAGGTCGAGCACGTGGCGGCGGAAGTCGAAGGCGAGCTCGAGGCCCCGGGTCCCATACGGCATCCACGACGTGGTCAGCCCCGTCGCCGTGACGTACAGCGGCACCTGCCACGAGTGGTTGACCCACGGGGCCAGGGCCAGGCGCACCTTGCCCACGATCTGGGACCACAGGTGCAACGTCTCGCGGGCCGGGGTCCAGGCATCGAGGGGGACCAGGGGCCACGCCCCCGCCGAGGTCCCGGCGGGCACGGGCACAGCTGTTGGCTCCTGCATGGGGCCAGCTTGGCAGACCGACCCCCCGGCGGTGCCGGGCCGGCGACGGACATGGGTGATGCTGGAGGGGTGACGACGACCGTGTACACCGACGGCGCCTGCATCGGGAACCCCGGTCCGGGGGGCTGGGCCTGGGCCGTGCCCGACGGCCCCTACGCCAGCGGGGCCGAGTCCCAGACGACGAACCAGCGCATGGAGGTGTCGGCCGCCTTCAACGCCCTCGAGACCCTCAGCGGCCCCGTCGAGATCGTCAGCGACTCGCGCTACGTCGTGGACTGCTTCAACAAGCGCTGGTACGTGAACTGGGTGGCCAAGGGGTGGAAGAACTCCCAGCGCCAACCCGTGGCCAACCAGGACCTGTGGAAGCCCATGGTCGAGATCTTCCAGCGGCGGGGCCACGAGCTGACCTTCACCTGGGTCAAGGGCCACGCCAACGACCACTGGAACGACGTGGTCGATCGCCTGGCCACCGAGGCTGCGGCCAAGCAGGTCGGCCGCCGCGGTGACGAGCCCCCCACCGAGCTGGGCGAGGCCGACGACCCCGCCGGGTTCACCCCCACGGGGGCGGGGTCTCCAGCCACGGCCCGGGCCGCGTTGAAGACCGCGGCCCCGGCCCCGCCGGACGGGGCCGAAGCCTCTGCGGGTGGCGCGGCCAACCGGGCCAAGGACCCGCCCGGCTTCCGGGTCGTGGTGCTCGGCCACCGCCCCCCCGAGCTGGGCGGTTACGGCGAGACCCTGGTGGCGTCCGACGTGCGTCGCCGCTTGACCGAGGCCCTGACCGGTCTGCGCGCCCTGCACCCCGACCTCGTCGTGCTCACCGGGCTGGGCCTGGGCACCGAGCAGCTGGGAGCCGAGGCGGCCACGGCGGCCGGGGTGCCCTACCTGGCCGTGCTGCCCTTCCCCGACCCCGACGAGAAGTGGCCGGCGTCGAGCCGGGCCGCCTACCGCGACCTGCTGGCCGGGGCGGCCGACACCAAACTGGTGTCGCCCCGCAAGCCCGACTCCCGCCAGGCCGCGGGCATGGCCCTGGGCAAGCGGGACGCCTGGCTGTTGCCCCGGGCCGACGTGGCCCTGGTGGTGTGGGACGGGCGCGACCCCGGCCTGCGCAGCGCCGTCCGCACCCTCGAGGGCCGCATCCCCGACGACGTGTGGATCCTGCCTCCCCAACCCTGACCGCCGGCCCTAGCGCACCGCACCGAAGCGCAGGGGCACGAGCCGGGCGGGGCGTCCGTCGGTCAGGAAGTCGAGGATCAGCCAGTTGACCAGGTCGGGCTTCTCCACGGGCAACAGGTGCGACGTCCCGGGGACGACGGCCAGCTGGCCCTGGGGCAGGGCCTCGAGCAACGTCGCCGTGTGCTCGTAGGTGATGCAGTCGTCGTCGCCCACCAGGACGAGCACGGGCCGGACGATGCCGCCCAGGTCCTCGACGGTGAGGGTGGGGCCCGTGCTCCACAGGGCCAGCAGCTTGGCCGAGATCACCGGCCAGTGGTCGGCCCCGTCGGGGGAGGGCCCGTCGAGGGGCTCGTGGATGGGGTCGAGGTCGGGGCGGCACGGTCCCGTCAGGGCCAGGGTCCGGTAGTCGGGGTGCAGGCCGCTGTGGTGGAAGTTGGCCCCCATGACCACGACCTTGCGCACCAGGTCGGGCCGGGCCCGCACCACGTGCAGGGCCACGTTGCCGCCATCGCTCCACCCGACCAGGTCGGCGGGGCCGTCGACCACCTGTTCGAGGAAGGCGATGGTCTCCTCGGCCATGGCCCCATAGGTGTAGGGCCCGGCCACGTCGGGCGTGTGGCCATGGCCGCGGCGGTCGGGCACCAGCACCCGGAACCGGGGGGCCAGGGCGGGGACCTGGGCGGCCCAGCACTCACCCCCGACGACGCCGCCGTGCAGCAGGACCAGGGGGGACCCGGCGCCGTGGCTCACGTAGGAGGTGGGCACGCCGGCGGCCAGGAGGGTGACGCGGGTGCCGGTGGCGGGGGCGGCCGTCCGCCTCTCTGGAGCCTCTCCAGCACCAGCACCCATGCCGTCTCCCTCCAGAACCACCCGACCGCCACCCGGCCCGCGACCACGCAGCGTGTGGTCTCGTCACGGAAGACGTCGGCGGGGCGGGGAACTCATCGGCGCGATGAGTTCGCCTCGCGGCATCCGTCTGCACGCGGTGGCCCTCGCCCCTAGCATCCCGTCGATGCCGTTCCGTGCCGCTCCCTCCGCCAGCACCACCGGCCCGTCGGATGCGGACGCCGGTCCCGACGTGCCCCTGGCCACCGACGAGCTCACGGCCGAGTCGCTCGAGCCCTTCCGCCGGGAGCTGACCGGCTACTGCTACCGCATGCTGGGTTCGGGCTTCGAGGCCGAAGACGCCGTGCAGGAGACCATGGTGCGGGCGTGGCGGAGCCTGGACAGCTTCGAGGGCCGCTCCAGCTTGCGCTCGTGGATGTACCGCATCGCCACCAACGTGTGCCTCGACCTGCTGCGCGGCCGCCAGCGTCGGGCCCAGCCCATGGAGATGGGGCCGGCGGGTTCGGCCGATGGCCCCGGACCGGGCAACCCCCTGCCCGAGCACGCCTGGGTCCAGCCCGTGCGTGACGACCAGGTCATGCCCACGGGTGGCGACCCCGCCGAGGTGGCCGCCACCAGGGAGACCATCCGCCTGGCCTTCGTGACCGCCCTGCAACACCTGCCCCCCCGGCAGCGGGCCGTGCTCATCCTGCGCGAGGTCCTGCGCTGGCGGGCCAGCGAGGTGGCCGAGCTCCTCGACACCAGCGTGCCCTCGGTGAACAGCTCCCTGCAGCGGGCCCGGGCCACCCTGGCCGCCGGACCCGGCGAGGCCGCAGCCCAGGGTGAGGTCGACGCCGAGCAGCAGGAGTTGCTGGCCCGGTACTGCGACGCCTTCGAGCGCTACGACGTCGAGGCCCTGGTGGCGCTGCTGCACGAGGACGCCACCTTCACCATGCCCCCCCACCCCCTGTGGCTCATCGGGCCCGACCAGGTGGCCCGGTGGCTCACCGGTCACGGCATCGTGTGCAAGGGGTCCCGGTTGGTGGCCGTGCAGGCCAACGGCAACATGGGGTTCGCCACCTACCACGACGCCGGTGGCGGCCGCTACGAGCCCTTCGCCATCCAGGTCCTGGAGACGTCGGGGGACCGCATCTCCACCATCCACAACTTCCTCGGTGGCGACCTGTTCGGCTACTTCGGGCTGCCCGCCATCCTCGAGGACTGATCGCCCCGCCGCGTGACGACCGCCGCCGCCTCTACCTCTCAGCCCTCACCAGCCCCCTCGGCCCGGGACCGGCTCCTGCTCAGCGCGGCCCAGCTCATGGAGGGGGCCAACGGCGAGACCATCCCCACCCGGGCCATCCTCGAGGCCGCTGACGTCAAGGCGCCCACCCTCTACCACCACTTCGGCAACAAGGCCGGGCTCCTCGATGCCGTGGTCACCCACGGCTTCAAGGAGCACCTGCGGACCCACGGTGGGGCTGACGGCGGCAACCCCGTCGACGTCATCCGTCAGGGGTGGGACACCCACGTCCGCTTCGGGCTCGAGCACCCCTACTTCTACGTGTACGTCTACGGCCAGGTACGGCCCGGTGAGCCCTGCGGGGTGATCGGCGACGTGCAGGCCATGGTGCTCGAGGCCCTGCTGCCCGCAGCCCGTGACGGTCGCCTGGCCGTGACCCCGGCCCAGGCCGCGGCCCAGCTGGTGTCGGCCAGCGCCGGCGTGACCCTGACCCTCATCAACCAGCGGGCTGAGGAGCGCGACCCCGACCTGTCGGCCCGGGTGCGCGAAGCCGTGCTGGCCGCCATCCTCGCCCCCGGATCGGCCGACGAGCCCCCAGCCGGAGCCCCCTCCCGCCTGACGGGTGCGGCCGTGGCCCTGGAACTGGCCCTCAACGAGCCCGATGCCCCCCTCTCCCCCACCGAGCTCGCCCTGCTGCGCGAGTGGTTGGGCCGGCTGAAGGCGGGCTGATGACGGGCGCCGCCGGCGAGGTGGCCCGAGCAGCCCGTCCGGTGCCCGCTGACCTGCTGCCCCACCTGCGAAGGGCTCGTGGCCGGGGTGGCCGGGGTGTCCCGCCACCACTTCGTGCGCTGCTTCACCCGCACCTACGGCGAGCCTCCCATGCGCTACCTGTCCCGCCGCCGCACAGAGCGCGCCCAGGACCTGTTGCGCTCGGCCAACGTCACCGTGACGGAGATCTGCCTGCTGGTGGGCTACCGCAGCCTGGGCTCGTTCTCCAGCCGCTTCCACGAGCTGTCGGCCAAGGGGGTCACCTTCCTGCAGGAGCCGGCCGACCGCCCCTACGGGGTCGAGGCCGTCCTGCGCGACAACACCGGCAACTGGCTGGTCCTCGTCGAGCCCAAGGCGTGGACCCCCGCCGATTTCCCGCCGACGTGAAGCGAAGCGGCTCTCCGTGCCGGTCGCCACAACGTCGAATCGACGTCGAATCGACGCCCACCCTCGGAGATCGCTGACCCGGCGCCCGGGAGTGATGGCCAGAAGTGGCCAGTAGGTGGCCACTTCACTCGCGATGCTGGTGTCAACACCAGGGCGAGCGACTCGCCCGCCACCGCCAGGAGGCAACGACATGGACATGAAGCTCGAGCTGGTGATGCTGCCCGTCTCCGACGTCGACCGGGCCAAGGCCTTCTACGTGCAGGCGGGGTTCAACGCCGACCACGACCACCGGGTCAGCGACACCGTGCGCTTCGTGCAGCTGACCCCGCCCGGCTCGGCCTGCTCCATCGCCATCGGCGAGGGCATCGCCGAGGGGGAGCCGGGGTCCATCAAGGGCCTGCAGGTCGTGGTGGCCGACGCCCGCAAGACCTACGCCGACCTCGAGGCCCGGGGCATCGAGGTGACCGACGTCGAGGTGCTGCAGTGGGGCACCTTCACCAGCTTCGCCGACCCCGACGGCAACACCTGGTCGGTCCAGGAGCTGCCCAACTACGGATGATCGGTCAGCTCCCGACCCCCTGACCCCTGATGTGGCCACGCCGGCCGCCGGGCGATCATCGGTCCCATGCTGCGACCCCCACCTCAGGGGCTGCCGGGCCGACGAGGCCCTGCCCACCACCGGCCCACTTGCCGACGCCGTGGCCGCGGCCCGCCAGGCCATGGTCGACCACGACCTCGAGGCCGTGGTGCTACGGGTCGCCGAAGGTGGCGAGCCCACGCTGACCATCGCCCTGGGCGAGTCCATGACCGGGGTACCGGCCACCGCCGACATGCACTTCCGCAACGGGGCCGTGGCCATCTCCTTTCTGGTCACCCTGCTGCTGCAACTGGTCGACGAGGGCACGGTCGGCCTCGACGACACCATCGCCGACTCGACCGCCGGCTACGTGGACTGCGTGTACCTACCCTCGACCGACGGCACCCTCGTCGCCGACCCGTCCAAGGCGTGGACCGAGGCCGACCAGCTCGACGAGGCCTGGCCCAGCCCCTGTGGTTCGAGCCCGGCACCAGCTGGAGCTACGCCCACACCAACTTCGTGCTCCTCGGGCGGGCGCTGAGTCCGCTCGCGGGCCAGCCCTCCCGCGGCGCTGAGCGCGCCGTCCGTGGCCGGGTAGCGGACGGGCCCCGCAGCACCTAGGGGTCGGGGGCCGAGGTCTGGGGTGACGGCTTGGGGATCCCCTGATGTGGGGATGCGCCCGAGCGCCCATGATGGCGGCATGGACACATCGACAGGTCCGCAGACCACCTCCAGCCCCCACGTCCGGCGCGTCGCCGTAGCCGCCTCACCCTGGTGGCCATCGCCGCCGGCGTCGCCGTCCTGGGCACACCCCTGGGCATCGCCGCGGTGGCGGCCACCACGCCGCCGGTGGACGCGCCGACCACGACGGAGCCGATCACGACGACGACGGTGGCGGCGGCTGAGCCCGTGACCGGCCAGTTCGGTGAGCACCTGGCCCCCATCGTCAGCCAGGTCATGGCCGACAACGCCATCCCCGGCGCCCTCGTGCTCGTGCGCTCGGCGACCGAGCAGTGGACCCAGGGCTTCGGCACCGGGACCATCGGCGAGGACGACCCCATCACCCTCGACGACAACTTCCGCGTCGGCTCCAACACCAAGACCATGACGGGCACGGTCATCCTCCAGCTCGTCGACGAGGGGCTGCTGCAGCTGGACGACCCGGTGTCCGACTACCGCCCCGACGTGCCCAACGGCGAGAACATGACCATCACCCAGCTGCTGAACATGACCAGCGGCCTCGACAGCTACACGTTCCTGCCCTACGTGAACGAGATCATGGACAGCGACCCCACCAAGGCGTGGGATCCCGAGGAGCTGATCGCCCTGGGCCTGGCCATGCCGGTGAAGTTCGCGCCCGGTGAGGGCTTCTGGTACTCGAACACCAACACCGTGCTGCTGGGTGCCATCGCCGAGCAGCTCACGGGGGAGAAGCTCGGGGACCTGATGCAGGAGCGCATCTTCGATCCCCTGCACCTGGCCAGTACGACCATGCCCGCCCCCGCCGACGGCGTCATGCCCTCCCCCCTCCCCCACGGCTACCTGTTCGGCACCAACGTGTCCACCATCCACAGCTCGGAACTGTCCCCCGAGGACCAGGCCAAGGCCGTGGCCGGTGAACTGCTGCCCAACGACGTCACCGACCTGAACCCGTCCTGGGGGGCGGCGGCCGGTGCGGCCAGCTCGACCATCGGCGACCTGGCCACCTACGTGGAGGCCCTGGTCGGCGGCGGCCTGCTCAGCCCCGAGATGCAGCAGATCCGCCTCGACAGCGTGAAGGAGGGCTACGGCCTGGCCCTGGTCCGCTTCGGCCCCATGATCGGCCACAACGGCTCGGTGCCCGGCTACCAGTCCTTCATGGTCCACGACCCCGATCGGGACCTGACCCTCATCGTGTTCGTCAACATCCAGGCCACCCCGGCCGGCGCCGGCGCCGCCGACCTGATGGCCGGTGCCCTGATGAAGGCCCTCTACGGCGGCTGACCCTTCGCTTTGCTGACGTCACCTACTGACGTCGACGTCGCGCTGCCGGCGGCGGACCCCACCCGGGGCCGCCGCCGGTGGCGCGTCTCGGTCGGCGGCTCTCAGCCGGCAGCTCTCAGTTGGAAGAGAGGGCCTCGGCCACGGCGAGGATGCGGCGGGCCTGGGCGAAGTGGGGGGCATCGACCATGCGGCCCCGGAAGCGGAAGGCCATGCGCCCCTCGGCCCGGTGGACCTCGAGGTCGGCCAGCAGCTCCCGGCACGCCTCGACCTCGTCAGCCGAGGGGGTGAAGGCCTCGTTGATGATGTCGATCTGGCTGGGGTGGATGCTGAACTTGCCGGTGAAGCCCATGGCCGCGCTGTCGTCGCACTCGGTGCGCAGCCCGTCCGGGTCGGTGACGTCGACGAAGGCGGTGTCGAAGGGCTGGATGCCCGCGGCGGCCGCGGTGAGCATGGTCATGGTGCGGGCGTGCTCGAAGACGGGCAGGAAGCGCCCGTTGGCGTCGCGGTTGCGGCGGGCGCCGATGGCTGCGGCCAGGTCCTCGGCTCCCCAGGTCAGGGCGTCGAGGCGGGCCACGCACGTCAGCTGCTCGATGACGAGCGTGGCGCTGGGGGTCTCGGTGGCCAGCACGATGAGCTTGACCGAGCCCGGCTCGTGGCCGTGCTGGCGTTCGAGCTCGGTGACGATGCGGTCGACGAGGACGACGTCGCCGGGGCCGAACACCTTGGGCACCAGGTAGGCGTCGGGCGGGTTGGCCATGGTGGCCTCGACGTCGGCCCGGAACCACGGCGAGTCGACGGGGTTGATGCGCACCACCCGCTCCTGGCGGCCGAAGTCGACGTCACCCAGCCAGGCGGCGATGACGGCGCGGGCGTCGTCCTTGCGCTCAGGGGTGACGGCGTCCTCGAGGTCGAGCACGAGGGCGTCGGCCGCGGTAGCGAGGGCCTTGCCCAGCATCTTCTCGTTGGCCCCGGGGACGAAGTGGGCACAGCGACGGATGCGCACCCGGTTCAGCCCTGATCCGGGGTGGTGGCGGCGGGCCGCTTGAGCATGGCGCCGTTGCGCACACAGGTGCACACGATCTCGCCCCGCTGGTTGATGCCCTGGTGCTCGAAGGTGACGATGCCCCACTCGGGTCGGCTCTTGGACTCGCGTCGGGACTTCACCACGGTGACCGAGCGGATGGTGTCCCCGATGAACACGGGGTTGGGGAACCGGGCCTCCTCGAAGCCCAGGTTGCCCACCGTGGTGCCCAGGGTGGTGTCGGCGACGGACAGCCCGATGACCGTGGCCAGGGTGAACATGGAGTTGACCAGGATCTGGCCGAACTGGCTGCCCTTGGCGAACTCGGCGTCGACGTGCAGGGGCTGCACGTTCATCGACATGACGGAGAACAGCAGGTTGTCGGTCTCGGTGACCGTCCTGCCCGGTTGGTGCTCGAAGGTCGCACCGACCTCGAGCTCCTCGAAGTACTTGCCTGCCATGGCCGGCTGTCTAGCACCGGCGGCGGGACCGGGCTGGGAGACGCAGGCTCGTAGCCGGCAGGGGGACGACTAGGAATGCAGCCATGACGGATGCCACCTTCCCCCTGCCCTACGCGTCGACCGACCTCACCGGCCAGGTGGCGCTCGTGACGGGGGCCACCTCGGGCCTGGGTCGTCGCTTCGCCCTTACCCTGGCCGCGGCGGGCGCCGACGTGGTCGCCACCGGGCGCCGTTTCGAGCGCCTCGAAGAGGTCGCCGCCGAGATCGAGGCCAACGGCGGCCGCTGCGCCCCGGTCAAGGTCGACGTGACCGACGCGGCGGACCTGGTGGCCGCGGTGGACGCGGCCGAGGCCGCCTTCGGCACGGTGTCCATCCTCATCAACAACGCGGGGATCCCCGACGCCCAGCGGGCCCACAAGATGTCCGTCGAGCTCATCGACGCCGTCATCGGCACCAACCTGCGGGGGCCGTACATCCTGGCCTGCGAGGTGGCCAAGCGGTTGATCGCGGCCAAAGGCGCCCGGGCGCATCGTCAACATCAGCTCCATGGGCGCGTTCAGCTACGACGGCATGGGAGCGGCCCTGTACTCGATCACCAAGGCGGCCATCAACCGCATGACCGAAGCCCTGGCCGTGGAGTGGGCCCGCTACAACATCAACGTGAACGGCATCGCCCCCGGCGCCTTCTCGTCCGAGATGATGGACGGCATGGTGTCGCGCATCGGCGACTTCTCGCCCACCCTGCCCCGCAAGCGCCTGGGCGACCCCGCCCAGCTCGACAGCACCCTGTTGTACCTGGTGGCGCCGTCGTCCGAGTTCGTCACCGGCACCGTGGTCAAGGTCGACGACGGCCAGCAGTCGCGCTAGCTCGTTGGTGGGCCGGCGGCGGCCGTCGCCGCCGGTCAGGCGCCGTGGACGAGCTCGACGAGGGCGTCGGCCAGGCGGCGCTGGGCCAGGCGCTCGTCGGGCCGGGCCGCGGCGGCGGTCTCGAGCTCGGCGAGCTCGTCGCGGCCCACGAAGGTGAGGGCGCGGAGGTGGGTGAACACGTCGCGGTCGTCGGTGGCCAGGAAGTAGGCGTGCAGGTCGGCCGGCGGGGTGCGGGCGGGATCGAGCCACAGCGAGCCCCCGCCCGTGCTCTTGCCGAACTTCTCCCCCGAGGCGTTGGTCACCAGGGGCACGGTCAGGGCGTGGGCCGTGCCCCCAGCCGCCCGGCGGATGAAGTCGAGCCCCGCGGTGATGTTGCCCCACTGGTCGCTGCCGCCGATCTGGAGGCGACAGTCGTGGCGCTTGTACAGCTCGAGGAAGTCGTTGGCTTGGAGCAGCCCGTAGCTGAACTCGGTCATGGACAGCTCACCGGCGTCCAGGCGGTTCTTCACCGCGTCGCGCTGCAGCATCTGGCTGAGGGGGAAGTGGGGCCCGACCTGGCGCAGGAAGTCGAGGATGGACAGCTTCTCGGTCCAGTCCAGGTTGTCGGCCATGAGCGCGCCGACGGCCGTCGCCGGGTCGAAGTCGAGAAAGCGGGCCAGCTGGCGTTCGAGGGCGACGACGTTGGCCCGGATGGTGGCGGCGGTGCTGAAGGAACGCTCGGTGGAGCGACCGCTGGGGTCGCCGATGAAGCCGGTGGCCCCACCGACCAGGGCGATGGGACGGTGGCCGTGCTGCTGGAAGCGGCGCAGCAGCAACAGGGGCATGAGGTGGCCGACGTGGAGGCTGTCGGCCGTGGGGTCGAAGCCGGCGTAGAGGGTCATGGGGCCCGCGGCCAGGTCGCGCCGGAGGGCGTCGATGTCGGTCGACTGGGCGATCAGGCCCCGCCAGGCCAGGTCGTCGATGATGGCCGCGGTGGTCACCCCACCATCCTGGCCCAGGCGGTGGTGGGGCTCGCCTCGTTGTGCCCTCCGCCACAGCGTTGGGGCAGAATCCAGTCATGTCCACCCCCGACGAAGGCGCCGACCCAGTCGCCGATCATGCCGCCGAGTACGCCGCCTGCCGGGCCCGGTTCCGGGCGGTGCTGGCCGATGTCGACGACGCCGCCGCGTCGTCGGTCGTGGTGCCGACGTGTCCGGCGTGGACGGTGCACGACCTCGTCGCCCACGTCACCGGCATCGCCGCCGCCATCGTGGCCCGGGACAACCCCCCTCCCGGTGACAACCAGGCCTGGGTAGACGCCCAGGTCGCCGTGCGCCGTGAGGTTCCGTTGGCCGACATCCTCGACGAGTGGGACGAGGCCGGGCCCACCTTCGACGCCCTGCTGGGGCGCAAGCCCAAGGCCTTCGGCGGCCTGCTCTACGACGCCGTGGCCCACGAGCACGACCTGCGGGGGGCGCTGGACCGGCCCGGGGCCAGGGACAGCGGCGGCATCGACATCAGCAACGCCATCCTCGTGTCCCTGGTCCGGGGCGACCTGGCCACCCACGGCCCCGTGCCCGGCACCCTGCGCCTGGTGGCCGGCGGTCGCTCGTGGGAGCTGGGCCAGGGGGCTCCGGTGGCCGCGCTCGACACCTCGGCCTTCGAGCTCATGCGCCTGCTGGGCAGCCGTCGCAGCCGGGCCCAGGTCCTCGCCGCCGGTTGGGATGGCGACCCAGAACCCTTCCTGGCCGCCCTGGCCCACATGCCCTTGCCCCCGGCCGACATCATCGAGTGAGCGCCCGGGCCGTCCGGGGTCAGGTGGCGATGGTCAGGGGCGGTAGCCGAACGAGGGGGGACCGGGGCGGAGGGAGCGCTGGGCCAGGCCGGCCCACTCGCACAGGACCCGGCGGGTGTCGCGGGGGTCGATGACCTCCTCGATGGAGAAGGTCTCCGCCGTGCGGTGGGGAGAGCGCACCCGGTTGAGGCGGGCGGTGATCTGGGCCAGCAGGGCGTCGCGGCCTCCTTCGGCCTGGTCCTCCGCCTCGGCCAGCTCGGCCTTGTAGGCCACCTCGATGCCGCCCTCCAGCGGCAGGGAGCCCCAGTCGCCCGACGGCCACGTGTAGCGGAAGCTGCGGGTGCCGGGGATGCGGTTGGCCGCCCCGGCCACGCCGTAGGCCTTGCGGATGACCACGCAGGCGAAGGGCACCGAGGCCTGGCCCAACGCCGCCAGCGCGGTGGAGCCGATGCGGATGGTGGCCTCCTCCTCGGACTGCTTGCCGATGACGAAGCCGGGGCAGTCCTCGAGGTGGATCAGCGGCAGGTGGAACGTCGAGGCCAGGTCGGCCAGGCGGATCAGCTTGCGGGACGCGTCGGCCGTCCAGCCCCCGCCGTACACGTAGGGGTCCTCGGCGAAGATGGCGCACGGGTAGCCGTCGAAGCGGGCCAGACCGGTGATGATGGAGCGGCCCCAGCCCTTGCCCATCTCGAAGAACGAGCCCTGGTCGGCCACGGCCTCGAGGATGGTGCGCATCTTGTACACCCGGCGGGGCTCGCGGGGGACGATGGAGATCAGCGACTCCTCCCGGCGGTGGGGATCGTCGCCCGTGAGCATGCGGGGCGGCAGCTCGTCCACGTTGCCGGGCAGGTAGGTCAGGAAGGCCTTGGCCATGGCGAAGGCCTCGTCCTCGCTGTCCGCGGCGTCGTCGATGGCGCCGTTGCCGGTGTGGATGTCGGCGTGGCCCAGCTCCTCCTTGGACACGTCGCCCAGCGACGCCCACTCGACCAGGGCGGGCCCGGCGATCATCATCTGCGCCGTCTTGCGCACGATGACCGAGTAGTGCGACGTGGCCACCCGCGCCGCGCCGATGCCGGCCACGGACCCCAGGGCCAGGGCGACGGAGGGGGCCACGTTGAGGTGCTGGACCACGGTGTTCCAGCCCGGCATCTGGTTCATCTTCACGTGGCCGTTCTGCTCGATCACCTTGACCGAGCCGCCCCCGCCCATGCCGTCGACCAGGCGGATGTGGGGCAGGCGGTGCTCGACGGCGATCTCCTCGGACGCGTCGCGCTTGTCGCCGATGGAGGCGTCGGCCGAGCCGCCCCGCACGGTGAAGTCGTCGCCGGAGACCACGGCGGGGCGCCCATCGATGTCGGCCAGGCCGAACACGAAGTTCGACGGCGACAGGGTGACCAGGTTGCCCTCGTCGTCGTAGGTGGCCACGCCCGCCGTCTTGCCCAGCTCGTGGAACGTGCCGGGGTCGACGACCTTCTCGATGCGCTCGCGGATGGTGAGCTTGCCGAAGTGGTGCTGGCGCTCGACCTTGTCGGCCCCACCGAGCTCCTCGGCGAACGCTTCCCGTCGGCGCAGCTCCTCGATCTCCGGTTCCCAGCTCACGTCGGTCGTTCTCCCCATCGTCGGTCGAGCGCAGCCGGCGGGCTGCCGTCCGGCGGGCCGTCCCCGCCGCCGCGGGGCAGGATAGGCGCCACCTGCGAGGGGCCTCCTGTCCGCCCCCCGCTCCACTATCCAGGGGGCGCTGTGGCCGACCGACGTGGCGATGACGAGCTCGTGGCCCGGCGCTGGACGCTGGCCCGCCGACCGCAGGGGGTGCCCACCGACGACGACTTCGCCCTCGTCGAGGTGTCGTTGGCCCCGCCCGGGCCCGGCGAGGTCCTGGTGCGTACCGAGTGGGTCAGCCTCGACCCCGGCACCCGGTCGCGCATGGACGAGGGGGGCTCGTACACCGCGGGCATGCCCCTGGGTTCGCCGGTGACGAGCCGGGCCGTGGGTCGGGTGGTCCGCTCCCGGTCCGATGCCGTGCCCGAGGGGGCCACCGTCCACCACTTCGGCGGCTGGGGGGACGCCGTTGTCGTGCCCGCCGAGCAGGTCGAGGTGCTCGACGTGGGTGTGGCCGAGGCCGAGGCGTGGCTGGACGAGCTGGGCGTGCCCGGCTTCACGGCGTGGCTGGCCGTGGGCGCCCTCGGCGGGGTGGCCGAGGGCGAGGTGGTCTACGTGTCCTCGGCCGCGGGGGCGGTGGGCAGCGTGGCCGGCCAGATCGCCGGCCTGCGGGGGGCGTCGCGGGTCATCGGCTCGACGTCGGCCGCCAAGGTGGGCTGGCTGGTCGGCGATCTGGGCTTCGACGCCGCCTTCGACCACCGGGCCGTGCCCGTGGTCGAGGCCCTGGCCGACCTGGCTCCTGAGGGCATCGACGTGGCCGTGGACAACGTGGGTGGCGACACGCTGCGGGCCGCCTACGACAACCTGCGGTTGTTGGGCCGGCTGATCAGCGTGGGCTCGCTGTCGGCCTACGGGGACGGGGCCGACCTGGTGCCCCTGCCCACCCGCCGTCTGGTCATCGACCGGCTGACCGTGCGGGGCTTCACCGTGTTCGAGTACGGCCACCTGCGGGCCGCCTTCACGTCCGAGATGGCCACCTGGCTGGCCGAGGGTCGCATCACCACCACCCGCACGGTGACCGAAGGCCTCGAGGCCGTGCCCGCCGCCTTCCGCTCCCTGTTCGACGGCACTACCCGGGGCAAGACCCTGGTGCGACTGCCCTGACCTGCGGGTTCAGGCCGCCTGCGTCGTCGCTGGCATTCGGGCGCAGCACCGTTCGGGCGAATCGACGTCGAATCGCCGCGACGCAACCCCTGGTCAGGGGCGTGCGTGGTGGGCGCAGGCGCGTGTGGTGCTCGACGGCTGGGCCGGAGACGGGTGGCGAGAGGGTTCGACCGTCAGGTCAGGCCGAGTGCCTTCGACTGGGGTGGCCGGCGCGGTGTGCCGTGGCTGCAAGCTTCACTGCTGCTGATGAAGGGACCTCCGCTCGTGGTCATGTGGCGTCCGTGGCCGGGTTGGGGCCGGCGGTGATCACCACCACTCACCGACCCTGGTTGCGCACTGGCTGTGCCTTTTCTTGGCGGGTTCGGGGTTGGCGGCCGTTTCCTGGAGTCTGGTGAACCGTGGAGGTACACGATCCTCCACGGAACATCGCCGAGGGCCCGGGCTGGCTACGAGCATCACTGTGAGCCTCCGAACCCTCGCGCCAACAGGTCACGACGGGCGTGCTGCACACCTCACCCCGACCAGCCCGCCCGCGCACCGACGACCGGGGTCAGTCGGGCAGGGCGGCCAGGGGTGGTGGGGGAGAGATGACGAGCAGGACCACAGGGGCGGCGACGATCAGGCCCATGACCAGGACGGGAGCGCCCAGGGCCCCGGCCAGCAGCACGGCCACCGCGGCCACGGGCAGGGCCAGGCGGTGGGCCACGTCGCCGCTGCGGCGCACGGGGGCGTGGAGCAGCCAGATCATCAGGTAGCCCAGGGTGACCACGGCGAAGTCGTCGAGCAGCAGGGCCCGGGGCACCCCGGCGGCGAGGATGAGCACGCCGACGATCTGCACGAGCACGCCCAGCCGGTAGATCAGGTCGTCGTTGTCGTAGGCCGAGGAGAACCAGGTGAAGTTCATCCACGCCCACCAGATGGCGAAGAAGGCCGTGGGGTAGCCGATGATCGCCACCTTCAGGTGGTCCTCGGCCAGGGCGTGGTGCAGGGTCGAGGCGGCCTGGGCCACGGCGACCACGAAGCACAGGTCGAAGAACAGCTCGAGTGGCGTGGCCACCCGGTGCTCCTCGTGCACGTCCCGGGCGGCCATGGGCCGGATGCGGACGGGGGGCATGGGCGGGGACAGTGCCGCCGGCCCGGGAATGCCGACGCCACCCAAGTAGTTGCAGAGGCAAGTACATTCGGCACCGGAGGCACTCCTTGTCCCAGACGCTGCAACCCCCTCGCGACGCCGCCGTCGACGTCCGCCGCGCCGCCAGCCGCCCCAGCACGAAGATCGGCTGGCTGGACTCGTCGCACTCCTTCGCCTTCGGCCACCACCGCGACCCGGCCAACACCCACCACGGGCTGCTGCTGGTCAGCAACGACGACCGCGTCCTCGCCGGCGCCGGCTTCGACACCCACCCCCACCGCGACATGGAGATCGTGACCTGGGTGCTCGACGGCTCCCTCGTCCACCAGGACCCCACCGGGCACTCGGGCGTGATCTACCCCGGCCTGGCCCAGCGCATGAGCGCGGGCTCGGGCATCCTGCACTCGGAGAAGAACGACGCCTGGCGCATCGACGGCCGGGCCCGCCACGACGAGGCCGTGCACTTCGTGCAGATGTGGGTCGTGCCCGACGAGGACGGCATCACCCCCGGCTACGAGCAGCTGGAGATCAGTGACGCCCAGCTGCGCAGTGGCCTGGTGCCCGTGGCCTCGGGCATGGCCGCTCACGACGGGCGGTCGGCCATCCGCATCGCCAACCGCGACGCCGCCCTGCACGTGGCCCGCATGAGCCCCGACCAGGTGGTGACGGTGCCCGACGCCCCCTTCGTGCACCTGTTCGTGGCCCGGGGCATCGTCGAGCTCGAAGGCGCCGGCGTGCTCGAGGCCGGTGACGCCGTGCGCTTCACGGCCACCGGCGGCCAGCGCCTCACCGCGGTCGAGCCCGCCGAGGTCCTCGTGTGGGAGATGCACGCCGGTCTGGTCTGATCCGGCGGTAGGTCCGGTCTCGTCTGATCCGGCGGTCGATCCGGCCTGCCCGCCCTGGCGGTTGAACGTTGTTCGGTGCCGCCAGCGGCACACTGGATCCATGGACCTCGCGCCCGGGTGGTACCCCGATCCCTGGCCCACGGGCGGCTGGCGCTGGTGGGACGGCCGGCAGTGGACGGCGGATGTGGCGACGGCTCCGCCCGAGCCCGGGCCCAGGGTGGCGGCGGAAGCCCTGGTGGCGGCCCGGCAGAGCTTCGACGTTTTCCGCGACGGGACCCCCCCCGAGCAGCTCCGGCTGTCACCGCTGGCCGTGCCCGTGCATGATGAGGGCGGCGATGCCCATGCCGGTATGGGGGAGCAGGCCGGTCGGACCGCCCCCACCGGAGCCACCGCTGCCGCCAGTGGTCAGGCCCGAAGCGGCGGCCGCCCCCTGCGTCGGTGCGGGTCACGCCGTCGAAGGTCATGCCTGCACCGGGGCCAGGCCCGTGCCCGTGATGATCACCCGGGTGCTGTCGGCCAGGGGACCGCGGTCGGAGACGAGGCCGGTGATGCGGGTTCCGACCTGCCTTGATGACCTCGTGGCCAGGTCAGTCCCCGACAGGACAGATCAGCCCAGGTCGACCGGGGGGTAGTAGTTCTCCGCCCCCATCTCGAGCACTTCGGTCAACCAGTCGCTCTCGTAAGGCCATTCGTCCTCGTGGCCGGCCACCGGCCCCTGGAGGAAGCGCTCGAAGGCTCCTGTGCCCGGGGTGGCCAGCGACCACGCCTGGCGCTTGTAGGCGATGTTCTCCGGCTGCAACCGGTGGGCGTGGCGGAAGTGGCCCACGGCCGCGTCCGTGCGGCCGGCCCGCCACAGGTGCTGGGCGAGGGCGAAGTGGGCGGCCGCCTCCGATGTGGAGCGGTCCCGGGCCCCGGAACGGGCCACGACCTCGGAGGGGTCGAGGGCGTAGCGGCTGTCGGCGCCCCGCTCCACCCAGTCGCGCAGGGCGAGCACGTAGGCCTCGGGGTCGGTGCGGATCTTGGTGGCCTCGGAGAAGATGGCCTGCATGCGCGGGGGGATGTCGACGGCGGCCGCCACGGCGGCCGGATCAGGGCGGGGCGAGCGCCGGGGGGCGGGAGACGGCTCGGCGGGGCGCACGATGACCCCGGCTTCGTCGATCCACAGCCCGTTGGGGATGTTCACCACGCCCAGGCGCTCGGCCACCAGGTGGCCCACGTCGATCAGGGACGGGTGCCGGGGCCGGGCCGCTTCGATGAAGGGCCGGCACGCCTCGGCGCCGGCGGTGTCCATGCCCACGGTGACCACCTCGAGGCCCCTGGGGTGGAGCTCGTCGCGCAGGGCCTGCCACACGGGCAGGTCACGGGAACAGCCTCAATAGGGGGCCCAGGCGACGAGTAGCACCTTCTGACCCCGCAACGACGACAGCCGGAACAGGTTGCCGTCCACGTCGGGTAGCTCGATCTCGGGCGCCACCGCCGTGGCCAGCGCCCGTCCCTCGAGGGCGGCCGGCCCCAGGGCCCACAGGCCGGCGTCGGCGTCCTGCACCAGGGCCATGCCCAGGGAGGCGGAGACGGCGGTCACGTCCACCTCGTCGGCGCCGACGCCGTCCGTGCGGCGCCGGGGGAGGGGTACGCACACCTCGCCGCGACAGGCGCCCTGGGGCTTGATGGCCCAGCCCGTCCCGGCTTCGAAGCGCGCGGTCGACACCACCAGCTCGTCGAGGATCACGTCACGACGCTAGTGGCGGACGCCGCCGGGGCACCGCGGCGGGCGCTCAGGCGCAGCTGCCCTGCCACGCCGTGCCCGCCTGGACCGGTTCCATGCCCCCGAGGAGCTCGACGTAGGGGGCGGCGGCGGTGAAGGAGGTGCAGTCACCCTCGTGGTACACGGTGCCGGCGGTGAAGCTGACCCACACCACGCCCAGCTCGGTGACCACGGGCCCGGCGTCGTCGGGCAGGCCCTGGGGCCGCAGGGTGTTGCCCCGTGGTCCGGGGGTGGCGGTGGGGGCGGTGTCCGCCGTCGTGGCCGGGGCGGCGACGGGGTTCGAAGCCCCCGTCCCGCAGGCCAGCAGGGTGGCGGCCAGGACCACGGTGGTGAGGAGCGACCTTCGCAGCTTCGAGGTCGGCGAGGTGACATCGGCGGTCATCCCACGGTCTTCGACCGCTGTGGCCCCCCACTTGACGTCGTTCTCGTCCTCAGGGGTGGGTGGTTGTGCCCAGACCGCCCAGGCTGTCGTCGGCGAACACGGCCCGCAGGGCCACGGTGGCCTGGCGGGTGCTGCGCTGGATCTGGGGCAGGGCATCGGTCACCGTGGCCATGTCCCCCCGCTGGGCCGCCTCCTCGGCGGTGCGGCACGCGTCGGCGAGTCCCCGTGCCCCCAGGGCGGCGGCGCTGCCCTTCAGGGCGTGCGCCGCCTCGAGGGCCGCCCGGACATCGTGCTCGTCGACGGAGGTCTGCAGGTCGACGAGGCGACGCTCGGCGTCGGCGGCGAACTCGCCGAACAGGGCGTCGAGGGAGAACTCGCTGTCGCCGCCGAGGGCGCGCAGCTCGCCCAGCACGGTGAGGTCGAGCACGGTCAGGTCCACGGTCGGCGAGGTCGCGGAGGTCATCGAGGTCGTCGAGGTCGCGGCCGTCGGGGTCGATGGCGGGTTGCCGCCACGGGCCAGCCAGCGGGCCAGGGTGTCGCCCAGGTCGGCCAGGCGGACGGGCTTGGCCAGGTAGTCGTCCATGCCCGAGTCGAGGGCCCTCTGGTCGTCTCCGGCCATGGCCGCCGCGGTCATGGCGATGATGGGGGTGCGGGCCCGTCCTGTGGCCGCCTCCCGGCGACGGATCTCCTCGGTGGCCTCGTAACCGTCGAGCTCGGGCATCTGGCAGTCCATGAACACCGCGGCGTAGGGCTGGCGGAAGACGGCGTCCACGGCCTCGACCCCGTCGGCGGCCACGTCGACCGAGCAGCCCAGGCGCTCCAGCATCTTGGTGGCTAGGCGCTGGTTGACCTGGTTGTCCTCGACGACGAGGACCCGGGCCCCGCGACCGACGTCGCGGACGGGGAAGGGGACCGTGGGGGCCATGGGCAGTGACGTCAGCGGGGCGGTGGCCGCGGAGGTGGGGCGGGCGGCCCGGGGGAACGGGGTCACCCTCCGCGGTCCCCGGGCGAAGGCCTCGCCGATGCGATCGAGCAGCAATCGGTGGCGCACGGGCTTGGTCAGGGACCACGAGATGCCCACGGCGCCGAGGACGTCGCGGGGGATGGCGTCCCCGGCCGAGGTGAGCAGGAGGACGACGGGGTGGTGGATGCTGTCGTCCTCGGTGATGGAGCGAGCCAGGTCGAGCCCGTTCTGGGCCGGCATGTGGAAGTCGAGCAGGGCCATGAGGAAGGGGTCCCCGGCGGCGGACGCCACCCGCAGGAGGCGCAGGGCCTGCGCACCGCTGACGGCCTCGGTCGGGCGCAGCCCCCATGCCGTCAGGGTGCGGGTGAGGATGGTGCGGTTGGTGGCGTTGTCGTCCACCACCAGCACCCGGGCATCGGGCGGCACCAGGTCGTGCACCGGTCCGGTGGCGGACTCCGTGCCCACCTGCACCGACACGGTGAACCAGAACGTGCTGCCCTGGCCGGGCACGCTGTCCACGCCGATCTCGCCCCCCATGAGCTCGGCCAGCTGGCGGGCGATGGCCAGGCCCAGGCCGCTACCCCCGAAGCGGCGGGTGGTGGAACCGTCGGCCTGGGTGAAGCTCTCGAACAGGTGGTGCTGGAACTGGGGTTCGATGCCGATGCCGGTGTCCTGGACCTCGAAGCGGATCAGCACGTCGTCACCGTGGCGTGAGGCGACGCTGCAGCGGACCACGATCTCGCCCCGGTCGGTGAACTTGACCGCGTTGGCCAGCAGGTTGAGGAGCACCTGGCGGATGCGGCCGGGATCGCCCCGCAGGGCTCCGGGCACATCGGTGTCGACGGCCACGACCAGCTCCAGGCCCTTGGTGTGGGCCCGGGCGGCCAGCAGGTCGGCGGCCTCGTCGATGCTCGGCCGGGTGTCGAAGTCGACCACCTCGAGCTCGAGCTTGCCCGCCTCGATCTTGGAGAAGTCCAGGATGTCGTTGATGACGCCGAGCAGGGACTCGGCGGACGAGCGGATGATGTCGGCGAACTCGCGCTGCTCCTCCTCGAGCTCGGTGTCGAGGAGGAGGCCGGCCATGCCGATCACGCCGTTCATGGGGGTGCGGATCTCGTGGCTCATGTTGGCCAGGAACTCGGACTTGAGGCGTGATGCGTCGAGGGCGCGGCTGTGGGCCTCGGCCAGCTGGTCGGTCACCCGACGTCGTTCGGTGATGTCGTGGATGAGGCCGTTGACCAGCGGTGGCTGCCCGTCATGCCGGGACACCCACAGGCTGATCTCGACGGGGAAGCGGCGGCCGGCCCGGTCGACGGCCTGGACCTCGATGCGGTTCTCGGCCAGGGGACCGTCGCCGCGATCGCGGTAGCGGCGCAGGCCGGCGTCGTGGCGCCCGCGCAGGTCGAGGGGCACGGCCAGATCTCGGGCCTGCTGGCCGATGGCCTCGTCGGCCGACCAGCCGAAGAGCACCTCGGCCTGGTGGCTCCAACGCACGATGACGCCCTTCGCGTCCATGGACACGAAGGCCTCCTGGGCGGCGTCGAGGATGGACAGGTTCTCCTGGTCGCGCTCGTCGGCCAGGGCCAGGGCCCGGTCCCGACGCCTCAGGGCCATCTCCACCACCAGACCCACGAGCAGGGCACCGGCCAGGCCGCCGAGCAGCAGCAGCCAGGGCACGGCCCGGGCCAGGGGGCCAGCCAGGGGGTTGCGGGCCTTGGTGACCAACAGCCATCGGCTCGGGCCGACGGGCACCACCTGTTCGTAGGTGTGCCCGACGAGGGGCAGACGGTCGGTGGTGGCCCCCAGAAGGGCATCGGGCGCCGCGTCGGGTGCCCCGTACAGGGCCAGGTCGAGGTCGCCGTCCTCGCCGACCAGGCCGCCGCTGGGGTCCTTGTCGAAGGGGCGGACCTCGGCTTCGACGTAGAGGACCTCACCGGCCGGCGCCACAGGAGGACCCGAGGCCAGGCCGAGCCGGCGGCTGTCACCCCGGGTCATCAGAGTGGTGGCGTTGAGCGACTGCACCGCGTTCAAGCCGACGAGGGCCTGGGCGATCTCGGGGTCGACCGGCTGGCCCACCCGTAGGCCCGTCCCCCGGGCGCTGATGACGGTGGGCGGAGAGGTGGTGGTGGAGATCCGGGCCAGGGCGGCGTAACCCCCCGAGGCGACCAGCGAGCCCGCCGCGGTGTCGAAGGTGGCTCCGCTGGGATCCGACTGCAGGGCGTCGCCCAGCACGCGCATCGAGGCCCGGGCCTGGCCGATGGCGGTGACCACCGTGGCCTGCACGTCCTTGGATCGCTGCACCAGGGCCTGGTGCTCCTGGGTGGCCACCATGGACCGGGTCACCATGAAGGAGAGCACGGCCACCACGGCCAGCAGGGCGAACACGGCCATCGACCAACGGGCCGGCCCCCGCCGGGTCGTGCGGCGCGCCGCCGCCGTCCGCTCGGTCCGCTCTGTGCTCCGTGCGGAGAGATCGGCCGCTGGAACCCCCACAGGGGCACCTCCCTGCAGCCCTGCGCGGGCGCATCACCGGTGTCGTTGAGCCACTACAAGCGTTCACAACGGTACCCGCCGCGGCCGTCTAGAGAAGACCAGAATGTCGGGGAAGCGCCCGGCCCCTCACCGGACGGCGTTCAGATCTGCGTGCCGTCAGCGCTGAACGCTGTTGGTCCGCCGGACCGACTCAGCCGCTTCCACCCAGCACCGGACGTGGTCCGCCGTGGTCGCGACCGGGGTCGTGGTCGTGTCGAGCACGGTCAGGGGCGGGACGGCGGCGGCGGCGTGGGCGGCCAGCCCGCGGGCGTGGTCGACCATCTCGCTGATGCGGGCCTCGTCCCATCCCCGCCACGCCGGTCGTCGACGCAGCCGTTCGGCGAGCACGTCGGGATGGCACCCGAGGGCCAGGTGGTGCACGTCGCTGAACAGCACCCGTTCGGGGCGCTCGTCGAGCTCGACGGGGGCCACGGTGCCGCACAGCAGGACGGGCCGGCCGCTCTGGCCGATCATGGCGGCCATGCGCAGCCAGGTGCTGCGGAAGCGGCCGATCCCCCCGGGTTCGTGGGCCAGGGCCGGCTGCCACAGCACATCCTGCTCCACGGTCACCACCAGGTGGGCCAGCTGCGGTCCCACGAGGCGGGCCACGGTGGACTTGCCCGCGCCGCTGGGCCCGCTCAGGCAGTACAGGGGCAACCGGGCGAAGGGGGTGTGCCGCGCACAGGTCTCACAGCAGATCCGGGGCGGATCGTCCTCGACCACGGGCACGTCGTGGCGGTCGCCGCACCCCGGGCAGATACAGGGATCGACGCTCAGTCGAACAGGCCTTCGAGGAAGCTGCGCTTGCGCTTCTTGCCGTAGGGGGGTGGGGAATCGGGGTAGTGGCCGCCCCGGTGGGCGGGGGGGGAGTCCGGGTAGCGCCCGGGGGCCGCGTAGCCGGGCGACGGCGCCGTGGCCGGACCCTGGTAGGGCGGCGGGGCCTGGTTGCCCTGGTAGTAGCGCTGCTCGGCGCCGGAGATCTGCTCCAGCTCACCGAAGTCGAGGAAGACCCCGCGGCAGCGCTCGCACTGCTCGATGTGGATCCCCTGGCGGTCCAGCGTATGCATCGGGCCTTGGCACTTCGGGCACACCATGCCTAGACAGGCTAGGCGCGCGCCGACCCGTTGGCCGAGCGGTCGGGGCGCCACCATGGAGCCCACCCACCCGCCACCAGGAGGTCGTCCCGTGACCGATGCCGCGTCGACCGATGCCGACCTGACCGACGACGCCATCGACCGGGCGGTTCGCAACGCGTGGCACCCCGTGGCCCGGGTGCAGGACGTGGGGGAGCGGCCCCTGGCCGTCACCCTCATGGACGAGCCCCTGGTGGTGGCCCGCTTCCCCCAGGGCATCCGGGCCTTCACCGACGTGTGCGTGCACCGGGGCACGGCGGTGTCGTTGGGGTGGATGGACGACGGCTGCCTGGTGTGCCCCTTCCACGGGTGGTCCTACGGGGCCGACGGCGGCTGCGTGGCCATCCCCTCCCTGGGACCCGACGCCAACATCCCCGCCCGGGCCCGGCTGGGCGTCCACCACACCCGTGAGCACCTGGGCCTGGTGTGGGTGTGCCTGGGGGAGCCGGTGGCGCCGCTGCCCACCTTCCCCGAGTTCGACGATCCCGCCATGCGGGTGGTGGCGTGCCCGCCCTACGACTGGGCGTGCAACGCCCTGCGCCGGACCGAGAACTTCCTCGACTTCGCCCACTTCGCCTGGGTCCACCCCGGCATCCTCGGCGACCGCGATCACCCCGAGGTGCCGGCCCACGAGGTGTGGCGGGACGGGCCCACCATCCGGGTGCGCCAACCCCGGTCCGAGCCCGCCAACCCCGAGAAGACCGCAGGTCTGGACCTGGGCATCGAGCCCGGGGGCATGGTCGATTCGGTGATGCACTACGTCGTCTACCCGCCCCTGGCCGCCCAGTTGCACCAGGACCTGCCCGCCGGCCGTCGCTACGCCGTGTGGTTGGCTGCGTCTCCTGTGGGGCCCAAGGCGTGCCGCACCTTCTGGTACGTGGCCCGCAACTACGACCTCGACGGCGACGACACCACCTACGTGCGCTTCCAGCAGGACGTGGTGGCCCAGGACCGGGCCATCGTGGAGTCCCAGCGGCCCGAGCGCATCCCCCTGCAGCTGCGGGCTGAACTGCACGTCCGCGACGACAAGCTGTCCATCGAGTTCCGCCGCTACCTGCTGGACCTGGGGGCGCTCAGTCAGCCCCCAGGTCCCCCAGGAACCAACGGGTGAGCGAGGCGACGGCCCGGTCGAGGTCGGCGAAGGGTCCGAAGTGGGCGTGGCCCTCCCAGCGCTCGGCCTCGCCGTGGGGCAGGGCGTCGGCGATGCGGGGGGCCCAGGTGCCGGCGGCGTCGTCGGACCGGTCGCCGTAGGCCACGAGCACGGGGGCGGCGACGGTGCCCAGGCGACCGAAGCCGTCCTGGAGGAACTGCTCGTAGGCCCGGGCCTCGTGCTCGGGCACACACGCCAGGGCCACGGTGCCGTCGGGCTGGTCGACGAAACCCGCGGCCAGGTAGGCGTCCATGGTGCTGCGGTGCAGGGCGTCGAGGGGCGGGCGCGCCCCGTAGCGTTCGGCCGCGGCCTGGCGGGAGGGGAACGTGGCCCGCCGGCGCCGTGACGCCTCGACCATGAGGGAGGGGCCGCCGTCGGCCTGCTGGGGCGGGAAGATGATGGGCTCGTAGACCCACAGCCGGGCGAAGGTGCCGGGGTGGGTGGCCTCGGTCAGGATCGAGGTGGCCCCGCCCATGGAGTGGCCCACCACCCAGGCCCCGTGCAGCTCGAAGTGGCGGGCCACGGCGGACAGGTCGGCCACCATGCGGTGGTCGGTGAAGGTGAGGTCCTCGGGATCGCCACCCAGCCGGGAGGCGCCGTGGCCCCGGAGGTCGACAGCGATGGGGCGCACCGCGTCGGTGGGCAGGCGGGAGAAGACCGGCTCCCACATGCGGCCGACGAGGCCGGTGCCGTGCACGAACACCATGGGTCGCCCGGGACCGCGGTAGTCGTGCGCGGCCACCTCGACGCCGTCGTCGCTGGGGATGAAGGTGGTCACAGGTCCCGACACGGGCGCCATCGCAGCAGCTCGGGCCCCGGGCGCGCCAGCCGGCGCCGTGATGTCGGGCGTGACGGCGATGTCTCACCGCGTTGCTACCGTCCCGCCAATGGCCGCTGACCTCCTCACCGTGCGGCAGCTCAACCGGGCCACCCTGGCCCGCCAGCTGTTGCTCGAGCGCTCGGACATGTCCCTCCACGCCGCGGTCGAGCGCCTGGTCGGCCTGCAGGGCCAGGCGTCACGGGGTCCCTTCGTCGGGCTGTGGACCCGGCTGGCCGGTTTCGAGCGGGCGCAGCTGGCCGCAGCCGTCGACGACCGCTCCATCATCAAGGCCACCATGGTGCGGGCCACGCTCCACGTCGTGACCACGGCCGACTACCTGGCCGTGCGCCCCACCCTGCAGCCGGTGCTGAGCGACGCCTTCGCCGCCATCCGCGACCAGCGACCGGGCCCCTTCGACCTCGACGCCGTGGTGGCCGAGGCCCGCCGCCACCTCGACGAGGCCCCCCGCTCGTTCGCCGAGCTCACCACCGTGCTCACCGCCGCCTTCCCCGACGCCGACCCGGGCACGTTGCGCTACGGGGTGCGCACCCACGTGCCCCTGGTGCAGGTGCCCACGGCGACGACGTGGAGCTTCCCCGGCAACCCCCGCTTCACCCCCGCCGCTTCGTGGCTGGCCCGCTCCCTACCCGATGTCGTGGATCGGGCCGCCCTGGTGCGCCGCTACCTGGCCGCCTTCGGGCCTGCCACGGCGGCCGACCTGCGCACGTGGAGTGGCCTGGACCTGGCCGACACCGTGGCCGGCCTGGCCGACGAGCTGCGGGTCCACCCCGGCGGGCGGGGCAAGGACCTCTACGACCTGCCCGATGGTCCCCGGCCCGACCCCGACGTGGTCGCCCCGGTCCGCTTCCTGCCCGAGTTCGACAACGTGCTGCTGGCCCACGCCAAGCGCACCCGCATCGTGGCCGACGAGCACCGCAAGCGCGTCTACCTGCCCGGTCTGCAGGTCAGCCCCACCTTCCTGGTCGACGGCATGGTGGCCGGGGTGTGGGGCACGGCCGTGGTCCGCAAGGCCGCCACCCTCACCATCGAGCCCTTCGCCGCCCTCGACCGCGCCACCCGTCAGGCCCTCGAGGAGGAGGGCGAGGCCCTGGTGCGCTTCATCGAGCCCGGGGCCCGGACGTGGGCCGTACGTCTCGAAGAGCCCGCCTGAGGCCGACCAGGACACGAACCGCGCGGTCCTAGCCTGGTCCGATGCCCGGAGACGGTTTCGAGGTCATCTGTGAGATCGAGCCTCCGACCCGGCCCGACCTGACCCGGGTGCGGCACCAGATCGGTGTGCTCACCCCGGTGGCCACGTCGTTCCTCATCCCCGACAACCACATCGGGCGGGCCACGGTGTCGAGCATCGCCGTGGCCCACGAGGTGGCGGCCATGGGGGGTCGGGCCATCGCCTGCCTGAACTCGCGCGACCGCAACCTGCTGGGGTTCCGCCGCGATCTGCTCACCGCCGCGGCCTACGGGGTCGACCACTTCCTCTTCGTCTACGGCGACGAGCCGACCTCGGGCACCCGCACCAGCGAGCTGACGGTGCGGGCCATGGTGGACGAGGTGCGGGCCGCCTTCGACCAGCCCGCCCTGGCCGGCAGCGCCCCGTTCCGGGTCAGCGTGACCACGGGTCTGCGGCCGGTGCCGGCGTGGAAGCGGGCGGCCGACTCGTGCTTCGTGCAGGTGTCGTACTCGGTCGACCGCCTGTTGCGCTGGCGTGACTCGGTGGCCCTCGACGTGCCCGTGTACGCCGGGGTCATGGTCCTGGCCAGCCCGTCCATGGCCCAGCGTCTGAGCTCGGCCATCCCCGACATCGACATCCCCGACGAGCTGGTCGAGCGGGTGGCCGCGGACCCCGCCGCGGGTGTCGCCGCGGCCTGTGAACAGGTCCTCGCCCTACGGGACAGCGGGGCCTTCGACGGGGTGCACCTGGTGCCCGTCAGCCGCTTCCGCGAGGTCGCCGCCCGCCTCGAGCGCGATCTCTGAACATCGTTCGGGAGATCATCCTGTTCATTACCTTTCCGTGACGGGTACGGTGCCGGGCTGTTCGGGCGAGGACCGGGGGGTCGGCCCGACGAGGGGGGATCATGAGGGTACGCAGAGCACGTGGACGCGCCGCGCTCATCGCCGCGGCGGCGCTGGCCCTGGTGGCCACGGCCACCCCGGCCGGCGCGGGGACCGGTCACCCGGACGGGCGTGGCCATGACCACGCCGGCGAGTGGACCGACGGGGGCGGTGACCATGGCACCGACGGAGATGATGGCGGTGGTGGTGGCGAGCCCGGTCCGGGCAACGGCGCCGTCGAGGTGTTGGGCCGCCAGGCCGAGGTGCCCGGTCCCAACGGCTCCTACGTGGGGCCCGACGGACTGATCTACCAGGCCAGCGTGGTCGGCGACCAGATCGTCGTGGTCGACCCCGCCGACGGCCAGGTGGTCGATCGCATCGGTCCCGAGCGCTGCGTGCGGGGCCCCGACGATGTCTTCGTGACCGACGACGGCACCGTGTACTGGACCGAGATCCTCGGCGGTTACGTGGGGCGGCTGTTGCCGGACGGCACGTGCAAGACCCAGTTCGTGGCCAAGGGCGTCAACCCCATCGCCATGCGCGACGACGGGCGCCTCTTCACCGCCCTCGACTTCCTGGGCAACGGCCTCTACGAGCTCGACCCCGAGCTCGAAGCCGAGCCCCAGCTGCTCATCCCCGACATCGACACGCTCAACGGCTTCACCTTCGGTCCCGATGGCCGCCTGTACGGGCCGTTGTTCTTCAACCACCAGGTGGTGGCCATCGACGTCGACGTGACCCCGCCGACGGTGGAGGTGGTGGCCGAGGGGTTCACCATCCCCTCGGGCGTCGAGTTCGACTCCCAGGGCCGCATGATCGTCACCGACTTCGCCGAGGGCCAGGTGCTGCGCATCGACCTCGACACCGGGGAGCGGGAGACCCTGCTCGACATCGAGGGCATCATCGACAACTCGTCCATCGGTTCCGACGACACCGTCTACGCCGCGGCCTTCGGCGACGGGCAGATCTGGGCCGTCAGCGCCGAGGGCGAGGTCCGGGCCGTGACCGGCGACGGGTTCATCGCCCCCGGTGGCATCGCCGTGGGCGACGACGGCTCGGTCTACGTGGGCGACTGGTTCTCGCTGCGGCGCTTCCAGGACGGGGAGAACACCGACTCGTGGTACGACCGGTTCACCAAGCCCTTCGAGGGCCTGGCGTCGGCCAACACCGTGTCGGCCGACGGTGCGAACATCATCGTCACCGGATGGTTCTCCAACGCCCTGCAGGTCATCGACCCCGCCACCGGCGAGGTGCTCGAGGACGTGCGGGACCTGGCCACCGTGGGCAACGCCATCCGCCACGGTGACGACATCGTGGCCACGGAGACGGGGGCCGGAGACGTGGTGCGGATCGGTGACCGCGCCGTGCTCATCGATCGGTTGGAGGTGCCCACCGGGCTGGCCAGCGACGGTGAGACCCTCTACGTGGCCGACTGGGGCACGGGCCAGGTCCGCTCCGTGGCCGCCGACGGCACGACGGGCCTGGTGGCCAGCGGTCTCGACCACCCCGAGGGCCTGGCCCTCGACGGGGCCGGGCACCTGCTGGTGGCCGAGGAGGGAGCCGACCGGGTGACCTCGATCGACCTGGCCACCGGTGACCGCACCGTGGTGGCGCACGTGGCCCTGGGTGACCGCTTCGCCCCCGGGGTGCTGCCCTACGGCGTGCTCACCGGGGTGGCCGTGGACGAGGCCAGCGGCAGCTTCTGGGTGACCAGCGACATCGACGACGTCGCCTACCGCTTCGAGCTGCCCTCGGCCTGAGCCACGCTGCTCGGACCGATGACAACCCGCACGGGAACGGGATCGTGACCACCGGGGGTGAGGGGAGCAGCCCCACCCCCGGTGGTCACGCCGCGTCCGGGGACGGCACGAGGACGGCCCCGGAGCGCATGGCCAGGGCCCAGGCGCCCAGGCGGATCTCGGCCGCCCGGCGGCGGTAGGCGGCGGCGAGCAACGGGTGGACCTCGGGGGCCTGGCTGGTCAGCCAGGCCGAGCGACGACGCAGGGCGGCCACCTGGCGATCGGTGTCGCTGGGTCGGGTCGGGGGGCCGACCAACCGCGGAACGGGGCGGGCGTCGTGGCGATCGTCGTGGTCTTCGCAGGCGTGCAGGTGGGCGACGGTCATGGGAACTGGGCCTCCTCGGGCCCGGGCAGCGCCGGGTCGTCAACCCTTGTTCGGCGCCGCGTGGTCCTCGGCTTGCCCGCGCCTCGAGATCCCCGGCCCGTTTGCTCGGCGGGCTCGCATCCGTGGCGCTGCAGCCGGGACGCGGCACGGGCCGCCGCGACCGAGGTCGCGACGGCCCGAGGCCACTGTCGACCCACTGCCGTCAGATCGACAGCGGGCTGACCGGTCAGGCGGCTGGGAAGTAGGCGGCCACGTCGGCGATGAGGTTCACCGACGAGGTGGCCGTGAACAGGCACACCTTGCCGTCGGTGCCCAACTTGACCACGGTCAGGTTGGGGCGGGTGGTGCCGGCCTCGTAGTTGAGGTTCGACGCCAGGGGGGTGGGCTGGCCACAGGGGAAGACGGTCACGTAGCCGGGGCCCGAGCCCTCGGTGGCCGTCACGTTGAGCACCACAGCGGTGGCGCCCACGGGCACCCCGCCACGACCGGCGACCTGCAGCTGGTAGGTGCCGCCGCCGGCCAGGGTGCCGCCACCGGCGTTGACGCCGTCAGCGGTGGCGCCACCGGGGCGGCTGTCGAGCAGACGGGCGGGGTTGAGGCCCACGAAGGCGGCGCCGTTGGGCACGTAGCCGGACACGTCGGCGATGAGGTTGACCGAGGCGGTGGCCGTGAACAGGCACACCTTCTCGCCGGCACCGAGCTTCACGAACACCAGGTTGGGCACGGTGTCGCCGGCGCCGTAGTTGAGGTTCGAGGCCAGGGGCTGGGGCTGGCTGCAGGGCCAGGCGGTGGCGTAGCCGGGGCCGCTGGCCTCGGTCGCCGTGATGTTGAGGACCACGGCCGAGGCGTCGGCGGGGACCCCGCCCCGTCCGGCCACGGTGAGCTGGGTGATGGCACCACCGGCCAGGGGACCGCCGCCCACGCCGCCACCGTCGACGGTGGCGCCCACCGAGCGGGAGTCGAGCAGACGGGCGGGGGTGCGGCCGGTGAAGCTGCCGGCGGGGAAGTAGCCGGCCACGTCACCGATGAGGTTGACGCTCGAGGTGGCGGCGAAGAGGCACACCTTGCCGCCGACACCGACCTTGACCACGGCCAGGTTCGGCGTGGTCTGGCCGGCCAGGTAGTTGAGGTTCGAGGCCAGGGGTCGGGCCGTGCCGCACGGGTAGGCCGTGGTGAAGCCGGGACCGGAGCTCTCGGCCGCGGTCAGGTTGAGGACCACGGCGTCGGCATCACCCGGCACCCCGCCCCGCCCGGTGACCTGCAGCTCGATGGTGCTGCCCGCAGCCAGGGGGCCGCCGCCGGCACCGCCGCCGTCGGCCGTGGCCCCGCCGGTGCGGGTGTCCAGCAGGCGGGCCGGGGTCAGGCCCACGTACGGGCTGCTGGGCAGGGTCACCGCCGAGCTGAAGACGGCCTTCGTCGCCCCTTGCACGGTGAACGCGGTCTTGGACCCGTTGCCGCTGATGCGGGTCTCATAGATGTCACTCGCACCGGCCGGCTGGGGCACGAGGGCGGTGATGCCGTCCGTGAGGTCGCGCACGAAGACATCGAGGCCGGGTGAGACGGTCGTGACCAGGTCTTCCGCCCACGACGTGAAGGCGACGTAGCGCCCGTTGGAGCTCATCGACGGGTTCTTGCTCTCGCCGTTGCCGTCGGTGCCCGTCGGGTTCTTGCTCACCAGGGTGATGGCGTTGGTGTTCAGGTCCTTGACGAACACGTCCCACTGGCCGTCCGTGTCACCGGCAGAGGCGATCGTGTCCTGGGACTCGAAGAGGACCTTCCTGCCGTCGGCGCTGAGCTCGTTCGAGTAGCGGGTCAGCGTCCCACCGGACACCGCAGTGGCCGTGCCCGCCGGGCCGGCAGTGGTGTCGTGGACGTAGACGTCACGGGCGCCGGCGATGTTGCCGACGTAGCTCACGAAGCGACCGGCGTCGTCGACGGACACCCGGTCGAAGCTGGCCTGCTCGACGTTGGTCGTGGTCACCAGCGAGGACGTCCACGCGCCGCCGGCCAGGTTGGCGAGGTAGACCCCGGGGACCGTGGCGGAGGCACCCAGGGCCAGGTAGGCGATGTGGTTGCCGTTGGGGCTGAACGAGGGCAGGGAGGCCGCGGTGACGCTCGCCGGCATGGGCACGAGCGTCGTCGTGCCCAGTTGCAGGTCACGGACGTACAGCCGGCTCTCGGCCGTCGTCGGGGCCGGTGTGGTGAGGTTGGTGGCACCGGACGTGAAGACGACCCAGCGACCGTCGCTGCTGATGTCGGCGGCGCCGCTGCCGCCGTTGGCGGCCACTCCTCCGGGGCCGACCGACACCTTCTCGGGCATGCCGGTCGTGCCGTTGCGCACCCAGACCTCGCTCGTTCCCGCCGCCACCGGGGCTAGCTGGTCAAACTGGCTCGAGTAGACGACCAGGCCGCTGTCGCTGACGCCCCAGGTCTGGACCGAGGTGTCCGTCGTCGCCCCAGCCGCCGAGATCTGGCCTGGCGCCGCCGCCGCGATCGGGGCGGCGTTGGCCACCTTGCCGATCTGTCCAGGGGCGATGCCGACCACCGCGGCGCCGAGCGCCGTGGCCGCCAGGGCGACACCGCCGATGGCGCGCCGGCGCGCCGTCTTCCGAGTTCTTGCCGCCGTGTTGCTCACAAACCCACCTTCCAGCGCCCGCCGGCGCCGATGTTCAGACGGGTTCCGGTCGGCACGGCCAAGCCGAACGTGAGTCTTTCCTTAGCCTTTCGGCCCAGGTGAACGTGCGCCAGCCGAGTCGTCCGGGTCCCGCCTGCGGCCCGATCGGCCTGCTCGGGAAGCATCCGGAGCTAGAACGAGTTGAACGTTCAACTAGCCTGATCCCAGGAGCGAGCGCCATGGCCATCAACCGCCTCAACCACGCCGTGCTGTACGTGCGCGACGCTGACCGCACGGCCGCCTTCTTCACCGAGGTGCTCGGCTTCCGCCGCCTGGCCGCCTACACGTTCCCCGGCGGTGCGTTCCTCCAGGCCGAGGGGTCGACCAACGACCACGACCTGGGCCTGTTCTCCATCGGTGACGCCGCCGCCGATTCCGCCGCCGGCCGGGCCACCGTGGGCCTCTACCACCTGGCCTGGGAGGTCGACACCCTGTCTGACCTGGCCCGCTTCGCCAAGTCGCTGTCCGAGGCCGGGGCCCTGGTCGGGGCCACCGACCACGGCACGACCCGGGCCTTGTACGCCAGGGACCCCGACGGCCTCGAGTTCGAGCTCACCTGGATCGTCCCCGCCCACCTGCTCGACGCCGACACCAAGCCCGGTGGCCGTCCCCTCGACCTGGCTGCGGACATCGCCCGCTTCGGCGCCGAAACCGTGGGTGGCGTGGGCATCAGCCGCCCGGCTCCGGTGGCCTGAGCCCCAGCACCAGCGGACCGTCCTACCTGGGCCCGACCCGAGCCGAGCCCGTCGGCGTCGCGGCGACGCGGTCGGCCAACCAGCCGAACGTGGCCGGGGCCACCGAGGAGACGAAGGCGAACGAGTGGTGGCCGGCACTGTCGATGCGCACGGCGTCGATGCCTGCGGCCTGGGCCGCCGGCAGCAGGACGCTGGCGCTGCGACGGGCGGGCGGGTCGGCCGAGGCCACCACGAAGCGGCCGGCCACGCCGTCGTAGTGGTGCTGCGCCAGCAGGGTCAGCGGGTCCTGGGCGGCCCGGTCTGCGGCGTCGTTGCCGAACAGGTCGCGCAGGGTGATCAGGTCGCGGGCATGGCCCGTGCCCAGGTTGGGGGTCTGGTCGCCGCCGATGTCGACGAAGGTGCTGAACAGCTGAGGGTGGCGCAGGGTCAGGGTGAGGGCGCAGGTCCCGCCCTCGCTGTAGCCGAAGAGGCCCCAGCCCTGGGGGCGGGCCCCGAACTCGGCGGTGAC
>JBBSLP010000029.1:0-65051 GCA_038255145.1 Acidimicrobiales bacterium
GGCCGAGGTGGCCGAGTCGCTCCGCCCCTGGTCACATGATGGCGTCATCGCGGTGCTGTGACGCTGCGTTCGGCGGGTCGCACGCATGCTTGGATCGGAGGGCCGGTCCGTGACGTTGCGCACCAGTGCCTTCGTCGAGCGGCTCAGGGCGAGCCTGTTCTTCATCCCCATGCTGGCAGTCGTGGCCGCGATGGTCCTCGCGTTCGTGGCGATCGGGTTCGACGCGAGGATCGATCAGAACGGCTCGGATCTCCCACTCGGGTTCACGTCGACGGTGGAAAGCGCCCGGGCCCTGCTCGGGACCGTGGCCGGCGCCACCATCACCTTCGCCGCCATCGCCTTCTCGGTCTCGTTGCTGATCATCCAACAGGCGTCGAGCCAGTACTCACCCCGAGTCGTGCACACCCTGTTCCGTGACCCCTTCAACAAGCGGGTCATGGGCCTCGTGGTGGGTACCTTCACCTACTGCCTCCTCATCCTGCGTTCGGTACGGTCCTCGCTCGAGTCCGGGGGCGATCCCGTCATCCCCAACCTGTCCGTCGCCATCGGGGTCACGCTCGGCATCGTCACGATCCTGGCGATCGTCGCGTTCATCGACCACAGCGCCCATTCGATGGACATCAGCACCATCCTCCAGGATGTCGAGGACGAGGCCATCGCGCAGATCCGCCGCGAGTGGCAGAAGCCTGACCCGTCGACCAGCCCGCCGTCCCTGCCGCAGCGCCCGTCAGATCCGGCCCACGTCGTTCGCTTCGACCGCAGCGGCTGGGTGCAACAGATCGATCTCGACAAGGCCATCGGTTGCATCCCGGCGGGACAGACGATGTGGGTCGAGACCTACCCGGGCCGCTACGCCATCGAGGGAACACCCATCGGCGACCTCTCGAGCGTGCCCGACGATGCCGATGCCTTCGAGCGCGCGGTCCTCGCCTCGATCAGGACGGGCGACACGCGCACCATGCAACAAGACGTCTCCTTCGGGTTGCGCCAGCTCGCCGACGTCGCACTGAAGGCCCTGTCGCCCGGCATCAACGACCCCACCACCGCCCAGGACGCGATCTTCCACTCCACCGCAGTGCTCGCCGAGCTGCTCCGGCGCGAACCACCATCGCTCGTCAGGTCGAACGACGACAGCGGTCGAGTGGTCCTGGTCCACCAACCCACCCACGACGACCTGATCCGCCTCGCCTTCGCCGAGGTCCGCCAGTCCGCCGCGGCCATGCCCGCGGTGTGCATCTACCTCCTCGAATCCCTCGAACTGCTCACCGAGACCATCAACGACAGCGGAACGGAACAGGCCGAGTCACTCCGCCACCAAGCCGAGCTCGTGGTCGCAGGGTGCGCTGCCGCGGACAACCTCCCAGCTGACGTCCGCGACGTCGAACAGGCCTTCCAGAAGCGCTTCGCCACCCGATGACAACCGCCAGCGCCAGTTGCACCGGAAACCGGACAGTTTCCGGCGAGGAGGCTGAGCACCCGGGGTGGGAGGTGCTCGCGGAGGAAGGCGACGGCTCGGACGTCACCGCTGATCACGATGAGGCGGGGGTCGGTGGTCTCTGCCAGTCCGATGAGCTCGTCGGCGACCTTGCGGGCGTGGCCTCCTACTGGTTCTCGGCGCGCTGCTGGAGCTGCTGTTGGGACCATCCTCCGGGCGCAGAGCGAATGATGTGCAGGTCGTCGCCAGTCACGTCGAGATGCTCGTCGGGGGCGGCGGGGAGGACCGCGATGATCTCTGCTCCGACCCGGTCGGTCACCACGACGAGGTGGGCCAAGTGGCGTGGATCACGAACCGGCGTCGCCGCCGAGATGCCCGCCGTAGGGTGGCGCGATGCCGTCCCGTTCTGCTGTCCCTGCCTGTTGGTTGGGGTGATCTGATGGCCGTTCGGATCGAGGACTATGCGCTGCTGTCGGACATGGAGGCCGCTGCGCTGGTCGGTGTGGACGGGTCGATCGACTGGCTGACGTTCCCGCGGTTCGATTCGGCGGCGTGCTTCGCGGCGCTGCTCGGCGAGCCTCGCCACGGCCGCTGGCTGCTGGCACCGGCCGACGGCGCTCCCCGGGTGACGCGCCGTTATGTCGGTGACTCGTTGGTGTTGGAGACCGTGTTCGAGTGCGATGACGGCGAGGTCGCGGTGATCGACTGCATGCCACCTCGCGACGAGCAGCTCGACGTGGTGCGTCTGGTTGAGGGGCGACGGGGTCGGGTCGCGATGCGCACCGAGCTCATCGTGCGGTTCGGGTACGGGTCGGTGGTGCCGTGGGTGCGCAGGGTCGACGGGGCGTGGGTTGCGGTCGCCGGTCCCGACGCGCTTCGGCTCGTCACGCCCATCGAGCTTCGCGGCGAAGGCGAGGGCGACGACCGGCGCAGCGTCGCTGAGTTCTCCGTCGCGGCGGGTGATCGGGTGCCGTTCGTGCTCACCTGGTTCGAGTCGCACCGCGAATGCCACGAGCCGGTCGACGCGAGCGCCTCGATCGACGCTGCGCAACGGTGGTGGCAGGGCTGGTCGGACCAAAGCACCTACCAGAGCGGCTGGGCGGCCGAGGTGCGCGGGTCGCTCACCGTCTTGAAGGGTCTCACCCACTCCTCGACCGGAGGCGTGTGCGCGGCGCCAACGACGTCGTTGCCCGAAACCGTGGGCGGGGTACGCAACTGGGACTACCGGTACTGCTGGCTGCGCGACGCCACCTTCACGTTGATGGCGCTGATGGAGGCCGGCTACACCAGCGAGGCGGTCAAGTGGCGTGACTGGTTGCTGCGATCAGTGGCGGGCGACCCTGCCGATCTTCAGATCATGTACGGCTTGGCCGGGGAACGCCAGCTGATCGAGCGTCAGCTGGCCTGGTTGCCGGGCTATGAGGGGTCGGCACCGGTGCGGGTCGGGAACGCGGCGGCCGGTCAGCTCCAGCTCGACGTGTACGGCGAGGTCGTGGACGCACTGCACCAGGGGTCCGTGGCGGGCCTCGAGTTCGACGACAACGCCTGGCAGCTGCAGCAGGCGCTGCTCGAGTTCCTCGAGGGTGCATGGCGGCAGCCGGACGAAGGGATCTGGGAGGTGCGCGGCCCGCGGCGCGATTTCACGCACTCCAAGGTGATGGCCTGGTTGGCTGCCGAGCGGATCGTCGCCACCGCCGAGCGGCTCGACCTGGATGGACCGGTCGATCGGTGGCGGGCGTTGCGCGACGACATCCACCGCGACGTGCTCGACCACGGTGTCGATGACCGGGGCGTGTTCGTCCAGACCTACGGCTCGCAAGATCTGGATGCGAGCTTGCTGCTGGTACCGATCGTCGGGTTCCTGCCGGCGGCGGATCCACGGGTGGTTGCGACGGTGGAGGCGATCGAACGAGAGCTGATGGTCGACGGGTTCGTGATGCGCTACCGAAGCGGCGCCGACATCGATGGGCTGCCTGGCGGCGAAGGTGCGTTCCTCTTGTGCACGTTCTGGCTGGCCGACGCGCTCGCGCTGCAGGGCCGCCAGGATGACGCAAAGTCGTTGTTCGAGCGGCTGCTCGGTCTGCGCAACGACGTCGGGCTGCTCTCCGAGGAGTACGACCCGACAGCCAAGCGGCTGCTGGGCAACTTCCCCCAGGCGTTCTCGCACACCGCCATCATCAACACCGCAGCAACGTTGTCGCGCGGCAGCGGCCCGACGCAGCGCCGCGCCACACAGCGCTGACGGGTCACCGCGGCGTACCTCGGCTCGCGGCTGATGTCGTCAGTGGCGCGAGGGTGTCGCACAAGATGCTGACGTGCACAGATCGCAGCTGCGTCAGGTCAGCTCCAACTGCATCTCGCGCCGACGCACGGATCGTGGATGAACCTCGTCGAACGGTGGTTCTCCACGCTCACGACCCCGAAAGCTGCAAGGGCTTCGGATCACCGAGCGCTTCCCCATCCACAGACAGCAGCTGAAGGAAACAACGGTGTCCACCAGACCGGGTCAAGTGCAGCGGCTCAAGAGCACATCGATGCCCAAGACCAGGGGGCGTGCTGTTGCTACTCAGCCGCAGGTGGTTCGAGAGGCCGGCCCGCTGCGGTCCAGGCGTTGAAGCCGCCGTCGAGCTCGGCGATGTCGGTGTAGCCCAGGATCTCGAGGTCATCGACGGCGTCGGCGGACATGTTGCCCGATCGGCAGTACACCGCAAGTGGGGTGCTCAGGTCGTCGGGGAGCTCGTCCGACATGGCGATCCGGTCGAACGCGATGGTCAGGTCTGTTCCGGCGATGCTGCCTTCGTCGGGCGTGTGGACGTTGATCGTCACGACCCCGGGAGCGTCGATGCGCTGCGCGAACGCGTCAGGGCCTACCAGCGCAGACGACGTCGCTGCGGCGGTCACGGCCGATGTCTGGTCGTCGCCGTCAGCAGCGCAGCCCGCGCCGAGCAGCGACACGCCGATCACCGCTGCGAGGAAGAAGCGCCGAACAGGCTGCACGGGCTCGAAGCTATCGGCTGAGGGCTGGGCGATGGGATCGGCTCAGCACTTCCCGAGCGGCGCCGAGCTCACGGCGTAGGAGTCCGGGTGCGCACGACCGGTGCTGCACGCGCTGGCCTGCTTGCGTTCGTCGAAGCGGCCGACGACACCGTGGTCATCGTCCACGCCATGGTGGCCCGACCCGAGCTCTTGAGATGACCACCGTGGGACGTCGCAGCACCGAGGAGATCATCAGCGACGCCGAAGGCCTGGCCGACCGGTTCGAGCAGTGGGAGCCGACCCCTAGCCGCTCGTTCGACAGCGCACCGATCCGGGCCGTGCATCAGGCGTTCCAGAACAGCGCCGAAGCTCAGCACGAGGCAGACGTCGGAACTTGCCAAACGACGCTGAAGCTGTAACGACTCGCTCACGCGCGAGTTGTTGACTTGGTATTTGGCGTGTGTGAGCCGGTAGACGTCTACCGGCTCAGGCGGCGACGAGCGCGGCGAATTGTTGGGCGGCGGCCGCGCTCATGCCCGGGAGCAGGTGCTGGTAGGTGTGCATGGTGAACGCTGGGTGAGCGTGGCCGAGCCGCTCGCACACGACCTTGATGGGCGCGCCGGTCGCGACGAGCAATGACGCGTGGGTGCGCCACAGATCGTGAAACCGAATGCGCGGTAGCGCAGCGCACGCTGCGCTCGAAGAGCTGGCTGACCGACTCGGGGTTTGAGGAACCGATCGGAAGGTTGCAGAACGTCCAGTCGTCGGCCCCGTGGGGGAGCCCTTCGTGCTCGATCCGCCGATGCCAATGATCGAGCTCGTCCATCGTCTGGTGGTCGATGTCGATGGTGCGGCGACTGCTGCGCGTCTTGACGCCGAACTCGACCGGTCGGCCACCAACGTTCGGCAAGGTGCGCGACATCGACAGCCTCGACCTCGAGCGGTCGAGGTCGCACCACTTGAGACCAACGATGGCAGGGTTCACGTAGCGGTCGACGAACCACGAGTACCGGTCCGCGGTCGTGGCTCGCCCGTGTCGCCGCTTCTGCGGAAGCCAGGTGCCGGTCATGAGTTCGCCGAGCGTGATCGGGCCGCCCTTCGGCGCCGGCGCCCCGAATCGGTCCTTGGCGAGCCGGAGGGCGATGGCTTCCGCCTCGGCTCGGTCGTGGCCGACTGAGCGTCCCGCACACTCTGCCCCTCGGCCCCTGGCGTCGTGGAGGCGGGGCCAGGCTTGTTCGTCACGCCGTGAGGCGGAACGGCGGGCAGGTGTCGGTGGCGAGGACGAAGGCGTAGCTGACGACTCGGTTGTGTCACCTCATGACGCCGACGGTGAAGCGGAACAGCGGTCGGGGGTAGCGGCCGCTGACAGGACCGCGAACCAGGCTGCGATCGATGTGAGCACCACGGCCACGTCGAGCACGGCATCCATCGGTTCAGGTCGCGGTGGACGTCGGGATACGGCACCTGCAAGTGCACGGTCTGTCCTTCGTCGGTGGACGGGTACTCGTCACGGAGGAGCAGGAGGTAGGCGGCCACACGGTTGTGGAGGCCGAGGTGCGGCGATCACGGCCAGGATCGGGATGACGAGGATCAGGCGGAAGGCCACCGTGAGCCGGTTGCGGGGCTCCTCCGGGTAGTCGATGTCGAACCGGACGGGATACGCGGATCGGTCGTCTCCATGGGTCAGGCCTTCGATGCGACTGGCCGGCGCGGGCGGTCGACGGAGACCGGCGCGAGACCGGCAGGCGTCAGTTGCTCATCCCCTGCGGGAACGGCCGGCTGGGTGGGCTCGATCTCCAGGTGCGGCAGGATTCGGTCGAGCCACTTCGGGATCCACCAGTTGCGGTCGCCGAGGAGCTCCATGGTGGCCGGGACGACCACCAAGCGGACGAGCGTCGCATCGAGGAAGACGGCGACGGCGAGCCCGAGACCGAAGATCTTGAGCTCTCGCATGTCCTCGAGCGTGAATGACGCGAAGACGACGATCATGATGGCGGCGGCTGCGGTGATCACCCTGGCGGTGGAGGCGACGCCGTCGGCGACCGAGGTGTTGGCGTCGCCGGTCCGCAGGTACTCCTCGCGGATGCGGGAGAGCAGCAGCACCTCGTAGTCCATCGAGAGTCCGAAGACGACGGCGAAGAGCATCATGGGGATGAACGGGTTGATGGGGCCGCCTTCGATGCCGATGAGCCCGCCGGCCCATCCCCACTGGAAGACGGCGACGACGATGCCGTAGGCGGCGCTGATGGTGAGGACGTTCATGAGGACGGCCTTGAGCGGCACCAGCAGGGACCGGAAGACGATCAGCAGCAGCACGAACGACATGGCCAGCACGGCGCCGAAGAAGAGGAGCATCCTCTTGGCGAGGTAGTCGGTGATGTCGATGGCGATGGCGGCGCCGCCGGTGACCTCGACGTCGAGGCCGGTGCCGGCCGTCGCGGCGGGGATGACGTCGGCGCGGAGTCGGCGGACGAGTGCGGCGGTGGCTTCGTCCTGGGGAGCGGTGGTGGCGACGAGGCTCATGAGGTGGGCACTCGGCTGGGCCAGGTCGTCGGCGATCGGGGCGGTGACGGCGGCGACGCCGTCGGTGCGCACCAGGGCGGTGTGGAGGGCGGCGACCGCGTCGGCGGACCCACCATCGCTCGAGGTCACGACGGTGATGAGGAACGGCCCGTTGAACCCGTCGCCGAACCCCTCGGCGAGGAGGTCGTAGGCCTGCCGGGTGTCGGTGCCCTCGGGGAAGTTCCCATCGTCGGCCCAGCCGAGGCGGAGGCTTGCGACCGGCGCCGCGAGGAGGACCAGCACAACGGTCGCCCCGACCAGCCAGCGGAGCGGGTTGCGCTGGATGGTGCGGCTCCACCGGTAGGCGAGGGTCGCTTCCATGGGCTTCGCGACCCGTCGAGGGACGGCGCGGCGCAGCGGCCGGACGGCCAGGCTGGCGAGCAGGGTGAGGAGGGCGAAGGTGCCGCCGAAAGCGGCGAGCGGCGCGATCCCGATGCCGAGCCCGAGCAGGGCGACGGACGTGAAGCCGGCGGCGATGAGGCCCCGCCAGCGGGTGAGCTCGACCCGCTCACGGGCGAAGCCGAGCAGCGCCGGGAGCAGCGTGGTGGACGTGAGCATGGTGGCGAGCACGGTGGCGGAGACGCCGATGCCCATGCCGCCGACAGATCCGACGCCGATGAGGAGCAGGCCGAGCATCGAGATCATCACGGTGGTGCCGGCGAAGATCACGGCTCGCCCGGCGGACTCCATGGCGATCACGGTGGACGCGTGGGCCGAGCGCCCGGCGTGGAGGCCGTCCCGGTAGCGGGAGACGATGAAGAGGGCGTAGTCGATGCCGACGCCCAGGCCGATCATGATCCCGAGGACGGTGGCGTCGGTGGGGATGGTGAAGACGTTGCTGAGGAGCAGGGTCATCCCCATGCCGGCGGCGACGCCGCCGAGTGCGACGGCGACAGGGAGGCCCATGGCGAGCACCGACCCGAATGCCAGGATCAGGACGATGATGGCGAAGGCGAGGCCGAGGAGCTCGGTCTGGGGGGGCTCGATCACGGCCAGGTACTGGCCGCCCGGGAAGACCTCGAGGCCGTCGATCGCCGGTGCGTGCGCGGTGATCGCCTTGCCGAGCAGGCCGGACTCGGCGTCGTCGACGTCCGCGGACAAGTTGACCTGGGCATAGGCGACTCTGCCGGCCAGGGGGCCATCACGGGCGATCTGGCTCTGGCCGCGCTCGGCGTAGGGCGAGACCACGGTCGCACCCGGGTGCTGCGGCTCACCGCGGTCGTCGGGGAACCCGGCGTCGACCGTTGCGAACAGTCCTTCCATGGCGGCCCGGACCTCGGGGTCGTCGATGCCCTGGGCTGCCCTGAACACGATCGTGCCGGTCTGCCCGCCGGTGCCGAGTTCGGGGAAGTGCTCAGCGAGCACGGCGAACCCCGCCGCGCTGCCGGAGCCGGGCACCTGGGCGTTGCCGCTGAACTGCGGGCCGACCACGCCAGCTGCGCCGAAGATGGCGACGAAGGCGACGAGCCAGAGCCCGACGGCCTTGATCCGGTGATCGAAGCACCAGCCGGCGACCCGGCCGAGGAGTGACGTTGGGCGTGGGGTTGCTGCTGACGTGGGCATGAGCCCATGGTCGTGATGTCCGGCGCTCGCCACATCGGGACTCCGGCCATTCGAACACCCGCCGATCGGACGGTTGCCGTCTCGTACTTTCGGCCGATCCGCCGGCTGACGGACTTCCTTAAGGTGGGGGTCGTGCTCCGGGACGCGGCTCGTTCGTTGTGGGCCGAGCCCCGCGTCCCCGATGCCCCCGGGCGGGTCTGGCGGGATTGGGCGCTCGTCTCGGCGCTCGTGCCCCTGGTGGTGCTCGAGGGAGCGTTCCGGGAGGACCTGGTCTGGCGGGCGCTCTCCATGGCGGTCGCGCTGGCCCTGCTCCCGACGTTGCTGTGGCGGCGGACGCACCCGCTCCAGTCCGTCGCCGCCGCCTTCGGCCTCATCGCGGTCGTGCAGGTCGCCTCGCTCATCCTCGGCGTCGACTGGCAGGGCCTGGATGCCACCGTCTTCGTGATCTTGTTGGTGTACGCGCTGCTCCGCTGGGGCTCCGGTCGTGACGCCGTGATCGGGCTGGCGATCCTGTCGATCCCGCTGCTGCTGCACGCCATCGACGCCCAGATGCATTCGGACGCCGGCGAGATCACGCTCGGCGAGGTGGCCCAAGGTGCCTTGTTCCTGCTCCTGGTGGCGGCGGTCGGTGCCTCGGTCCGCTACGCGGACAAGGCCCGTCGCCGGGGGATGGATCAGGTGAAGCTCCTCGAGCGAGAACAGCTGGCGCGCGAGCTCCACGACACCGTCGCCCACCACGTCTCGGCCATCGCCATCCGCGCCCAGGCCGGCCGTGTCGTGGCATCCACGGATCCGGCCGCGGCGGTGGAGGCACTCGCCGTCATCGAGCAGGAGGCCTCTCGCACGCTCGCGGAGATGCGCACGATGGTCGGCGTCTTGCGACAGGGGGAGGAACCGGACCTCACGCCGCAGCGTGGCGTCGCCCAGATCGAGGGCCTGGCCACCAGCCCCGGCGAACGGCTGCGGGTCGAGGTCGAGCTCTCCGGAGACCTCGACGGGCTGCGACCTTCCGTCGATGCCGCCATCTTCCGCCTCGCCCAGGAGTCGATCACGAACGCCGTCCGCCATGCCCGCCACGCCACCCGCGTCCAGGTGGTGGTGTGGGGCGAGCGCGACTGCGTCCGCATGACGGTGCACGACGACGGCGATCCGGGAGCGTTCGATCCCCGGACGGCGACCGGGTTCGGGCTGGTCGGGATGGCCGAACGGGCGAAGCTGCTCGGCGGCACCCTCGAAGCAGGCCCCAACCGGAGCCGGGGATGGACCGTCACGGCTGTGCTCCCGCGGGGCGCCCGGCGGTGAGCATCAGCGTCCTGCTCGCGGATGACCAGGAGATCATCCGGACCGGGCTCCGGATGATCCTGAACGCCCAACCGGGCATCGAGGTCATCGGCGAGGCCGCCGACGGCGCCGAAGCCGTCGCGCTGGCCAGGCGGCTCCGTCCGGACGTCTGCCTGTTCGACATCCGCATGCCCGGCCTCGATGGGATCGAAGCAACCCGCCAGCTCGCCGGGCCCGACGTCGCCGAGCCGCAGGCCGTCGTCGTCATCACCACCTTCGATCTCGACGAGTACGTCCATGGCGCGCTCAAGGCAGGCGCACGGGGGTTCCTGCTGAAGGACGCCGGCCCCGAGCTGCTCGTGCAGGCCATCAAGGCCGCCGCCAACGGCGATGCGCTCATCGCGCCGAGCGTCACCGCTCGGTTGCTCGCCACGTTCGCCCACCGACGCGACGGCACGCCTCCGGCGCAGCCCGTCGCCCCACTGACCGACCGCGAGGAACAGGTGCTGGTGTCCGTCGCCCGGGGCCGCACCAACGCCGAGATCGCCACCGAGCTCTTCATCAGCCTGAGCACCGTCAAGACCCATCTCGGCAGCTTGATGCACAAGCTCGGCGCCCGGAACCGGGTCGAGATCGCCATGTGGGCGCACGAAACCGGACGGATCGGCGCCTGATGGTGGGGTGGGGCCAGCGCGCCGCTGGCCCCGTGGCCCCTGCCGTCTCCGCCTACTCCAGAGCGCCGGCGATGACGACGTCGGTGATGCGGCCGTCGGAGTAGCCGAGTAGGTCACGCAGCACGTGGTCGTTGTTCTCGCCGATGGTCGGACCGGCTCGGCGGGCGTGCCCCGGTGTCCGCGACAGCTGGACCCGCGGGCCCTCGACGATGGTCGTGGGGTGGACGGGATGAGGCACGGCGACGAAGTGCCGACGCTCGATCAGCTGCGGGTCGGCGAGGCACTCGCCGCTGTTCTGCACGCCGTGGACCGCCACGCCGAGGGGCTGGAGGGTGGCCTCGGCCTCCCCGGGTGTGCGTGTGGCCGTCCATGCCGACACGGCCTCGTCGAGCTCCGCTCGACGGTCGAGCCGCTCGCCGCGCTCCAGGGAGGCCAGGTCGCCACGGCCGAGCGCCATGGCGAGGGCCCGCCACTGGTCGTCCTGGTCGCAGACGATGGCCACCCAGCTGTCTTCTCCCCTCGCCGGGTAGACGCCATGGGGCGCCGCGCAACGGTCCTCGTTCCCCATGCGACTCCAGCAATACCCCGTCAACTGGGCCTCGAGGAGCGCCGGAGAGATGAAGTGGATCGAGCTCTCCGCCTGCGAGAAGTCGATGAACTGGCCTTCGCCGCTGCGCTCGCGCCAGTCGAGCGCCGCCAGCACCGACGCCACCATGAAACGTGGCGACACGTAGTCGGTGTAGGCCAGGAACGGCCCGGCGGGGGGGCGGTCGGCCCACCCGGTCAGGTCGTAGAACCCGGTCACCGCCCCGGCGAGGTTGCCGAAACCGGCGAACCTCCGCTCCGGGCCGGTCTGGCCCATCAGGCACGAAGACAGCATCACCAGACGGGGGTTCACCTGGCGCAGCTCGTCCCACCCGAGGCCCCAGTCGTCCATGACACCGGCGCTGTACGACTCGACCAGCACGTCGGCCCAGCGCACCAGATCGAGCAGCACCTCCCGCCCGGTGGCGTTGCCCAGGTCGAGAGACAGGCCCAGCTTGTTGGTGGCGAAGTGCGCGAACTGGCCCGAACCATCGGGACCGATGTCACCGTTGATGTATGGGCCGCCCCCTCGAGATGGGTCCGGTCGCCGGGTCGATTCCACCTTCACGACCGTCGCTCCGAAGTCGCCCAACATTCGCGTCGCCAGGGGAGCGGCGTACACCCAGCTCAGATCGAGGACCTTGAGGCCGGCCAACGCGGCTTCGTCGACCACCGGCTCGGCGGTCGAGCGGACGGCTGGGCGGCGAGCCAGCGAAGCTGCCGCCAGGACGCTGGCCTGGTGCTCCCCGCGTCGGGGAGGGCGATCGAGCTGTCGCAGGGGGGTGGCCGACAACCGGGCGAAAGGCCCAGCCGCCCGCACCGGACGACCCAGGGCGGGATCGTCGACCGGTTCCCACCAGTCCCGGGCCTCCAGCTGCTCGCTGCTCAGCACGTCGGTCACCGTGGCCACCGGCGCCAGCAACAGCCGACGGCGCTTGGCTTCGGCGACGAGCTCGGCTTTCGTCTTCGTACTCGTCAACGACGTGATGGCCGCTTTGACGGCGTTGAAGCCCTCGTTGCTCTCGGCGCCGGTGAGCAGGGCGGTGCCGTAGTCCACCCAGTCCTTGTCGGCCATCGCCTGGTCGCAGTGGCCCTCTTCGTGCACCCACTGCATCAGTCGGGCCGTGAACCGGCCGATCGTGTCGCCGAACAGCAGGGTGATCGAGACCGAACCATCCGCGGCCGGGTAGACGAAGCGCAGGTTCCAGGCCCCGAACGTGAGCCCTCCGCCGACGCGGGTGATGGGACCGGCGCCCAACGGCGCGGCCAGGGTCGCCGGGATGGCCGCCTGCATGATCGCCTGCTGGGCCGAGACATCCACGTGCTGGCCCCGTCCCGAGCGTCCTCGCTCGAGCAGGGCCACGAGCGCGCCGCACGCCGCCTCGCTGGCGGCGTGGAGGAAGGCCTGGGGCACCGCGGTCCGCACCGGTGGCCGGTCGGCGTCACCGGTTATCGCCAGCTGGCAGCCGGCGGCCATGACCGTCAGGTCGGACGCCGCCCATCCGGCCTTGGGCCCGGTGGAGCCGAAGGGCGTGATCGTGACGTGCACCAGCCCGGGGTTGAGCGCCGCCAACTCCTCCCGGGTGAGGCCCCACAGGTCCCCGGTGTCGAGCAGCACATCGGCGGTCTGTACGAGGGCGCGGACCTGGGCTGCGTCAGCGACGACCGACTTCTTCCCGCGGTTGTACGCCCACCACCACAGCGAGGTGCCGTTGTGGTGCACACCGTGGTGCCGGGCGGCCGAACCGGCCGGCGGCTCGACAGCGATGACCTCGGCGCCGAGGGCGGCCAAGACGAACCCGGCCAATTGCCCGCGTTCGTCCGTGAGGTCGAGGACCCGATACGGCGAGAGCATCGGCGCAGCATATGCAGGACAGGCCGTCCATTTCTCCCGCATGATCAAGCGGGCGGCGACACGGACGCACGCCGCCCGCCAGAACGTCTCGAGAGTCGGCTCCGTACTCGGTGCGGTGTGGGCGCAGCGAGCTCAGGCGCCGTCCCGCCGGGCGACGACGGGGCGTGTGGAGGTTCTGTCCGGAGACGTTGATCGGAACATGTGGTCGTATGACCGCTGTAGGCGTTCGATACGGTGGCGGACATGACCATCCTGGTGCTCACCCCCGCTCAGCAGGCACTCGCCGACGACCGGGCTCGGGCAGTAGCGGCGACCGTCGCCGAGATGGCCGGTCACACCGACGGGTTCGTCTCCCTCCGCGACACCGTGTCGGCCGCCCGCCGGGCCGGCGTGCCCGCGCCCGACTGGCGGGCCGAGCGGGACATGGTGCGGGCGGCGGGCTTCGGCCGCTTCCGCACCGGGGGGGTCCTGGGGGACTGGGCGTCGATGGTCAGCGCCGCGGACGAGGCCGGCCGCTGGCACCGCGAGCCGGTCGACCTCGTCCAGGTGGCCCGACGGTCGCTCGCCTGGTGCCTGGCCGGCCGACCGGATGGTCCGCGGCGCGCCCTGATGCGCCTGAGCCGCAGCATGACGAGCGACGACGTGCACAACGAGGCGCCGGACCATCCGACCTACCGCCAACTGCTGGACGGCTGGCGCGAGGTGCTCCAGCACGCCTGAAGCCGACCAGGCGCGATCCGCGCGTTCGGACGTCGGGCGCAGTACGACCCGTGGAAGCGGCCTGGCCCTGAGGACGTCGGACAGTTGGCCGCCATCGGCGGCCCACCCTCCTCACGCGTCGACAACCTCCCTTTGCGCTCCGCCTAGGAGGCGGTCTGGCGCCGGGGCAGCTTCCAACCGGGCCGGATGAAGTGGCACGTGTACCCGTGGGGGAGGCGCTGGAGGTAGTCCTGGTGCTCGGGCTCGGCCTCCCAGAAGGGGCCCTCCGGCTCCACCTCGGTGACGACGCGGCCCGGCCACAGACCGGAGGCCTCGACGTCGGCGATCGTGTCCTCGGCGACCATCCGCTGCTCGTCCGATGTGTAGTAGATGGCGGACCGGTAGCTCATCCCCATGTCGTTGCCCTGTCGGTTCCTGGTCGACGGGTCGTGGATCTGGAAGAAGAACTCGAGCAGGTCCCGGTAGCTGATCTGGGACGGCTCGTAGACGATCTCGATGCTCTCGGCGTGGGTGCCGTGGTTGCGATAGGTGGCGTTGGGCACGTCACCCCCGGTGTACCCAACCCGGGTGGACACCACCCCGGGCAGCTTCCGGATCAGCTCCTGGACGCCCCAGAAGCACCCTCCGGCGAGGACAGCGCGCTCGGTCACGTCGGTCATTGCTCCACCTCGTCTGTTCGCTGGTCGTGCAGTTCAGGGTCGGACCCACGCGGATGATGGCCGCGGTCACCTCAGAAGTCCACGCGGAGACGCTGTTCGGCTAGTCAGCAGATACGGAACGATCCCTCCATGTTTGCTGGCATTGCGTAGCTCCCAGGGTTCCGTTCGACCCGCCCCGAGGGGTCAGCTGCGGGCCGGGGTGTCGAAGGTGATGCCGGGGTAGCCCTGCTCGTCCATGGCCGCCATGCGCTCACGGAACTTCTTGAGGCTGCCGGCGTAGGCCAGGTACTCGTTGGGCTTGCCGGGGATGTTGGCGCCCCGGAACCACGACTTCTCGGCCATGAGGGCGATCTCGGCCGCCTCGTGCACCTCCACGGTCCACAGGCTCGACGCCTCGTCGTCGGCCACGACGTAGGCACTGCCGTCGGCCCGGGCCCGCTCGAGCAGGCCGGTGATGTAGTCGACCATGATCTCCGTCGCCCGGGGGAAGTTGCCGCCGATCATGTGGGGACCGCCGGCCAGGAAGAGGTTGGGGAACCCGGGGACCATGGCCCCCAGGTAGGTGACCACGCCCTGGGACCACCGGTCCCGCAGGACCTGCCCACCCTCGCCGACGACGTCCATGCGGGTCAGGGCCCCGGTGAAGCCGTCGAACCCGGTGCCCCACACGATGATGTCGAAGGCCCGCTCACCGTCGCTCGTCTCGATGCCCGCCTCGGTGATGGTCACGATGGGGGTCTCGTTGAGGTCGACCAGGGTCACGTTGGGCCGGTTGTAGGCCTCGTAGTAGCCGGTCTCCATGGGCGGGCGCCGCATGCCGAAGCCATGGTCCTTGGGGATCAGCTTCTCGGCGATGGCGGGGTCGTCGACCCGGGCGCGGATCTTCTCGGCGACGAACTCCGAGAAGTCGGCGTTGGCCTCGGGGTTGGTCATCATGTCGCGATAGTTGCTGATGAGCTTGGAGAAGCCCTTCTGGTGGTAGAGCTGCTCGTAGAGGGCCCAACGCTCTTCCTTGGACACCTCGAAGGCGTGCTTCCGGTTGGCCTTGTGGACGAAGCCGGCGAACGAGCCCATGCAGGCGTCGTAGATCTCGTCGTACGTCGCCTTGATCTCGGCCTGCTCTTCGTCGGTGATCTTCCCGTTGTTGAGCGGTGAGTTCCAGTTCGGCGTGCGCTGGTACACCACCAGCTCGGCGACCTCGGCGGCGATCTCGGGGATGAGCTGCACGCCGCTGGCGCCCGTGCCGATCACCGCCACCCGCTTGCCGGTGAAGTCGACGGCCTCCTTGGGCCACAGGCCCGTGTGGTGGGCGTCGCCCTGGTACCGCTCCCGACCGGGGATCGCGGGCCAGTACGGCACCGACAGCACGCCCGTGGCCGACACCACGAACCGCGAGCGGAGCTGGGTCCCGTCCTCGGTGGTCAGGGTCCAGGTGGCGCTGGGCTCGTCGAACACGACCGAGGCGATGCGGGTGCGGAACTGCATCAGGTCGCGCAGGCCCAGCTTCTCGACGGCGTAGTTCAGGTACGCCTCGGTCTCGGCCTGACCGGCGAAGTGCTCTGACCAGTCCCACCCGGCCAGCAGCTCGGGCGAGAAGAAGTAGCCGTAGGAGTAGCTCTCCGAGTCGAAGCGGGCCCCCGGGTAGCGGTTCCAGTACCAGGTGCCGCCCACGTTGGTGCCGGCCTCGACCAGGCGCACGTCGAAGCCCGCCTCACGCAGCCGGTGCAGCTGGTGGATGCCACTGACCCCGGCGCCGATGATGATGACCTCGGCGTCGAGGGCCCCGCCGTCGGCGCCCGCCTGTGATGCGACCTGCTCGGTGACCATGTCCGTCCCCCCATTGGTCCGGTCGGCCCCCCGACCTGGACGCCGCTGACCCTACGCGGTCCCGTGGCCTGGCGTCGGAGGTGGCTGGTGTCGGAGGAGGTGTAGGCGGGTGGCGGCTCAGGCGCGGACGTTGCGGCGGCCCACCGCGCCACGCAGACCCACGCAGCCGACGCACCCGATGCAGTCCACGCAGTCGATGCGGGCCACGCAGGCGATGCACCGCCGGCAGCGGATGCAGGCAAGGGTGGCGATGCAGCTGCGGATGCCGATGCCGAGGAAGGTGAGCAGGCTCCCGGCCACGGCCACGCTCCCCGCGGTGCCGGCGCTGCCGGCCACGGCCACGCTGCCGGAGGTCGCAGCGCTGCCGGCTACGGCCAGGCTGCCGGCCGTCGCGGCGCTGTAGGCCACCCCGACGCTCCCCGCGGTGGCCACGCTGCCAGCCACGGCGATGCTGGCCGCGGCGGCGGCGCTGCCGGCCACCGCGACGCTGCGGGAGACGTCGATGCTCCCCGCCACCGCCAGGCTGCCGGTGGCATCGGGGATGCCCTCCACGCCCGACGCCTCGGTCCGATCGGTCGTCACGGGCGGCGTCTCGATGCGGCGCGGGTCTCCGCTGGTCTCGAACGCGGCCACGTTCGAGACGTCGGCGCTGACCGTCGGCAGCCACAGCATCACCGCCGTGTACTCGGGCGATGCCGAGTTCGCGACGTCAACCTCGCCGTTGATCGACCAGGTCGTCGACAAGGTGGGCTCGGCCACGGCGCTGATGTCGACACCTGACCCGTCGATCGCCGGGCACGACGTGACGTTGACGGCGACGGTGGACGCAGCGGCAGGAGCGTCGCCGTCGGCCGGGGCGCCGTCGGGCGACGTGGAGTTCTCCGATGGTGCGTCGTCGCTCGGCACGGCGCCGCTCACCGGCAGTTCGGCGGAGATCACGGTGTCGTCGCTCACCTTGGGCGAGCACGAGTTGACCGCGGCGTACGGCGGTGACGGTTCGTTCCTCGAGTCCGAGTCCATCGTGTCGGACCACACGGTCCAACAGGCGAGGAGCGCGGTGGTGGTGTCGAGCAGTGCCGATCCCTCGTCGATCGGCTCGCCGGTGACCTTCACGGCGGAGGTGACGTCCGTCGATGCCGTGCCGTCGCTGCCGGGCTCGGTGGTCTTCACGGTCGGCGGTGTGTTGCGGGCCCCGGTGGCGATCGACGCCTCGGGCCGCGCCACCGTGGACGTCTCGGCCCTGCCGCTGGGTGAGACGCCGGTGTCGGCCGCCTATGGGGGTGACGCCTCGGTGTCGGGTTCGACGTCCACCGTCCTGCAGCAGACGGTGGTGGCGGGCCTGGGCAGCGTGGCACTGACCGTGGGTGCAGCCTCCTCGGTGTACGGCCAGCCCGTGTCCTTGACGGCCACGGTGTCTTCGCCCGCCTGTCGGTGTCCTCGATGCCCCGGTTGAGCTGCACCACCCGTGGTGTCGGCTGTTCCGTCATGGTCGTTCCTCCGATGACCGCCGACGTCGCTCAGGAGGCGACGTAGGCGGCGAGGTGCTGGCCGGTGAGGGTGGACCTGGCGGCGACCAGGTCGCCGGGGGTGCCCTCAAAGACGATGCGGCCGCCGTCGTGGCCGGCGCCGGGGCCGAGGTCGATGATCCAGTCGGCGTGGGCCATCACCGCCTGGTGGTGCTCGATGACGATCACCGACTTGCCCGAGTCGACGAGGCGGTCGAGCAGGCCCAACAGGTTCTCGACGTCGGCCAGGTGCAGGCCCGTTGTCGGCTCGTCGAGGATGTAGACCGCACCCTTCTCGGCCATGTTGGTGGCCAGCTTCAGCCGCTGGCGCTCGCCACCGGACAGCGTGGGCAGGGGCTGACCCAGGCGCAGGTAACCCAGCCCGACGTCGACCAGCCGCACGAGGATGGTGTGGGCCGCGGGGGTGCGGGCGTCGCCGGCGCCGAAGAACTCCTCGGCCTCGGCCACCGACATGGCCAGCACCTCGCTGATGTCGCGACCGCCGAGGTGGTAGTCCAGCACCTCGGCCGAGAAGCGCTTGCCGTCGCACACCTCACACGTGGTGGCCACGCCGGCCATCATGGCCAGGTCGGTGTAGATGACCCCGGCCCCGTTGCAGTTGGGGCAGGCCCCCTCGGAGTTGGCGCTGAACAGGGCGGGCTTGACCCCGTTGGCCTTGGCGAACGCCTTGCGGATGGGGTCGAGCAGCCCGGTGTAGGTGGCGGGGTTGCTGCGCCGCGACCCCTTGATGGCGCCCTGGTCGACCGTGACCACGCCGTCGCGGCCCGACACCGAACCCCGGATGAGCGAGCTCTTGCCCGACCCGGCCACCCCGGTGAGCACGACGAGGACGCCGAGGGGGATGTCGACGTCGACGTCCTTCAGGTTGTGCACCTTCGCGCCGCGCACCTCGAGCGCGCCCGACGGCGTCCGCACCGATGGCTTCACCGTGGCCCTGTCGTCGAGGTGGCGCCCGGTCAACGTGTCCGACGCCCGCAACCCGTCCACGGTGCCCTCGAACACCACCTCGCCACCGGCGGTGCCGGCGCCGGGGCCGATGTCGACGACGTGGTCGGCGATCACGATGGCCTCGGGCTTGTGCTCGACCATGAGCACGGTGTTGCCCTTGTCCCGCAACTGCAGGAGCAGCTCGTTCATGCGGGCGATGTCGTGGGGGTGCAGCCCGATGGTGGGCTCGTCGAACACGTAGGTGACGTCGGTGAGCGACGACCCCAGGTGGCGGATCATCTTGGTGCGCTGGGCCTCGCCCCCTGACAGCGTGCCCGAGGGCCGGTCAAGGCTGAGGTAGCCGAGCCCGATCTCGACGAAGGACTCCACCGTGTGGCGCAGGGTGGTCAGCAACGGGGCCACCGACGGCTCGTCGAGGCCCCGCACCCACTCGGCCAGGTCGCTGATCTGCATCGAGCAGGCGTCGGCGATGCTGATCCCGTCGATCTTGGAAGACCGCGCCGCCTCGGACAACCGGCTGCCGCCGCACTCGGGGCAGGTCGTGAACGTCACCGCCCGCTCGACGAAGGCCCGGATGTGGGGCTGCAACGCGTCGATGTCCTTGGACAGGTACGACTTCTGCATCTGGGGGATCAGCCCCACGAACGTGAGGTTGATGCCCTCGACCTTGAGCTTGGTCGGCTCCTTGTAGAGCAGATCGGCCAGTTCCTTCTTGGTGAACTTGGCGATCGGCTTGTCGGGGTCGAAGAAGCCGCAGCCCCGGAAGATGCGGCCGTACCAACCCTCCATGCTGTACCCGGGGATGCGTATGGCACCCTCGTTGAGGGACTTGCTGTCGTCGTACAGCGCGGTCAGGTCGAAGTCGGTGACCGAACCCATGCCCTCGCAACGGGGGCACATGCCCCCGGTGATGCTGAAGCTGCGTCGCTCCTTGACCGTCTCCCCGCCCTTCGTGACGGTGACGGCGCCAGCACCGCTGATGGAGGCGACGTTGAAGGAGAAGGCCTGGGGGGAGCCGATGTGGGGCGTGCCCAGCCGGCTGAAGAGGATGCGCAGCATGGCGTTGGCGTCGGTCGCCGTGCCCACCGTTGAGCGGACGTTGGCCCCCATCCGCTCCTGGTCGACGATGATGGCCGTGGTCAGCCCGTCGAGCACGTCGACGTCGGGTCGGGCCAAGGTCGGCATGAAGCCCTGCACGAAGGCGCTGTAGGTCTCGTTGATCATCCGCTGGGACTCGGCGGCGATGGTGCCGAACACCAACGAGCTCTTGCCCGAGCCCGACACCCCGGTGAACACCGTCAGGCGGCGCTTGGGGATGTCGACGTCGACGTCCTTGAGGTTGTTCACCCGGGCGCCGTGCACGCGGATCAGATCGTGGCTGTCCGCCGCGTGCGGTGCAGACGACGTCGCATCCGTCCGGGTGGCCTTGCTCATCGTCTCTCCATCAGTCGGGCGGGTGGATCGGGCTCATCTGGTCCACAACAGCTCGGCCCACAACAGCTCGGCCCACAACGACCGGTCAGGCCTGGGCGATGCGCACCAGGTTGCCCGACGGGTCGCGGACCGCGCAGTCGCGGGCGCCCCAGGGCTGTGACGTCGGCTCCTGCAGCACCTCGGCGCCCGACGCCCGCAGCGTCTCGAACGTGGCGTCGAGGTCGTCGGAGCGGAAGATGGCCGCCTGCATCGACCCCTGGGTCACCAGGGTCAGCAGGGCATCGCCCTCGGTCTGGGAACGACCGCCGTGGGGCTGGAAGAGCACGATGTCCACGTCCTGGCCCGGGGAGCCGACGGTGACCCACCGGAAGCCGCCGGCCTCGACGTCGAGGCGGACCTCGAAGCCGAGGGCATCGCGGTAGAAACCGAGGGCCTCTTCAGGGTCGTGGACGGGGATGAACGTCTGTGAGATGGTGACTGCCATGTCGACCAACGTATGAGCACGGGGCGCGACGCTGCTTCTCCGATCCTGCTCGGTGTCGCGATCCTCAGACGGTGGCCGGGGTGCGTCGTGGCCGGGTCGCCACCTTGCTGACGCACGCCGGGACGGCGTGGAGACCGCTGTGGTCGTGGGCCCGGTAGCGCGACGGCGTCTCGCCGACGATCTCGGTGAAGCGGGACCTGAACGAGCCCAGCGACGTACAGCCGACGGCGAAGCAGGTGTCGGTGACGGACATCCCCTGACGCAGCAGGGCCTTGGCCCGCTCGATGCGTCGCGTCATCAGGTACGAGTACGGCGTCTCGCCGTAGGCGGCCCGGAACTTGCGGGAGAAGTGGGCCGGCGACATGCACGCGGCACGCCCCATGGCCGGGACGTCGAGGGGCTCCGCGTAGTTGCGGTCCATGAAGTCGCGGGCCCGGCGCAGCTGCACCAGATCGGCCATCTCCTGCGGCGTCATGCCCGCGACGGTACCCGAGCCCGCTGTCGCCTCGACGGGTCCACCCGAACCTGGAACTGGGGGGCCACCAGCCATCGCAGCAACACCGCTGGATATCCTGCGGTATGTCCAAGGTGATGGTCTCGATACCCGACGAGCTGCTGGCCAGGGTGGACCAGGAGGCGAAGCGCCGCTCCGTGAGCCGCTCCGCCCTGTTGGCTGCCGCCGTCCGCCGTGAGCTGGACCGCCGGGACTCCGATGCGGTCGCCGAGGCCGTGGCCCGTTCGGAACAGCGCTTCGCCCGCTCAGGCCGTTTCGACGCCGGCGAGATGGTCCGGGCTGACCGGGACGCCCGCGGTTGAGCGCCGTCCTCGTCGACACCTCGGTCCTGATCAAGTGGTTCCATGCCGAGGGCGAGTCGGAGCTGGGTCCCGCACGGGCATTGCGGGACGCCCACGTAGCCAGTCGGATCGACGCCCACATCCTCGACCTTGCTCTCTACGAGGTCGGCAACGTGCTGGCCCGAGCATTGCGCTGGCCGGCGGGTGATGTGGCCGATCAACTCGATGACCTGGTGGCCATCTGCGGTGCCCCGCTGCTGTCGAGCCCGCACTGGCTGCGGGACGCGGCGGGGTTGGCTGTCGAGCACCGCTTGTCGTTCTACGACGCCGCGTGGGCAGCTGCGGCCCGTGGGCTCGGCGTGACCCTGGTCAGCGCCGATCGGCAACTTCTCGACGCAGGGCTGGCTGAGTCGGCGACCGCCGCGGCGCGACGCCTGGGGTTGGACGTCCCCGACGGTCCCGCCGCCCCCTGACGTGCCCGGAGGTCCGGGCGACCTCAGCCGGTCGCGTCGCTGTCGGGCCCGGAGGGAGGGGGTGCGGCCTGGCCGACGGCGGACGCCGGCGACATCAACGACGAGACGTCAGCCGGTGACGGTGGCCATGGCGGCGTGCACGGCGGTGATGAAGCGGGCCGTCATGTCCAGCCGCTCGTTGGGGGTGCTGCCCCCGGCCCCGCCCGACAGGTTGATCCCGGCGAAGCGGCCCGAGCGCATCAACGTCGTGGTCAGGTCGACGGCCAGGGCCAGCCCCCGTTCGTCGGGGTGGGCGGCGTCGATGATGTCCTCGAGGTAGCCGGTGGGCAGACGAACACCGGGGAAGCCGGCCAGGCCTACGGCCGAGCGCCGGTCGGCCACCATGGGCACGGGGGCGAACAGGGGCAGGTCGGCGCCGGCGGCCCGGGCGGCGTCGGCGAAGGCCACCAGCTCATCGGCATCGCCACCGTGGTTGAGGATGCAGCCCGAGGCACCGGCGGCCGCCTTGAGGGCCAGGCGCTGGGCCCGGGGGCCGAGGCTGTCGGGTGACTCCGCCACCGTGGCCGGCGCCCGCAGCACGCTCGTGGCCGCCAGCAGCGCCACCGACTCGGTGCCGAAGGAGGCAGGGCGGTCGATGCCCAGGGCGGCGGGGTGGTCACCGGTGACGCAGTGGATGGCGTGGGCGCCGGCGGCCCGGTAGCGCTCGACCAGGCGCCGGGCACTGCTCTGGTCGCGGTCCCGCCCGGTGATGGTGACGATGGCGGGCACCCCGGCGTCGCCGAGGATGCCGACCACCTCGTCGGGGGCGAGGGCGCCCGAGTCGTCCAGCTGCACCGGGTTGTCGACGTGCTCGCCGATGAGGGCTACGCACCCAGCCAGGGTGGCCGCCGTCCGCCGCCACAGGGCCCGGCTGTCCCCCCGCCAGTCGAGGGGGGCGCGCACGTCGACGATGATGGCCGGCGCCTCGAGGCCCAGGGGCGTGGTCCGACGCCGGGGCCCGGGCACCAGGGCCAGGCCCATGAAGGGGCACGGCCGCTGGTCGACCTCGCAACCGCCGCCCAGGCGCACCCCGCCACAGGGTCCGTGCGTCATGGCCTTGGGGCAGTCGACGTCGTCCATCAGCAGTGGTCCATCAGCAGTGGTCCATCAGCCGTCGTTCACCGTCGGGCCATGGCCAGGAAGGGGGCGATCCTGCCGCCGTCGATGGCCGCCACCACCTCGGCCTCATCGGCGTGGGCCGGCGCGTCCACGGCGTCAGCGGCCGTGCTCCAGCTGCGGGGAGAGGCCAGGTTCAGGGGGGCAGACTGCTCGACCTCCCAGCCGGCGGCCTCGGCTGCGGCCAACAGCTCGGCGGGGGTGAGGAAGCGGCTGCCACCGGCCTCGACGGCCTCGTCCCCGGTGGCGCAGTAGTCGAGCAGGCCCAGGCCGGGGGCCAACCGGGCGGCCTCGGCCAGCACGACGCCGGGGTCGGCCACCACCGAGGTCACCCCCAACAGCAGGGCCACGTCGAAAGCCCCGTCCCGCAGGGGGGCGGCGTCGGCCGCTCCCCTGATCACGGGCAGCTCGAAGAGGTCGGCTGCGCCCGCCGCCGCGCCCGGCGCGGGCTCGAGGGCCACCACGGTGCAGCCGTAGCGGGCGGCCAACCAGCCCGCGGGACCACCGAGCCCGGCGCCGAGGTCGACCACCCGGGTGCCGGCATCGAACCGCAGGCCCTCGGCCAGCCAGGCCAGGGCCGCTGGGTTGGCCGAGCCTCGGGAGGCCGCCGGGAAGCGGTCCGCCTCGGGCAGCTCGGGGATCTGTTCGGCGATGACCGCCGCCTGCTGGTCGAACTCGCCGCTGCTCACCGCGTCGAGGTACCACCGCGGGCCGCGTCCCAGTCATGGCGGCTGCGGCGGCGGTCAGTCCACCCAGCGGTCGAGCTCCAGGGCCGTGGTCGAACGGCCGGCCCCGCAGGCCCCCGGCGTCTCCCCCGTGGCGTCGCGGAACACCCGCACGAAGGTGCTGGACGAGGCGTAGCCCACCTGTCGGGCCACGGTGGACACGGTGGCCCCCTCGGTGAGCAGCCCGATGGCCGCGCTGATGCGGGCGTGGACCCGCCACTGGGCGAAGCCCATCCGGGTCTGCTCGGCGAACAGCCGGGTCAGGGTACGCACCCAGCTGCTCTCCCTGGGGGCACCGGTCGTGGCCATCGCCTCACGACCCGAGGGCCTGCGCCCCGACCTCACCCGCTACTTCGACCTGAAGGGCGTCCAGCAGCTGGGTGACCCCTACGAGCCCAACGTCGAGGCCATCGCCGCCCTGCAGCCCGACCTCATCGTCGGCGAGGGCTACGCCGGCCAGGGCATGGACCAGTTCTTCGCGTCAGCTGACTACTGCTCCGGCACCCACTTCGCCAACTACATCGGGAACGCCCAGGTCGTGGCCTGGGGGGAGGCGGTGGCGTACAGCACCGGCCAGCCACCGTCGTCCTGCTGGTCGCCGGCTAGGCGCTCGAGCTCGGCCTCGACGACGCCGTCGGCCAGGGCGGGGCGGAGCACGGAGTCGGGCCGGGGGGCGAGGTCGAGGGAGCTCACGGCCTCGTCCTCGGTGCCGCCGGGGACGGCCACGATGCCCGTGGGGGGGATGTGGGCGGCCACGACGGCCACCAGGTCGTCGACGTCGAGGCCCGAGAGCGAGAGCTGGTCGAGCAGGCCGGCGGCGAACTGCAGCTCCAGGGCTTGGAGGTCGTCGGCGGCCCTGATGGTGCGGTCGAGCAGGCGGGCGTTCATGGCCAGGAACGATTCGGCGCCGTCCCAGTCGATGGCGGTTCGGTCCATGGGTTGGGTCCTTCCTTCCGCGGCGGCCCTCAGCCGGACGGTCGGTCGACCAGGGCCACCAGCTTGCGCGGGGCCAACAGGCAGTAGCTGTCGGTGATCAGCTCGGTCACCTCGGCCCAACCCACCTCGTACCCCTGGTCGCCCTCCCCTTCAACAACGCCACCCTCTTGGAGGATCACGCCCACGATGCCGTGCCACCACACGGGGATGAAGAAGGGGTGACCAAGGTGGCGCAGGGCATCGAGCTCGGGGCCCGAGGACCGGAAGGTCAGCACGGTGAGGGGGCCGTCGGACGACGCGGCGCGGGCGTAGGCCGGCGGCCAGCCACCCTCGATGCGCACGACGTGGGCGAAGTTGTGCCGGCGGACGCACCAGCGGGTGCCGGCCCACGCCTGCTCCTCGTAGGCCTCGGGCAGGGCCAGGCACAGCGACCGGAGTCGGGCCACGACCGCGGGCGGGACCTCGGCGTGCCCTCGTGTCTGTTCGGCCACGCGACGGTCCTCCCCGGGTGCGGATCGAACGGCGCAGCGACCGTACCCGACCCGTCGGGGAGGTCGACGACCCCGTGGCCTCCCCTTGACCCTCCCACCAGGGGAGACCCGATGATGGGCGGCGACGAGATCTTCCGCCGTCCGGCCACCCACCAGGAGCACGACATGACCCTCTCCCTCTTGAACCTCACCTTCGACTGCGCCGACGCCGACGCTCTTTCGTCGTTCTGGTCCGCGGCCCTGGGCCGAGCCGTCGACGACGGGGCAAGCACCGGGTTCGCCGCCATCGGTTACCCGTCGGAGCCGGGTCGGCCGGCGTGGCTGTTCATCCAGGTGCCCGAGGGCAAGTCGGCCAAGAACCGCTTCCACCTCGACCTGGGCAGCGAGGACCGCGACGCCGAGGTGGCCGACCACGAGCAGGACTGCACCCGGTGGACGGTGATGACCGATCCCGAAGGCAACGAGTTCTGCGTCGCCTGACGCTCGGATGCTCGTGTGGCGGTGTCAGCCCGACCGGCGTGGGGGGCGCGTCCCGCGAGGTGCGGGTCCCGGTCGCCGTCGTCCCACCCGCACGGGGACGAGCACGCCGGTCGACTCCAGTCGGTTGAGGGCCGCTCGGCGACGCGCTGCTCAGCAGTGCTGTCGAGGAGGACTCGATGGATGTCGAGCAGGTCGTCGACCCGCAGGGGGCGGCGCTCGGTGCCGATGGCCACCGCTCGTTCCATGGCGCGGACGTTGCCGAGCACGGCACGGGCGCGTCCGCCGCCACCGGCTCGTACGCAGCCAAGACCACCCGGCGGTTCGACGCCCTCGAGCCCTCGATGAACGACGAGCCCAGGGCTTCGGCCCGCAGGAGCGGCCCGGGACGTTACGCAAGGATGACCGGCGATCCTTGCGTAACGAGCGGGCTGCGCAAGGATGACCGAACGGCACCGTCGGGCGAGTCGCAGAACTACGCTCGCTGGCCGGGGTGGTCGCCATCACGACCACCGAGGCGAGGAGGACGGCATGGCCGTCGACACCACCGACGTCACCGCCACCAGGGAGCGCCTCGGTCGCGTGGGGCTGTTCACCAGCGCCTGGCGTTCGCGGCCCCTGCCCGAGGAGCTCGACGCCCTGCGCCGGATCGAGCGGCTGGGCTACGGGTCGATCTGGAACGGCGAGGGCATCGGTGGCCGTGACGCGTTCGCCCTGGCCGGGGCGCAGCTCGCCGCCACCTCGACCATCGTGGTGGGCAGCGGCATCGCCAACATCTGGGCCCGCCACCCCGCCACCCCGCCACCATGACCGGTGCCGCCGCCACCGTCGGTGCGGCGTGGCCCGGCCGCTTCGTCAACGGCCTCGGTGTCAGCCACGCCCCCATGGTCTCGGCCAGCGGCCAGGACTACCTGCGCCCGCTCGAGCGCATGGTCCGCTACCTCGACGCCATGGACGAGGCCCGGGCCAACGCCCCCGTCACCGCCGTCCCCGTGCCCCGGGTCCTGGCCGCCCTGCGCCCCAAGATGCTCGAGCTGGCCCGGGACCGCACCGACGGCGCCTTCCCCTACTTCGTGCCGCCGGAGCACACCCCTCTGGCCCGGGCCGCCATCGGCCCCGACAAGTTGCTGATCGTCGAGCAGGCCGTGGTGCTGAGCACCGACCCCGCCGAGGCCCGCCGCCTGGCCCGGTCGCACATGCGGCTGTACCTGACCCTGCCCAACTACGTGAACAACCTCCGCGACCTGGGCCACGGCGACGCCGACCTGGCCGACGGGGGCAGCGATCGCCTGGTCGACGCCCTGGTGGCCTGGGGTGACGAGGCGGCCATCGTCGGACGGGCCCAGGAGCTGCGGGATTCGGGGGCCGACCACGTCGTCGTCCAGCCCCTGGCCGATGACGCCGCCGGCGTGCTCGACCAGCTCGAGGTCCTGGCCCCCGGCCTGTTGCACGGCTGAGCTGGTGGTGTCGGCATGGCCCCTGCACTAGGCAGGGGCCATGCCCTTGAACCCCGCCGCCGTCGGTGCCACCAGCGAGCCCGCCCAGTTCAGCTGGACCAGCAAGGACGCCCTCCTCTACGCCGTGAGCATCGGCGCCGGCGAGGACGAACTGGCCTTCACCACCGAGAACACCGCCGGCGTCGACCAGGTCGTCTTCCCGACGTTCCCCGTGGTCATGGGCTACGGCGCCGGCCGGGGCGTGATGGACGGCATCGGCCCGTTCAACCGGGCCATGCTCGTCCACGGCCAGCAGGCCGTCACCCTGCACCGGCCCATCCCGCCCCAGGGCACGGCCACGCTGACGTCGAAGCTCACCGACATGTTCGACAAGGGCAAGGCCGCCGTCGTGGTGACCAGGACCGATGTGGTCATGGACGGCGAGCCCCTCTACAGCACCCGCAGCTCGGCCTTCATCCGGGGTGAGGGCGGCTTCGGTGGCGATCGCGGCCCCTCCGGTCCCCAGAACGAGCCGCCCGAGCGCGCCCCCGACCACCAGCTGACCTATCAGACGTCGCCCGACCAGGCCTTCCTCTACCGCCTCAACGGCGACCGCAACCCGCTGCACACCGACCCGGCCTTCGCCGCTGCCGGCGGGTTCGCCAAGCCGATCCTGCACGGCCTGTGCAGCTACGGCTTCACCGGCCGTGCCCTGCTCCACCTGCTGTGCGGGGGCGACCCGTCGAAGTTCCACCACATCGAGGCCCGCTTCGCCTCCCCCGTCCTGCCCGGCGAGGCGCTCACGGTCAGCGCGTGGGCGACAGGAGACGGGGAGGCCGTGTTCACCACCTCGGTGGGCGACCGGGTCGTCATCGACCAGGGCCTGGTCCGCCACAGCTGAACCGGTTTCGGCCGTCGGCGGTCGGCCGAACCGGACGCACCGGCGTACCGAGGCGGTACACGGGTGCCTACGGTTCGTGAGACCGGCTGGCCCGGCCCGACCGGCCCGACCGGCTCGCCCGGTCCGACCGGCTCGCCCGGTCCGACCGGCGCCCGTCAGCGGCTGGTGGGCAGGTGGCGGAGGCCGATCACGGTGGGGTCGGGTAGGTCGAGGGCGCCCAACACCGTGGCCAGGGCCCGCAGGTCCTCGATCGGCAGGTCCAGGAGCTGCTCGGGCGGTCGGCCCACCCCGGCCAGCCCGGCGGCCCGGCGTTCCAACCCCAGGGGGGTGAGCCACACCAGCTTGACCCGGCGGTCGGTGGGGGAGGGGCGCCGCTCGGCCAGGCCCAGCTGCTCCAGGCGGTCGATGCGGGTGGTGACCCACGACGGGTCGCAGGACCAGTGCTCGGCCAGGTCGCGCTGGGCGATGCCGCGGTCGGGCTGGAGGTGGAACAACGACAGCAGGTCGCTCATGTGCAGGCCGAGCTGAGCGGCCACCTCCTCGCGCCGGCCCTGCTGGGACAGGAACAAGCGGGCCACCTGGCCCCAGGCCGCCGCGGCCAGCCGGGTGGCCTCTTCGATGTCGGCAGGCGGCGCCATGGTGGCAAGGTTAGCCAATGGTTGGGAACAATCAACCTTTGCAGTCGGTCAATGCTTGACACCTCTCAAGGATGGGGCGCAGCATGGCCCCATGTCCGAACCTGCCATCGAGGCATCCGGGCTCACGAAGCGCTTCGGCGACGTCGTGGCCCTCGACGGCGTCGACCTGAGCGTGGCCCCGGGCACGGTCTACGGGCTGCTCGGCCCCAACGGCGCCGGTAAGACCACCACGGTCCGCGTCCTGACCACCATCGTGAAGCCCGACGCCGGCCGGGCCCACGTCCTCGGCTTCGACGTGGTCACCGACGCCCAGGCGGTGCGGGCCAACATCGGACTGGCCGGCCAGTACGCGGCGGTCGACGAGCAGCTGACCGGGAGGGAGAACCTCGAGCTCGTGGGCCAGCTCAGCCACCAGCCCCGCCGGTTGGTCAAGGCCAGGGCCGTTGAGCTCCTCGAGCGCTTCGGTCTCACCCACGCCGCGGACCGCACCCTCAAGACCTACTCCGGGGGCATGCGCCGCCGCCTCGACCTGGCCGCCTCCCTGGTCCACCGGCCACCGATCCTCTTCCTCGACGAACCCACCACCGGCCTCGATCCCAAGAGCCGCAACGACCTGTGGGACCTCATCCGCGAACTGGTGGCCGACGGCACCACCCTGCTGCTCACCACGCAGTACCTGGAAGAGGCCGACCAGTTGGCTGACCGCATCGCCGTCATCGACCGGGGCAAGGTCATCGCCGAGGGCACGGCGTCCGAGCTGAAGGCCCAGATGGGGGCCACCGTCCTCGAGGTGGGCTTCGCCGACGTCGCCTCGGCCCGGGCCGCGCTGGCCACGATGTCCACGGTGGTGGCCGGGGCCGAGGTCGACGGCACCCTGGTGCGGGCCCCGGTGGCCGACGGCGCCCGCACGGCCATGGAGGTGCTGCGGGCCATGGACGCGGCGGGTCTCGAGGTGGGCGGGCTGACCGTGCGGGAGCCAAGCCTCGACGACGTGTTCCTCAAGCTCACCGGCCGCCGGGCCGAGGAGGTGATCCCGTCGGGCGCCGATGGTTCCGACGGTGCCGACGTTCCCCCCACTGCCACCGCCGCTTCCGGAGGCCACCGATGACCACCGCCGACCCCACCGCTGACGCTTCGTCGGTGACCGCAGGTGCCACCAGCGCCGGCCGCACCGCCATGGCTCCCGTCGACGTGGCTGAAGGCTCCCGCCTGACCTGGGCGGTTCGCGACACCGCGGCCCTGGCCCGGCGCAACCTGTTGCACTACACCCGGGTGCCCCAGCTCCTCGTGTTCACCTTCATCCAGCCCATCATGTTCGTGCTGCTGTTCCGCTACGTGTTCGGTGGGGCGGTGAACGTGCCCGGGCTGGCCTACGTCGACTACCTGATGCCAGGCATCTTCGGCCAGGTCGTCGTGTTCGGGGCCATCGCCACCGCCATCGGCCTGGCCGAGGACCTGGGCAGCGGCATCATCGAGCGCTTCCGCTCCCTGCCCATGGCCCGCATGGCCGTGCTCGGCGGGCGCACGGCGGCCGACCTGCTGCGCAACACCGGGGTCGTGCTGGTGATGCTGCTCGTGGGCATGGCCGTGGGCTTCCGCCCCGACGGTGGCGTGTTGGGGGTGGTGGCCGGCCTGGTGCTGGCCCTGGCCTTCGCCTTCGCCCTGTCGTGGGTGATGGCCTTCGTCGGCCTCAAGGTGGCCAACGCCGAAGCCGCCCAGGCCGTGTCGTTCCCGCTCCTGTTCCCGCTGACCTTCGCCTCGGCGGCGTTCGTGCCCGTGAACTCGATGCCGGGCTGGCTGCAGGTCTTCGCCGCCCACCAGCCCGTCACCGTCGTGGTCAACGCCGTGCGCGGCCTCATGTTGGGATCGGACACCGCCCACCAGCTCCAGCAGGCCGGCGTGTTCAACACCTCGACCAGCGGTTACGTGCTCCAGAGCCTGGCCTGGATCGCCGCCATCCTCGCCGTGTTCGTCCCCCTGGCCATCCGCACCTACAACCGCAGCTGATCTCGCGCCGTTCGGCCGATTCGGTACCGATTCGGCCGAACAGCGCCGGGTCGTGACATGGGGCCGGCGGGCGCGCCGGGGCAGAGGTCACTCGCAGCGGTCCTCGGCGAGGACGTCTGCCACCGGTCCGGTGGCACGATGGCGGTCCACCGGCTCGAGGCCCTCGGTTGTCGCCGGCGTGGCCCAGCGGTGGTGGGAGCCGCGGTCGTCGACGAGGCCGTGGCCGCAGTGGTGCTCGCCGCGGTCGAGGCCGTCGTGCCTGCCGTGCTGCCGGTCGACCCGGTGCTCCCACTGGCGGTGGCCGAGGCCGCGTTGGAGCTGTCCGTCGAGCACCCGGCCAGCAGCAGTCCGGCACCGGCGGCGGCCATCCCCGTCAGTCCGAGGAAGCGACGTCGGGGCAGGGGACCGGTGGGGGACAGGTCGGTGGGGGAACGATCCATGGCCGCAGCCAGCCGCAGCCATTCGGGAGTTCCCTGTGCATCGGCTGCGAGGTCCCCGAGTCGACGGCTCAGTCCCTGGTCGCCCTCAGGGTGAAGGTCAGGGGGATGCGGGGGCGCCCCGGGGGCAGCAGGTAGCGGCCGTCGTCGTCGGGCACCAGCCAGTCGAAGCGGGGGAAGACGGTCCAATCGTGCTCGACGAAGGTCTCGACCCGCACGTCGTCATCGGCCAGGGCCCACGCCAGGGGGTGGCCGTCGTGCAGGTACAGCCGACCCCCGGGGCGGAGCAGGGCGGCGACCTGGCCGGCCCACGCCTCGACGCTGGGCAGCCAGCACAAGGCGCCGAGGCTCACGTAGACCAGGTCGAAGGTGGCCGGGGCCAGGGCGTCGGCGGCGTGGAGGACGTCGGCCTCCACGAAGGTGGCCCGGTCGGCCAGGCCGGTGCGCTGGGCCAGGTCGCGGGCGGTGGCCACGGCTGCGGAGGAGAAGTCGAGACCGACCACGCGGGCGCCGTCGTGGGCCAGGGCCAGGCTGTCGAGCCCGAAGTGGCACTGCAGGTGCACGATGTCGAGCCCGGCCACGGGCCCGAGGACCTCGGTCTCCCACACGTGCCGCGTCCGGGGCTGGGCCATGAACCCCTCGACGTCGTAGAACGACGAGGCCACGTGGAGGGGCACCCGGTCGTCCCAGTTGGCCCGGTTGGCGACCAGCCGAGGATCCATGGCCGGGAAGGCTAGACCGGGCCGTTGCGCAGGTCGGACGGGTTTCCGCTAGGGCTCGACGACGATCCAGCCCCGACGTTGCAGCTCGGCGGCGAGCTGGGCGTCGGGTAGGGCGCGGATGGCCCGATCGGCCGCGGTCAGTCGGACCGGAGGGGCAGCGGGCTCGGCGTCATCGCCCTCACCGCCGACGCCTTCCGCCGCCTCCTGCAGCTGCTCGACGAAGGCGGCCACCTCGTCACGGGTGAACTTGCCCGCGGCCTGGCGCTGGGTGAAGCCCATGGGGCCCCGTGCCTCGCGGAAATCGGCGTGGCCGGCGTCCTGGAGCAGCGCGAGCAGCTCCTGCACTTCCCTGGCCCCCGCCGGAGGACCTGACTGCTTGCCGAAGGCCATGTGCCGCCAGTCTGGCCCACGGGCCCGCCGCGCCGGTGTCACCGCCGGGGGCGGAGTTGGCCTACCAGCGACACACCTTGGCCTCCCGGCTGTGCCCGTGACCGGGCCCCGTCCGTACCGTCGGCGCGGAGGACTGTCCTCCTGGCGACACAGGACGTCCTCTGCGCTGTCGCTGCACCGCCCGGCCCCGCCTACCTTGTCGGCCGCGGGCTACTCCGGTCCCGCCGGGGCGCCCGCCACCGGCCGAAGCGTGCTCGGCGGCGTCCCTCGCCAGCAGCGCCGGCGAACCGTGGTCTCCGTCGCGCTGCTGTCGTCCTGCCAGGTGGCCGAGGCCATGGTCCCCGTGCTGGTGGGCATCGTGCTCGACAGGGCCGCGGCCACCGGTGAGGTCAGCTCCCTGCTGTGGGGGGTGGCGGGCATGGCGTTGCTCTTCGCCGTGCTCACCAACTCGTACCGCTGGGCGGCCCGGGTCATCGTCAAGGGCACCGAGGCCGCCGCCCTCGACCTGCGGTTGGCCGTGACCCGCCAGGTGCTAGTGGTGCCGCGCCTTAGTTCGTCGGTGTATCGGGGAGCCAGGCGGTGGGGTGGTGGAGGTAGAGGCCGCCGGCGCAGTCGAGGGCTTCTTCGGCGGTGCCGGCGGTCATGCCGTTGGGGAGGAAGTTGTCCTGGTAGTCGTCATGGCTGGCCCGGTAGAGGGCGAAGCCCCAGGTGTGGGCTGATCCGCCGTAGCGGAGGCGGCACAGCTTGAGGACGGTCCCGTCGGGGTAGCGGCCATCGAGGTAGGCGACCTGGTGGTGTGGAACGTGGGCTACGAGCCCGACTGCGGGCCGAGTCACCCGCCCGCCGGTGCACGCGGGGCATACGTACGTATGATCCAGACATGGCACCAGTGGATCCGGGGACCCGGGAACGGCTGCTGCTGGCCACCCGCCAGTCCATCCGCGACCTGGGTCTGCCCGCGACCACGGCCCGGCAGATCGTGGGCCGGGCCGGGGCCAACCTGGCCGCCATCCCCTACCACTTCGGGTCCAAGGACGCCCTGGTCACCGAGGCGCTGGTGGCCGAGGCCCGCGAACTGATCGGCCCCGTGTTCGAGCTGCTGGGCAGCGACCGGGCGCCCACCGAACGGGCCACCGCGGCCGTGGTCCTGCTCAACGAGCTGTTCGAGACGAACCGGGGCCAGGTCCCCGTGTACCTCGCTGCCCTTGCCGCCACCCCCCACACACCGGGGGTGAGCGACGAGCTGGCCGTGTTGTGGCGCGAGGTGCGGGGCCGGCTGGCCGCGGATGTGGCCGCCCAGCGCGACGCCGGCCTGCTGGCGGCCTGGGTCGACCCCGAGGCCATGGCGGCGCTGATCCTGGCCCTGGTCAACGGGGTGGTGGTGGCCGCGGCCGTCGATCCCGAGGGGCCGGGGCACCGGGCCGTGGCCAGCCAGTTCCTGGCGTTGTTGCTGTCGGCGTTCGCCGGCCCGCCGGGCCGGGACGGCCCTGGGGAGGGGTGAGTGGTGCGGCTGCGGTCGGAGGCGACGTTCGCCGCGGTGTCGGTTGGCGAGGTGCGCACGACGTCGTCCCGGGTCACGCTGATCGAGGCCGAAGGGGAGGGGATCGTGGTGCTGCTGCTGGTGCCGGTGGTCATCGCCCTGGTGGCCGTGCTGGCCGGGCGGGCGCTCCCATCCCCCCAGCACCCTGACCTGCGACGACGCCCCGTTCAGGCGATTCGCTGTCGATTCGCCTGAACAGGTCGGCGCCCTACCCCCCCAACGCTGCCGCTCGAGGCGTCCGCCGGCCCGGCCGCCCGCCACCCCGGCCGCCCGGCCTGGCCCGTCCGGCGCGGTGCACGGTGAACGGCGTCACCTACCCTGCGGGCCATGCGCCCCACGGACAGGGATGCGGCTGTCGGCGACGACATCCGGTTGCTCGGACGGCTGCTCGGTGAGGTCATCAGCGACGATGCCGGCTCCGAGGTCTTCGACCTGATCGAGCGGGTGCGCCAGGTGGCCGTGGCCGAGCGCTGGCGTGACGGCAGCGCTCCCATGGCCGCCCTGGCCGCCGAGCTGCTGTCGGCCACCATCGACGACCAACTCCACGTCATCCGGGCCTTCGCCTGGATCTCGCTGCTGGCCAACACGGCCGAGGACGTCCACCACGAGCGTCGTCGGCGTTTCCACCGCCGGGCCGGTTCCGGTCACCAGGAGGGCAGCGTGGCCGCCGTCCTCGACCAGCTCCAGGAGGCTGGCGCCACCGCCGAAGACGTGGCCGAGGTCCTCGGTGAGCTCGCCGTCAGCCCCGTGCTCACCGCCCACCCCACCGAGGTGCGCCGCAAGACCGTGCTCGACGCCCTGGGTCGGGTGGCCGACCTGCTCGACGAGCGTGGCCGGCTGGGCGACGACGCCCCCGAGCTCGCCGCCCTGGAGGACAAGCTGCGCCTCGAGGTCCTGATGTTGTGGCAGACGGCCATCCTGCGCCTGTCCAAGCTGCGGGTGCGCGACGAGATCAACGAGTCCCTGCGCTACTACGACGTCAGCCTGTTCGAGGTGGTGCCCGCCCTGCAGCGCGACCTGGCCCAGGAGTTCACCCTGCGCTGGGGCCAGCTTGTCGACCTCGGTCCCGTCATCGCCATGGGCTCGTGGATCGGTGGGGACCGCGACGGCAACCCCTTCGTCACCGCCGAGGTCATGCGCTTCGCCACCGACCGCCAGGCCCAGGTGGCCCTGGGCCACCACCTGGCCTCGGTGCGCCGCCTGTCGGTCGAGCTCGCCCTGTCCTCCCGCCTGGTCACGCCGACCGAGGCCCTGGTCGAGCTGGCCGAGGCGTCGGGTGACGACTCATCGTTCCGGGTCGACGAGCCCTACCGGCGGGCCTTGCGGGGCATGCACGCCCGCCTCCACGCCTTCGCCGCCCGCGTCCTCGACGAGGTGCCCGGTCCGCCGCCCCACGGTGACCTCGAACCGTACGGCTCCATCGCCGAGCTGATCGCGGACCTCGACGTGGTCATCGCCTCGCTCGTGTCCCACGGGGCCGCCGGCCTGGCCGACGCCCACGTGGTGCCCGTGCGGGCCCAGGTGGCCACGTTCGGCGCCCACCTGTGCGGCCTCGACATGCGCCAGAACTCGGCCGTGCACGAGGTGGTGATGGCCGACCTGCTCGCCGCCGCCGGCGTCACCGACGACTACCTGGGGATGGACGAGGCCGAGCGGGTGGCGCTGTTGACCGCCGAGCTGCGCTCGGCCCGGCCCCTGCGCAGCCCGTGGGCCGACTACGCCGAACGCACCCGCAGCGAGTTGGCCGTGCTCGACGAGGCGGCCCGGGCCATCGGCCGCCACGGGTCCGCCATCGTCCCCCACTACGTCATCTCCATGGCCGAATCGGTCAGCGACGTGCTCGAGGTGGCCGTCCTCCTCAAGGAGGTGGGCCTGCTCACCCCGGGCCCCGAACCCGCCACCACCCTCGACATCGTCCCCCTGTTCGAGACCATCGAGGACCTGCACCAGGCGCCTCGCACCCTGGCTGCGCTGCTCGACCTGCCCGTCTACCGGTCGCTGTTGGCGGCCCGGGGCGGCCGGCAGGAGGTCATGATCGGGTACTCGGACTCCAACAAGGACGGGGGCTACCTGACCTCGACCTGGTGCCTGTACCGGGCCCAGATCGAGCTCGTCGAGGTGGCCCACGACGCCGGCGCCCGGCTGCGCTTCTTCCACGGCCGCGGCGGCACCGTGGGTCGTGGTGGGGGACCGGCCTACGAGGCCATCCTCGCCCAACCCACGGGCAGCGTGGACAGCGCCCTGCGCATCACCGAGCAGGGCGAGATGGTGGCGGCCAAGTACGCCCATCCCGCCCAGGCCCGCCGCAACCTCGAGACCCTCACCGCGGCCACCATCGCCGCCTCGCTGGACCGGGCCGAGCTGCTGGGCACCGACGACCGCTTCGGCACCGCCATGGTCGAGCTGTCCGAACGGGCCATGGCCGCCTACCGGGGTCTGGTCTACGACGACCCCGGCTTCGTCGAGTTCTTCCGGGGCATCACCCCCATCGGCGAGATCTCCCGCCTCAACATCGGCTCCCGGCCGGCGTCGCGCACGGCGTCGAGCCGCATCGAGGACCTTCGGGCCATCCCCTGGGTGTTCGGCTGGTCCCAGTGCCGGTTGTCCCTGCCCGCCTGGTACGGGGTGGGCACGGCCTTCGACGACTTCGCCGCCGCCCACGAGGGCGGGTCCGACCTGCTGGTGGACATGGGGACCCGGTGGCCGTTCTTCCAGGCCATCCTGGGCAACATGGGCATGGTGCTCACCAAGACCGACCTGCAGATCGGCCAGCGCTACGCCGAGCTCGTCGAGGACGTCGAGCTGCGGGAGCGGATCATGGGGGCCATCGTGGCCGAACACGGCCGGGCCCGGCGCTGGCACGCCACCATCACCGGCTCGGGGGACCTGCTGGCCGACAACCCCACCCTGGCCCGCAGCTTCACCAACCGCCTGCCCTACCTCGACCCCCTGCACGTGCTGCAGATCGACATGCTGCGCCGCTACCGCACGGGCGACACCGAAGAGCTGGTGGCCCGGGCCCTCGAGCTGACCATCAACGCCATCGCCACCGGCCTGCGCAACAGCGGCTGATCGGCCACGTTCAGGCTGCGCCCAGACCGAGGCCGCGCTGAACGGCATGAGCGAGGACGTGCTGTACAAGTTCATGGCGTCGGTGTGCAAGGCCACCGGCTCCGTCGCCAAGTACAAGGTCGGCAACGACTCCTGTGGAGTGGATCGCTCGCCCCCGGCCCCGCCCTGGCGTGGATGGTGACCCAGGGCTGCATTCCGGCCTGATCCCGCGCCGCTTGCGGTGCCCGACCAGCTGGGACAGGCTCCGGAGATGAGCGCGGACACCAGCGGAGAGCGGCAGCGGGGGATCCCGACCATGGCCAAGACCGAGGGCGAGGCCGCCGAGGTCGCCGTCGACGTCATCAAGGCCTTCACCGCCGACGTCTTCACTGCGGCGGGCATGGCCCGGGCCGATGCCGAGACCGTGGCCGAGAACTTCCTGTGGGCCGACTCGCGGGGCGTGGACACCCACGGCGTGCAGCGCATCCCCTGGTACCTGAGCTGGTTCGACAAGGGCATCACCGACCCCAGGGCGCAGATGACGGTGCTGCGCGAACGGCCCACCCTGCTGGTGGGCGACGGCCACAGCGGCCTGGGCCAGCTCGTGGCCACCCGCTTCGTCGAGGCCATGATCCCCAAGGCCGCCGAGTCGGGCCTGTGCCTGGGCACCATCCGCATGTCCAACGACTGGGGCTGTGGCGGCTGGTACCCCCACCTGGCGGCGTCGGCCGGGCTGGCCGCGGTGGCCACCACCACGTCCATCCCCAACCTGGCCCCCTACGGGTCGCGCACCAAGCTGTTCGGCAACAACCCCATGGCCTTCGCCTTCCCCCGCCGCGACGCGGCGCCGATCCTGTTGGACATGGCGCTGACCCCGGTGGCCCTGGGCAAGGTGCTGCGGGCCCAGGCCGAGGGCACCCAGCTGCCGGCGGCGTGGGGCTTCCAGGACCGCGACGGCAACCCCACCACCGACCCCAACCTGGCCATGGCCGGCATCATCCCCGCCATCGGCGCCTACAAGGGGACAGGGCTGGCCATGATCACCAACCTGCTGGCCGGGGTGCTGTCGGGCTCGGCGCACAGCGCCAACGTCGAGGTGGGCAAGCGGGGACAGTTCTTCCTGCTCATGGACCCCGACGTCATCCACCCCGACGGCAAGGACGGCTACTACGACGCCGTCGAGGACCTGGTGGCCCAGGTCAGGGCGGTCGACGTGCTGCCCGGTCAGTCCGTGTTCCTGCCCGGTGAGCCCGAGGAGCTCCAGCGCCAGGCCCGCCTGGCCGCGGGCCGGATCCGCTACCCGGCCTCGGTCATCGACGGCCTACGGGCCGCGGCCGATCGCTTCGGCCTCAGCTTCGACGTCGCAGGCTGAGGCTCAGGGGCGGGCCAGGCCCAGGTTGTCCCGCAGGGTGGCGCCCTCGTAGCGCTCGCGGAGCAGGCCCCGCTTGCGCAGTTCGGGCACGACGTGGCGGACGACCTCCTCGAACGTGCCGGGGAGGTGGGTGGCGGCGATGACGAAGCCGTCGCAGGCGTCGTTGGCCATCCAGTGCTCCATCTGGTCGGCGATCTGGGCGCCGGTGCCCACGAAGCGGGGGGAGGACTTCAGCGTGGCCCGGTGCGAGGCCAGGTCCCGCAGGGTCAGCTCCCGGCCGGACAGGTGGGCCCGGATGTTGTCGACGAAGCCGCGGATGCCCGAGGCGGTGTCGAGGAAGCTGTCGGGGATGGGGTCGTCGAGCTCGAAGCCGGAGAAGTCCAGGTTGGTGACCTCGCCCAGCAGCACCAACGAGGCCATGGGGTCGACGAGGTTGTCGAGGAACTCCTCCTCCTCGGCCGCCTGGGCCTCGGACTCCGCGGCCACCACGTAGACGAGGGGCAGGACCTTGACGGTGTCGGGGTCGCGTCCGGCCAGGGCGACCTGGGCCTTCTGGTCGCGGTAGTGGCCCTGGGCCAGGGCCAGGGTGTGGTCGTTGGTGAAGATGAGGTCGGCCCAGCGGGAGGCGAACACCCGGCCCCGGCCCGACGATCCCGCCTGGATGATGACGGGGCGGCCCTGGGGGGAGCGGGGCACGGTGAGGGGGCCCTTGGTGTGGAAGTGCTCGCCGACGTAGTTCAGCTCGTGGACCTTGGTGGGGTCACCGAAGTCGCCCGAGGCCTTGTCGCCGATGATGGCGCCGTCCTCCCACGTGTCCCACAGGCCGATGGTGGCCTCCATGAACTCGTCGGCCCGGTCGTAGCGCTCGTCGTGGCTGAGGTGCAGGTCGACGCCGTAGTTGCGGGCCTCGGCGTCGTTGACCGAGGTGACCACGGTCCACGCCGCCCGGCCCCCGGACAGGTGGTCGAGGGTGGCGAACGTCCGGGCCACGTGGAATGGGGTGTAGTAGGTCGTCGAATAGGTGGCGCCCAGGCCGATGTGGTCGGTGGCGGCGGCGACGACACCCAGGGTGACCGACAGGTCGAGCTTCACCGAGCGGGCCCCGGTGCGCACCGTCTCCACCACCGAATCGCCGTAGATCCCGGGCATGGCCAGGCGGTCGTCGAAGAAGACGAGGTCGAAGCCACCGTCCTCCAGCACCTGCCCGATGTGCTGGTAGTAGCGGGCGGTGAGGAAGCCGGGGTCGGCCTGGGGGTGGCGCCAGGCGCCGGCGTAGACAGTGACGTTGCTGGCCTGCATGAACCCGACCAGGGCCATCGTTCGCCTGCTGTCGACCATGCTGCGTGCCCCCTAGATCCCCCCGGGTGTGAGCGTCCCCGGACGCGCCCGGACAGTAGCGGCCGTCAGGCGGGGCCGGCGACGGTGAGGCCGTCGACGTGGTGGCGCTCGATGAAGCTGGCGACGAGACCGGTGGCCTTGGCCTCCTCGACGAAGGCGGTCAGGTACTCGAAACCGACCAGGGGACGGCTGCGGGGGACCCCCATGGCCTGCTGCACGGCAGAGAAGCGGCCCTCGAGCACCCGAGCCCCGGGCAGGCGTTCGACGTCGGTGACCAGGCGGGGACGCAAGCCGGCCAGGGCGTCGAGGCCCTGGTCGACGAAGACATCGAAGGAGCCGTCGAGGCCCGTGGCCCGCACGAGCTCGGCGTGGGCCAGGTTGGCCTCCAGCCACAGGTCGTAGGCGGCCCGGGCCGCGCTGGCGATGCGCATGCCGGGCTGGTCCACCTCGGCCACCGTGGTCACCGTGGAACCGGCCGGCACCAGGTAGGTGGCCTCGATCTCGCAGTAGGCCGCGGTGAAGGCGATCTTCTCCTCGCGGGCCGGTTCGGCCCCGATGTTGCCGATGTCCCAGCGGCCGGACTCGGCATCGTCGGCCAGCTCGCCGGGGGACTTGTAGCGCACCAGCTCGAGGCCGACGTCCAGGCGTCGGGCCAGCTCACGGGCCATGTCCGGCGACACCCCGACCGGGTTTCCTTCGTCGTCGCGCCCCGTCACCAACAGGAAGTTGCTGAGGTTGATGGCGGCGCGCAGGGTGCCCGTCGGCGCCAGCGCGGCGACGACGTCAGGGGTGGGTGCGGACAGCGGCATGGTGGGCACTCCCTGGACCAGGTGGCGAAGCGCTCAGCCTAGGCAGCGACGCCCACCGGGGTCGCCGGATGTCGAACTGAACGCCTGCACCCGTCTGGGGGGGGAGACGGGTAGATGCGTTCACTCCAGACAGAACGCCGTGAAAGGGCCGGACAGCGATCAGAAGCCGGCGTGCTTGTCGACGATGCCGACGAGGGCGGCGCCCTCGCGGTAGCGGCGCAGGTTGTCGCAGAAGCGGTCGAGGTTGCGGCGGGAGCGGTGCTGGCTGGCCCCCGCGGTGTGCGGGGTGATCACCACGGTGTCGTAGCTCCACAGCGGGTGGTCGGCGGGCAGGGGTTCGGCCGGGGTCACGTCGAGGCCGGCACCACCCAGGTGACCCGAGGCCAGGGCCCTCACCAGGGCATCGCCGTCCACGACCTCGCCTCGGGTCACGTTGAGCAGGATGGCCCCCGGCCTCATGGCCGCGAAGGCGGCGTCGTCGAACAGGCCCTGGGTCACGGGCGTCAGCGGACAGCACACGGCCACCACGTCGGACACGGCCAAAAGCTCGGCCAGCCGCTCCCGGGGCCACACCTCGTCGACCCCATCGCCCCCGGGCACGGCCAGTTCGTCGACGGCCAGGCAGGTCATGCCGAAGGCGACGGCGCGACGGGCCACGGCCCGGCCCGTGCCCCCGAAGCCGACGATGCCCATGACCAGCCCCTCGAGCTCGAGCTCTTCCCGGCGCATCGCCTCACGGTGGGCCCAGCCGTCGGGACCGAGACGGATGGCCACGGCGATGCGGCGGGTGATGGCCAGCAGCAGCCCGAAGGCGTGGTCGGCCAGGTGGCCGCCCACCAGCCCCTTCTCTCCGGTCAACACGACCTCGCTGTCCCGGAACGCCGGGTACAGGAAGCCGTCCACCCCCGACGCCGTGGCGTGCACCCAACGCAGCTTCGGCGCGGCTTCGAACAGCGGCAGCGGCGCCACCCCGAGGATGACGTCGACGTCGGCCGCTGCGGCCACCGCATCCCGCACCCGGCCCACGACCTGGACCGACGCATCGGGTCCGGCAGCCTCGGCCACCCGGGCCACGTCGTCGTCGCTGACCTCGGGCAGCGTCAGGCCCGTGACGATGAGCACCTTCATGTGACCCCCCGAGGTCCCCGGCCGGTCCCCCCAGCCGTCGGCGCCGACCGTAGGCCGCCGGGGTTAGGGTCCGCTCGGGGAAAGGGGGCCCATGACCACCAGCAACGTGACAAGCAGCGCCGTGACCGCCAGCAACGCCGGGCGACCGATCGTGGCCGTGATCCCGGGGGATGACGCCGCTCCCGAAGCCATGGCCGCGGCCATGGCCGTGCTCCGCCACCTCGACGTGGACATCGACTGGGACGAGCTGCCGCCGGGGGCCGAGCTGGCCGACATGGACGTCGTCGACCGCGAGGCCTTCGTCGACGAGCGCATCGACGCCGCGGACACCGTGCTCTTCGGCTCGACCAACGGCACCACCCCCGGTGTCGTCCACATGCGCTGGGGTCGGCGCACCTACGCCAACGTCCGCCCCATCCGCTGGCGCCCCGGCTACCGCTCCCCCCTGGCCCGCCCCGAGGGCGTGGACTACGTCATCGTGCGGGAGAACCTGGAGGACGCCTACGTCGGCATCATGGGCGACCTCGACGCCCTGCGGCAGTCCGGGCTGGTGGGCCCCGGCGCCAGGCTGGCGTACGGCGGTGAGGGGTGCTTCGCCGCCAAGGTCATCACCCGGGAGGGCACCGAGGCCGTGGCCCGATTCGCCTTCGGCCTGGCCCGCCGCCGACGCGCCGCCGGCCACCCCGGCAAGCTCACGGTGTCGGCCAAGACCAACATGCTGCCCAAGACCGACCGCTGGTTCTGCGACATCGTGCGTGAGGTGGGTCAGGACCACCCCGACGTCGAGCTCGAGCAGTTCATCGTCGACGACATGGCCCACCGCCTCGTCCTGCGCCCCCACGAGCTCGACGTGCTGCTGTTGCCCAACCTGTACGGCGACGTGCTCTCCGACGAGGGCGCGGCCACCATCGGGGGCATGGGCCTGGCCCCCTCGGGCTGCTACGGCGACGACTTCGCCTACTTCGAGTCGGCCCACGGCACCGCCCCCGACCTGGCCGGCCAGGGACGCATCAACCCCACCGCCACCCTGCTCAGCGCGGTGCTCCTCCTCGAGCACGTGGGCCTGGTCGACGCCGCCGTCCGCCTCGATGCCGCCATCTCGGCCGTCTACGCCGACGGCAAGGTCGTGCCCGAGGACCAGGGCGGCACCGCCGGCACCGACGCCTTTGCCGCCGCCGTGGTCGACGCCCTCGGCTGACGGACCCACCGACCGACCGCAGTTCACCGAGCAGGCCCCGCCGCAGAGGCATAAGGTCCGCCACAGCTGCAGACAGTGGTCGGAGATGGGGGGGGCCCGTCATGAAGCACTACTCCTGCGATTCGCACGTCGTGGAGCCGCGTGAGGTCTTCGAGGGCCTCGACAAGCGGTTCGGCGATCGGGCGCCCCGCATCGAGCGGGACTGGAAGGGTCGGCCGGGCGACTGGTTGCTGCTGCCCAACTCGGCCCCCATCCCCGTGGGGCGGCTGGGCATCGCCGGCAACCGCCTCGACGACCCGGCCACCCACGAGCGCATCGCCCGGGGCTACGACGGGCTCAACCCCGGCGTGCTCGACCCCCACAAGCGCCTCGACGAGCAGGCGATCGACGGGGTGTGCGGCGAGGTCATGTACCCCTCGCTCAACATGTTCACCTTCGCCATCCCCGACCGCGACGTGGTGGCCGCCGTCTTCGAGCGCCACAACGACTGGGTGCTCGACTACTGCTCGGCCTCGCCCGAGCGGCTGCTGGGCATCGGCTGCCTGGGCCTGCCCGACGTCGAGATCGCCCTGGCCGAGATGCAGCGGGCGGCCACCAAGGGGGTGCGGGGCTTCGCCATCCCCACCCACGCCCCCATCGACCTGCCGTACAACCACCCCCGCTACGACCCGTTCTGGGAGGCGGCCCAGGACTTCGGCGTGCCCCTGACCATGCACATCTTCACCGGGGCCACGCTCGACGGCGGCCTACCCGCCCACTGGGGCAGCCCGGGTGGGGCTATCAAGGGCTACACCCTGGCCCACACCACCGCGGTCAACACCATGATCGACCTGATCTGCGGCGGTGTCTGCGAGCGCTACCCCCAGCTGCAGTTCGTCATCTCCGAGTACGAGACGGGCTGGGTGGCCCAGACCCTGCACCGCCTCGACCACGCCGCCTACCGCACCCCCAAGGGCGCGGTCGACTACCTGACCATGAAGCCGTCGGACTACTTCCACCGCAACTTCCACGTCACCTTCGAGGACGACGAGGCCGGCGTGCTGACCCGTCACCTCATCGGCGTCGACAACCTGCTGTGGGGCAACGACTACCCCCACCACGACGCCATCTGGCCCAACTCCATGGAGGCCCTCGACAAGGCCTTCGCCGGCGTGCCCGACAGCGAGCGCGAGCGCATGTGCTTCAGCAACACCGTCGAGCTCTACGACATCGACGTCACCCAGCTGCCGTGAGCTGAGGCTGGTGGTGGGGAGGCTGCGGGCGAGCGCCGCCTCCCCACCAGCGAAGCTCAGCCGGCCAGGGCCACGGACTGGTGGTGGATGGCGCCGACGTGCAGGTCGACCAGCCACTGGGCGGGGCCGTCCAGCTGCAGGCCGGTGATCCACGGCCGCTTGGACAGCTCGTTGAACATGGCCCGCAGCTCGTAGCGGGCCACGTTGGCTCCCAGGCAGAAGTGGGCGCCGTGGCCGAAGGCCAGGTGGTAGTTGGGGTCGCGGGTGATGTCGAACCGGTACGGGTCCTCGAACATGGCCTCGTCCCGGTTGGCCGACGGGTACCAGATGCCCACGCTGTCCCCGGCCCGGATGACCTGGCCGTGGAGTTCGACGTCCTCGGTGGCCACCCGGGCGAACTGGATGACGGGGGAGGTCCAGCGCAGGATCTCCTCCACGGCCGTGTCCACGTGGGCGCCGGGCTCGGACACCAGCACGCGCATCTGGTCGGGGTGCTCCATCAGGGCCACCAGGCCCCGGGTGGTGGCGTTGCGGGTCGTCTCGTTGCCGGCGCCGATGAGCAGGGACAGGTAGCCGTGGAGTTGCTGGTCGGTGAGCTTGGCTCCGTCGACCTCGCTGTTGACCAGGACCGAGGCCAGATCGTCGCCGCCCTCCCGGCGCTTGCGGGCGATGAGGTCATCGAGGTAGGTGTGGAACTCGATCCGCAACCGCTTGCGCATCTGGGGCTTGGTCTCCCCGGGCAGGGCCCAGGACATGGAGTCCGAGTCGAACTGGGAATCCGTCCACCGCCAGATGTCGGCGTAGTCGTCGACGGGTACGCCCATCATCTCGCAGATGGTGGCCAGGGGCAGCTTGACGGCCAGCTCGTCGACCAGGTCCACCGACCCCCGGTCCCGCAGCGCCAGCTCGAACTCGTCGACGAAGCGCACCGAGTGGTGCTCGAGCATGGCCGCCATCTTCCGGCACTTCGCCGGGGTGAAGGCCCGGTTGACCAGGGAGCGGAAGCCCTGGTGGCGGGGGTCGTCCATGAACACCATGTCCATGGGCTCGTCGGGGTCCCAGCCGTAGCGGGCGTCGCGCTTGGCCTTGACCTCCCACATGCGGCGGTCGTGCTCGGCCGATGCCAGACGGAGCCGACCGGCGCCGTTGAGGAAGCGGCGGGCGTCGCGGCCCACGGACTGGACGTCCTCGAAGCGGGTGATGGCCCAGAAGGGCTCGATGCCCGGGCGGTCGTACCAGTAGACGGGGGCCTCCCGCCGCAGCAGGTCCCACTCCGCCCACGGGTAGCCGCTGGTCATGTACCTGTCGACCGAATGGATGTCGATCGAACCCAGATCGTCGAGCGTCAGGGCGGTGCCGGTCATCGAAGCTCACCTCCTCGCAGGAGCCGTACGGGCCTCCCCTACCGGGCCCGACGTTCTGTTGCCATCTTGACAGGTGACGGCCGTCTCAGGCGCCGAAGCGCGTCGATGGCGGCCCTCGAGGGGTCGGGTCGCGACCCCGAAGGGGGTGTGCTGCCTACGCTCGGGCCATGTCCGCCTCGACCCCGACCCCGCTCCGCATCGACATCAACGCCGTGGCTCCGGCCCTGTACCGGGCCCAGGTCCACATGGACACGGCGGTACGCCGCTCGGGCCTCGACCCCGTGCTCTACGAGCTCATCAAGATCCGGGCCTCGCAGCTCAACGGGTGCGGCTACTGCCTGGACATGCACACCCAGGACGCCCGGGCCGCGGGTGAGACCGAGCAACGCCTGAACCTGCTCGTCGCCTGGCGCGACGCGCCGTTCTACAGCGACAGGGAGCAGGCGGCGTTGGCCCTGACCGAGGCCATCACCCTCATCTCGGCCGACCACGTGCCCGCCGCCGTGTGGGACAGGGCCGCGGCCCTGTTCACCGAAGAGGAGCTGAGCGCGGTGATCATGGGCATCGTCGTCATCAACGCGTGGAACCGCATCGCCATCACCAGCGGGTCCCAGGCCGGCCGCTACGTGCTCGGCGAACACGGCTAGCTCCTCCGTCCACTCGATCTCCGGTGGGTGCCCCAGGTTGGGGAACGTGACCTGTCGCCCTACCGCTGGTGGGGAGCCGGTCGGTCGTGCCCTAAAACGGGAGCCGGATGTCACCGATGCCTTGGCCATGCACCCGCAGGCACACGTGGCCGACGCCCCCCGCGACCAGTTGCTCGCGCTGCGCTCGTTCGCCTTCGACCGCCTGGCGGCCATGGCCGTCGTGCTCGACGGCGCCGGCACCATCATCGACACCAACGAGGCGTGGCGGTTGTCGGCCCGTCTGAACGACGCCTCGGCCCTGACGACGGGGCCGGGCCTGAACTACCTCGACATCTGCGACCACGCCGCGGCGGCCGGCGCCGAGGGTGCGGCGGCCGTGGCTGGCGGGCTGCGCCAGATCATCAGCGGTGAGCGGGACCACTTCGACCTCGAGTACCCGTGCCCGTCGCCCACCGAGGACCGCTGGTTCCTGCTCCAGGCCTCCTCGGCGCCGGTGGCCGACGGTGCCGGCGTCGTGCTCTTCCACGTCGATGTCACCGCCCGCCGGGCCCTGCAGGACCAGGTGGTGGCGGGGACCGGCCGCGACGAGCTCACCGGTCTGCCCAACCGGTGGTCAGCGGCGCGCTTCCTGGCCGCCGAGCTGGCTGACGGCGGCGACGGTGCCGGAGCTCCCGTCCTCGTGCTCTCCGTGGGCGTCGACGGCCTCGATCAGGTGCGCGACACCCACGGGCGCCACATCGGTGACGAGCTGCTCGTTCGGGTGGCCGCCCGGGCCCGCCGCTCGGTGCGCCAGGGGGACCTGTTGTGCCGCCTGGCGGGAGACGAGTTCGCCCTGGTGTGCCCCGACCTCGACGAGGCGGGCGCCTGGGTCGTGGCCGCTCGGCTGCGTGACGCGATGTCCCGGCCCTTCCAGTTCGACTCCACCGAGGTCGTCGCCGCCGCCTCGGTCGCCTTCGCGTCGAGCCACGCAGCCTCGACGGCCGACTCCCTGCTCGACGCGGCCGGTGCCGCCCGCCGGGCCGGGGCCACCGACGCGGGCTCCGATGTCGTCCCCGGTGGCGGGGGCGCCCCCGTCGAACCGGCCCCCGCCCCCGACCGGCGCGAGGACCTGCTCGTCGAGCTGCAGCGGGCCCGGGCCATGGCCGGCGCCATCGTCGCCCGCTCCAACGACCTGGTGGGCCGCAACGGGCTGGAGATGATCCACCCCGAGGACCGTGACCGGGTCCTGGCCGACTTCTGTACCGTGACCCAGCTCGGCGACCACGTGCGCACCGAGTTCCGTGTCGTTGACCTCGAGGGCCAGGTGCGCTGGGTGGAGGAGATCGCCACCAACCTCATCGACGACCCCAGCGTGGGCGTGATCGTGGGCAACCTGCGTGACATCACCGACCGCAAGCACGCCGAGGAGGCGGTCCGCTTCCAGGCCCGGCTGCTGGCCGCGGTGGGCCAGGCCATCGTGGCCGTGGACACCGCGGGCACGGTCATCTATTGGAACGACGCCGCCCAGGCCACCTACGGCTGGACGGCCGAGGAGACCCTGGGCCAGCCCATCTCCACCGTGCTGCGCCCGGAGGCGGGGTGGGGGTCGAGGGCCGACGAGGTCCGGCTGCCGCTCAGCGACGGCCAGCCCTGGGTGGGCGAGCTCCGCGTCGGGACCAAGGCCGGTGGCGAGATCCCCGTCGTGGTCACCGACACCCCGGTGTTCGACGAGGATGGCGCCCACGTGGCCACCATCGGCATGTCCATCGACATCAGCGACAGGCTGCGCAACGACGAGACGGCGGCGCTGTTGTCCTCCATCGTCCAGTCCTCCACCGACGCCATCTTCTCGTGCTCCGTGGACGGCACCATCACCACCTGGAACGCCGGCGCCGAGGCGCTGTACGGGCACGCCGGGCCCGACCTCACCGGCATGCACGTGAGCTGCCTCGTGCCCCCGGCCCACGTCGGCACCCTGCACGCCCTCATCGAGCGGGTCCGCCGGGGCGAGATCGTCCAGAACCTGCAGGCCCTGGCCCGGCGGGCCACCGGCGAGGACGTGCACGTGTCCGTGGCCATCTCGCCGGTGCACGACGCCGCGGGATCGATCGTGGGCGCCTCGGCCATCATCCGCGACGTCAGCGAGTGCGTCGAGCTCCGCCAGCGCATCGAGGAGGACCACCGCCGGCTGGCGGAGGCCCAGGCATCGGCCGGGCTGGGCAGCTTCGAGCTCGACCTCGAGACCGGTCACCTCACCTGCTCCGACGAGTTCTGGCGCATCGTGGGCCTCGACCCGGCGTCCCCGGACGACCTCATCTACGACCACACCCACCCCGAGGACCGCGACCTCGTCCACCAGGCCATGGCCGAGGCCCTGGCCGGTCGGCCCGCCGCCGAGTGCACCCACCGCATCGTGCGAGCGGACGGCGAGGTGCGCTGGGTCACCTCGCGCACCAGCCGGTTCACCGTCCCCGGGTCGCGGGTGCTGTCGGGGACCATGCTCGACATCACCGAGCGCCACCTGGCCGAGCTGGCCCTGGCCCACCAGGCGGGCCACGACCGGCTGACCGGGCTTCCCAACCGGGCCGGGCTGAGCGATGGCCTGAACGCCCTGCTCGGCGATCCGGGCAGCCTCCGTCCACGTGTGGCCGTGGCCTTCCTGGACCTGGACCGGTTCAAGGTCATCAACGACACCCACAGCCATGCCGTGGGCGACGCCACCCTGGTGGCGGTGGCGCACCGGCTGCGGGCCGGGCTGCGACCCACCGACCTGGTCCTTCGAACTGACGGCCAGCGTTGGCGTCACCCTGTCGGACCCCGGTCACTCACCCGATTCTCTCCTGCGGGACGCCGATGCCGCCATGTACCAGGCCAAGGAGGACGGCCGGGCCCGTACCACGGTGTTCGACGCCGCCTCCCGGGCCCGGGCCTGCCCATCGGTGACTGGGTCCTCGATCGGGCTCTGGGCCAGCTGGCCACGTGGCACGACGACCCCGCCATCAGGGACGATCTGTGGATGGCCGTCAACCTGTCCGCTCCCCAGCTGGGCCAGGCCAGCCTCGTCGACCGGGTGGCGGGGGTCATCGCCGCCGCCGGACTGCCTGCCGGGCTCGTCCACCTCGAGATCACCGAGAGCGTGCTCATGGACCGGGTCGAGCACTCGCTCGAGGCCCTCGTGGCCCTGCGGGCCCTGGGCGTGCACATCAGCATCGACGACTTCGGCACCGGCTACTCGTCGCTCAGCTACCTCAACCGCCTGCCCGTCGACATCCTCAAGGTCGACCGGTCCTTCGTCGACGGACTGGGCAGTGGGTACCACCACACCTCGATCGTGGGGGCGTTGACCACACTGGCCGACACCCTGGGCCTCCTCGTCGTGGCCGAGGGGATCGAGCGCCCCGAACAGCTGCGCATCCTGCAGGAGCTGGGCTGCACCTTCGGCCAGGGCTTCCTGTGGAGCGGATCGCTCCAGCCCGACGAGGCCCGGGCCTGGTTGTTGGCCGCCACCGACGGCGGGACAGCCGCGCGCAAGTGCTAGCACCGACATCCCACCTCAGGTCGCCGTTAGCTTCATCGGGCGCTATTATGCGCGACAGTCCAACTTGATGATTGCTCCGCCTGGTCCCTGCGGCAAATGATGATGCCTGCCGGAGGCCCGTGTGGAAGTGGAGCAACGTCTTTCGGCCGTGCTGAGCGAGTTCGCTCGGACACTGGTGACCGATTTCCCCATCCAGGCCATCCTCGACCACCTCGTGGTGAGGATCGTGGACGTGCTGCCCATAGATGCCGCCGGGGTGACGCTGATCACGCCGGGGACTGACCCCCACTACATCGCCGCCTCCGACGAATCGGCCATGCGCTACGAGCGCCTGCAGAGCGAGATTGGTGAAGGCCCGTGCGTGGCCGCCTACGAGAGCGGCGAAGCCGTCTCGGTACCCGACCTGCGCATCGACGAGAAGTTCCTGAAGTTCTCCCCCCGGGCGGTGGAGGCGGGCCTGGTGGCCGTGTTCACCTTCCCCCTGCGCCAGGAGGGCAAGCAGCTCGGCGCCCTCGACCTGTACCGCACCGAGGCGGGGCCGCTGGACGACACGGCCATGGCCGCGGCCCAGACCCTGGCCGACGTGGCCTCCGCCTACCTGGCCAACGCCCAGAACCGGGTCGACCTCGAGGCGTCCTCCCAACGGGCCGAGCACAACTCGTTGCACGACGCCCTCACCGGTCTGCCCAACCGGACCCTGCTGGTCGAGCGCCTCGAACACGCCATCCTGCGCTGCCGCCGTTCCCACAAGATGGTGGCCATCATGTTCACCGACCTCGACGGGTTCAAGGCGGTGAACGACACCTACGGCCACCAGACCGGCGACGAGTTGCTGAGCGCGGTGGCCAGCCGGCTCACCCGGCTGCTGCGACCCGGTGACACCCTGGCTCGCATGTCCGGTGACGAGTTCGTCATCCTCTGCGAGGACCTGGAGGACACCGCCCCGGTGGACATCATCGCCCACCGCATCGAGACCGCGCTGGCCACGCCGTTCTCCCTCTCCGGCGCCGAGGTGCGTGTGAGCGCCAGCGTGGGCATCGCCTTCGCCGGCCGGGGGGACGACATGCCCGAGCGGGTCCTCGAGGTGGCCGACATCGCCATGTACCAGGCCAAGCGGAGCGGCGGTGGCCGCCACGCTGTCATCGACCTGCGCGAGCACGGCAACGCCGTCCACCAAGCCGACCTGAACCGGGACCTGCGAGGGGCGGTCGGCCGGGGGGAGTTGCGCCTCCACTACCAGCCCATCGTGGCCGTGGCCACCGGGGCCATCATCGGCGTCGAGGCCCTGTTGCGCTGGGCCCACCCCACCCAGAGGCTGGTGGAACCCGACCGGATCATCCCCCTGGCCGAGCAATCGGGCCTGATCGGCGGGATCGGCTGCTGGGTGCTGGAACGGGCCTGTCTGGACCGCCACCTCTGGGGCCAGCACCACCCGGACTACACCGGGTTGGGGATCGCGGTGAACGTGTCCGCCCACCAGCTCAAGGCCGTGGACTTCCCCGCCTCCATCGCCCGGGTGCTCGACGAGACCAGCACCGACGCCGCCCTGGTGACGTTGGAGGTGACCGAGAGCGTCTTCATCGACGACAGCGAGCGGGCCCTGGTGGTGCTCAACGAGCTGAAGCGCCTGGGGGTGCGCATCGCCCTCGACGACTTCGGCACCGGCTACTCCTCCCTCAGCTACCTGCGGCACTTCCCCGTGGACGTCGTCAAGATCGACCGGTCCTTCGTGGCCGACCTGGGTCGCGATCCCACCAGCCGCCTCATCGTGAGCGCCGTTGTCGACCTGGCCCACGCCCTCGACCTGTCCATCGTGGCCGAGGGGGTCGAGTCGAAGGCCCAGTACGACCACGTCGCCGACCTGGCCTGCGACGCCTACCAGGGCTTCCTCTTCGCCCGACCCATGCCGGCGTCCAACGTCGACACCCTGCTCGGTTCCGCCCTCGCCGTGGCGACCGCCGACGTGGGGCCCCTGGGCCTGTTGACACCGTGACCCTGGCATCGGCGGCGGTGCACGCCCTGCCCGTGCCCCACCTGGGCGGTGAACCGGGTCGGCTGGTGCTGTGGCTCCACGGCGATCAGGACCTGGCCACGGTGGACACCCTGCGGGAGGTCCTCGACGCGGTGGTCGCGGCCGGGGACGGCGATCTGGTGATCGACCTGAGTGGGGTGACCTTCCTCGACGCCTCGGTCCTCGGCGCCCTCGTCGGCAGCCGCCGGGTGCTCCACGAGCAGGACTGCAGCCTGTCGTTGCGGGCGCCGCCCCGCGCCGTGCGCCTACTGCTCGACCTGTGCGCCCTGGAGGAACTGGTGGCCGTGGCCTCGCTGGGCCCTTCGGGGTGGCTGCGGTCGTGAACGAGGTCCGCACGGTGCGGGTGGCGGCGGCCTTCGCCCACCAGGCCCACGGCGCCCGGCCCGCCCAGTGGTGTCGGGCCTGCGTCGAGGCCCTCGACGTGTCGGGCGCCGCCCTCACCCTCATGACCGGACGCAACAGCGGCCCGGTGTGTGCGTCCGACGAGCGCACCGGGGTGCTCGACGAGTTGCAATACACCCTGGGAGAGGGTCCCTGCCAGGACGCCTTCGAACAGGCCGGCGACGGCCTGGTGGTGGCCGACGTGGTCGCCCAGATCATGCTCAGTGCCCAGGGGAGCTACGGGCCCGACACCCTGGCCGACGAGCTGTGCGGCGAGGTTGCCCACCGTGCCGAGGTCCACCAGGCATCGGGCATGGTCGTCGTCCAGCTGGGGGTGTCGGTGGGAGAGGCCCTGGTGCGCCGGCGGGCTCACGCCTTCGCCATCGATCGACCGCTGTCCGTCGTGGCCGGCGATGTCGTGGCCCGACGGCTCCGGCTCGGCCGATGATCGTGCGCGGGGCGGCCGGAGGTGATCTGATGAGGAGACAGGGCACGCTACATCGTGAGGTGCGCGATGAGATGCGCGACGCGATGGGCCGGCCGAGTGTGAGGTGAAGCTGATGGCGCGAGAAGACCTGTTGGCGCAGACGTTCGTGCAGCTCGCGGATTCCCTTGTCGACGACTTCGACATCATCGAACTGCTCACCATGCTCGCCGATCGCTGTGTCGAGCTCGTCGACGCCGACGCTGCCGGCATCCTGTTGGCCGATGGCGGCGGGAACCTGCGGCTCATGGCCGCATCGAGCGAGCAGGTGCGATTGCTCGAGCTGTTCCAACTGCAGAACGAAGAGGGGCCCTGTCTCGAGGCTCATTCCACCGGCCTGATGGTCACCCACACCGATCTGGCCGGGGCCGATGAGCGTTGGCCCCGCTTCGCCCCCGAGGCGGTGATGGCCGGGTTCGGCTCGGTCTACGCCCTTCCGTTGCGCCTGCGCAGCACCGTCATCGGCGCGCTCAACCTGTTCCGGGCCCTGTCGGCGCCCATGGACGAGGCCGACGTGCGCATGGCCCAGGCTCTGGCCGACGTGGCCAGCATCGCCATCCTCCAGGACCAGGCCGTGCGCGAGTCGGTCCTGCGGGCGGGCCAGTTGCAGCACGCTCTCGACAGTCGGGTGGCCATCGAGCAGGCCAAGGGCATGCTGGCCGAGCGGGCCAACGTCGACATGGACGAGGCCTTCGTCCGCTTGCGCAGCTACGCCCGGGCCCATCGCCTGCAGCTCACCGCGGTGGCTCGGCAGCTCGTCACCGGGACCCTGTCCCTCGATGCCGTCGTGCGGCCCCCGGGTTCCCGCCGGCCCCGCTGAGCCCGCGGTGCCAGGTCAGGCGACGACGCCGTCGGCTTTCAGCGACTTCACGCGCTCGTCGTCCATCCCCAGTACCTCGGCCAGTACATCGTCGGTGTGCTCGCCCGGCCGGGGAGCATGGCGGCGCAGGTTGGAAGGCGTGCCCGAGAACAGCACCGGGGGGCGGGCCTCGCGGATGCGGCCCAGGGTGGGGTGGGTGCGCTCGACGAGGATGCCCCGATGGCGGATGTGGGGATCTTCCATCAGCTGCCGGGGGCTGTTGATGGGGGCCACGGGCACATCGGCGGCGACCATGAGGTCGACGAGGGCGGCGGCCGTCAGCGTGGTCGTGCGCTCCTGGAGCAGGGCATGCAGGGCCTTGCCGTGCTCCAACCGGCGGCGGAGGTCCACGAAGCGGATGTCGTCGATGAGCTCGGGGACGTCCAGAGCGCGGCACGTCGATGCCCATTGGGCATCGGTGGAAATGCCATGGAGCATGGCCCAGCCATCACTCGTGCGGTACAGGTGGTAGACCTCGGCGAAATCGGGGAAGTCGAAGTCGTGGTCCATGCACACGTGGTTCCACATGGATTCGACCCACGAGAAGTGCACGGCGACATCCAACATGGCGATGTCGATGCGCTGGCCTCCTGCGCCGCGGGCCCGGGCGAACAGCGCGGCCGAGATGGCCTGGGCGACGTGCAGCGACGTGATCTTGTCGCACACGCCCATGGCCACGAGCTGGGGGGTTCCGTCGGCATCGGCCTGGATCGTCGGGTAGGCGGCCAGCGCCTGGATGACGGGGTCGAAGGCCGGGCGCATGGCGTAGGGGCCGTCCTCGCCGAAGCCGGTGATCGAGCACAGGATCAGCTCGGGGTTGAGCGCGGACAGGACGTCCCAGCCCAGACCGAGACGCTCCATGGCCCCGGGTCGGAAGTTCTGCACCACCACGTCGGCGTGCTCGACGAGCTCCTTGACCAGCTCGACCCCCGCCACCTGCTTGAGGTCGATCATGACCGAGCGCTTGTTGCGGTTCTGCGCCGCATACATGGGGCTGACCCGTTCGGCGCCGGCGGGGACGGGGCCCGACCCGCGGACCAGGTCCGGGGCGGCGGGGTTCTCGATCGTGATCACGTCGGCACCCTGGTCGGCCAGCATCGTCGTGCCGAACGGTCCGGAGATGACCGCCGAGAGGTCGATGATGCGGACACCGGCCAACGGCCCGGTCGGGATGCTCATCGGCGGTTGCCCCACGAACTCGTCCCCTCGTCCCCTCGTCGGCCGGAGCGAGCAACTGGATCCCCCCGGCATCCCCCGCGTCGGACCGTAGCCCACGAGGCCGACAGGTGCGCCGGCCCCGTGACGTCGACGGTCTGGCCGGCCTGTCCATGCGCAAGGTGGGGGAGCGGTGGGGTCGCAGCGCCATGGCCCTCTACACGTACGTGCCGGGCAAGGTCGAGCTCCTCGACCTCATGCTCGACACCGCCTATGGCGAGCTGCCCACGTCCTACGACCTCACCCCGGGCTGGCGGGCCGCGGTCGAGGCCTCGGCCCGTGATGCCTGGGCCTTCTACGAGCGCCATCCGTGGGTGCTGCAGGTGGCCGGCGCCCGGGCCCTGCTCGCCCCCCACGAGCTCGACAACGACGAGACCGCACTGGGCCTCGTCGACGGTCTGGGCCTCGACGGTGTGGAGATGACCCGGGTGGTCAGCGCCGTGGCCGGCTACGTGCGGGGCGCGGCCAAGGCCGTGTCCGACGCCCGCGCCGCCGAGCAGGCCACGGGTCTCGACGACGACGCCTGGTGGGCGGCCCGGGCCCCCCTGCTCGACGAGCTGTGCCCGGACTTCGCCGAGCGCTTCCCCATCGCCACCCGCCTCCAGGCCGAGCACGTCTTCGACCAGTCCGACGGGGCCGCTGACGCCACGCCCTACACCGTGCGCGAGCCCCACCGCGGTGATCTCCTTCCAGGGCCTCCCCCTCACCGAGGTGGTGCTGCTGGTCGGCGACCTCGTGGGCCGCGTCGATGCCGCCCGGGAGCTGGTCGATGCCTACGAGGAGCGGGGTGCCGAGATCAACGGGGCCTTCGAGGACGTGATCGCCACCACCGCGTGGGCCGCCGTCAGGTGGGCCAGCTGGTCGATGCGATGTGCTCCTCGTCCCCGCCACCCCCGAGGGCGCCGTCGACCCGTCCATGGACATCCTGACCAGCAGTGCCGTGTGGCAGGGTCAGGTGGTGGCGTCCCGGCCCAGACCGGCGTCGCGGGCCCGCAGGGCGATGTCGGTGCGGTCGGTGGCGTGGAGCTTGCCCAGGATGTTGGACACGTGGTTGGCCACCGTGCGGGGGCTGACGCCCAGGTGGCGGGCGATGACGGGGTTGGTGCGGCCCCGGGCCACGTGGTCGAGCACCTCCCGCTCGCGCTCGGTCAGTTCGGGGAAGGGTGGTGGCTGGGCCGACGTGCCACCTGCGGTACCCCGGCGGAACAGGTCCAGCACCCGGGCGGCGATGCCGGGCCCGAAGATGGCGTCTCCCGAGGCCACCCCGACGATGGCCCGGCGCAGCTCGTCGGGCTCGGCCCCCTTGAGCACGTAGCCCCGGGCCCCGGCCCGCATGGCCGCGAACAGGCTGGCGTCGTCGTCGAGCATGGACACCACGAGCACGGCCGTGCCCGGGTGGGCGGCCGTGATGCGCCGGGTGGCGGTGATGCCGTCGACGCCGGGCATGTGCAGGTCCATGAGCACCACGTCGGGTCGCAGCTCGTCGACCACGGCCACCGCCGCGGCGCCGTCGGCGGCCTCGCCCACCAGCTCCATCTCGGCGATGGTGCCCAGCAGCGCCCGCATGCCCTCACGGATGAGGGCGTGGTCGTCGGCCACCACCACCCGCACCGGGGCCGGGGGATCGCTCACGGCTGGGTTCCGACGGGGATGCACGCCTGCACCCGGGTCCCGGTCGGTCCGGCGGTCTCGGTGGTGGACGCGGTGGTGGACGTGCTGGTGGGGGTCGGGCCCATGGAGAACGTGCCGCCCAGCTCCTCGGTCCGCTCCCGCATGGAGCGGGTGCCCACCCCGGCCCGCCAGCCCGGGTGGATGCCACAACCGTCGTCGTCGACCTCGAGCACGATGGCACTCGGCGTACCTCCGGCGGTGAGGCTGACCCGGCACCACCGGGCCCCGGCGTGGCGCACCACGTTGTTGACCGCTTCGACGGCGATGCGGTAGACGGCCTCCTCGGTGGCGGCCGACAGGGCGGGCAACGCCCCCACCTGCAGGTCCACGTCGAGGCCGGCCGGTCGGGCCAGCTGATCGACCCGGTCGGCCAACGCCGCCCCCAGGCCCAGGGCGGTGACCGACGGTTCTCCCAGGGCGTACACGACCCGGCGCACGTCGCCCACGGCGGTGCGCAGTTCGGCCCGCACCTCGTCGAGCAGGCGGCCGGCGGGCCCGTCACCCTGGTCGCCGAGGTGGTTGCGGGCCGCGGCCAGCTTGAGGGTGGCCGCCGTCAGTTGGGGGCCGAGGCCGTCGTGCAGCTCGCGCTGCAGGTGGCGGCGCTCGTCCTCGCGGGCCACCACCAACCGTTCCCGGGCTGTCTGCAGGTTGGCCACCAGGCGGTGGGCGGCGGTGGCGGCCCCGATGGGGTGGGCCAGGCTGTGGACCAGCTCGGTCTCGGCCGGGGTCATGGCGTCGGTGCCCCGGCGGTAGCCGACCCGCAGCACGCCGACGTGCTCGCCGTGGTGCTCCAGGCCCACGTCGAGGTGGCCACCCGGCCCCGTCGACGGCCCGGGCGCACCGGCCTGGGCCAGCGGGAGCCCGGTGTCGTCGAGGATGGCGGCGTAGGGCAGGCGCAGCTGCTCGGTCACCGCCACCACCACCTCGTCGAGGGCGCCGGCGGGGTCGGGGGCGTGGGCCAGCTGGCGCCCGAGGGTGGCCAGCACGGTGTAGGGGTCGTCCCGGCGGCCGTAGAACAGCCGGTTCACCCCACCCCGGATCCACGTCGACAGGGGGCCGAAGGCGAAGATGGCCACCGCGGCGCCCGCGGCCGAGGCCAGGGGCCCGAAGCCGCCGATGGCCTGGGCCACCACCACGACCACCGCCGCGTAGGTGCCCAGGCCGGCCACCAGCAGGGCCCCGGCCAGGACCGAGCGGCGGATGACGACGTCGACCTCGTAGGCCCGCCACTGCAGGATGGCCACCACCACCAGCACCTGTACGGCCAGCGTCTCGGTGATGGCGGCCACGGGCCCGATCTCGCCGGGCAGCCCGAACACGGCGAAGGGGACGACGAGGCCCGCCACCTGGACCCAGGTCACCCAGCGGAACTGACGGCGGCGCACGCCCTGCGAGCGGCGCCAGCGCACCGCGGTGATGACGATGGGGACGGCCCCGAGGAACCCGGTGGCCAGCAGCACCAGGGCGACGGTGGACAGGAACCCCGCGCCGGGCAGGCCCAGGGGGTTGACCACGTCGGGCAGCACCCCGTCGAGGTGGTCGGGTGTCGTCACGATCGGCCCGGGTCGCACCGCGCTGACCAGCATCGACACCGCACAGAGGCCGAGGATGAGCCCGATCAGCCGGCGTGACCAGCGGCCCCAGGGGACGCCGTCGGGGAAGAGCACGAAGGCCACGGAGATCAGGGCCGAGTGGGGCTGCCACACCCAGGAGAACACCCACAGCGACCAGCCCACCCCGGGCCAGCCCTGGGCCAGGGCGGCCGCGGCGTAGGCCCCGGCCAGGCCGGCCACCGCCGTGGTCAGCCCGGCGGCCACGTACAGCCGCCCGATGACCAGGTCGGGTCGGCGCACGACCAGCCACCACCCCGACACCAGGAAGCCGGGGGTGAAGCACCCCACCAGCCACTCGCCGATGCGCCCGCCCTCGTCACCCCGGAGGGACACCACGGCCAGGGGGATGGTCACCAGCGCGGCGGCGACGGCGAGCGCCACGGCCACGCGGACGGTCAGGGACGGACGGGTGGGCTCGATGGCCCCCATCGTCGCCGATGGCAGGGGGGTCCGTCATGGGCCGGGGATCACGACCGGGTCGTGAGGATCTCACGACGTGGTCGGGGACCTGGTCCCGTGACGACCTGATGGCCGCCGTGTTCGGGTGGTGGCTGTCCGGTTCGACCGGGCCCGCAGCTCACCACGACAGCAGCTCACCACGACAGCAGCTCACCACGACCACCAGGAGCAGCCCACCATGGTCCAGATCGCCGTCCTCCTCCTCGCCTTCCCCATCGGCCTCGGCCGGTGGAGCCGGCGCACCGCCCTGCTGGCCACCACGGCCCTCGTCCTCGTGCTGCTGGTGCCCCAGACCATCTCGGTGCGCAACGACATGGGGATCGACTGGATCTACTGGGTGGTCCAGGTCATCACCCTGGCCGTGGGGCTAGGCCTGACGAGCTGGGGCCACGCCTGGAGCTCCAAGCGCCGGGCCCGTCGCGCCGCCGCCGTTCCCGCTGGAACCAGCCTGGGCTGAGTCGGCTGCCGTCACCGCCAGCTGCCGGGCCCGGTAGGCCCGGGGGCTGACGCCGTAGGTCCGCTTGAAGGCGGTGCTGAAGGTGAAGGGGCTGGCGTAGCCGACCTGGTCGGCTACGGCGGTGACGCTGCGGTCGCCCTCCAGCAGCAGGTCGGCAGCCAGGGCCAGGCGCCACCCGGTGAGGAAGGCCATGGGGGGCTCGCCGACGAGCTCGTGGAAGCGCCGGGCCAGCCCGGCCCGCGACACCCCCGCCCCCGCGGCCAGGGTGGCCACCGTCCACGGGTGGGCGGGGTCGTTGTGCATCAGGTGCAGGGCCCGGCCGACCACGGCGTCGCCCTGGCCCCGGTACCAGGCGGGCACGTCGGCCCCGGGGCGGGAGAAGTGGGCCCGGAGGGCGGTGACCAGCAGGAGGTCCAACAGCCGGTCGAGCACCACCTCCTGGCCAGGCTCGTCCCTGGTGATCTCCTCGGCCAGCAGGGGGACGACGGGGGAGCGCCAGTCGTCCGCCGTCAGCACGACGAGCGGGGGGAGGGTGTCGAGCAGGCGGCGGCTGATCTCGCCGTCGGTCAGGTAGGTCCCCGTCAGCATGACGACGGAGCCGGTGGGGCTGTTGCCCCAGGTGCGCACGCCCAGGTCCATGGCCGCGGCCAGGCTGGTCCCGTCGGGGGTGGTGCAGTGCTGGCCGGGGTGGATGACCACGTCGGGCGGCGACGTGGGATCGTCGGCCACGTTGTACGGATCGGGTCCCCGGATGATGGCCACGTCCCCCGGACGCAGGACCGTGGCCCTGCTGTCCTGGCCGCTGCCGTCGCCGTCGTGACCGTCGTCGTCGTCGTGACCGCCGCCGTCGGGGACGATCCAGGCGTGACCGGCCACCAGGGCGACGACGGTGAGGGGGGCCTGGTCCTGGATGCGCAGCGACCACGGGGGCTCGAGCAGGGATCGCAGCAGGAAGGCTCCCCGGGCCCGGGGTCCGTCGAGGAAGCCGGTCAGTGCGTCCATCCCCGGACACCGTAGCCGGATCGTTGAGACGTAGAACGAGGTTTTCGATCGTCTGAGCTATGGAGCGTCTCAGTTGGGTATGGCTTCATGGTCTCCATGCAGCACAGCAGCGACCTCACCCTCGTCCTCGGTGGCACCGGTAAGACCGGCCGGCGGGTGGCGGACCAGCTCACCGCCCTCGGGCACCCGGTCCGCATCGGATCCCGCGGGGGACAGCCCCGCTTCGACTGGGACGATCCGGCGGGGTGGCCGGCGGCCCTCGACGGCGTCACCGCCGTGTACATCACCTACCAACCCGACCTGGCCTTCCCCGGCGCCGCCGAGGCCATCGGGGCCTTCACCCGGCTGGCCGTCGACGGCGGGGTGCAGCGCCTGGTCCTGTTGTCGGGGCGGGGGGAGGAGGGAGCGTGGCCGGCCGAGCGGGCCGTGCGCGACGCCGGCGATGCCGTCGGTGCCGCGTGGACGGTGTTGCGGGCCAGCTGGTTCGCCCAGAACTTCAGCGAGCACTTCCTGCTGGGCCCGGTGCTCGACGGGGTGATCGCCCTACCTGCCGGCGACGTGGCCGAGCCCTTCATCGATGTCGACGACGTGGCCGCGGTGGCCGTGGCCGCCCTGACCTCGCCCGATCACCACGGGATGACCTACGAGCTGACGGGACCCCGGTTGTTGACCTTCGCCGACGTGGCCGCCGAGCTGTCCTCGGCCCTGGGCGGCGACGTGGCCTACCTGGCGGTGACGCCCGAGGAGTACGCGGCGGGGGCGGTGGCCGCCGGCGTGCCCGAGGACGAGGTGGGGCCGCTGACCGAGCTGTTCACCAAGGTGCTCGACGGTCGCAACGCCCACGTGACCGGCGATGTCGAGGCCGTGCTCGGCCGCCCGGCGGGGGACTTCGCCGCCTACGCCCGGATGGCGGCGGCCGCCGGTGTGTGGTCGCTGCCAGCGGTCGACGGCTCGGTCGATGCCCTCCAGGAGGCGGGGTGATGATCGACGGTCACCCCCGGGCCCTGACCGTGGTGGCCGCAGTGGGGGCCGCCCTGGTCGGGGGCGTGTTCTTCGCCTTCTCCACCTTCGTGATGCAGGCCCTGCGGCGCCTGCCCGAGAGCCAGGGTCTGGCCGCCATGCAGGCCGTCAACGTGGCCGCCCCGACGCCGTTGTTCATGGCCGCCCTGTTCGGCACCGCCCTGGCCTGCGGGGGGCTGGCGGTGTCGGCCCTGACCCGGCTGGCCCAGCCCGGTGCGGTCTGGCAGCTGGTGGGCAGCGGGCTGTACCTGGCCGGGGTGGTCCTGACCATCACCTACCACGTGCCCCGCAACGACGCCCTGGCCCGGGTCGACCCCGCTGCGGCCGGCGCGGGTGCCGCCTGGCGCCAGTACGCCTCGGCGTGGACGGCGTGGAACCACGTGCGCACCGTGACCTGCCTGGCCGGCGCGGTGTGCCTGGTCCTCGCCCTGCGGGCCGATTGATCCACTGGTAGGCGCGGGCAGCTGCTTCTCGTCCCGGATCGTCCCCGATGTGGGACCCAGCCGGCCGAGACGGCTGCTGGGAGTTCTGCAGGGCCAGGCGGGTGCCCCACTCGAGGTAGGCCATGAGGGCCGAGCGGAACTCGGGGTCCTCCGGCAGGCCGGCGTCGTCGGCCGCCACCGACATGGTGGCCACGAAGCGCCGACGCTGCTCGACCGAGGTGTTCAGGTCGAGGTGCTTGCGCGCCATCTTGGCGTAGCCGCCGAGCTCGTCGGTGTAGCGGGGCGGTCCGCCGAACACCTCCTGCCACCACGCGGCCACGTGCTCGCGGTGCTCGGCCGACACCCCGCCGGGGAACAGCGGCGAGATGAGCTCGTCGTGCTCGACGCGCTCGTAGACCACCGTCACCGGCTATTGGGCGTCGTGGAAGATCAGGCCCAGGGTGTGCCGTCTCCCCGAGCGCACCGTGCTCACGCCGTGGCGCATGGGGGCCGCGGCCCAGCCCCGGGGGCCCGCCACCGGCCGGTCACGGGTGGTGAACACCAGGGCGTGGCCCTGGGGGATGGCCGTCGACGTCGCCCTCGACTGGGCCCGGGGCCGTTGCTCGACGACGACGAAGTCGCCGCCGGTGTGGTCGACCCCGGGTCGGTCCAGGCCCAGCACCACCTGCAACGGGAAGACCAGGTCGCCGTACAGGTCCCGGTGCAGGGCGTTCCAGTCCCCGGGCCCGTAGCGCAGCATGAGCGGGGTGGGCTTGGTCTGACCGCCCTGGTGGCACTGCTCCAACCAGTCCTCGAGCTGGTCGGGCCACGGCGCCGGCTGGCCCTGCCGCTCGGCCCACTCCCGGGCCACAGGGACCAGGTGGGGCCAGAAGGCGGCCCGCAGCTGGGCCACCACATCGGGTAGCGGTCGGTCGAAGTAGCGGTACTCGCCTTGGCCGAAGCGGTGGCGGGCCATGTCCACCGTCGACCGGAAGCGCTGGTCATCGCCGTACAGGTCGACCAAGGCACCGCACTCGGCGGGGTCGAGCACGGCCCCGGCCCGGGCCACGCCGACGTCGTCGAGCTCGGCCACGGTGGCCGCCCAGTCGAGGTCGTCGACCCGCCGGGCCAGTGACCCGGGCGCGCCAGGGGGCCGGCCGACCGGCGCCAGAGGAAGGGGGAGGTGGGGGGTGCTCATGCCGCCGCCTCCATGGCCAGTAGGGCCACCTTGACCTCGGTGCCGCCCAGGTACTGGCCGATGGTGCCGTCGCTGCGCACCACCCGGTGGCAGGGCAGGACCACGGGCACCGGGTTGTGCGAGCAGGCACTGCCCACGGCCCGCACCGCGGCGGGGTTGCCCGCGGCCCGGGCCACCGCGGCGTAGCTGGCCGTGGTGCCGTAGGCGATGTCGGCCAGCCGTGTGATCACGTCGCGTCGGAAGCCCCGCACCAGCTGGAGGTCCACGGCCACCTCGAAGTCCCGTCGCTGCCCGGCGAAGTACTCGTCGAGCTGACGGGCCACGTCATCGGTGCGTCGGTAGCTGCGCAGGATGCGGGGGCTGACGGTGGCCGCGAGCTGGGACAGCACGGCGTCGTGATCCTCGCGCTCGAAGGCGACCCGCACCAGACCGTCGGGGCTGGCGGCCAGCAGCAGGGGCCCGAAGGGGCTGTCGACGGTGCGGAAGGCCAGGTCCAGCAGGCCCTCCTCCTCGGCCCGCTCGGCCAGATCGGTGCGGCGATCGCCGGCTCCGGGGTCAGCGTCCAGGACGGCGCCCAGGTCGGCCATCAGCGCGCCCACGGCGGCATCGGTGTCTTCGGTGTCTTCGGCCGGTGGCAGGGTCACCCCCGGCCAACGCCCCCCGGGGGCGGGACGTGAGGTGCCGTGCCCGGCGGCGGCCTCACCGGGAATCGGGTCGGGTCCCGTCCCGGGCCACCAACCAGGCCAGGGCGGCATCGGGGCGCAGGGGGCGGCTCCACAGGAAGCCCTGCCCGAACGTGCAGCCCAGCTCGAGCAGGGGGGCCAGCTGGTCGGGGCGCTCGATGCCCTCGGCCACGATGTGCAGCCCCAGGGAGTGGGCCAGGGAGGTGATGGCCCCCACGATGGAGGTGTCGTCGCCACCCCCGCCCAGGCCCACGACGAATGACCGGTCGATCTTGAGGATGTCGATGGGCAGGCGCCGGAGGTAGCTGAGCGACGACGACCCCGTGCCGAAGTCGTCGATGCTGATGCGCACGCCCAGGGCCCTCAGGGCTTCGATGGTGGACACGGCGTCCTCCACCCGGTCCATGAGGACGCTCTCGGTGATCTCCAGGTGGATCAGCTCGGGGGGCAGGTCGGCGTCGACGATGACCCGGGCCACCCGGTCGACCAGGTGGGGTTGGCCCAGCTGGGCGGCGGACAGGTTGACGGCCAGCCACACGTCGGACCGGAACCGGGGATCCGAACGCCACCGGGCCAGCTGGGCGAGGGCGTGGTCCAGCACCCAGTCGCCGATGGGCAGGATCATGCCGCTGCTCTCGGCGATGGGGATGAACTCCTCGGGGGAGACGGGCCCCAGGGTGGGGTGGTCCCAGCGCAGCAGGGACTCGAAGCCGGCCGCGGTGCCGGTCGACAGGTCGAGGATGGGTTGGAACTCGAGGTGCAGCTCGTCCCGGGCCACGGCCTGGCGCAGCCCGGCCTCCAGGGTGAGGCGTCGTTGGGCCCGGGCCCGGGCCCGGGCATCGAAGACGATGATGCGGGCCCGGCCGTCGTCCTTGGCCTGGTACATGGCCGCGTCCGCGTCCCGCAGCAGGACTTCGGAGGTGTCGGAGGGGTCCGACAGGGTGACGCCGATGCTGGCCGACAGCTGGAACTGGCGGTCGCCCACGGTCACGGGTGGGCCGAGCACGCGCTCGGCCTCGGTTGCCAGCTCCTCGGCCTCGTCCAGGCTGTCGACGTCGGCCCGCACGAGCACGAACTCGTCCCCGCTGACCCGTACGACGATGTCGGTCTCGCGCAGCCCGGTGGTGAGCCTGTGGGCCACGGCGCACAGCACCTGGTCGCCGGCGGCATGGCCAAGGGTGTCGTTGACCACCTTGAACTCGTCCAGGTCCACGAAGGCCAGGGCGACGCGGCGGCGGTTGGCCGCAGGCCCCGAGAGCAGCGAGCGCAGCGACTCGATGAGGCTGGTGCGGTTGGGCAGCCCGGTGAGGCGGTCGTGGGTCACCTGGTGGGCCAGCGCCAGCTCTATGCGATGGCGCTCGGTGATGTCGAGCATGGTGCCGGCGAGCGTCCTCGAACGGGGACCACCCAGCCGGCTGGTCCGCGACAGCACCCAGCGCACGGTGCCGTCGGGTCGCACGATGCGGTTGGTCCACTCCACCCCGACCTGCCCGTCGAGGGCCTGCTCGAGGCTCTGTGCCACCCGGGCCCGGTCCTCGGGGTGGACGTGGTCGAGCCCGAAGGCCCGGGTACCGCCCTGCTCGACGCCGAGGATGCGGCACAGCTCGTCGGAGCGGGTGACGCGCCGGGTGTCGAGGTCGATCTCGAAGCAGCCCAGCCCGGCCGAGGCCTGGGCGTCGGCCAGTCGGCGACGGTCCTCCTCGACCCGTAGGCGCAGCTCGGCCTGCTCGGTGACGTCCCTGGCGATGGCCGATGCCGCCACCACCTGGCCCGAGGCGTCGCGGATGTAGGAGGTGGACAGGGAGACGTGCAGGTCGCGCCCATCGGTGTCCCGGCCCACGGTCTCGATCTCGACGCGCCGAGCCCCGCCGGCGCCGCGTCCGGCGTCCTCGAGGAGCAGGCGGAGCTGGTCCACGTGCTCGGCCGGGATCAGCTCGCGGAGGTTGCGGCCGATGCTCTCGGCCTCGGTGTGGCCGTACAGCGCCGCGGCGCCGCCGTTCCACGTGGTCACGACGCCGGACAGGTCCTGGGAGAAGATGGCGTCGCTGGAGGACTCCACGATGGCCGCCAGTCGGGCGCCCATCTCCGCGCTGCGCCTGCGGTCGCTGATGTCCGTCGAGACCCCGATGGTGGCGATGTGGTCGCCCTCGTCATCGAACAACGGGGTGTAGCTGACGAGGACGGGGATCTGGCGGCCATCCTTGCGCTGGGCCAGCAGCTCGCCGGACCAGGCTCGACCGCCGTCGA
>JBBSLP010000030.1:0-64438 GCA_038255145.1 Acidimicrobiales bacterium
AGCTCGGGCCGGAGCATGGCTACAATGAACCCATCTGTAGGGGAGCTCTTGAGGGAGCGTCCGGACTGATCGACGATCGTATCGGAGCTGTTCGATGCGTTGAATCTGACGTCAAGCTCGGTTCCGTGTACCCGCTGGATTGTGTTGGCGATCAGATTCGTATCCCCTCCTCCAACAACGATCAAGTCTCGCATGCCGCTGTGAAGGAATGGGTCATGGTCGGGATAGGCCCCTTCGAAGGCACCAGCCTTGAGATCATTCAGTGCTATTGCGCAGCGTTACGACTCCGGTGACCGGCTGCGTACTTTGATACTCCTTCATTCCCCACGCGAGACGTCTGTCGTCGTCGTACTTGGCGGAGCCGCCCACAACAATTGCGATCGGGAAGTCATCGTCAGCAAGGATCGCCGCGATCGCTTCGTGTAGCGTTGCTGCCGAAAACCCTTCGGTCTGGCTGCTCTGTGCCCGGTGGGAAGCCGAGATCTCTCGTTTTGACGACGAGCTCGTACTCGGTCTTGAAGGGTTGTGATCGACCATGGATGACTTAGCTAATCCAATAGCTAGGTATCGCGTCCATAATTCATTGACAGCAGGGATGAAAGAGTTGGTCAATTCCGTGAGGTTGCGCTGATCGTCGTAGTACAGCATCCGGATGCCGGCCAGGTCTGACGGAATCTTTATGTCATGTCGCACCGACTTGGCCACCAACAGGAACACACGCTCGGGGCCCAGTCTTCCGATGAAGAACCCCGCTTCGAACCAGATGTTGTCCCGTGGCGCTGGCCGAGTCTCGCCTCTGCTCACGGACTTATCGTCCGCGGTGATAAGCAGAACGGCAAAATCGAACGGATCCGCCTCGACCAACCCGCTGAGGTAGCTCTTGCCAGCCTCGAAGCCGTAGTGCCAGGAAACTGGTTCGAAGTCTCGTTCGCTCAGCACCGTGTAGAAGTGCTGTGCGAAGGTGCTGGCTTCGCTTGAACTCCCGATGAACACCCTGGGCTTGCGGTCCACGGATCTCCCCAACCGGTGTCGATTGATGTAATGCTCTAGTCGGTCGCAGCCTAGAGGTCAACGTTGCTTGCTGGGGCCCACGAAGGACTTGCTGGGGTGGGGACTAGCCCTCTATGTCGGCGCCACCGAGATGGGTTGGCCGGTCAGGCCGGCGGCGGGCCGGGCTCGTGGGCCAGGCGGTAGATGAGGTCGAACTGCTCGGGGGTGACGGGTTGGATGGACAGGCGGGCCTTGCCCACCAGCGGCATGCCCACCAGGTCGGGGCAGGCCTTGAGCTCGTCGAGGGGGACGATGCGGGGGAAGGTCTCGACGTAGGCCACGTCGACCATCCACCACCGCGGGTTGTCGGGCGAGGACTTGGGGTCGAAGTACTTGCTGGCCGGGTCCCACGCCGTGTGGTCGGGGTAGGCCTCGCTGGCCACCTCGGCCAGGCCGACCACGCCGGGGGGCTTGGCGTTGGAGTGGTAGAAGAGCACGGGGTCGCCGACCACCATGTCGTTCCACATGTAGTTGCGGGACTGGTAGCTGCGGATGCCGTCCCACGACTCGCGCCCCACCCGGGCCAGGTCGTCGATCCCGAAGGCCTCGGGTTCGGACTTCATCAGCCAGTGCCGCACGGGTCTCCTCCGAGGAGATGGGGATGGGAGCTCGGGTTGCGGCCCGGATCGGCGCCGCCGGGAGATTCTCGTCCACCTCGGAACTCGCCGCCCTGCCGGCGGGCCCGCCCGTAGTGTCCACCGCCATGGAGCAGAGCGACGGCCGCGACCAGCCCGCCCACGCCACCGTGCGGCGCAAGCCCGACCGCGGCCACTACGACCGCGACACCGTGCACGCCATCCTCGACGAGGGCCTCATCTGCCACGTGGGGTTCGTGTGGGAGGGCCGCCCCGTGGTCATCCCCACCAGCTACGCCCGCATCGACGATGCCCTCTACCTGCACGGCTCGCCCGCCTCGCGCATGCTGCGCACCCTGGCCGGGGGCATCGACTGCTGCGTCACCGTCACCCTGCTCGACGAGCTGGTGCTGGCCCGCTCGGCCTTCAACCACTCCATGAACTACCGCTCCGTCGTCGCCTTCGGCCACGCCACCCCGGTCACCGACCTGGCCACCAAGGGCCCCGTGCTCGACGCCTTCGTCGAGCACATCATCGCCGGCCGCGCCCCCCACCTGCGGGCCACCACCGAGAAGGAGCTGCGGGGGACGTCGGTCCTGGTCATGCCCATCGACGAGGCCTCGGCCAAGGTGCGCACCGGCCAGCCCATCGACGACGACGAGGACTACGCCCACCCCGTGTGGGCCGGCATCCTGCCCGTCGCCCCCGTCACCGGCCAACCCGTCCCCGACCCCCGGATGGCTCCGGGCACGGCCATCCCCGACCACGTCAGTGGGTACCACCGGCCCCAGGGCTGAGCGCCCGGCCGGGGGCTACAGCGCGGCGGCCCAGGCGACAGCGTCAGACCGTGGCCGCGTCGAGCCAGGACCGGGCCACGACCCGGTGGCGGCCCAGGACCTCCTCGACCCGGGAGTTGGTGGACACGCCGTCCTCCACCAGGAACTGGCCGTTGACGATGGTGTGCCTGGCCGCCACCGGGCCGCAGCGCAGCAGGGCCTCGACGGGGTCGCTCAGGGCCCCCGCGAAGGCGACGCCGCCCAGGGGCCAGCACGCCAGGTCGCCGCAGGCCCCCACCTCGAGGACACCGATCTCACCCTGGCGGCCCAGGCACGCGGCCCCGCCCAGGGTGGCCATCTCCAGCGCGTCGCGTGCCGCCATGGCCCCACCGCCACCCCGCAGCCGGCCCAGCAGCAGGGCGGCCCGGGCCTCCATCCACAACGAGGCGCAGTCCGTCGACGCCGAGCCGTCACAGCCCAGCCCCACCGGCACCCCGGCAGCCCGCAGCTCGCGCACCGGGGACAGCCCGGCGCCGATGAGCTGGTTGGATGACGGGCAGTGGGCCACGCCGGTGCCCCACGCCCCCAGGCGGGCCACCTCGGCCTCGTTGGGCCACACGCAGTGGGCGATCCACGACCGGTCGCTGCCCCAGCCGCAGTCCTCGAAGTGGTCGACGGGGCGGCGCCCGAAGGCGGCCAGGCAGTACTCGTCCTCGTCGCGGTCCTCGGCCAGGTGGGTGTGGAGGCGCACGTCGAGGCGCTCGGCCAGCTCGGCCGTGCGCCGCATGAGCTCGGGGGTCACCGAGAACGGCGAGCACGGGGCCAACGCCACCCGCACCATGGCCCCCGGCGAGCGGTCGTGGAACGTGGTCACCAGGCGCTCGGAGTCGGCCAGGATCTCGTCGTCCTCCTGGACCACGCTGTCCGGCGGCAGGCCACCGTCCTTCTCGGACAGGCTCATGGACCCCCGGGTGGGGTGGAAGCGCAGGCCCACCTCGCCGGCGGCGACGATCTCGGCATCGATGAGCTGCCCACCGCCCCGGGGGTGGACGTAGAGGTGGTCGGTCGACGTCGTGCACCCGCCCAGGGCCAGCTCGACCGATCCCACCCAGGCCGACACGTAGGCCGCCTCCTCGTCGAGGCGGGCCCACACCGGGTACAGCACCTTGAGCCAGTGGAACAGGCTGCCACCCAGGGCCGAGGAGAAGGCCCGGGTCAGGTTCTGGTACATGTGGTGGTGGGTGTTGACGAACCCGGGGGTGACCACACAGCCCGAGGCGTCGACGCGGCGGGTGGCGGCCGGCTGGGCCTCGGCGCTTCGGCCCACGGCGCTGATCATGCCGTCGGTGATGGCCACCCAACCCCCGGGCAGCTCGCGCCGGGCACCGTCCATGGTGACCAGCAGATCGGCGCTGTGTACGACGAGATCGGCCTGCTGGGGCTGGGCGGGCGGGGAGGCAGGGGAAGCACCACGGGTGGCCGGCACGGACAGAGCGTAGGGGCCGGTCGCGGTGGCGACCGACCCCTACGCATGAACCGCTCGTGGATCAGATCTGACAGCTGGCTGTACTGGCAGGTCGAGTGGGGACCGACCGGGGAGGGTCAGTCGATGGCGGCGTGGACCCCGGGGATGACGTCGAGGACCTCGTCCGCACCCTGCAGCTCACCGTCGGCGGGGATGACGTCGTCGACGAGGTCGGGAGCCTGGTCGGGCAGCAGCTTGTAGGCCAGCACACCGGCCAGGGCCACCACGATGCCGCCGGCGACCAGGGACAGGTGGAAACCGCTCATCCACGCGTCCTTGGCCGAGCTCAGCAGCGAGGAGCCGGCGTCGCCGCCCACGGACTCGCTGACCCGGATGGCGCCACCCAGGGAGGCGGACGCCGTCTCCCGGGCGGCAGCGTCGACACCGCCGAGCGACGGGGCCAACAGGCTGCCGTACTTGGAGGCCAGGAGGCTGCCGAAGACGGCCACGCCCAGGGAGCTGCCCAGCTCCCGGGTGGTGTCGTTCATGGCCGAGCCCATGCCCGACTTGGACCGGGGCACGGCGGACATGAGCAGGTCGGTGGTGGGCGACATGGCCAGGCCCATGCCCGACGCCATGATGGCGATGCCCACCAGGAGGACCAGGTAGTTGGCCTCGGTGTGGAGCTGGGTCATGACCAGTACGCCCGCAGCGATGGCGAACATGCCCCCGGCCACGACCTTGCGCTTGCCGAACCTCTCGGCCAGGGACGCCGAGCGGGGGGCGACGATCACCATGACCACCGACACGGGCAGCATGCGCACCGCAGCACCGAGGGGGGAGTAGCCCCACACCAGCTGGAGCAGCTGGCTCATGCTGAAGAACATGCCCATGAGGGCGAAGAAGACCAGGGTGAGCGACAGCGAGGCACCGCCGAAGGCGGGCAGCTTGAAGAGGCGCACGTCGAGCATGGGCTCGGCCACCCGCAGCTCCCACAGCACGAAGGCGGCGAGGACGGCCACGCCGATGGCGCCGACGACCAGGGTCTCGGGCGAGAGCCAGCCGTGGGTGGGGCCTTCGATGATGGCGTAGACGACGGTGCTGAGGCCCACGGCCGACAACACGGCGCCGACCAGGTCGAGGCGGGCGTGGCGGTCACCATGGGAACGGGGCACGAAGAAGATGCCCAGGACCAGGGCCGCGGTGATGAGGGGGATGTTCACCGTGAACACCGAGTTCCAGGCGAAGTGCTCGAGCATGAAGCCCGTCATGAGCGGCCCGAGGGCCACACCGGCGCCGCTGATGCCGGCCCAGATGGACACGGCCTTGGCCCGTTCCCGGCGGGGGAACACGTTGGTGATGATGGAGAGCGTGGCCGGCATGACCATGGCGCCGGCGGCTCCCATGACCACCCGGGCCCCGATGAGCTGGCCCGCGGTGTCGGCGAAGACGGCGGCGTAGGCCGTGGCCAGGCCGAACAGCACCAGGCCGGCCTGGAGGATGCCCTTGCGGCCGAAGCGGTCACCCAGGGTGCCGGCGGTGAACAGCAACCCGGCGAAGACCAGGGAGTAGGCGTCCACCATCCACTGCAGCTGGGAGTTGCTGGCGTTCAGCTCCCGGCTGAGCGTGGGCAGGGCCACGTTCAGGGCGGTGTTGCCCACCATGATGATGAGCAGGCTGAGGCACATCACGCCGAGGGTGGCGTAGCGCCGGCGGTAGATCTCGGGATCGATGCCGTCGAGGTCTACCGCCTCGATGGCCGTGGGCTCCGCGGCCCCTGCGTTCGTGGTCATCCTGCTCCCCCAGCGCTGCGTCCGTCGCAGTCGTGTCAGTTCTGTCTATCGGCAACTCTGCCATGCGACACAACTGCCACTCAAGCGATAACCTTCCCCCCGTGACACACGCCACGCCGATGTCCCGCCGTGAACGCCGGACGGTGGAGACCCGGACCGCCATCCTCGCTGCCGCCCGCGCCCTGTTCGACGAGCGCGGCTACCACGAGACCACGGTCGACGACATCGCGGCACGGGCTGACGTGGCCCAGCGCACGTTCTTCCGCTACTTCCCCACCAAGGAAGCGGTGCTGTTCGGCCCGGCCGAGGACATCCGGGCGTTGATGCTGGCCGAGTTGGCCGCCCGCCCCCTCGACGAGGCACCGCTGCGTTCGCTGCTGGCCGCCATCTGCCGCACCATGCCCCTGGTCGAGGAGCGGCGGGCCGACCTCGACTGGGCCTTCAGCGTCATGCGGGAGCAGCTCGACGCCATCCGCGAACCGGCCACCATCAAGGCCCAGTTCGCCGCCGAGCTGGCCGAGGCCGTAGCCGTGCGCATGGGCGTCAGCCTCGATGACGACCCCCGCCCCCTGGCCTGGTCGGGCCTGGCCATGTCGTGCTTCGGGGCCACCATGCGGGCGTGCTCGGGCACCGACCGCCCCGTGCGCGAGGCCTTCGACGAACTGCTGGCGGTGACGTCAGTGGCGCTCGGCTCCGCCCTCGACGCCGGCCACGAGCCCCGCGCCGCTGCCGGTGACGCCGGCACCGAAGCGGCCCGAGACGTGGCCACGGTGGGCGCCTCCTGATCTGACCCGTCGTCGGCACGCCCGGCTGGTCGGCAGCTAGGTCTCGTCCCGGCGCCTGCCGGGGGACAGGTGGCGGACGATGACGTCGGTGTAACCCGCCCCGGCCAGGGCGGCGAAGGCCTGGGCCACCTGCTCGGGACCACCCACGATGGGGGCATCGGGCGGGAAGCCCCGGTAGCCGGCGGCGACGATGGGCCCGGCCACCCGCTGGGCGTCGGCGGCGTCGGCGCCCAGCTGGATGTCCCGTCGCACGGCCACCACCCCTGGCGGACGGCCCGCGGCCGCGGCGGCGTCGACGTAGCGGCGGGCCACGTCGGCGGCGTGGGCGAAGGCCAGGCCCGGAGCAGCCAGGAAGCCGTCGCCCAACCGGGCCGCCCGCTCCACCGCCGGTTGGGCCTCGGCCCCGATCCACACCGCCACCGGCTCCTCGGGCACGGGCCCGATGCGCACGCCGTCGACCTCGTCGCCGGCCAGCAACCGGCGCAGGACATCGAGGTGGTGCTCGAACAGACCTACCCGCCGCCGCACCTCGACCCCCATGGCCGCGAACTGCTTGCGCCCCCCGCCCAGTGCCGCCTGGAGCACGAATGGCCCCCGGGCCACGGCGGCCAGGGTGCCGATCTGTTCGGCCAGCAGCACCGGGTTCCACAGCGGGAGCAGGGCGAGGATGCCGGCGGGGGCGTCACCCCACTCGGCCAGGGCCCGGGCCAGGATGGGCACGTTCTGGAAGTAGTGGCCCGGCCCCGTCGCATGGTGGTCGCCCACGAAGAGCGAGTCCAGCCCGGCCTGGCGGCACATCGCCGCCCGCTCGACCATGCGCAGGGCCCCCTCCCGCGCCCCCAACGAGGCCGGGTAGGCACTGGTCAGCGAGGCGCCGACCCTGATGGCGGCCACGGACGGTGCGGAGTCGGCCACGGTGCCCCCTGGGTCGCGTCGGTGCCGGGCACGCTAGTTGGGCATCAGCTCAGCACGCTGAGGACCACGGGCAGCCACAGGGCGGTGGCGATGCCGTTGACGAGCATGGCCTGCACGCTGGACCCACCCTGGTCCGGGGTCGTCCGCAGCACCTCGGCCGTGCCGATGGCGTGGGCCGTGGTCCCCATGGCCACGGCCCGGGCCCGCACGTCCCGCACCCTCATGCGGTCGAGCACCCAACCGCCACACACCGCCCCCAACACCCCGGTGGCCACCACCGAGGCCGCGGTCAGGGCGGCCGAGCCGTCAGCCGCGCCGGCGATGGGCACGGCGATGGCGGTGGTCACCGACTTGGTGGCCATGGCCACCCCCACCTGGCGGCCACCCAGGGCGCCGAGGCCCCCGGCGACGGCTGCGGTCACGAACCCTCCGACGGTTGCCGCGCCGGCCTCGAGCCGGGTCCGTCGACCACCGCGGCGCAGCTGGCGGGCCAGGGGCACGGCCAGGGCCACCGTGGCCGGGCCCAGCAGCAGGCGCAGGGGTCGGGTGCCCCGCACGAAGTCGGCCTGGGAGGTGTGGGTGACGAGCAGGCCCACCACGAGGGCGCCGGCGGCCAGCACCACCGGGTTGGCCGCGGGGTGGCCGCCCAGTCGGGCCCGCAGCCGCACGGCCAGCACCGTCGCCGCCACCGTGGACAGCAGCCACAGGTAGGCCGTCACGCCGGGCCCGATCGTCGGGGCCGGGCCAGGGTCGCCGTCACCCCCAGGCCCACCACGGTGCTGGTGAGGATGGCGGCCACCAGCACCGGCCAGTGGGCCGACACCAGGTCCCAGCGGAAGCGCAGGTCGACCACGTAGGGCACGAACAACATGCCCAGCACGGCGATGAGGGCGGCCGCAGGTAGGTCGACGAAGCGGTGCAACCCGGGCCACGCCAACAGCACGACGGTCAGCACCACCACCCCCAACGGGGGCCCGCCCAGGGCCAGGGGCAGCACGGCGGCCACCAGGTAGCCCGCCGCCGTGGCCCCGGCGATGAGCACCAGGCCCACGGCGGCGTTCGATGCCCGCTGGCGACGGGAAGGGTCCGGGGGCACGATGGGCTCCTGGCGCATGGACATGAAGGGGCGCTCCCGTGTACTTCTCGATCGTGCCGAGCCCGCTCGGGCCGCTGCTGCTCTCGGGCGACGGTGACGGCCTGACCGGGCTCCACGTGGCCGGGGAAGCGTTGGCGCCCGACCACCGGGCGGGCGACCTGGTCGAGGACGCCGCTCCCTTCGCCGAGGTCAGCGAGCAGCTCGAGGCGTACTTCGAGGGTGATCGTCGCACGTTCGACGTGCCCCTGGCCCCCCGGGGCACGGCCTTCCAGCGCGAGGTGTGGTCGGCCCTCCTCGACGTGCCCTACGGCGAGACGGTCACCTACGCCGCCCTGGCCCACCGCTTGGGACGGCCCCGGGCCTTCCGGGCCGTGGGCGCGGCGAACGGCCGCAACCCAATCTCGGTCATCGTGCCCTGCCACCGGGTCATCGGCACCGACGGCAGCCTCACGGGCTACGGCTGGGGCATCGAACGCAAGCGCTGGCTGCTCGACCTCGAAGCCGGCCTCAGGACGAAGGAAGGGCCCGACGGGACACGCCGGCCCGCTTGAGCACGTCGGCGGGCACGCCGAGCTCGCGCCACGCCGTGTAGCTGATGCCCTTGCGGGTGCTGTACATCGAGGCCACGGCCACGAACTCGGACTCCAGAGCGGCCAGGTCGACGCCCTCGCTCAGCTGGCCGACCTCCTGCTCGAGGTCCATGCGCTCCTGGATGAGGTGCAGCCGGGTGAGGGGGTCGATGTCGGTCTCGAGCTCGGCGGCGATGACTTCGAGGCGCCGGGAGATGGTGTCCGGCGTCCGCTTGCGACCCCGGCGGGGCTTGTGCGTCTCGAGGGCTTCGAGGTAGTTCCGCACGGCGCGGCTGGCCGCGCGGCCCTCGGCCAGGGCCTGCTTGTGCTCGCTGCTCAGCTGCTTGTCCGTCATCGGACCCGAAGTACAGCACGGCGGCCCGCTCCCGTGCTCATCCCCGTCGACGGGCGGTCCTCGCCGTCACCAGGGCGCGGCGCGCTCCCGGCGTTGCGGGTGCGGGGCAGCAGATAGGGTCCCGGCCCAGGTGAGCGGCATCGAGGCGGCGAACCCGGGGGAGGAAGACGTGGAGCAGCCACTGGCTGGGGTGCGCGTCGTCGAGCTGGCCACGGGGGTGGCCGGGGGCTATGCCGGCAAGCTCCTGGCCGACTTCGGGGCCGATGTCGTCAAGGTCGAGCCTCCGGGAGGTGACCCGGTGCGGGCCCAGGGGCCGTTCCCCGACGACGTCGTGACCGACGACGCCCTTGACACCGGCTACCTGGAGCAGGGCGCCCTCCACCTGCACCTGGGCACCAACAAGCGCTCGGCCGTGGCCGACCTGCGCACCGAGGCGGGACGGGCGCTGGTGCGGGACCTGGTGGGCGGGGCCGACATTCTGCTCGAGTCCTCCACCCCGGGCACCCTCGAGGCCCTGGGCCTGGGCTACGAGGACCTACGTCGGATCCGGCCCGGCATCGTGGTCACCTCGGTGACCCCCTTCGGCCAGGACGGGCCCTACGCGACCATGGCCGGCGAGGAGATCGTCCACTACGCCATGGGCGGTCCCATGCACGCCACGGGCATCGCCGCCCGCGAGCCGTTGAAGCTGGCCGGCAGCCTCATCCAGTACCAGTGCGGTGGTCTGGCCGCGGTGGCGACGGTGGCCGCACTGGCCGTGGCCGAGGCCGACGGCGAGGGCGTGCACATCGACGTCAGCAACCTGGAGACCCAGGTGGGCACGATCGATCGCCGCACCAGCTACCTGCTGTACCACTCTTTCACCGGGCGGACCGTGGCCCGGGCCGAGGCCGGCACCGCCCATTCGTCGGTCCCCGCGGGGATGTTCCCCACCACCGACGGCTACGTGCAGATCATCTCCATCCCCGCCTGGGTGCCCCGCATGCTCGAGGCCCTGGGGGACGACCACCTGGCCGCCCGCTTCGCCGAACCGGGGTGGATGTCGGACCCCGACCTGCCCGACGAGGTCAACGCCGCGCTGTTCCCCTGGCTGTTCGCCCGCACCAAGGCCGAGGCGGCCAGGGACGGCCAGGCCGTGCGCTGGGCGGTCACCCCCCTCAACACCCCCCTCGACGTGCTCCACGACGAGCACTTCGCCGCCCGGGGCTTCTGGGTCGACGTCGACCACCCCGTCACCGGCGGACACCGCCAACCCGGTGCCCCCTTCCGCATGGACGACGGCTGGGCCCTGCGTCGGCCCGCCCCTCTGCTGGGCCAGCACCAGGCCGAGATCGAAGCCGACGCGGCGGCTGCGGCCGCCGCGACGGCTGCGACCGCCGAGCACCCGCCGGCACCGGCGGTGGCCGCCCACCGCCCCGGGAGCCAGGGTCGGCGCCTGCCCCTGGACGGGATCCGGGTGCTCGACCTGACCGTGGTGTGGGCCGGGCCCTTCGCCACCATGCTCCTGGCCGACCTGGGGGCCGAGGTCATCCGGGTGGACAACCCGTGGATCTTCCCCACGGCGACGCGGGGTTCCGTGCCCCGCCCGCCCCGGGCGCTGGTCCCCGAGATGGGCCCCTTGTCCTCCTACCCCGACGACGACCCCGGGGCCCGGCCCTGGAACCGCCACTCCATGTTCTCGGCCCACTCCCGGGGCAAGCTCGGCGCCACCCTCGACCTGCGTAGGGCCGATGGGGTCGAGGCCTTCCTGCAGCTCGTCGAGCGGTCCGACGTCGTCGTGGAGAACAACTCGGCCCGGGTGCTCGACCAGTTGGGCCTGGGCTGGGACGTGCTGTCGGCCCGCAACCCCCGCATCATCGCCGTGCGCATGCCCCCCATGGGCCTGTCGGGGCCCTACCGGGACTGGCTGGGCTTCGGTGCCCACTTCGAGGCGCTGTGCGGGCTGACCTCGCTGCGGGGCTACACCGACCTCGACCCCAGCTCGACCGGCCCGGTCTTCCACATGGACCCGGCCACCGGCGCGGCCGGGGCCCTGGCCACGCTGCTGGCCCTGCGGCGCCGTGAGCGCAGCGGCCGTGGGTGCCTGGTCGAGCTACCCCAGTCCGAGAACCTCATCCAGCACATCGGCGAGTTCATGATCGACGCCGACCGCACCGGACGGGTGCATGGGCCCGGTGGCAACCGCCACCCCACCCGGGCGCCGCAGGGCTGCTACCCCTGCGCGGCGCCCGATGGTACGCCGGGCCCGGCGGCCGATCGCTGGGCCGTCATCTCGGTGGGCGACGACGCCCAGTGGGCCGGTCTGGGCCGGGCCCTGGGCCAGCCGGCGTGGGCCGGCGACGACCGCTTCGCCACCGCCGCCGGTCGCCGGGCCCACCACGACGAGCTCGATGCCCTGGTGGCCTCGGTCACGACGACGATGCAGCCCTACGACGTGTTCCACCGGTGCCAGGCCGAGGGGGTGGCCGCAGCCCCCGTGCTCGACGAGCCCGGCTGCTATGCCGAGCCCCACCTGGCCGCCCGGGGTGCCTTCCGGGACAACGGCTCGGTCGACCTCGGTACGCACCGCTTCCCCGGCCACCTGTGGCGCTGGGATGGCCCCGAGCTGCGGTGGGGTCCCCTGTCCCGGCTGGGGGCGGACAACGAGCACGTGATGCGTGACGTGCTCGGCGTCGACGACGAGGGCTGGCAGCGGCTCGACGCCGCCGGGCACCTCTCCTGCGACTACCTGGCCCCCGACGGCACGCCGTGGTGAACGCCGGGCCGGGAAGGCCGGGTCGGGCTTGCGGCCCGTCCCCGGCCCGAACCGGCGGGTGGCCCCATGGGTGACCCCGTGGGAAGATGGCGCCCGTGACCTGTCGCACCTGCTCACCCCCGGCATCGGTGCGCCGGCCGACCACAGGCGCCCGGCCCGGGGCCGCTCGGGCGCGTTCGTGGCCAGCCCCCCGCTGATCCGTCGGCCCGGGGCCGCCCGTGCAGATGTCCCGCCGTCACCGGCGGCGCCCACGGCGGTCGTGCTCATCGAGGACGATGCCGGCGACGCCTTGCTGGTGCAGGAACTGTTGGGCGACGCCGACGAGGCCTTCGAGACCACGTGGGTGACGAGCCTGGCCGAGGCGCACGCCCAGCTGGCCGGTCGCTCACCGTGCGTGCTGCTCGATCTGGGCCTGCCCGACGCCGACGGCATCGGTGCCCTGCGCGAGGTGCTGCGCGTGGCCCCGGCGTCGCCCGTCGTCGTGCTCACCGGGTTCGACGACAAGGCCCGCGGCGTCGAGGCCGTGGCCGCGGGCGCCCAGGACTACCTGGTCAAAGGAGCCGTCGACGGCCAGCTGCTGGCCCGGTCGTTGCGCTACGCCATGGAGCGCAAGCGGGCCGACGAGTCGGCCCGGCGCCTGCACGAGGTCGAGGTCCGCCGCAGCGAGGCCCGGCGCCTCGAGCGGGGCCTGCTGCCCCGACCCCTGGTGCGCGACGAAGGCATCCGCTGGGTGTCGCGCTACCGGCCCGGCGGAGGTGAGACCCTGCTGGGCGGGGACTTCTTCGACGCCATCGAGGCCCCCGACGGCACCCTGCGGGTCATCATCGGCGACGTGTGCGGCCACGGCCCCGACGAGGCCGCCCTCGGTGTCAGCCTGCGCATCGCCTGGCGCACCCTGGTGCTGACCGGCTACCCGGCCCAGGACGCGCTCCCCGCCCTCGACGAGGTCCTCCGCCACGAGCGCTTCGACGACACCCTGTTCGCCACCGCCGTGGACGTCGAGATCCACCCCGACCGCCGCTCGGCCACCATGCGCCTGGCCGGGCACCCCCCACCCCTGGTCCTCGAGCCCGAGGTGGCCATCCTCGGTGTCGACCGGCCCGGACCCCCTCTGGGTGTGCTGGACAACTTCCGCTGGGTGGGCGAGCGCGTGGAGCTGGCCCCCACGTGGTCCCTGCTCCTCTACACCGACGGGCTCATCGAGGGGAGGGCCGACCACGAGAGCGGTCGCCTCGGTGAAGGCGGCCTGGTCGACCTGCTGCGGGAGAGCCTGCCCGCCGAGGACCCCGCCGAGCTCGTCGACCACCTGATCGCCACCGCGGAACGCCACCACCGCGGCCCCCTGCCCGACGACGTGGCCCTGGTGCTGCTCAGCTACCGCCAGGGGCGGGACGGCCGGTGAGCCTGGCTCCAACGTCGGCACCGTGGGTGCTGCGACGTCGGGTGTCGGTCCTGGTGCTGGTGAGCGCGGTCGTCACCCTGGTGCTGGTGGCCACGGGCTGGTATTCGTTCGCCCGGCTGCTCGACGCCCGCTCCGACCTGATCGACCGGGTCGACCCCGCCGCCCTCGCCTCCCGCGACCTCTTCAACGCCTACATCGACCAGGAGACCGGGGTGCGGGGCTTCGCCATCACCGGGGATCCGTCGTTCCTCGACCCCTACCGGGAGGGATCGGCGGCGGGGGACGAAGCTCTGGACCGGCTGCGCGATCGAACGGCGGGGATGTCGGTGGCGGCCACCGTGAGCGAGGTCGTCGATCAGGGCGAGCGGTGGCGGTCCACCGTGGCCGAGCCCACCATCGCCGCCGCGGGCACCGACCCTGCCGTCGCCCGCCAACTGGTGGAGGCGGGCAAGGCCAGCTTCGACGCGGTCCGCAGCACCTTCGAGGACCTCGACGGGCAGCTGGGTGCGGCACGCCGCACGTCGCGTGCCGACCTGGACCGGGCCACCCAGGCCCTGATCGTGGTGCTGTCCGTCCTGGCCGTGGGTCTGGTGGCGATGGGGGCGATCATCTGGTTGGCCCTGCTCCGCTGGGTGGTGCGGCCCCTCGTGGAGCTGGGAGAGGAGACCCGGGTGGTGGCCGAGGGCAACCTCGAGCACGCCATCGTGCCCAGTGGCCCGGCCGAGCTCGTGGCCCTGGGGGTGGCGGCCGATGCCATGCGCCTGCGCATCGTGACCGAGCTGCAGGTGGCCAACGCCGCGCAGGCCGAGCTCGACGTCCAGGCCCGGGAGCTGGCCCGGTCCAACGCCGAGCTCGAGCAGTTCGCCTACGTCGCCTCCCACGACCTCCAGGAGCCGCTGCGCAAGGTGGCCAGCTTCTGTGAGCTCCTCCGCCGTCGCTACTCGGGTCAGCTCGACGAACGGGCCGACCAGTACATCGACTTCGCCGTCGACGGGGCCAAGCGCATGCAGGTGCTCATCAACGACCTGCTGGCCTTCTCCCGGGTGGGCCGGGTGGGTGACGGCCTCAGCCCCGTGGACTGCGACGAGGTCGTGGCCACGGCCCTGCACCACTCGTCGATGGTGATCGAGGAGACCGGGGCCCAGGTCATCGTCGGCCCCCTGCCCACGGTGGCCGGCGACCGCTCGCTGCTGGTCATGCTGTTCAAGAACCTGATCGAGAACTCCATCAAGTTCCGCGGTGAGGCCACGCCCCGCATCGAGATCGACGCCCAGCCCTATGACCTGTCCGCTGATCTGTCCGGCGAACTGCCCGGTGATCCGTCCGGTGCGGCCGGGTGGCTCTTCACCCTGCGCGACAACGGCATCGGCATCCAACCCGAGTACCGGGACAAGGTGTTCGTGATCTTCCAGCGCCTGCACTCCCGTGAGCAGTACCCGGGGACGGGCATCGGCCTGGCCATGTGCCGCAAGATCGTCGAGCACCACGGCGGTCGCATCTGGATCGAGGACGGCCGCTCTGCAGAAGCGGGGCAAGATGGCGGGCAGGGCCAGCCCGGCACCACCTTCCGTTGGACCCTGGCCGCACAGGAGGAACCGGTCCCATGACCGACATCAGCCACCCCGACGGGATCGTCATCCTGCTCGTCGAGGACGACCCCGGCGACGTGCTCATCATGCGCGAGGCGCTGGAGGACTCCAAGATCGTCAACCGGCTCTACACCGTGGACAACGGCGAGGCCGCGGTCGACTTCCTCCACCAGCGGGGCGAGTTCACCGACGCCCCCCGGCCCGACCTGATCCTGTTGGACCTCAACCTGCCCCGGCTCGACGGGCGTGAGGTGTTGGCCCGCATCAAGGGGGAGCCGTCGTTGCGCCGCACCCCGGTGGTGGTGCTGACCACGTCGGGGGCCGAGGAGGACATCGTGCGCAGCTACGACCTGCACGCCAACGCCTACGTCACCAAGCCCGTCGACCTCGACCAGTTCATGAAGGTCGTCAAGCAGATCGACGAGTTCTTCATCACCATCGTCAAGCTGCCCCCGCCCGCCCGCGCCGAGGAGCCCCAGCCGTGATCGCCGCCTTCGTCCTCATCGACGCCGAGCCCTCCCGGGTGGCCGCCCTTGGAGCCGAGCTGGCCGACATCCCCGGCGTGGTCGAGGCCCACTCCGTCGCCGGGCACCACGACCTGGTGGCCGTCCTGCAGGTGGCCGACCACGAGGCGGTGGCCAGCACGGTGACCCAGCGCATCGGCGCCCTGGACGGCATCCGCCAGACCCGCACCCTCATCTCGTTCCGGGCCTACTCGTCCGAGGACCTGGCCGCGGCCTACGAGGGCATCGGCGACTGACGGACCGACCTGCGCCGGCCCGTCAGCGACCTGTTCGACGCAGATCAGCCCTGTTCGGCCGCGGCCTTGATGCCTTCGAGGGTGGAGCGGATGCTGGTGCGGTTGGTGGCCATGCGCACGTCCCACGCCGGCTGGCCGCCCTTGGCCAGGTCCCCCATGGGGTTGCGCAGCTCGTACTGCTCGACGAGCACGGTGCCCGAGTCGCTGGGGCGCAGCTCGTAGCGCCACAGGGCCACGTCCATCTCCCTGCCGCCAGTGACGAACGCGAAGGACTTGGCGTGCTCGCGCTCGATGATCTCGACGGGCGCCTTCCACTCCTTGTCACCGTCACGGTTGACGCCCACGAACTGGTCGCCGACCTCGCCGGTGCCGGGCACGCCGTCGGCCCCCTTGCGCCAGTAGCCCCCGGTGTTCTCGGTGCTCCACTCGCCGTAGCGCTCCATGGAGGTGACCAGGGCGTACACCGCCTCGGGCGGTGCGGCGATCTCGATGGAATCCTCGTGCGTGGCGATGGGCTCAGCCATGGCGTATCCCCCTGGGCGTCCGGGTGTTGTCGAGGAGGGACCGTAGCCGCGCCCCCAGAGGCGAAGTACCGGGCGGCTCCCCAGCCGCTTAGGCTTGTTCGCCGTGGAGCGCACCGACGGGTCCCCGGCGGGATCTCCCACGACCCTGACCCGCTTCGCCTGGTTGTCCATCGCTGCGGCGTTGACCACCATCACCCTCAAGCTCGGGGCCTACGCGGTGACGGGCTCGGTCAGCCTCCTGTCCGACGCCTTCGAGTCCACGGTGAACCTGGTCGCCGCCGTGGTCGCCCTCTTCGCCCTGCGCGTGGCTGCCCGCCCCCCCGACGACAACCACCAGTTCGGCCACGGCAAGGTCGAGTACTTCTCGGCCGGGGTCGAGGGGGCCATGGTCTTCGTGGCCGCCCTGGCCATCGGCATCGCCGCCGTGCAGCGCCTGATCGACCCCCGTGACCTCGACGGGATCGGCTTGGGCCTGGTCATCTCGGTGGTGGCGTCCCTGGTCAACCTGGGTGTGGGCCTGGTCCTGCTGCGGGCCGGGCGCCAGTTCCGCTCGGTGACCCTGACCGCGGATGGTCACCACCTGATCACCGACGTGTGGACCACGGCGGGCGTGCTCGTGGGGGTGATCGCCACCAAGCTGACGGGCTGGTCCCGCCTCGACCCCATCGTGGCCCTGGCGGTGGCCGCCAACATCGTCTTCACCGGGGTGCGCCTGCTGCGCAGCTCGGCTGCGGGGCTGATGGACGAGGCCATGCCCCGGTCCGAGATCGACATCGTGGAAGAGGTGCTCGACCGCTACCGGTGCACCCGCCAGGTCGAGTTCCACGCCCTGCGCACGCGGGAGGTGGGGGCATGGCGCTTCGTCAACGTGCACGTGCTCGTCCCCGGGGTGTGGACGGTGCAGGAAGGGCACGACCTGGTCGAGGACCTCGAGATCGACCTCGACGTGGCCCTGCCCGGCACCCTGGTGTTCACCCACCTCGAGCCCATGGAGGACCCCCTGTCCTGGGCCGACGTGGAGCTCGGCCCCCGCAGCTGACCCGACACTGGTGCCGTGGTGTGCGCCTCACAGGGTGGGGTCGCCGGTCTCCCAGGTCTGGTGGAAGGTGACGCCGCTGATCGCCCACTCGCCCTGCTCGCGGACCACGGTGGCCTCGTACCACCCGCCCACCTGGTGCCAGCGGTGGGTGGACATCCAGTGCTGGACCTGGACCTCGGCCCGCACCCGGCCCTGATCGCCGTGGAGGGCGATGCGGTGGTTGCCCAGCAGGTGCTGCGTGGTGGTGAAGCGGGCCAGGTCCCGGCTGACCTCACCGATCCAGTCGTCGACCCAGATCGGCCCGGGCCCTCCGGCCGGGGGCGACCCCGACAGGTCCATGTGCAGCCGACCGGCCAGGGTCGAGCGCAGCGCCGGCCAGTTGCGCTGGTCGAGGGCCTCGGCCCAGCGGATGGACAGCTCGTGCACCGCGTGCCAATCGGTCAGGTCCTCCAACGCGCCCACCGCCGCCAAGCTAACGAGGGATGACAAGGTGACGTTGCGGCAACAGCGCGTGACGTCTGTCGCACCTGACGGTGTCCGGCCGCTAGGTTCCGGCCATGGAACCCGATCGCGCCACGATCCCCGAGCTGGTCGCCTGGGCCTGCTCCCGCTTCGCCGATGCCGATGCCGTGCTCGACTCCCAGGACGGTGGGAGGACCCTGAGCTACACCGAGCTGGGGGTGGCCATCGACGAGCTGGCCGCGGCCCTGGTGGCCAGCGGTCGTGGCCCCGGTGACGCCGTGGCCGTGTGGGCCCCCAACACCTGGGAGTGGGTGGTGGCCGCCCTGGCCACCCAGCGGGCCGGGTGCATCCTCGTGCCCGTCAACACCCGCTTCCGGGGCCGTGAGGCCGCCTACGTGCTGACCAGGGCCCGGGTCAAGGTGCTGTTCACGGTCACCGGCTTCCTGGGCGCCGACTACGTGGGCATGCTGGGCGAGGCCAGGGCCGACGCGGGCGCCGAAGCCGGCCAGCTGGCCGACCTCGACGAGATCGTGGTGCTGCGGGGCGACGTCCCTGCCGGCTGCACCAGCCTGGACGGCCTGCTGGCCCGGGCCACACCGGCGGCCCGGGCCGAGGTCGGGGTGCGGTCGGACGCGGTGCAGCCCGAGGACACCTCGCTGATCATGTTCACCTCGGGCACCACGGGCATGCCCAAGGGGGCCATGGTCCGTGGCGGCGCCATCGTCCGTGCCTTCCAGTGGTACGCCGAGTTCGCCGGGGTGCGGGAAGGGGACCGCTACCTGATCGTCAACCCCTTCTTCCACGCCTTCGGCTTCTGCGGCGGCATCGTCCCCGCCCTGCTCAAGGGGGCCACCATCCTGCCCCTGGCCGTGTGGGACGTGGCCGGGGCCCTGAAGAAGATCCAGGACGAGCGCATCACCGTCTTCCCCGGACCCCCCGCCCTCTACCAGGGCATGTTGAACCACGCCGAGCTCGAGGCCTACGACATCTCCTCGCTGCGCAGCTGCGTGACCGGGGCGGCCACCGTGCCCGAGGAGATGGTGATCCAGATGCGGGCCCGCCTGGGCTTCGAGACCATCATCACCGCCTACGGCATGACCGAGACCTCGGGCCTGGCCACCATCTGTCGACCCGACGACGCCCCTGCCACCATCGCCACCACCTCGGGCGCGGCCATCCCCGGCGTCGAGCTGCGCACCGTCGATGCCGATGGCCAGGACCTGCCCGCGGGCCAGCCCGGCGAGCTGCTGGTGCGGGGCTACCAGATCATGGCCGGCTACCTCGACGACCCGGCGCAGACGGCCGAGGCCATCGACGCCGATGGGTGGCTGCACACCGGCGACGTGGCCGTGCTCGACGAGCGGGGCTACATCGACATCACCGACCGCATGAAGGACATGTTCATCGTCGGGGGCTTCAACGCCTACCCGGCCGAGATCGAGCGCATGATGATCGAGCACCCCGCCATCGGCCAGGTGTCCGTGGTCGGGGTGGACGACGAGCGCCTGGGCGAGGTCGGCACCGCCTTCGTGGTGCCCGCCCCGGGCGAACCGCCCGCCCCCGCCGAGATCATCGCCTGGTGCCGCGAGCGCATGGCCAACTACAAGGTGCCCCGCATCGTGTGGCTGGTCGATTCCCTGCCCCTCAACCCCTCGGGCAAGGTCCTCAAGTACGAGCTGCGGGACCGGGCCCGGGACCTGGTCGCCGCGGGCTGAAGCCGCACGATCTGAGCCCACGCGAACTGAGCCCACGCGAACTGCGTAGTAGGAGGACACATGAAGTTCGGGATCTTCTACGAGCTGCAGCTGCCGCGCCCCTGGGGGCCCGACGCCGAGTACGACCTGTTCACCAACGCCCTCGACCAGATCGAACTGGCCGACAAGCTGGGCTACGACTACGCCTGGGAGGTCGAGCACCACTTCCTCGAGGAGTACAGCCACTCGTCCGCCCCCGAGGTGTTCCTCGCCGCCGCGTCGCAGCGCACCAAGAACATCCGCCTGGGCCACGGCATCGTGCAGCTGACCACCAACCACCCGGCCCGGGTGGCCGAGCGGGTCTCGACCCTCGACCTGTTGTCGAACGGGAGGGTCGAGCTGGGCATCGGTGAGGGCTCCTCGGTCACCGAACTGCACCCCTTCGACCGGCGCTTCCGGGACAAGCGGGCCATCTGGGAGGACGCCGTGCGGGCCACCCTGCCCATGTTCTGGGAGGAGTCGTGGGAGTACCACAGCGAGTGGTTCGACTTCCCGGCCCGCAACGTGCTGCCCAAGCCCCGCCAGAAGCCCCACCCCCCCTTGTGGGTGGCGTGCAGCCAGATGGAGACCATCCAGATGGCTGCCCGCCGGGGCATGGGGGCCCTGGGCTTCCAGTTCGTGTCCCCCGACGCCGCCCACGCCTGGGTGTCGGCGTACTACAACGCCTTCACCAAGGAGCTCGACAAGCTGGCCGACTACGCCACCAACCCCAACATCGCCGTGGTCTCGCCCTTCATGTGCTGCGAGACCGAGGAAGAGGCGGTGCAGCGGGCCGACGGGTCGACGTTCTTCACCTTTGCGCTGATCTTCTACAACACGCACGGGCCCGTCGATCCCGGCACGGTGAACCTGTGGGACGAGTACCAGAAGTGGAAGGAGACCCCGGCCGGCCAGAAGGCCCGCCGGGCCAAGGGCCTGATCGGCACCCCGGCCCAGCTGCGGGACAAGCTGGCAAAGTTCGAGGAGTCGAACATCGACCAGGTGATCCTCCTCAACCAGGCGGGCAAGAACCGCCACGAGGACATCATGAGCTCCCTCGAGCTCTTCGCCACCGAGGTCATGGGCGAGTTCCAGGAGCGCCACCACGTGCACGAGGAGTGGAAGGCGGGCGTGCTCAGCGGCGACATACTGCTGGATGAGGTCGACACGACCCCCTACGACATGCTCACCAGCGCCACGCCGACCGACAAGCTGGCCCAGCTGGGCCTGGACGCCAAGTCGGTGGCCCAGGCCAGCTCCTCGCTCTGAAGTCTGCCTTCTCGGTGAACTCGTGACCACCAGGGGTGCTGCGAGCAGCACCCCTGGTCACGAGGCCAGGTCAGTGCTACGGTCCGGACGGCGGGCGGAGGCCGTACCTCCTGTGACGCGCCCTTGATACGCCTCGTCCGCCGCCTGATCTGCATCGGTGGCCCTCTCGCCCTCATCAGCGCGGTCGCGCTGACGGGAGCGGCTGGCGCGCAGGACGCCCCCGACCTCGAGGCCGAGCGCCAGCGCATCGCCGCCCAGCAGGTCGAAGCCGCATCCCAGGTCAACCTGCTGACGGCGTCCGAAGCCGAGGTGGCCGCGGCCCTGGCCACCCTGGACTCGGCCCTGTCCGAGCAGCGCGCCGCCGTGGTGGCCGCGTCCCAGTCCCTGGTGGCGGCCCGCCAGCAGGTCACCGACGCCCGTCGCAACGAGCGGGTGGCCGTGATCGGGGTGGCCCGGGCCCAGTCGGCCCTGCGACGCCTGGCCGTCGCCGCCTACCTGCACCCCCCGGTGGCCGACCTGCTGCCCGCCATCATGACGGGGACCATGGAAGAGGCGCCCAAGCGGCGCGTCTACGCCGAGGTCCGGGTGCACCAACTCGACGACGCCATCGGCGCGCTGGAGACCACCCGGGCCGACGTGGCCCGCCGCCGGGCCGAGATGGAAGCGGCCGAGGACGGTGCCGCCGCCGCCCAGGCCACGGCCCAGGCCCGACTGGCTGACCTCGAGGTGGCCCGCGACGCCCAGGCCCAGGCCGCGGTGCAGGTCGAGGACCGCCTGGAGCGGGCCCTGGCCGAGGTGTCGACCCTGGCCGCCCAGGATTCCGTGGTGGCCGAGGCCATACAGCGCCGCCAGGCCGAGCTGGTAGCCGCGGCCGCCACCGCCCACCGCGTCGCCGGGGAGGCCGAAGCAGCCCGGGCCGAGGCCCAGGCCCAGGTGCCGGTGGCCGCCGTGGCCGTCCGGGCCCCCGCCGACGACAGCCCCGGGCCCACGGTGCTGGCCGGCCCCGACCCCGGCGACGGTGCCGTCGAGACACCGACACCGGTGGAGAGCAACCCGGTCGAGTCGCCGGTGACCAGCCCCCCCGTCACCAACCCTCCCGTGACCACCCCCCGCCCCACCTACACCCCGGTGGACACGACCTGGGTGGGCGGCATCGAGGTGGCCACCGTCATCGCCGGGCAGGTCGAGGCCCTGCTGGCTGCGGCCGCGGCCGACGGCCTGGTGCTGACGGGGTCGGGCTACCGCAACATCGAGGACCAGATCTCCATCCGCCGTGAGGTGTGCGGGCCCACCGACTACGACATCTGGGACAAGCCGTCGTGGGAGTGCTCCCCTCCCGTGGCCCGGCCCGGCCGGTCCAACCACGAGAAGGGCCTGGCCATCGACTTCACCGGCCCCAACGGTGACCTGGTCCGCACCCAGGACAGCCCCACCTTCGCCTGGCTGTCCGTCAACGCCGTTCGCTTCGGCCTCTACAACCTGCCCAGCGAGCCCTGGCACTGGTCCACGACCGGCGGGTAGGGGTGGCGGTGCCTGCGATCATGGGTGGGTGATGCCACCGGTGACCGCGGGACCCTCCCCCAACCCAGGGGTGCGGCACCTCTACGTGCACGTTCCCTTCTGCCCCACCATCTGCCCCTTCTGCGACTTCCACGTGCTCGAGCGTCGGGCCGGGGCCGTGGACGCCTACCTGGTCGGGCTGGAGCGCGAGGCGGCCGAGGTCGCCCCCCTGGTGGCGCCCGAGGGCCTGCGCACCGTGTACCTGGGTGGGGGCACGCCGTCGTACCTGCGGGAGGGCGAGCTCGCCCGCCTGGTGGCCATCGTCGAGCGCCACCTGGGCTGGGCGTCCGAAGAAGCCACCCTCGAGGTCCACCCCCAGACGGTGAGCGCGGCCCGGGCCCGGTCCTGGGTGGGCATGGGCTTCGACCGGCTCAGCCTGGGGGTGCAGTCGACCCAGGACGACGTGCTGCGCTTCCTGGGTCGCCCCCACGACGCGGCGTCGGGTCTGGCCGCCCTCGATGCCGTGCTCGGTGCCGGGGCCCGCTCGGTGTCGGCCGACCTCATCACCGCCGTGCCCGGCCAGGACGTGCGCCTCGACCTCGAACGCCTGGCTGCCACCGGCGTCGACCACCTGTCGGCCTACACCCTGACCATCGAGGAGGGCACCCCCTTCGCCCGTCAGGGGGTGGAGGTCGACGCCGACGCCGAAGCCGAGGCCCTCGATCTGGCCGGGGCGCTGCTGGGGGCGGCCGGGTTGGCCCGCTACGAGGTGTCCAACCACGCCCGGGCCGGCCACGAGTCGGCCCACAACCTGGCCTACTGGCGCAACCAGACCTACCTGGGCATCGGGCCCTCGGCCTCGGGCCTGGAGCCGGCGCCGGAGGGGTCCCCCCCCGACCAGGTGGGCCAGCGCCGGACCAACGCGCCCTTGGCCCGATGGCTGGAGGAGGGCCGGGGCCCGGTCGAAGCGGTCACCGGCCACGACCTGCTGGTGGAGGGGGTGCTCACCCGGTTGCGCCTGCGCGAGGGGGTCGACCTCGACGAGCTGTCGGTCGTGTCCGGCCTCGACGCCCGGACCGAGCTGGCCGCCCCCCTGGCCGAGGTGGTGGCCGCCGGCCTGGCCGAACTGGTGGGGGAGCGCTGGCTGCGCCCCACCCCTGCCGGCTTCACCGTCCTCGACCAGCTCGCCACCCCGTTCGTCTGATCGCTGAGGGGTCGGTACGGCCCGCCGTTGACCTCGGCGGTGTTCTCGGCGGATCCCGTCCCGCGGTCCGAGACGGACTCCGCCGAGAACCAGCGGGCGTCGTGGAACCGGTGGGGCCCCCTCGGCCAGGATGGCGGCATGGAGTTCACCGACGTCGCCCGCACCACGTTCAGTTGCCGGTCCTTCACCGACGAGCCCGTACCCGACGAGGTGCTGGCTCAGCTCCTGGACACGGCCCGGTTCGCCTCGAGTGGTGGCAACCGCCAGGGGTGGAAGGTGGTGGTGGTCCGCGACACCGATACAAAGCGCCAGCTCGCCGACCTGAGCCGCCCGGCGTGGAACGTCTACCAGGCCCAACGCCGGGCCGGTGAGAGCCCCTACAACACCATCGTGCCCACCACGGTCGACGAGGACGAGGCCGCCACCGTGCACACGCCGTCCGAGTTGCTCGACGGCCTGACCGAGGCCCCCGTCGTGCTGGTGGTCGGGGTCGACCTCGAGCGGGTGGCCAGCATCGACCGCCACCTCGACCGCATCGGGGTCATCTCCGGGGGGTCGGTGTACCCCTTCGTGTGGAACCTGCTGCTGGCCGCCCGCAACGCCGGCTACGGCGGAGCGCTGACCACGCTGCTGGCCGCCCGCGAGGCCGAGGTCCAGGAGCTGGTCGGCTTCCCCGCCCAGGTGGCCGTGGCCGCCTTGGTGCCCATCGGCCGCCCGGTCCGCCAGCTCACCAAGCTGACCCGCCTGCCCGTCGAGCAGTTCGCCACCCTCGAGCGCTACGACGGCACCCCGCTGACCGCCGGCTGACCCGCCCCGGCTGACCCGCCCCGGTGGGCGACGTCAGCGGTGGGCGACGTCAGCGGAGGACGACGTCCACGTCGGCGAAGGCGGCATCGGTCGCCCCACCCCCGGGCACCGTCACCTGCACGGGTAGCGGCGCATGGACGTCATCGACCACGAGGAGCTCGTAGTCGCCGGCCACGGGGGCGTCGAGGCTGAAGCGACCGGCGGCGTCGGTGAGGGCGGCGATGTCGGGCACGGGCACGGGTGAGGTCGTGAACATCACCCGTGCCCCCGCCACCGGCCGTCCATCGCCGTCCCGCACCGAGCCGTTGATCACGTCAGGCCTTCCAGGCGACCATGTTCTGGTAGACCGCGGCGTTGATGCGGGTGCCCGAGTTCGTCGTCGGTCCGCCGTAGGCGTGGACAGCGACGGCGTAGCGCTGCCCGTTCACGGTCCGGTAGACGGCGCTGCCGCTCTGGCCGCCGGCTGAATCGATGTCGTAGTACACCTTCGTGGCGTTCACCGATGCCACCTTGCGGGCTGCGTACCACTGGGTGCCCGAGGGCTTGTCACCGGGATAGCCACTGATGTTGGCCACCGTGGCCAACAGGTCGGCGTCCGAGTAGTTGCCGAAGCCGTACCAACCGGTGGTGTTGCCCAGTTCGGTGGGCAGGATGATGGCGCCGTAGTCGTTGTGCTCGCTGCCACTGTTGGTCCAACCGGTGACGCTGCGGAAGTTCCCGCTCGTGGCCGAGCCATAGGGGAGGGAGCTGACGTCGCGGCCGGGCATGACCTGGATCGAGCGTGCCCAGCCGTGGCGCGGGGTGCCCGGTGCATAGATGTACACCACGTGGCCGGCGGTCATGATGGTGTGGGGGCCGATGAACCACCCGGTACCGATCCACTGCGAGTTGTCGCGGGCGGTGATCAGCAGTGAGCAGTTCATCCGCCACGGGTGCTGGGCCGGGCTGGTGATCCGCACCCGGTCGTCGGGGCCGTGGACGGTCTCGATCAGCGAACCGCCGAAGCTCGCCTCCGCGATGTCGGGGAACCGCAGGTCAGGTACGGTGAGGACGCGGACCGACTCGGCCGACGCCAGCTCGATCAGCCCTTCGGAGCCGTCGCCGGCGGCGATGTGGGCCACCCCGGCCGCCCGGCCCGGGTTGGGTGCCTCGACCGCCGCGGACGGTACCGCGACCTCGTCGGGCATGTTGGAGACGGGGGCATCGAGCCCGACCGCCAGGGTCGCCGCCCCGTTGGTCGTGCTGCTGAGGGTAGTGGTCATCGCGGTCATGTCGTCCTCCTGGAGGTTTCCCAGGTAGGAGTGCGCGGCGACGCCGCGTGATACCGGTCAGGCCAGGCCGTGGCGGGCCTTGGCCGCCTTGGCGCGCTCGAGGAGGTGGGCGGGGACCCGGGAGGCGACGGCGCTGGCCCCTGCGGCGGCGGGGGCTTCGTCAGCGGCGGCGGCCGGTGCGTCGGCCGAGGCCTCGGGAGCGTTGAGGGCGGCTTCTGCGGCCGCGGCGCGCTTCACCTTGTAGGACTCGAAGTCCTTCTGGCGGACGATGTCGTTGTCGTCGACCGAGCCCCGCTGGATGCCGTTCTCGAAGAACACCCAGTAGCGGCGCCACGTCAGCCCGTTGACGAGCTTGACCCGGCCCACTGTGCCCTCGGGGATGCCGGGTAGGTCGAGGGTCGCCACGACCCGGTCGCCCTTCTTCAGGGGTTGTTCGACGCCCTTCTTCCTGGCCATTGTTGCGGGAGGGTAGTGACCATCGCGCCCTCGGGGCCACCCGCGGCCCGCGGCGGCCGCGGCGACAGGTCGTTCACGGGGCCCGGAGCACCGGCGTCGCCCACCCATCGGCACGCCGCACCTCGACCAGTTCGAGCTGGTCGAGCGGTGCGACCACGGCCCGCCAGCGCTCCTCCAGCAGCCCGGACAGCACCAGCCAACCCCTCGGGGCGAGGCGGGCCGCCAGCAGGGGAGCGAGGTCGACGAGGACGGCGGCGCCGATGTTGGCCACGACCACGTCGAAGCGGCCATCCACCGCCACCAGCGGCGCCCCCGACACGGCCACCAGCGCGGCCACCCCGTTGCGGCCGGCGTTGTCGGCCGTGGCCGTCACCGCCGCGGGGTCGATGTCCACCGCGGTCACCGACGACGCCCCCAACAGGGCGGCGGCCACGGCCAGCACGCCCGAGCCGCAGCCCACGTCGAGCACCGTGGCCCCCGGCTCCAGCCGCGCCGACAGGGCCTCGAGCACCAGGGCGGTCGACGGGTGCCCGCCGTGGCCCCACGCCGCCGCCGGCTCCAGCTCGACCACCACCCGGGGTCGCCCGTCGACATCGGGGCCGGTCGCCGACGGGGCCAGCTCGTCGGTCAGCCACACCGGGCGGACCACGACCCGGCCGGCCACCGTGACCCGGGCCCAGTCCCGCCACAGGTCGGCCCATTCGCCCTCGTCCGGGGCGGGGACGACGGCGCCACCCAGGGCGATGGCCGCCGCGTCGGCGGAAGAACGGTCCCCGAAGGTGGCCACCAGCTCGTCGGGCTGGCCCGCCGGGCCGGGGACCTGGGCCACCGAGGACGCACCCAGCTCCTCCCACAGGCGCTCGGCGGTGGCGGGATCGGCGGTCACCCGCAGCTGCCACCATGTGGAGGGTGGGGAAGGGCGCTCGGCCATGGGCCGGCCACGGTAACGTCCGTCCGACATCGAACGGGGGTCGACCGATGCTCCTCGAGGGCCGTCGCCGGGGTGGTGTGTGAGCACCCCCGCTGATCCAGCTACCGCCAACCCACCGACGTTCTCGACGCCCGAGGACCGGCCGCCCCGCATCGTCGTGGTCGGCTGCGGGGCCACGGGGTCGGTGTACGCCGGGCTGTTCGCCGCCGCCGGCTACGAGGTGTGGGCCGTCGACCGTCGCCGCGACCACGTCACCGCCATGGCCCAGCACGGCCTGCGGGTGTCGGGGGCATCGGGGGACCGCACCGTGCGCCTGCGGGGAGCGGTGAGCACCCCGGCCCAGGCCGCAGCGGCCGCCGGTGGGCCCGCCGACCTGGTCGTACTGGCCACCAAGGCCCCCCAGGTGGCCGAGGCGGCGGCCGCCCTCGGTCCCTTGCTGGGGCCGAGCACGCCCGTCATCTCCATCCAGAACGGCCTGGGCTCGCCCCAGAAGGTGGCCGACCGCGTCGGCGCGGCCCGGGTGGTCGTCGGCGTCATCGGCGGCTTTGGCGCGTCGATCCCCGAACCCGGCCACACCCACCACGCGGGCTGGGAGTTCGTGCGCCTGGGCGAGCTCGAAGGTCCCGGTCGATCCGATCGGGTCCGGGCCCTGGGGGAGCTGTGGGAGAAGGCCGGCTTCAAGGTCCTGCTCTTCGACGACGTGGCCCGCCTGGTGTGGGAGAAGCTGATCTGCAACGTGGCCTTCTCGGGGCCCTGCGCCCTGACGGGGTTCACCATCGGCGAGGTCCTCGACGACCCCTCGGCCCGGGCCGTGGCCGTGGCCTGCGCGACCGAGGCCTGGGAGGTGGCCCGGGCCCTGGGCGTGGCCGTGGCCATCGACGACCCCGGCGCCTACGTGGTCGACTTCGGGCGCCGCATCCCCGACGCCCGGCCGTCCATGCTGTTGGACCACCGGGCCGGCATCCGCTCGGAGATCGACGTCATCAACGGGGCCGTGCCCACCCAGGGCGCCACCGTGGGCCTGGCCGCCCCGGTCAACACGACCGTCGCCGACCTGGTCCGCGCCCGTGAGCGTGACTTCCCCCCTGAAGCCACCTGAGCCACCTGAACCGCCCGATCCACCTGACACCGGGGACCGCCAGCCGATGAGGAGCACAGCGAAGCGATGAGCACGAAGGTCGTGGTGGTAGGGGCGGGGAACGCGGCGTTGTGCGCAGCGTTGGCCGCCTGTGATGCCGGTGCCGACGTCGTGGTGCTGGAACGGGCGCCCGAGGCCCAGGCCGGGGGGACCTCGGCCTTCACCGCCGCCGCCCTGCGCATCGCCTATGACGACGGCGACCACCTGCGCCAGCTGATGCCCGAGCTCGACGATCCCCGCCTCGACCGGTCGGACTTCGGCAGCTACCCGGCCGCCGCCTTCATCGACGACATGGTCCGGGTCACCGAGGGGCGTTGCGACCCCGAGCTGACCCGCCTGTTGGCCGAAGCCAGCCACGACACCTACCGGTGGCTGCACGGCAAGGGGGTGCGCTTCGAGCCCTCGTGGCACGATCAGGCCTTCGAGGTCGACGGCCGCTTCGTGTTCTGGGGCGGCATCTCGGTCCACGCCGTGGGCGAGGGCCAGGGCCTGGTCGCGGCCGAGGTGGCGGCGGTGCGGGCCGCGGGCATCGAGCTGCGCCACGGCACCCGGGCCACCTCCCTGCTCCAGGCCGGGGGTCGGGTGGCCGGGGTCCGAGTGCGAACGGCGGACGGCGAGGACGAACTGCTGGCCGACGCCGTGGTCCTGGCCTGCGGCGGCTTCGAGGCCAACGCCGAGATGCGCACCCGCTACCTGGGGCCGGGCTGGGACGCGGCCACGGTACGGGGCACCCGCTTCAACACCGGCGACGGTCTGCGCATGGCCCTCGACGTGGGCGCCATGGCCTGGGGCAACTGGTCGGGCGCCCACTCGGTGGGCTGGGACGTGGGCGCCGCCCCCTTCGGGGACCTCGACGTGGCCTACGCCCCCACCCGCAACAGCTATCCCCTGGGCATCCTCGTCAACCGGCGGGGGGAGCGCTTCGTCGACGAGGGCGCCGACTTCCGCAACTACACCTACGCTCGCTACGGCTCCCTGGTGCTGGCCCAGCCCGGCGGGGTGGCCTGGCAGGTCTACGACGCCAAGGTCACCCCCATGCTGCGTCGCGAGTACGAGCACGCCTCGACCACCTTCGTCGAGGCCTCGACCCTGGGTGAGCTGGCCCTGGCCATGGGGGGCGTCCCCGCGGCCGGTGGCATCGACGGGGCCCGCTTCGTGGAAACCGTCGAGGAGTTCAACGACGCCGTGCGCACCGAGGTGCCCTTCGAACCCAACAAGAAGGACGGCCGGGGCACCCGCAACCTCGAGGTGCCCAAGAGCAACTGGGCCAACCCCCTCGACACCCCGCCGTACCGGGCCTACCCCACCACCTGTGGCATCACCTTCACCTTCGGCGGCGTGCGCATCTCGCCGGACGGGGCGGTGCTCGACGCCGGCGGCGACCCCATCGGCGGCCTGTTCGCGGCGGGTGAGCTGGTGGGGGGCCTGTTCTGGCACAACTACCCCGGAGGATCGGGGCTGACCGCCGGCGCCGTGTTCGGCCGCATCGCCGGCACCTCGGCGGCGGGCGGCTGAAAACCGGAGGATCCGGGGTCAGACGAGTGGGATGAGCCTTCGACCCCCTGCCTAGGGTGGCGCGATGACCGATCGCTCGTCAGGTCGTGGGCCCCGTCGCTGGCCGGTGCCGTTCCGGGCCACCCCGGCCCCCGAGCACGACCCCACCGAGGACGGCGTCGAGGTGACCCCGCCCAAACGGGCGGCGGCGGGCACCCCCGCCGTGGTGGCCAGCATGCGCATGGCCATCGACCAGATGGGCCCGTCACGGGCCGTGCGCACCCTGCTGCGGGTCAACCAGCCCGATGGCTTCGACTGCCCCGGCTGCGCCTGGCCCGAGCCCAACGCCACCCACCACGTCGAGTTCTGCGAGAACGGGGCCAAGGCCGTCGCCGAGGAGGCCACCCGGCGCCGCATCACCGCCGACTTCTTCGCCGCCCACCCGGTCAGCGAGCTGGCCGGGCGCAGCGACTACTGGCTGGGCCAGCAGGGCCGGCTCACCCAGCCCGTCCTCAAGCGGGCCGGTTCGGACCACTACGAGCCCGTGACCTGGGACGAAGCGTTTGCCACCACCGCCAGGGGGCTGCGAGCCACCACGCCCGACCGGGCCGTCTTCTACACGTCGGGCCGTACCAGCAACGAGGCCGCCTTCCTCTACCAGCTGTTCGTGCGGGGCTACGGCACCAACAACCTGCCCGACTGCTCGAACATGTGCCACGAATCCAGCGGCTCGGCCCTGGGCGAGACCATCGGCGTGGGCAAGGGCTCGGTCCGCCTCGACGACCTGCCCCAGGCCGACCTCATCCTCATCGTGGGCCAGAACCCGGGCACCAACCACCCCCGCATGCTGTCCGCCCTGGAGCTGGCCAAGGACGCCGGCGCCCGCATCATCGCCGTCAACCCCCTGCCCGAGGCCGGGCTGCTGCACTTCGACGACCCCCAGACGCCCAAGGGCCTGGTGGGCAAGGGCACCCCCCTGGCCGACCGGTTCCTCCAGGTGCGCCTGAACGGTGACCTGGCCCTGTTCCAGGCTCTGGGTGCCCTGCTGCTGGAGGCCGAGGCGGCCGATCCGGGCACGGTACTGGACCACGACTTCATCGACGCCCACACCGCAGGCTTCGACGAGCTGGCTGCCCACCTGGGCGAGCTGGACTGGGACGACGTGCTCGAGGCCACGGGCCTGACCAGGGCCGAGATCGAGGCCGCGGCGACGGACCTGCTGGCGGCCGAGCGGGTCATCGTGTGCTGGGCCATGGGCCTGACCCAGCACCGCAACTCGGTGGCCACCATCCGCGAGATCGTCAACCTGCTGCTGTTGCGGGGCGACATCGGCCGGCCGGGCGCCGGCGTGTGCCCGGTGCGGGGCCACTCCAACGTGCAGGGTGACCGCACCATGGGCATCTACGAGAAGCCCGCCGCCGCCTTCCTCGACGCTCTGGCCACCGAGTTCGACTTCACCCCACCCCGGGCCCACGGCCACGACACCGTGGACGCCATCGGGGCCATGTCCCGGGGCGAGGTCGACGTGTTCCTGGCCGTGGGGGGCAACTTCGCCTCGGCCACGCCCGACACCCCCGTCACCCTGGCCGGCCTGGCCAGCTGCAAGCTGACCGTGCACGTGTCGACCAAGCTGAACCGGTCCCACACGGCGACGGGGGACGTGGCCCTGATCCTGCCCTGCCTGGGCCGCACCGAGGCCGACCGCCAGGCCAGTGGCCCCCAGTTCATCACCGTCGAGGACTCCATGGGCATGGTCCACGCCTCGCGTGGTCGGCTGAAGCCGGCGTCGGACGAACTGCTGAGCGAGGTGGCCATCGTGTGCCGGCTGGCCCAGGCCACCTTCGCCGCCGACGCCCCCGGTTGGGGTGGGCGCCCCGTCGTGGACTGGGCCGGGCTCGAGGCCGACTACGACCGCATCCGGGACCACATCGCCCGGGTCGTGCCCGGCTTCGACGACATGAACGCCAAGGTGGCCAATCCCGGTGGGTTCGAGCTGCCCCACGCCCCCCGGGACGAGCGCCGCTTCCCCACGGCCACGGGCAAGGCCAACTTCACCGTCAACCACCTCGACGTGCTGCGGGTACCCCCGGGCCGTCTGATCCTGCAGACCATCCGCAGCCACGACCAGTACAACACCACCATCTACGGCCTCGACGACCGCTACCGGGGCATCCACGACGGCCGCCGGGTGGTGTTCGTGCACCCCGCCGACCTCGCCGAACGGGGGTTGGAGGACGGCCAGCACGTCGACCTGGTCAGCGAGTGGACCGACGGCGACCGCCGGGCCGAGCGCTTCCGGCTGGTGGCCTTCCCCACGGCCCGGGGTTGCTGCGCCGCCTACTTCCCCGAGACCAACGTGCTCGTCCCCCTGGGCAGCACGGCCGACACCAGCGGCACCCCCACCTCCAAGTCGGTGGTGGTGCGGCTGGAGCCCACCCTCTGACCGGCCACCCCGGGCTCGGGTGCCCCAGGGTGGAGGGGGGCTGCTGCTACCGTCGCGGGGTTCGCAGCAGGCCGTGCACGAGAGGCGACCACGCATGAAGCGCATCGGCATCCTCGTGGTCGCGTACAACGCGGCCACGACCCTGGCCAAGGTCCTCGACCGGATCCCGGTGGACTTCCGTCCCCGCATCTCCGGCATCCTCGTCAGCGACGACCACAGCTCGGACGACACCTACCTGGTGGGTCTGGGCTACAAGCAGATGTCCGACCTGCCCATCACCGTCGTGCGCACTCCCCAGAACCTGGGCTACGGCGGCAACCAGAAGCTGGGCTACCAGTGGGCCATCGAGAACGACCTCGACGTGGTCGTGCTGCTCCACGGCGACGGCCAGTACGCCCCCGAGTTCCTGCCCCAGCTCGTCGCCCCCCTCGAGGACGACTCGGCCGACGCCGTGTTCGGCTCCCGCATGTTGGAGCCCGGGCGGGCCCGCCAGGGCGGCATGCCGCTCTACAAGTACCTGGGCAACAAGGTGCTCTCCAAGGTCGAGAACACCGTGGCCGGGGCCCACCTGTCCGAGTGGCACTCGGGCTACCGGGCCTACTCCACCAAGGCCCTGGCCTCGATCCCCTTCGAGCGCAACGACGACGGCTTCAACTTCGACACCCAGATCATCGTGCAGATGCTGGAGACGGGCATGCGCATCGCCGAGGTGGCCATCCCCACCTACTACGGCAACGAGATCTGCTACGTGAACGGCATGTCCTACGCCAAGGACATCACCCGTGACGTGCTCCGCTACCGCCTCCACAAGATGGGCTTCGGCTCCGGTGAGACGGCCTTCGCCTCGAGCGCGTATGAGGAGAAGCACGGCGAGGAGTCCTCCCACGCCAAGATCGAGCGCTGGACGGCGCAGATGCCGCCCTCACGGGTGCTCGACCTGGGATCGTCCGACGGTGCCCTGGCCGCCCGCCTACGGGCGCAAGGTCACGAGGTGACGGCGGTGGACCTCGAGGCCCACCCCGCCATCGAGGGGCGCGTCGACCGCTTCATCCAGGCCGACCTCGACCACGGCATCCCCGAGTCGGTGGGTGACGGCTACGACATCGTGCTCGCCGCCGACCTGCTCGAGCACGTGCGCAACCCCGACAAGGTCCTGGCCGACGCGCACCGCGTCCTGAGGCCCGGGGGCCGGGTCATCGTGTCCATCCCCAACTTCGGCCACTGGTACCCCCGGGCCCGCACCGCCCTGGGGGTGTTCGACTACGACCGGCGGGGCATCCTCGACGCCACCCACGTGCGCTTCTTCACCCGGCGCAGCTTCCTGCACCTGGCCACCCAGGCCGGGTTCACGGTGCGGCGCAGCGACGTGACCGGCCTACCCCTCGAGGTGGCCGAGCGGGGTGCTGGGGAGAGCGACGAGGCTGCGACCAAGCCCGGTCTGGTCCAACGCATCGACCGCCTGGCCACCAGGGCCCGGCCCCAGCTGTTCGCCTACCAGTTCCTCTTCGACCTGGCCCCTACGCCGCAGCGGAGCGACCACTTCGCCGCCGTCGCCGCCAAGACACCGCAGTTCCTGTCACGCACGTCAGCAGGCTGATCAGACCGATGGCCACACCGGCCCGCCAACCCTGGGGCCGGTAGGTCAGCGCCACCTCGGTGGTGCCCGCAGGCACGAGCACGGCCTGCTGGTAGTAGTCGCCCCGCAGCACGGTGGCGTCCGTGCCGCCCACCTCCGCCGTCCACCCCGCGTCCCAGCCGTCGGGGATGACCAGCCACGCCGGGCGGTCGGCCTCGACCACCAGGTGGGCGGTGTTGATGCCCCGGCTGGCCTCCACGATGCGTCCGGCGGGACCGCTGTCGTCGGGCAGGGTGACGTCGTCGCCCAGGCGGTCGGCCTCGTCGGCCTCGAGCAGCAGGTCGGTGGTGTGGTCGAAGCCGGGACCCACGAACGTGGTCAGGGCCTCGTCGGCACCGGTGGTCAGGGTGGTCCCCCCCACCAGGCGGGGCCCCTGTTCGGGCAGGTCGACGACGGTGCCGTCCGCCCCCCGGTAGGCCTCGGTAGCCCCGGCCTCGACCAGGGGAGTGGCCCAGGGCTCGTTGAGGGTGATGCCGGGCACGGCCGCCACCTGGCTGACACCGACCCGGCCCAACAGGTCGAGCCGGGCCCGACCGCCGTCGAGCACGGGGGCGTAGGCCGCGGGCAGCCCCGTGGCCAGCACCGACTCGACAGGTTCGCCCACCAGCACCCGGACCACGTCGGTGGAGCGCTCGGGGAAGGCCGAGTCGTAACCGGTGGCCGAATCGACGCGGGCGGCCAGGTTGGTGTTGGCGAAGAACATCGACGGGGTCCACCCCAGGGCCTGGTCGCCGCGCAGGCCCACGGTGCGCTGGGGCCAGCCCGCGGCGTTGGTGCCATCGGCGTGCAGGGCCTCGAGCAGGGGGGTGTCGGGGAACAGGTAGGCCGAGCTGCGTTCGGGGAACGGGGGGTTGATGTCCCGGCCGTAGTCGAGCAGCTGGGCCCCGGTGCCGGCCACCACCACCACGGCCAACGCCGCCCCGGCCCACCGCTGCCAGGCGCCGAGCTTGTCGACCACCAGGTCGAGGCCCACCCCGCCCAGCAGGCCGATGGCCAGGGGCCACCACATGGCCAGGCGGGTGTAGGGGCGGAACACGTCCATGCCCGGGATGAAGGTGAAGGCCAGCCAGGTGAACGGGGTGCCCACGGCCACCAGGAACAGGCCGGCGGCCAGGCCCCGGCCCAGGGCGGCGGCGGGGCGGCGCAGCACGAACAACCCGACCAGGGCCAACACGGCGGTGGCCGTGCCCGCGAAGACCAACTCGGCGTTGAACGTGGTCACCGTCAAGGGCAGGGGTTCGGGCTTGAACGTGTTGAGGAACGTGCGGGGGCGCCCGACCCACTGGGCGGTGAGCTCGGCGTAGGTGATGGGGGTGCGCTGGGACCCGTTGAGCATGAGCCACGTGGGCAGCAGCACCGGCGCTCCCAGGCCCAGGGACAGGAGGGCGGCACCGGCCAGCCGGGCGGCCCGCCCCAGGGAGGCGCGCACGTCGCGGCCCCGGCGCACGAGCACGGGGACCAGCACCAGGCCGGCGCCGTACAGCATGACGATGAACCACGTCACCAGGGCGAACAGCAGGTGGGTGGAGATGAGCAGCCAGGTCAGGGCGGCTGCGGCCAGCACCGTCCACCCCAACGCCTGTTTGCGCAGGGCCAGGCGCACGGTGAGCAGGCCGGCGGGGAAAAAGGTGATGACGGGGGAGACGACCTCGAGGTGGAGCCAGCCCAGGTTCCACGACGACAACATCCACGCCGTGGCCGCCAACAACGAGCCCCAGCGGCGCAGCCGCAGCTCCCGGCCCAGCAGGTAGGCGAAGACGCCGCCGCCGGCCAGGTAGAGGATGGACAGGGCCTCGTGGGCCGGTCCCGGTTCCACGAGTAGGGCCAGGGCGATCTTGATGGGGTTGGCGAAGGCCGACGAGCCGTTGGCGAACAGGGCGTAGCCGCCGAACGTCGACGCATCCCAGAAGGGGAAGGCCCCGCTGCGCAGCGCGGTCTGGGCGAAGGCCTGCCAGCCGTAGCTGAGGGTGGAGCTGTCGTCCTGGATGGCGCCGGGGATGCCCGTGGGGTGGGCGGCCCACGGGAAGATGGCGTTCTGGACGCCGCCCACGGTGGAGAACATGTGCCCCGTGACAAGGGGCCAGAAGAAGAGCACGACGAACAGGGCCAGAGCGGCCAGCGCAGCCAGGTCCAGCCAACCCAGGCGCCAGCCCGGAGGCTCGTCCTGGCCGCGGCGTCGCTCGGCCCGCCGCCGGGCCCGCTCGGCGGCCACCGTGCCCGAGGCCAGGAGATCCCCGTCCACGTCGGTGATCGTCCTGTCCGAGCTAGTGCCGTCAGTGGTGACGACATCACTGTTAGCGGCGTCGCCGGGCCCGGGGTCTCGGGCGGCGGCCGGTCCGCGGGTGGGCTGCACCGCCGCATGCTAGGTGGCGGTCCCCGGCGTGGGCATCACCCTCACCGGCAGAGCCGTCGCCGACCGCGGTGGGGGCCCAGGGGTGAGGTCTAGGGTCGGGCCAGGACAGGGAGGTCCCGAACCGTGACCACGGACACGCCAGAGCTGATCACCCCCACCCGTGAGGTCGACGGGGTCGAGGTCCCCATCCCCGGGGTGTGGAAGATCGATCCCCAGCACACCCATCTCGGCTTCGAGTCCCGCCATGCCCGCATCACCCGCATGCGGGGCCGGTTCCGCTCCTTCTCCGGCCAGTTCACCATCGCCGAGGTGCCCTCGGAGTCCACCGTCGAGGTCGTGGTGGACACGGCCAGCATCGACACCACCCACACCAAGGCCGATGAGCACCTGCGGGGCGAGAACTTCCTCCACGTCGAGAAGTTCCCCCAGATGACGTTCAAGTCCACCTCGGTCGAGCACCTGGGCGAGGGCGACTGGCGGGTCATCGGCGACCTGACCATCAAGGACATCACCAAGCCGCTGACCCTCATCTCCACCTTCGAAGGTGCGGTCCCCGTGGTCTACGGGGGCCGGGCCAAGCTGGCCTTCTCGGCCCATGGCCAGTTCGACCGGCGCGACTACGGCATCGAGTTCAACATGGCCATGCCCGGCGGCGGCTGGCTGGTGGGCACCGGCGTCCGCCTCACCCTCGACGCCGAAGCCGACCTGCCGTAGCCGTCACAACCCGAAGCGGGACGGGGGGAGGATGGCGAACAGGCCCTCCGCCTCGGCCACCAGGGTGCCGTCGGCCGTGCGGGCCTCGGCCACCACGGTCGAGCGGCGCTCGCCGGGCTCGGTGCGGTGGGCCCGGACCTCGACGGGGGTGTCGAGGGGCATGCCCGCCACGTAGCGGACCTTGAGCTCGAGCGTGTAAGCGGCCACGCCGTCGATGACGTTCACGTAGCCCATGACGTCATCCATCACCGCCGCGGTCATGCCCCCGTGCACCCGGCCCGGGGACCCCTCGAAGCGGCGGTCGAACACCACCTCGGCCACGGCTTCGTCGCCCTCGCGGCGCATGGCCACGGCCACGGCCGCGGGGTTGGCCGGCCCCGACACCGGCCGGTCCGACGACGTGACCAGCCCCCGTCCGTCGGGGGGTCGGGGATCGAGGTAGCGCCGGGCCTGGTAGTCCTCGGCTCGGACCAGGGGCCGGCCCTGGCGGGCCTCGGCCGCGGCGCGGTGGGCCCACCACGTCACCCGGGCCAGCAGTTCCTCGTCCACCTCGTAGCCCACCAGCGCCTCGGACAGGGCCCGCACGGCCTCGGCCGCCGCGCTGCGGGCGGCCAGTGCCGGATCGGGGTACACCTGGTGCACGACACCCTGTTCGACACCTGCGTCGGCGTCATGCCCGTCGTCCCTGGTCATGGCCACGGATCTTGGCAGACCGTCGGCAGACAGAGTGACAACAAGCGGTGACAGGTGACCATCCCGATACGGGCCCGGAGCGGAAGGACCGGCCGTACCGTTGTGGGGGTGGAAGCCTCGCCCCGACAGTGGATCCGGCACTTCAGAGCCCGCCGCGACCGCAAGGGCCAGATGCTTGCCGACCACCCCCTGTTCGGCCGCCTGTCCACCGTGGAACGGGGGCGGGTGGCCTCCATGGTCGACGTGGTCCACGTCGACGCCGGCACCGTGCTCGCCCGCCAGGGCCTGCGCCCCCTCGAGCCCTTCGTCATCAACCGGGGCTGGGCCCGGGTCGAGCTCGACGGCGTGGCCCTGACCACCATCGAGCGGGACCAGACCGTGGGCCTGGCCGCCTGGGCCGACCAGGTCGCCTACGGCGCCACCGTGGTGGCCGACACCACCATGGAGCTCTACGTCGTGCAGCCCCGCAGCGTGCGCAGCTTCCTCGAGATGGTGCCCTGGTCCGCGTCCACGGTGTGGTCCGACTTCACCCCGGTGGCCTCCCCACCCCCCTCGGCTCCCCGCAACCTCAGCCGCTAGCCACCCGGCCCACGGGTGGGGCCACGATGACCTCGACCCCCTGGCGCCGCAGGTCGGCGACGGTGCCAATGTCGGCGGTGCTGTCGGCGATGACGGCGGTGACCCGGTCGCACGGCAGGACCAGGTGGGGGGACACGGCGCCGACCTTCTCGGCTGATGCCAGTGCATAGGTCTCCGCGGCCTGGCCGGCCAGCGTGCGCTTCATGGCCGCCTCCTCGGCGTCACCCGTGGTGAGCCCAGCCCCGGGGTGCACCCCGGTGATGCCCATGAAGAAGACGTCGGCCCGGATCAATCGGGCTGCTTCCGCCGCCTGGGCCCCACAGGTGACGACGGAGTGCTTGTAGAGGCGGCCGCCGATGAGCTCCACCTCGATCCCGGGGTGGTCGGCCAGGGCCACGGCGATGGTGGGGCTGTGGGTGGCCACGGTGAGGACCAACGTCGGGTCGAGGGACCGGACGAGGGCGAGCGTGGTGGTCCCTCCGTTGACGAGCACGGTCTGGCCAGGTCGCACCAGCTGGGCGGCCACGGCGGCGACGGCCGCCTTGCCCGATGGCTCGATGCCCCGGCGGGCGGCGAAGGAAGCCAGGGCCGGCGACACAGGGAGGGCCCCGCCGTGCACCCGCTGCAGTCGCCCCTCGGCGGCCAGTTCCCGCAGGTCACGCCGCACCGTGTCCTCGGAGGTGCCCAGGGCGAGGGCCGCATCCCGGGCCACCAGCCGCCCGTCCCGAGCCAACTGGGCCACCAGCAGTTCCTTGCGCTCTGCCGCCAGCACCGTGTCCTCGCCGCGCCAACCGTGCGCATTTGTGCATGTTCCTGCACGAGTCTGCCGGGAAAGGCTCGCGGTTCCAATCGCAGAGGCTGGCCTCGACCGCTACGCCTCGGGCGCGTTCAGGGGCACCCGCAGCCAGGACACCATGCCCCGCAGGGTCCGGTAGGCCTCGAGGCGGGCCTCGTCGTCGTCGGCCTCCTCCGCGGTCTGGCACGCAGCCCACATGCGCTCGACGGTGGCCCCGCCCACGTGCAGCAGGCCCTCGGAGCCGGTGGTGGCGAAGCGGGCCAGCACGTAGCGGGCCAGGGCACCGACGGGCACCCGGGTGTGGGCGGACAGGCCGGCCAGGGTGTGCAGGGGGTCGAGGCGACCGTAGGCCGCCACCTCGGCCTTGAAGGCGGCGTCGGGGTCGTCGTCGGCCCAGGGGCCGGTCCACCGCTCCAGTCGCACCGTCGGTTCGTCTGCGCTGGCCATGCGCCAGGACTACCATCCCCCGGTCATGGGGGAAGCGCTCGGCAACGTCCGCATCTGCGACTTCACAGGTCAGCTGGCCGGGGCGGGGGCCACCAAGTGGCTGGCCGCCTTCGGGGCCGAGGTGATCCGCATCGAGGACCCGGTCAAGCAGGGCACGTGGGACATCCTGCGGGGGGCACCCCCCTTCAAGGACGCCCGCCGCGGCATCGAGTTCGGGTCGGGGTTCAACAACCACAACGTGGGCAAGTTGGGCATCACCCTGAACCTGCGCACCGAGCGGGCCCGTGAGCTGCTGGCCGACCTGGTCAGCAAGTGCGACGTGGTCACCGAGAACTTCGCCGCCGGCGTCGTGGACCGCATGGGCTTCGGCTACGAGCGCCTGCGCGAGCTACGCCCCGACATCATCTACGTGTCCAACTGCGGGTTCGGCCAGACCGGCCCCTACGCCAAGTTCAAGTCGTGGGGACCCATCGCCCAGGCCGTGTCGGGCATGACCTTCCAGTCGGGCCTCCCCGACCAGGCCCCCGCGGGCTGGGGCTACTCGTACCTGGACCACACCGGCGGCTACTACATGGCCATGGCCATCCTCGCCGCCCTCTACCACCGGGCCCGCACCGGCGAGGGCCAGTGGGTGGACCTGTCCTGTACCGAGGCCGGGGCCTACCTCAACGGTCCCGCCATGCTCGACTGGACGGTCAACGGCCGCCCCCTGCGCCGTGACGGCCAGCCCAACTCCAACCGCAGCACGTCGCCGGCCATGGCCCCGCACGGCATCTACCCCACCGGGGCCGAGGAGCCGGGCATCGACGGCCTGGGAGCCACCGACAACTGGGTGGCCATCGCCTGCCGCGACGACCACGACTGGGCCGAGCTGGCCCAGGAGATCGGTGAGGAGTGGGCCCGCGACGATGCGTTCGCCACCCTGGCCGGTCGCCTGGACCGCCAGGACGAGCTCGACAACCGCATGGCGGCGTGGACCTCGGGCCGCGACCGTCGCCACGTGGCCGCCGTCCTGCTCAAGCGGGGGGTACCCGCCGCCGCGGTGACCAGGCCCGGCGAGCGCATCGACGAAGACGACAACGTCGCCGCCTGGGGCTTGTGGCCCACCGTCACCCATGCGGCCATGGGCGAGGTGCGGGTCGACGGCCTGCCCGTGCACCTGTCCGAGACCGACTGGCGCATCAGCCGCGGCGCCCCGACCCTGGGCCAGGACAACGACCGCATCTACGGCGAGCTGCTGGGCCTGTCGGCCACCGAGATCGACGAGCTGCGCAGCGAAGGGGTCATCTGATGGCGGCTGCGACATCGACCGGGCCCCTGGCCGGGGTCCGCGTCCTCGAGGTCGCCGGTGAGATCAGTGCCTTCGCCGGCCGGCTGCTGTCCGACCTGGGGGCCGAGGTCACCCTGATCGAACCGCCCGGGGGGCACCCGACCCGCCTGTACGGACCGTTCGCCGAGGACGAACCCGGGCCCGAGCGTTCGCTGTGGTGGTGGCACCACCACGCCGGCAAGCAGGGCATCACCCTCGACCTGGCCGACCCCGCCGGCCGGCAACGCTTCCGGGCCCTGGCCGCCGGAGCCGACGTGCTCATCGAGTGCGAGGACCCCGGCGTCGTGGCCGCCGCCCTGGGCGGACGGCCCGAGCGCCTGATCCACGTGGCCCTCACCGCCTTCGGCCAGGACGGCCCGTCCCACCCCGTCACCGACCTGACGGTGTTGGCCGGGGGCGGGCCGGTGTGGTCCTGCGGCTACGACGATCACAGCATCCCCCCCGTGCGGGGCGGTGGCGGCCAGGGCTTCAACACCGCCTGCCACTACGCGGTGATGGCCACCATGACCGCGCTCCTGGCCCGCGAGGGCACCGGCCGGGGCCAGTTCATCGACGTCAACGTGCACGCCGCGGCCAACGTCACCACCGAGTTCGCCAGCTACTCGTGGCTGGCCGCCCGCCAGACCGTGCAACGCCAGACCGGTCGCCACGCCGCCCAGCGCCGCACCCAGCCCACCCAGATGCTGTGCGCCGACGGCCGCTGGATCAACAACGCCGCCGCCGCCCGCCGGGGCTACGAGTTCGCCTCCCTGGCCGACTGGGTGGCCGAACTGGGCTACGCCGACGAGTTCGACGAGTACGGCGTGCTCGAACTGGGCCGCGACATCGACTTCATCTCCCTGGCCGACCTCGACGAGGACCCCCTCAAGGGCGAGGTCTTCGGCGCGGCCCGGGCCGCCATCGAGTTCCTGGCCGCCCGACTGGCGGCCTACGACCTGTTCCAGGGCCTGCAGTCCCGGGGCCTCCCTGCCGGCATCGTGTACTCGCCCGAAGAGGTCCTGGCCGACCCCCACTTCGTGGCTCGGGGCTTCCCGGTGGAGATCGAACACGAGGACCTGGGCCGCACCGTGACCTACTCCGGCGCCCCCATCCGCTTCACCGCGTCACCGGCTGCCGTCCGCCGTCGGGCTCCCCACCTGGGCGAACACGACGTCGACCAGTAGCAAGAGAGCCCGCCGCGACGCGGGCGTCCCCAGCGTGGGGCCGAGAACACGACCTGGCCAGATCTGGACTCGCTCCAGAACTGGGGCTAGGTTCCGGACGTGCCCGAAGCGAGCTCCTTCGACCACGGAGCGTTGCTCCGGCGGCACGGTCTGCTGGTCACGGCCCAGCGCCTGGCCGTGCTGCGGGCGGTCGACGACCAACCGCACAGCACGGCCGATGTCATCGACAGGTTCGTGCGGGCCGAGATCGGCGCCGTGTCCCGCCAGGCCGTCTACGACGCCCTGGCCACCTTCACCGCCAAGGGTGTGCTCCGGCGCATCCAACCGGCCGGGTCGCCCGCCCGCTACGAGGCCCGGATCGGCGACAACCACCACCACCTGATCTGTCGGATCTGCAACCGCATCTCCGACGTCGACTGCGCGGTCGGCCATGCCCCGTGCCTCACCCCGGCCGACACCTCGGGCTACGAGGTGGACGAGGCCGAGGTCATCTACTGGGGCCGATGTCCCGAGTGCGCCTCGGCGACCTCGGTTCGCACCCACCAGCCATCTGAAGGAACACCGAGAGAGGAAGAGGACCGACGTGTCTGACGTGTCTGATCGCAGCGAGAGCGAAAATCCAGCAATCCCGGCCCCGACCCTCAAGAAGGGCCGGCCCCACACCAACCAGGACTGGTGGCCGAACCAGCTGGACCTGTCCGTCCTGCACCAGCACTCGCCCCGGTCCAACCCCATGGACGAGGACTTCGACTACGCGGCCGAGTTCGCCACCGTCGACGTCGAGGCCCTCAAGCAGGACGTCTTCGCGGTCATGACCGACTCGAAGGACTGGTGGCCCGCGGACTACGGCCACTACGGGCCCCTGTTCATCCGCCTGAGCTGGCACGCGGCCGGCACCTACCGCATCGCCGACGGCCGCGGCGGCGCCGGGGACGGCGCCCAGCGCTTCGCGCCCCTCAACAGCTGGCCCGACAACGCCAGCCTGGACAAGGCCCGCCGCCTGCTGTGGCCCATCAAGCAGAAGTACGGCCGCTCGGTGTCCTGGGCCGACCTCTTCGTCTTCGCCGGCAACTGCGCCCTCGAGTCGATGGGCTTCGAGACGTTCGGCTTCGCCTTCGGCCGTGAGGACGTGTGGGAGCCCGAGGAGATCTTCTGGGGTCCCGAAGACACGTGGCTGGGCGACGAGCGCTACAGCGGCGAGCGCGAGCTGACCGGCCCCTTCGGCGCCGTGCAGATGGGCCTCATCTACGTCAACCCCGAGGGCCCCAACGGCAACCCCGACCCGCTGGCCTCGGCCCGCGACATCCGCGAGACCTTCGCCCGCATGGCCATGAACGACGAGGAGACCTTCGCCCTCATCGCCGGTGGCCACACGTTCGGCAAGGCCCACGGTGCCGGTGACTCCACCCTCGTCGGCCCCGAGCCCGAGGGCTGCCCCGTCGACCACCAGGGTCTGGGCTGGGTGAGCTCCTACGGCAGCGGTGTGGGCGGCGACGCCATCACCAGCGGCCTCGAGGGCGCGTGGACGAACGAGCCCACCAAGTGGGACAACGGCTTCCTCGACAACCTGATGAACCACGAGTGGGAGCTGACCACCAGCCCCGCCGGGGCCAAGCAGTGGCGGCCGACGAACCCCGAGGCCCAGGGCACGGTGCCCGACGCCCACGACCCCAACAAGCGGGTCGAGCCCATGATGCTGACGTCGGACCTGGCCCTGCGCCTCGATCCCATCTACGCCCCCATCGCCAAGCGCTGGCACGAGAACCCCGAGGAGTTCCGCGTCGCCTTCGCCAAGGCCTGGTACAAGCTCCTCCACCGTGACATGGGCCCGGTGTCCCGCTTCCTCGGCCCCTGGGTCCCCGAAGCGCAGCTGTGGCAGGACCCCGTGCCCGCCGTCGACCACGAACTGGTGGGCGACGCCGAGGTCGCCGACCTCAAGGCCAAGGTCCTGGCCTCGGGCCTGTCCGTGTCCCAGCTGGTGCACGTGGCCTGGGCCTCGGCCGCCAGCTTCCGGGCCACCGACAAGCGGGGCGGGGCCAACGGCGCCCGCATCCGTCTGGCCCCCCAGAAGGACTGGGAGGTCAACCAGCCCACCGAACTGGCGCCGGTGCTGCGCACGCTCGAGGGCATCCAGGCCGAGTTCAACGGCGCCCAGACCGGTGGGGTCAAGATCTCCCTCGCCGACCTGATCGTCCTGGCCGGGGCTGCCGCCGTCGAGCAGGCGGCCAAGGACGCCGGCCACGACGTGGTCGTGCCCTTCACCCCCGGGCGCACCGACGCCACCCAGGAGCAGACCGACGCCGATGCCTTCGCCCCACTGGAGCTGAAGGCGGACGGGTTCCGCAACTACCTCCAGGCCGGCGAGAAGCTGCCCCCGGAGACCCTGCTGCTGGACCGGGCCAACCTGTTGGAGCTGACCGCCCCCGAGCTGACCGTGCTCGTCGGTGGTCTGCGGGCCCTGAACGCCGGTCACGGCGGATCGCCCCACGGCGTGTTCACCGACCGTCCTGGCGTGCTGACCAACGACTTCTTCACCAACCTGCTCGACATGGGCACCGAGTGGAAGCCGTCGGCCTCGGCCGAGAACGTCTTCGACGGCACCGACCGGGCGACGGGCGAGCTCAAGTGGACGGCCACCGCCGTCGACCTCGTCTTCGGGTCCCACTCCCAGCTCCGGGCCCTGGCCGAGGTGTACGGGTCCGACGACGCCAAGGCGAAGTTCGTCCGTGACTTCGTCACCGCCTGGGACAGGGTCATGACCCTCGACCGCTTCGACCTGGCCTGATCGAAGGCCTGATCGAAGGCCTGATCGAAGGCCTGATCGAAGGCCTGACGGGCGTGAGGGCCTGAGCTCCACGTCCACGACGGTTCCCCCGGGGGCCGGTCCGCTGTAGCGGGCCGGCCTCCGGCGCGGCCGGTGCGCGGGGAGGGGGTGGGGCGGGCTGCGCTAGCGTGCCGGAGCCATGTCCGAGGACCGTCCACCCTCGATCCAGAGCCAGACCATCCTCGCTGGTCACACCGTCGACGACGTGTGGCGTGCTCTGGGGGCCCTGGCCGCGTCGCTGGGCCTGGCCCGAGCCACCGCCCTGGTGTCCTCGGTGGACGTCGTCCTGGGTGACGTGGGCGCCGAGCCCACCCTGGCCGCCACCGATGTGGCCGGCCTGGAGGCGGCGGCGTCGTCGTGGGGCTTCGACTCGTTCTGCTACCGCCACCTGCCCGCCGAGGCCGCTGCTGGCGATGGCGCCGGGGTGCATCGGGCCCACGACCTGTTGGCGGTCGACGCCACGGCCGATCTGCTCCTGCTGCTCGACGCCGCGGCCGTGCCCTCACCGACCATGGTGGCCTGTCTGGTCGATGCCGTGGCCGCCCCGGCGGTGGCGGTGGCCGAGGCCCGCGTGCTGCCCATCGAGCTGCCCAAGCCCTACGACCCCCTCGACGGGACCACGTCGTGGGCGTCGTCCTCAGCCGCGCTGGTGCGCCGGGCCGAGGTCTTCGTCGCCCTCGGCGGCTTCGCCGTCGACCAGGTGGGTGAGCTGGCGGCCGACGTCGACCTGTCGTGGCGGGCCCGGTCGGCGGGCTGGCGCATCGTGCACGTGCCCCGGGCCGCCGCCTTCTGCGACGTCGCCCCCCGCCCCTGGTCGCGGCCCGGGCCTGGTGGTCGCCACGCCGCTGAGCTGGCCCGGCTGCTGGTGCAGCACCGCTTCGGCGCCCCGCCGCCGCCCGAGCCCACCCCACCCGTGCGCAGCGGTGACGACGAGTTCGACGCCGAGGCCACCGCCGCCCACGTGGCCCGACGCTCGGCCCGGGCCGAGCTGGCCTCGCTGGTGGCCGCCGGTCGTGCCCCCGCGGTCCTGCCCGGGGTGGCCGGCCTGGCCGCCGACGTGGCCGCCCTCGGTTCCCTCGAGCGTCGGCCGTCCGCATCGGCCCCGTCGCCGACCGGGGCCGTGGACCCCGGTACCCCGCTCGACGACCTGCTGGCCCGGGTCGGGGCCTCCCGGCCCACCGACGGTGCCCCCTCGGCCGTCGGCCGGCCCCAGCTCACCGTGCTCGTACGCACCCAGGGCGAGCGCATGCCCCTGCTGCGTGATGCTCTGCTGTGCCTGTCCGGCCAGACCGAGGACGATGTCGAGGTCCTGGTGCTGGTGCACGGCGACCAGACGGCGGTGGCCAACACGACCACGCTCGTGGGCCTGTTCGACCCCCGCTTCGCGGCGCGGGTGCGGGTGGTGCCCGTGCGGGGCGGGGGTCGCAGCCGACCCCTCAACCTGGGTCTGGAGCAGGCCCGCGGTCGCTTCGTCGCCTTCCTCGACGACGACGACGTCGTCACCGCCGACTGGGCCGCGGCCTTCACCCGCACGGCCCGTCGCTACCCGGGGCGCGTCGCCCGGTCCCGGTGCGCCACCCGCACGGCGCGGCGCCTGTCGGTGGACGATCCCGTCGCCGACTACGAGCTGCCCGGCGAGCTCGAACTGCCCTACGCCGCCGCCTTCGACTACATCGGCCACCTGCGGCTCAACGCCTCGCCCATCTGTTCGGTGGCCCTCCCCGTGGACTCGTTGCGAGCCCTCGACCTGCACTTCGACGAGTCGTTGGCCGTGGTCGAGGACTGGGACCTGCTCATGCGGGCGGCGCAGTTCACCGGCGTGGTCGACAGCGGCGAGGTGACGAGCATCTACCACCACTGGGATGGCGGCGACGCCTCCCGGGCCCTGGTCGAGGCGGAGATCTGGCGGGAGACGCACCACGGTCTGCTGGCCCGGTGGAGCGAGTCGCCGGTGCTGTTGCCCCCGGGCACGGTCACCGGCCTGGTCGACGGCACCGCCTTCCAGGACATGCTCGACGAGTACGAGCACCTGCGCCACCACCTCGACCTGGCCCGCCAGCGCCTGGCCCAGATCGAGGGCTCGGAGTGGTGGAAGCTGACCCTGCCGCCGCGCAAGGCCCTGGGCTCGTTGAAGCTGGCCGTCCGCCGGGTCGTAGCCGACCGGAAGGGGGGCGGTGATGGCTGACGGGAGGGATCCGGCACCTGACCTGGTCGTGCAGGTGGTGCTGTACGAGACGCCCCACGAGGCCATCCGCGGTCAGCTCCGGGCCCTGTGCCTGGCCGGGGCCACGGCCATCGACGCGGGCAGCCTGCGCTCGGTCCGGGTGGCCTACGGCGACAGTTCCGACGTCCCCGTGCTCGACGCGGCCCTCGTCGCCGAGCTCGACGCCACCGCCCGGGCCGGGGGCCTGGACGGGGCCGACTACCACTTCTTCGACGCCAACCTGGGCTCGGGCGGGGGGAGCAACCGGCTGGCCGAGCCCTACGACAGCGAGCTGTTGCTGGTGCTCAACCCCGATGCCCACCCCGAGCCCCGGCTGCTGGTGGAGCTGGCTGGCACCCTCACCGACCCCGGGGTGGGGGCCTGCGACGCCCGCCAGCTGCCCCTCGAGCACCCCAAGGCCCACGACCGCACCACCGGTGACGCCAGCTGGGTGTCGGGGGCGTGCATGGCCCTGCGCCGCACGGTGTTCGACCAGGTGGAGGGCTTCGCGGCGGAGTACTTCCCCCTGTACTGCGACGACGTGGACATCTCGTGGCGCATCCGACTGGCGGGCTGGCGGGTGGTGCACAACCCTGCGGCCCTGGTCTTCCACGACAAGCGCCTGAGCGCCGAGGGTCGGGTCGTGGCCAGCGAGACCGAGCGCTACTGGTCGCTGTACGCAGGCATGCTCCTGGCCCGCCGCTACGGGCGCGACGACCTGATGGCACCGATCCTGGCCCACGTCGAGGCCATCGCCCCCGTCGACGACGCCGCGGCCCGGGCCCTGGCCGACTGGCGCCGCCGCCAGGTCGAGGGCACCCTGCCCCCGGCCCTGCCCGGAGCCGCGGCGGTGGCCGACTTCATCGCGGGCAACTACGGGGTCATGCGCTTCTGATGCCCACCTCCTCCCCCCCGCCTCCCGGCCGCGATGCCGGCACCCCGGACCTGGCCCGGGTGGCGCTGCCCGACCTGGCCCCCGTGGCGCCGCCCGAGGGCGCGGCCGCCGCCCTGGGCGCGGTCCTGGCCGCGCTCGACATCGACGGCGGCCGGATCCTGTTGGTGGGCGAGGACCGTGGCGGTCAGGTGGCCTCGGTCGTCCGACGGACGGGGTTCGAGCCCATCACCGACCTGCCGCCTGGTCACGGTGACGACGCCTCGGGTGCCCACCCCTTCGTGGCCATCGTGGCCATCGATGCCCTGGCCTCGCCCCGGGTCGATGCCCCCCGGGTGGCTGCGGCCCTGGCCGCGGGCAGTCGGGCCTCGGGATCGGTGCCCGTGGTGCTCCACGGTCCCGTGCGCACCCCCCTCGACGCCGCCGCCGCCGCTGTCGGTGGTGGCCCGCTGCCCGGCCCTCCCACCTGGCAGCTCGACGCCGCCCTGACCGGGGCCGGCTTCGCCCTGGTGGCCGGAGCCGAGCTCACCCGTCGGGCCCCGGCCCCCCGCCCCGCGGTCGATGCCGGTGGATCGGGGTCCCCGCCCGTCGCCCTGTCCGAGCGCTGGTCAGCGGGCCTGGCCGCCGCGGGTACGGGTGAAGGCGTCCTCGGTTGGGCCAGCCGGGCCTACCGCCCGCCGTCGACCGATGCCCCGCCGTCGCCGGCTCCCTTCCTGTCGGTCATCGTGCGCACCCAGGGGCGTCGTCCCGGCCAGCTGCGCGAGGCGCTGCTGTGCCTGGCCGCGCAGACCGACGACGACTTCGAGCTCCTGGTCGTGCTGCACACCGCCGGCGACGACGCCGACACGGCGGCGGGGGCCCGCACCCTGGTGGCTGCGGCTGTCGACGCCCACCCCACCCTGGCCGCCCGCACCCGGTTGCTGAACGTGGTCGACGGTGGCCGCAGCCGTCCCCTCGACGTGGGCCTGGCCCATGCCCAGGGCCGCTACGTGGCCTTCCTCGACGACGACGACCTGGTCATGGGGGACTGGGTGGAGGCGTTCCGGGCCGGCGCCGTCGAACGTCCGGGCGCGGTGGTGCGCTCTCTCACCGCGCGCCAGGACGTACGGGCCGTGACCGGTCCGGTCGGCTACGAGCCCACCTCGGCCTTCACCGTGCCCTACCGGGCCCGGTTCGACCTGGCCGACCACCTCATCGACAACCAGAGCCCCATCTGCTCCGTCGCCCTGCCCCGCGACGTGCTCGAGACCTTCGGGTTGCGGGTCGACGAGACCCTGCCGGTGCTCGAGGACTGGGACCTGCTGCTGCGGCTGGTGCCCTGGTGCGGCGTGCACGACACCGGGATCGTGACCAGCCTCTACCACGTGTGGGTCGACGGGACGGGCTCGGCCGGGGCCAGTGGCGCCCCGGTGTGGGAGGCCACCCGCCGCCGCATCCTCGACCGCCTGGCCAACCGGGTGGTGCTGGCCGACCCCAGCGTCGGCGCCGACCTCATCGGCGCGGCCGACGAGCTCGAATCGGTCCGCCAGCAGTTGTTCCTGGCCCGGGCCGAGCGTGACGTGGCCATGGCCCGGGTGGTGGCGGTGGAGCGTTCCCGCTGGTGGCAGGCCACCCTGCCCCTGCAGCGCGCCGTCCGCCTGGCCCGTCGGGCCCGGGCCCTGGCCTCCCGCCTGGCCGGCACCCCTACCGCCCACTGAACCGAACGCATCCGCGTACCGGGCCGGTAGCTGGATGCGTCCGCATGGCCGCCAAGCCCTCAGCCGGTCGGGCGCAGGGCGGCGACGACGGCTTCGAGGTGGGCCCGTTGGCGGGGGTTCTCGGGACCCATGCCCGGGCGGGCGGCGCGGATGGCCACCAGGGCGTCGTCGAGGGCCATGTCGGACAGGGCCACCAGCACCAGGCCGCACACCAGGGAGGTGCGCCCGTACCCGGCACCGCAGTGGGTGACGATGGTGTCACCCTGCCCGAGACGGCCCACCACCTGGCCGACCAGGGCCACCATGGCGGCATCGTCGGCCACGTCACCGTCCTCGATGGGGAACCACCACGCCGATCCGTCGGCGTTGGCTTCGAGCCAGTCCCCGAAGTCGGGGAAGCGCAGCTCGATGTCCCGGTCGGTCAGCAGGCTGAGCAGGGTGTCGGCGCCGATGCGGTCCAACGCCTCCTGGGGGTCGGGACCGACGTCGGTGAAGCCGGTGGCGTAGAGGCGGCCGGCCACGCCCTCGGGCAGGGGGATGAGGTTCATGGCCACAGGCCGGGCACGTTAGTGTCCGGCCCATGGGGGAATACTCGATCACTGAACGCGATGGCAACGTCTTCATCGTCACCATCAACCGGCCCGAGGTGATGAACGCGCTGCACCCGCCGGCCAACCGTGAGCTCGGAGAGGTGTTCGACGAGTTCGCCGCCGATCCCGACCTGTGGGTGGCCATCGTCACCGGCGCCAGCGACCGGGCCTTCTCGGCCGGCAACGACCTCAAGAACACGGCCTCGGGCGCCGACCTGGGCCCGCAGCCCAAGGCCGGCTTCGGTGGCCTCACCTCCCGCTTCGACCTGGCCAAGCCGGTCATCGCCGCGGTCAACGGCGTGGCCATGGGCGGCGGCTTCGAGATCGCCCTGGCCTGCGACATCATCATCGCCAGCGAGAACGCCGTCTTCGCCCTGCCCGAGCCCCGCGTCGGCCTGGCCGCCCTGGCCGGCGGCGTGCACCGCCTGCCCCGGGAGATCGGCGTCAAGCAGGCCCTGGGCATGATCCTGACCGGCCGTCGGGTCAGCGCCCAGGAGGGCAAGGAGCTGGGCTTCGTCAACGAGGTCGTGCCCCAGGGCCAGGCCGTCGAGGGGGCCAAGCGCTGGGCCGCTCAGATCAGCGAGTGCTCGCCCATGTCGGTGCGGGCGTCCAAGGAAGCCGTCTACAAGGGTCTGGACCTGAGCGGCGTGGCCGAGGCCACCGCCCAGCAGTCCAAGTTCGACGCCGTGCGGGCCATGTCCAAGAGCGAGGACTTCAAGGAGGGCCCCCGGGCCTTCGCCGAGAAGCGCCCCCCGCAGTGGAAGGGCCGCTGAGCAACTGAGCCACCGAACCCCGCCGTCTGCCGCACACCGGGCAGGCGGCGGTGTCGCGCCCGGGTCGGTCGCGCCCGGACCAGGACGGTCAGCGTTCGTAGACGTCGACCAACCAGCGGTCCCGGATGACCACGCCGGACAGGGCGGTAGCGGCCCGGAAGAGGAAGTCGACCACCTCGGCCGCGTCCGTATCCGGGGGCAGGGCGAACACCAGGCCCCGCTTGGCGTGGTCGGCCTTCACCTTCCACGACGGGGGCACGTCGATGCCCGCAGCCCGCAGCCGGGGCACGGCCTTGGGGCCGGTGCCGTGCTCGATGCCCAGGTCGGCGGGCTTGCGGATCCCACGTCGGCCCACCTTGCCCGCCACCCAGGTGACGTAGGGGGCCGTGGGGCCGCGACCACCGAACATGCGCCCCATGCCCGTCTCCGGCGGGGTGTCGTCGCCCTCGTCGAGCTGGGGGCCGAGGTTGACCCAGCCCTTGCCGGCGGCGTCGAGGCGGGTGAACACGTCGACGAGCTCGTCGGGGGCGGACCGGTTGACGACGATGCGCCGGGCGGTGCTGGCCACGGTGGGGCTCAACCCCTCCGGGCGCCGATGGTGGCCGTGACCCGGTCGAGCACGCCCCTGATCAGGGCCTCGCGCTCGGTCGGGGTGCTCACCAGGGCCACCAGCACCTCGATGCCGTCGATGCGGGCCACCCGCAGGTCGATGGGGGTGCCCTGGGTCGTGCCCTCGTAGGCCGTCCACGTCACCCCGCCGTGGACCGAGTCGCCCGTGGCCCGGGCGTCGTCGTCCAGCCGCAGGGCGGCCAGCACCTCCTTGGCGCTGGCCCCGGGAGCACCGAAGGTGATCAGCGCGGTGGGGTCGGCGAAGTCGTGCTGGCGGGCGGCCACGCCGACCTGGACCTCGTCCCAGCCCACCGGTCGCTGACCGGTGACGGTGGCCCCCTGGGTCGTGGCCTCGAAGCCCTCGAGCTCGAGCTGGGCGGGGGCCGGTCCGTGGAGGGGTGGGGTGGTCATGGTCGTGGCGCAGGCCGTGGCTCCGGGGCTCTGCACGAAGGCCACGGGGTCCTCCAGGAAGGCGGTGGTCACCGCGGCGGGGCAGCCCTCGGCGGTGGCCACGCCGTGGCCCAGGCCGGGGTAGGACACGAAGCGGGCCCGGTCGAACTCGGCGGCCACGGCCTGGCCCCAGGCGTTGGGGGTGACGGGGTCGAACTGGCCACCCACCACCAGGGTGGGCACGTCGCTGTGCACGGGCTCGTCCTCGACCGGCGGCGCCGTGCCCGCTCCCCACAGGGCGCAGGTGTCGAAGGCGCCGGGACCGTCCACCAGCTGGGCCTCGAGGTTCTCGGCCAGCTCGGGGTGGCGGCTGGGACCGGCGGCCACCACGGCCCGATCGGCGAAGGGCACCTCCTCGTGGCACTGCACCGACAGGAAGTCCCCCAGGGACACGCCGTCGAGCTGGGCCACCGAGACGGTGGCCAGTTGCCCCAGGGTGTCGGTCACGCCGGCCTCGAGCTCGGCCACCATGCGGGGCACCGACCGCAGCAGTCCGGCGTCGTAGAGGGACAGGAAGAGCAGGTCACGCAGGCCGGCGCCGTCGATGACCGCCGGGCGCTGGTCGCCGTCCACGGTGACCTGGACCTCGGTGGGCTGCTGTTCCATGCGGGTGGCCAGGGCGTCGAAGCGCCGACGCAGGTCGGGCGCGGCCCGGGCGCAGGTGGCGTCGACCTCGCAGGCGGTGAAGAAGCGGTCGAAGGCCTCGGCCATGCGCTCGGGCAGCTCGGCCAGGCTGTCCACGGCGACGGGGTACGTCGAGTCGAGGATGACCGAGCGGATGCCCTCGGGGTGGATCCGCAGCAGCGTCTGGGCCAGGCGGGTGCCGTAGGAGACGCCGAGCACGTTCCACTCGTCGTAGCCCAGGGCCTGGCGCAGGTCGGCGACATCGGCGGCCGAGGTCTCCGAGTTGTACCGGGTCAGGTCGGCGCCGTCGCCCACCAGGCGGTCGCGGCACTGCACCAGGGCATCGCGGGTCGCGGCCAGCTCGTCGGCCACGGGCAGGTCCCGGTCGAGCTGGGACAGGCTGAGCTCGCGCACCTCGGGACAGGCCAACGACGGCGTGCTGTGGCCGGTGCCCCGCTGGTCGAACACGACCACGTCGCGGTCCTGGGCGTAGAGACCGAAGCGGCCGTCGAAGTCGCCCACCGCGTTGTCGAGGGCGTTGCCGCCGGGGCCGCCCTCCAGGTAGACGACGGGGTCGGGGCGGGCGTCGACGTCGTCCTTGTGGAACACGCCCACGTGGAGGCGGACCTCGTTGCCCCCGGCCGCGGGCACGGAGCGGTCCTCGGCGACGACGAGCCAACCGCAGCGCACCTCGTAGCCGTCGGGCACGTCGAAGCGGCAGTCGTCGTCCTCGAAGCGCGCCGTGGGGGCGGTGCCGGTCGAGGTGGGGGCGGCCGGTGCGGCCGGGGAGCCCGAGGTGGCCGACGTGCGCCGGTCGGTGGTGGCCGGTGCGGCGTCATCGGCGGGGTCGGCGGCGCCCGAGCTGCAGCCGACGGCGGCCATGGCCAACAGGGCCACGGTGGCCACACCCCGCCGCCAGCTCACGGGCGGCGTTCTCCGCCCGGTCGCGGTTCGCGGCCGCGGGGGCTGTCAGCGGGCTTGGAGCGGCGCACCATGCGTCGGGCCGCTTCGGCCCGCTCCGACGCGTCGGCCGAGGTCGCGGTGCCGGCGGCGGCTCCGGTCGTGCTGTCGGCGCCTTCGGCGCGCTCGGTCCCGGTCCGGTCGCTGGGGGCGAAGCCGGCCATGGAGCGACGCAGCCGTTCGGGGGTGGCATCACCCGTACCCGGCCCGTTGGCGGGAGCGGAGGTGTCTCGCAGGTCGAGGATGCTGTCGGCGTCGATGACGCCGGCGGCGGGGGACGCGGCGGCCGGGGTCGGAGCGGGAGCCTTGCCCGGGGTCTTGGCCTTGACCGACGGCGGGGTCGCCGCGCTGGCCTTGGAGCCCTCGAGCAGGCGGGCCGGGACCCTCACCTTGGCGATGAGGCCGTCGGTGGCCGCTTCGAGCAGCTGCACGGCCACCCCGTGACGCTCGGCCAGGCGGCCCACGGTGGGCAGCCCGAAGGCGGTGGCCGACTGGCGGGGCAGGGGTGGAGGCGACGACAGCTGTTGGTTGGCGGTGCCGCGCTCGGCTTTGGCCATGCCCCGCCCCTCATCGACCACGGACAGCAGGTAGCCCTCGGCGCTGCGTCGTCCCACCACGACGACCTTGGTGTCGCTGCCCGCCGACGCGGCCACGGCGTTGTCGATGAGCTCGGCCAGCAGGTGGACCAGGTCGGGCACGGCGTTGCCGTCGACGATGGCCGGATGCAGCGAGGTGGCGTCGACGCGTTCGTGCTCATCGTTGTCGGCGATGGCGGCGGCGATCACGTCCCCCATGCTGGCAGGCCGGGCGCTCTCCCGGCCGTCGGGATCATCGGCCAGCACCTCGAGCGTCTTGGCCAGGCGTCGCATGCGCCGACCAAGGCGCACGGCCTGGGCCCGGGTGGCCACCACCTCGGCCCGTGAGCCGGCACCGTCCTCACCCCCGGCCCGGGTGGCCGCGCCCAGGGCCTGCAGCGCTCCGAGCTGGCGGTCGGCCAGGCCCCGGTAGCGGTTGCCGATGGAGGTGACCAGGGGCCCGAGGTTTGCGGGCACCGGGGCCGCCGGAGCCGCCGTCGACGGCGCCGCCTGGGGTCGAGCGTCGGTGGGGTCGACCGGCCCATCGCCGGTGCCGGGGGCCGGTCGGGTACCGGACTCCGCCCCTGCGCCCACCCAGCCGGCGGCCAGGCCGCCCAGGGCCCCCACCACCAGGCCGGCCATCAGGCCGATCACCGGGTTGGCACCTGTCCCTCCGGCCACGAGGACGGCCACCAGGCCGGCCACGGCGCCGCTCGCTGCCCCCACCCCGACCGCCACGAACCCAACCGTCGCCCGCCCAGCCGCCATCGCACGTTCTCCCCGCCGCTCCGCGCCAACAAGGCTGCCGACGCCGCCGCGCCGTGCCACCGAAGGCCCAGCCTACGGAGCAGGCGGGAGACCGGTGCGCGGCGCGGTTAACACCGCGCGCGGCGGCCCCGCCGGGCACGGGGGCCGACGGGGACCGGGGTGCTCAGCTCACGTGGACCAGGCGTTTGCCCACGTTGCCTCCGGCCCGCAGGTCGACGAGGGCACCGGGGGCGGCGTCGAGGCCCTCGACCACGTCCTCGAAGGCCTTGAGGGAGCCGTCGGCCAGAGCGTCGGTGGCCTCGGTGCACCGCTCGGGGTGGTCGTCCCAACCGTCCATGACGATGAAGCCCTCGACCCGCAGCCGCTTGGTGACGATGAGGCCGGGCACCCCCCGGGGTCCGGGCTCGGGGTTGGAGGTGTCGTACTGGGACACCACGCCGCAGCACACGATGCGTCCACCCAGGTTCATCAGCGACAACGCCGCGCCGAGGATGGTGCCGCCGGTGTTGTCGAAGTACACGTCGACACCGTCGGGGCACACGGCCTTGAGGGCCTTGAAGAACGACGGCTCCCGGTACGAGACGGCGGCGTCACAGCCCAGCTCGTCGACGAGCCAGGCGCACTTCTCGGGGGAGCCGGCCACGCCGATGACCTTGCAGCCGGCGATGCGGGCCAACTGCACGACCACGTTGCCCACCGCTCCGGCCGCGGCCGACACCAGCACCGTCTCGCCGGCCACCGGTCGGCCGATCTGCAGCAGGCCCACGTAGGCCGTCAGCCCCGTCACCCCCAGGACCGACATGTGGTGGGACAGCTCCCCCCGCACGTCCACCTTGGTCAGGCGCTTGGCCGGCACCGCGGCCCATTCCTGCCAGCCGTGGTCCGATTCCACGATGTCACCGGGGACGAGGCCTGCCTCGTTCAAGGTCACCGCGTCGTTGGACGTGACCACCTCGGACAGGGAGCCGCCGGCCATGACGTCACCGCCGGCCAGGGCGTCGCGGTAGGTGGCCCCCTGCATCCATGCCCGGTTGGCGGCGTCGATGGACAGGTAGCGGGTGCGCACCAGCACCTGGCCGGGGCCGGGCTCGGGACGGGCCACCTCCTGGGCCCGGAACGAGCTCTCGTCGAGGCGGCCCTGGGGCAGGTGGTCGAGCAGGATCTGGCGGTTCGTGGCGGTGTCCCCGGTCATGCACCGGAGCCTGTCACAGCTCAGCAGCTGCGCCGCTGGAGGGTGGCCCGGGCCAGGGCCCCCCACTCGTAGAGGTAGCGGGCCGGTTTGAACAGGTCGGTGGGCACGGTGACGAGGTTGATCTCGCCGTCCCAGCACCGACTGAGCATGAGCTCGGCCCGCAAACCCTGCTCGGTCGTCGTGACCAGGTTGATGGACCGCCAGCCCCGCTCGCGGGCCAGCTCGGCCACGAAGCGGGACTCCCCCCGGGTGGTGTGGGTCTCGGGCTCGAAGCAGACGGCCTCGTAGGGATGGGGCTCGTAGCCCGCCTTGGCCTCGTTGCGGCAGAACCAGCCGAAGGCCGTGTACTCCTCGATGGGATCGTGGGGGTCCGACAGCACGATGACGTCGGCGTAGCCGTCCTCGACCAGCTGCACCGCCTTGTGGAAGCGGGTGCCGGCGCCGCCGAACATGACGACGGCGTCGGCGTGGATGGGCCCGTTCTCCGGGGGTCGGACGAACCAACGCCAGGTCAGGCCGGCGCCGACGAGGGCGAGGACGGCCAGCACGGCGGCGCTCACCGCCAGGGCGCGGCGCCACCGCCGGGGACGCCGGGGTGCGGACGCGTCGGTGGCCACCGGGGGGGACGGCCGGGCGTCGAGGGGGGTGCTCGGACCTCTCACCACTCCAGGGTGCCGGACTCCGGATCGACATCGGCGTCAGTAGCGGCTAGTTCTTCCCGATGCTCGATGAGGGGGTCAGGGGCGGCGAGGCGCTCGAGCCGCAGGTCGACAGGCGCACGTGGGTGGGGTTGGGCCTGGGCGCGGCGGCCGCCCTGGTGGTGTCGCTGAACGTGGCCGGCACCAACATGGCCTTCCCGTCCATCGAGCAGGACTTCCCCGAGACCTCACGATCGGTGCTGTCGTGGGCCATCAGCGGCTATGGCATCGGCTTGGCGGCGTTCCTGCTGGTGGGGGGCCGTCTGGCCGACCGGGTCGGGCGGCGCAAGGTGCTGCTGCGGGCCTGCCTGGCCCTGCTGGTGGCGTCGTTGCTGACAGCGGCGGCGCCCACCGCCGCTGCCCTCATCGGGGCCCGGTTCCTCCAGGCCGTGGCCGCGGCGTTCGCCCTGCCCGCGTCCATCGCCGTGTCCCTGCCCGAGTTCCCCGCCGCCATGCGGGGCCGGGTGGTGTCGCTGTGGGCCGCCACCAGCTCGATGGGCGCCGCGCTGGGACCGAGCCTGTCGGCCCTGGCCGTGGCCTGGTGGTCGTGGCGCACGGTGTACCTGCTCGGGGTGCCCATCCTCGTCGCCATCCTCGTGGCCGGGCCCCGGGTGCTGAACGAGAGCCGGGCGCCCCACAGCGGTGAGCCCCTGGACTGGCCCGGGGTGGCCATGGGCACGTTGGCCATCGCCGGCATCGTGTTCGGCGTGAGCCAGTCCACGGCCCTGGGCTGGGGGAGTCCGTGGGTGGTGGGGGCGTTGCTGCTGGCCGCCGTGCTGCTGCCCCTGTTCGTGCGCCGGTGTGCGGGCCAGACCGAACCCCTGCTCGACCTGGGGGTCATGAAGCTGCGCACGGTGTGGTCGGCCAACCTGGCCAACCTGTTCCTGTCCATGACCGGCCAGTCCATCTGGCTGGTGTGGCCCCTCTTCCTGACCCGGGTGTGGGGCTACTCCTCGCTGCAGGCCGGCCTGGCCATCACCCCGGGCCCGGCCCATGCGCTGATCTGGTCCATCATCGCCGGGCGCATCGTCGACCGCCACGGGCCCCGGGTGCTCATCTCCGTCGGCAGCCTGTGCCCGCTGATCGCCTCCATCTGGTTCATCTTCCGCCTGGGCACCGAGCCCAACTACCTCACCGGCCTGCTGCCCGGGGTCCTGTTGTTCTCCATCGGCTTCGGGCTGACCTCGGCGCCGCTGAACGCCGCGGCGTTGGCCGGGGTGCCCGACACGGCCTACGGGCAGGTCAACGCGGCCTTCAACACCGCCCGCTACCTGGCCGCCGCCGTGGGCACGGCCGCCGTGGTGGCCATCCTTGGCGACTCGGTGGCCCCCGACGCCTTCGACCGGGCCTACCTGTTGCTGGCCGCCTTCGCGCTCATGGGCGCGGCCACCGTGTGGGTCGCCTACCCCCGCCGCATGCCCCGCTGAGCGCTCACGCCGCCGTCTTCGCCACCGTCACCCCGGGCGGTGGTGGGCCGGGCTCAGTCCCCGCCGCCGCGGCCACCGTTGTCGTCGCCGTTGCGGTCGTCGTCGCCGCCGCCGGGGCCCCGGTTGCCGCCGTCGCCACCACCACCACCACCACCGTCCATGGCGACCAGGGCGTCGACGAGGACCTGGCGCTCGCCGTCGGACAGGCGGGCGTCGGGGTGCACGAGCAGGTACTGACGAGGAGGCATGGAGCTGCGGGCCACGGCCTCGGCGGCGTCGTCGGCCTCACCGCCGTCCTCGCCCCAGTCCGAGAAGTTCAGCTCGTGGAGGCCGCCATCGACGTCCCGGCGCACCAGCCAGGACATGGGGGCCACGTAGCTGTAGACGGGCCACCGGGTCTCGTTGCTGTGGCAGTCGTAGCAGGCCGCCCGGGCCAGGGTGGCCGACTCGGGCGACGGCCACGGCGCGTCGGCCACCACGGCCGGGTTGTCGTGGCGCCAGCCGTAGGGCACCAGCTGCAGGGCGGCGAAGGCCACGAGGGCGACCAGCCCGAGGCGTAGGGCCAGGCCACGCAGGCGGCGCCGGCGTTCACGGCCGGACATGTCCCCTCCGTACCCGCCAGGGACATGTCCGGTATCTGGATCCGCCCACCGCTGCTCTACGCAGGGACAGCCCGAGGGAGGCATCCGTGGTCCGTGTCCATCCGGTCAGCGCACGTGTCGTCGTGTCCAGCGCCGTGGTCGTGGTCCTGGCCGCCGCCATGGCGTGGATCGTGCTGGCCCTGGCCTCGACCCCCTCGGCCGCGGCCATGACCGCGTCGGCGTCGTCGACGTCGTCGACGGGCCCGTTCGCGGTGATGTTGACGCCCCCCTACGCCGGCCCCGGGGGCGGGGTGACGGCCACCGTGCCGTCGGCCTGCCTGGGTGGCCTGGTCGCCACCGTCGCCGGCCAGCGCGTGGAGGCCGTACCCGACCGGTTGCTCGGGCCGCCCTACAGCTTCACGTTCGACGCCCCCGTCGACGTCGGCCGCCACGCGATGGTGGTCGACTGCGGGGTGGGACCTGCGGGGCCCGACGGCGGGGAGGCGCCGTGGCGGGCCGAAGGTGTCGTCACCGTGGCCGAGTTCCGGGTGCGGGTCGACCCCTCGACCGTGATCGCCGGGGACACGGTCACGTTCACCGGCTTCCCCTGTGCTCAGGTGTCCGTGGCCGGGTCCATCGACGCCGGCCCGGCCCTCGTGCAGGCGAGTTCCTTCGCCATCCCCTTCGTCGTCTCCGCCGGCGCCGCGGCCCAGAGCCTCGAGGTCCAGGTGGCCTGCACCGACGACCCCGGGTTGGCGGTGCCGGTCGGCTTCGAGGTCGTGGAGCGCGCCCCCGACACCACGCCGACAGGTCCGGGGTCGCCGACGACCGCCGCCCCCCAGCCGACGAACCCGCAGGCGACGTCGCCGCCGCTGCCGCCGACGACCGCACCGGTCGCGACCGCGCCAGCGCCGGGTGGCCCCACCGGCGCGGTCACGACTGTGCCGGGGATGCCTCCGACACCGACGACCACCGCCGCCGGATCGTCCACGGCCGGTCCGGGGCCCACCACGACCCCGACCACGACCTCACCGACGGCCGGGCGGACACCGACAGCGACACCGACACCGACACCGAGGCCGACGGTCATCGTCGAGGTCGACCTGGGCGGGGTTCGTCGATCACCGCAGATCGTCGACCTGGTGCGGGCCGACGAGGTCGACTGGTCGCCGCTGGGGGTGCTCCGCAGCCTGGCCCTGGGCGCCGTGCTGGGACTGGCCTTCGCCCTGCCGGCGGGGCTGTTCAACCGCGCCGTCGACGACCACCGCCGCCGGCACCCGGCCCGGGATCGGCGTCGGCCGGCCCCCATGCCGCTGGCGGGGCGGGCGGCCCCGGTGCTGCTCTTCGGGCTGGTGGCCGGGGTGGTCGGCGCCGTGGTCGACCCGTCCGCAGGCTTCGACCGCACCACCGCCGTGCTCGTGGTCGGCGTGGCCGCGACCACCGTGGCCAGCACCGTGGTCGGGGCCGCTCCGGCCCGGTGGCGGGCGACGTTCGTCCACCTGCTGGTCGATCCCCCGGGGACCGGGGGCAGCGCCGCGCCGACCGACGCCTGGCCCAGCGTGGTGGCCCTGGTCGCGGGGTTCGCCACCCTGTCCGTCGCCCTGTGGCTGTGGTGCCGCCGCCGCGGCCAGCACGGCGACCGCGGCGGACCCCACGACGTGGAGGTCTCGCCGCCGGCCATGGCCACGTCGGGTCGAGGGTCCTAGGACCGGCGCGGCATCAGAACGTGCGCAGGCTGCGATCGCTCTTGGACCGACCGAGCTGGTCCTCGACGATGGACAGCATCTCGGGGTGGGTGAAGACCCAGAACTCGTTGCGCTGGATGGCGCCCAGCACCAGGGCGCCGGCCTCGTCGGGGTCCATGCCGTGGGACAGCGAGTCGCTCAGCATCTGCCAGAAGCGGTCGCCCTGGGGGGTCTCGATGTGCTCGGCCAGGGACTCGGCCGGGCGGTTGCGATCGCTGCGCACGATGTTGGTGTTGATGGGTCCCGGGCACAGCACCGAGGCGCTGATGGGGGACTTGGCGATGCGCAGGTCACGGGCGAGGGACGCCATCAGGGCGACCACCCCGTGCTTGGCCACGTTGTAGGCGCCGAGCGACGCTCCGGCCAGCAGCCCGGCCATGGACGCCGTCGAGTTCACGTGGCCCTCGCCGGCCTCCTCGATGAGGGGCAGGAACACGTGGCAGCCGTAGATGGGGCCCCACAGGTCGATGGCCAGGGTCCAGCGCCAGTCCTCCAACGACGTCTTCGGGATGGGGCCGGCCGTGCCCACCCCGGCGTTGTTGCACAGCACGTTGACCTTGCCGAAGCGGTCCACGGTGCGGGCGGCCAGGACCTCGATGTCGGCCAGGGACGACACGTCGGTGCGCACGGCCAGCACCTCGTGGCCGGCGGCTTCGAGCTCGGCCGCGGCCCGCTCCAGGGGGGCCTCCTCGATGTCGGCCAGCACCACCTTCATGCCCGCCCCGGTGAACGAGCGGGCCATGCCCAGCCCGATGCCCGAGGCCGCCCCCGTCACCACGGCCACCCAACCCGTCACGTCTGCTGCGCCTGTGGCCATGTCCACGTCCCCCGTGTTCCCCTCGTCACCGACTGATCGGCAGCGACAGTAGGGTCCCGGGCGTCACGGGGCGAACGAAGGGGGAAGACATGCTGCTCGAGGGCAAGACGGCGATCATCACGGGGGCCGGGTCGGGGATCGGACGGGCCTCGGCCATCCGCTTCGCCGCCGAAGGGGCCAACGTGGTGTCGGTCGACATCCGCGAGGACCGGGCCGAGGAGACCGCGGCCGCCATCCGTGAGGCGGGGGGCAAGGCCATCGCCGTGCAGGTCGACGTACGCGTGGCCGCCGACAACGAGCGCATGGTCGACGCTGCGGTGCGCCAGTACGGCCGGCTCGACGCCGTGTTCGCCAACGCCGGCACCATCCGTCCCGGCACCGCCGTGACCCTGCCCGAGGAGGACTGGGACAAGGTCATGGCCGTCAACGTGAAGTCGGTCTTCCTGGCGGCCAAGTACGCCGTGCCCGTCCTCGCCGACGGCGGTGGCGGCACCATCGTGGCCACGGCTTCGGTGTCGGGCCTGGCCGGAGACCCTGCCTCGGTCGTCTACAGCGCGTCCAAGGCTGCGGTCATCAACCTGGTCCGGGCCCTGGCCGTGGACCATGCCCGCCAGGGCGTGCGGGTCAACGCCATCTGCCCCGGCGCCATCGACACCCCGCCCGTCACCCGCATGCTGTCGGGTGACGGAGCCCGGGAGCAGGCCGGCCGGGCCCATGCGCTGGGCCGCATCGGTCAGCCCGAGGAGATCGCCGCCGCCGCGGTGTGGCTGAGCTCGGCCGAGTCCAGCTTCATCACCGGCGAGGCGCTGGTGGTCGACGGCGGCCTCATGGCACGGTCGCGGATGTCGGGGATGGGCGATCCACGACCTGCACACTTGCGGGACGCGTGAGCACGGCGGCCACCGCGCCCAACACGATGACCCCACCGACGCCCTGGATCAGGGTGATGGGCTCGTCGTGGATGGGCCAGGCCGCGGTGATGGCCACGACGTTCATGGCCAGCAGGTAGAGCGACGAGCGCGACGCAGGGAAGAACCGGTGGGCCCAGCTCATCATGGTGTGGCCGATGACGCCGACCATGCCAGCCACGAAGAGCAGGTAGAGCAGGTCGGCGTGGCCCAGTTGGCGGTAGTCGGACACCGAGCTCGTGGCCAGGGCGATGGGGGTGACGGTGAGGGCGGCGAACAGCGTCACCCCCGCCATCCACTCGATGGGGTCGATGTTCGTCGTCGAGCGCACCCGCCGGTTGATCAGGTAGTACACGGTGAACGTCAGCATCGATGACACGGCCAACACCACCCCCAGGGCGCTGGTGTGCACCTCGGGGTTGCCGCCGAGCACGACCACGGCCACCCCGCCCACCCCGACCAGGGTCCAGGCCACGTGCCACTTCGTGGCCCGCTCACCCATCAACGGCCCGGCGATGAGCAGGACCACGCCGGGCTGCAGGGCCTGCACGACGGAGAGCACGGCGATGGAGGCGTGCTGGAGGCTGGCGAAGACGAAGCACAGGTTGCCGCCGAACAGGGCCCCGGCCAGGGCGGTCCGCTTCAGGGTGTCGCGGGACACCCGTCGACCCGAGGCGTAGGTCAGGCCCCACAGCAGGGGCACGGCGATCCAGAAGCGCACCGACACCGCCACCAGAGGTGGGGCGGTGACCAGCTTCATGATGGGCGGACCCAGGCCCCACAGCACGATGATCAGCAGGATGGCCCCCGTGGCCACCGCGGCCGTGGGCTCCCCGGACACGGCGGTCGAGGGAGCGAGGGAACCCGGAGGGCTCTGGGCTGCGACGGTCACGGACGCACACTAACCGGCGTCCCCCCAGAACTTGACGCCGCCGTCAGCTCTTGTGTGTAGCATCGGTCACACCAGGTGCATCAATAGACGCTGCGGCGCACGGGAGGTCGACATGGCTGTGATCGACGAGCTCTCTTCTCGATCAGGACTCACCGATGTCCGGACGAAGGTGGACAACACCGACATCCTCGAGGGCATCAAGATCATCGACACGGACACCCACCTGTCCGAACCCGCCGACCTGTGGACCTCACGGGCACCGGCCCGGTACGTCGACCGGGTGCCGAGGATGAAGGACGTGAACGGCAAGTTGATGTGGGTCGTCGACGACGACCTGGTCATCGGGGGTACCTCGGCGGCTTCGGTGGTGGGGCTCGACGGCGAGAAGCACATCGGCACCAAGTTCCTCAAGCTCACCGTGGACGAGGTCCACGCCGCCAGCTACGAGGTCAACGCCAGGGTGAAGATGATGGACACCCTGGGCGTCTACGCCCAGATCGTGTACCCGAACCTGGCCGGCTTCGGGGCGCAGAACTTCCTGCGGGTGCAGGACGAGGAGCTGCGCCTGCTCTGCGTGCGCATCTACAACGACGCCATGGCCGAGATGCAGGAGGCCTCGGGCCAGCGCATCTTCCCCATGATCCTGGTGCCGTGGTGGGACGTGGACGCCTCCGTCGACGAGATCCGCCGTTGCGCGGCGTTCGGCATGAAGGGCGTCGTGCAGTGCTCGAACCCCCACGATGCCGGCATCCCCGACCTGTCCACGGACCACTGGGACCCGTTCTGGCGCACCTGCATCGAGCACGAGCTGCCGGTGAACTTCCACATCGGGTCGTCCAAGTCGGTCATGGACTGGTTCGGGCGCACACCGTGGCCCAGCTTCAACGGCGAGCAGAAGCTGTCGGTGGGGTCGGCCAACCTGTTCCTGGGCAACGCCCAGGTCATCGGCAACCTCATCTACGGCGGGGTGGCCGAGCGCTACCCCGACCTGAAGTTCGTGTCCGTCGAGTCGGGCATCGGTTGGATCCCCTTCTTCCTCGAGGCCCTCGACTACCAGATGTGGGAGACGGCGCCGGGGGAGCACGCCAAGCTGTCGCTGATGCCGTCGGAGTACTTCCGTCGCCAGTTCTACGGTTGCTTCTGGTTCGAGTCCGTGGCCATCGAGCGCCTGCTGGACGTGCTGGGCGTGGGCAACGTCATGTTCGAGACCGACTTCCCCCACCCCACCTGCCTCTACCCCAAGAGCGACGAGCGGGTGCGCAAGTCGATCATCGGGCTGACGCCCGAGGTCCGCAAGCGCATCCTGCAGGACAACGCCGCCGAGCTCTACAAGATCCCGGTCTGAC
>JBBSLP010000031.1:0-63450 GCA_038255145.1 Acidimicrobiales bacterium
CTCAGTTGCTGGCAGTTCCCTCAGTTGCTGGCAGCGGTGATGGCCTTCCAGATCTTCTCGGGCGTGCACGGCATGTCGATGTGGGCCACGCCCAGGTGGGAGACGGCATCGACGACGGCGTTGTGCACGGCGGGGGTCGAGCCGATGGTGCCCGACTCGCCGATGCCCTTGGCCCCGAGGGGGTTGCGGGGGCTGTCGGTCTGGGTGTTGGACGTCTCGAAGCTGGGCAGCTCGGGCATGCCCGGCATCAGGTAGTCCATCAGCGTGCCCGTCTGGGGGTTGCCGTCGCTGTCGTAGCGGACCTCTTCGTAGAGGGCCTGGGCCGTGCCCTGGGCGATGCCGCCGTGCTGCTGGCCGGTCACCAGCATGGGGTTGAGGATGCGCCCGCAGTCGTCCACGGCGATGTGGCGGATGGGGCGCACGCCGCCGGTCTCCATGTCGATCTCGACGACGGCCACGTGGCTGCCGAAGGGGAACGTGGAGTCGCCCTCGGAGAAGTCGAGCTCGTGGCGCAGACCCTCATCGGCGTAGGGCCAGGATTCGGCGTTCTTGGCCGCTTTGGCCAGCTCGGCCCACGACAGCGCCTTGGCGGGCACGCCGGCCACCTGCAGGCCGCCGTTGTCGCCCTTGACGATGTCCTCCTCATTGGCCTCCAGCAGGTGGGCCGCCACCTTCTTGGCCTTGGCCAGCACCACCTCGCTGGCCACGTGCACGGCCGAGCCGGCCGTCTGCAGCGAGCGGGACCCGGCGGTGCCGGCACCGCGGGGCACCTTGGCCGTGTCGGCCTGCACATGGGTGATGAGCTCCATGGGGATGCCCAACATGTCGGAGACGAGCATGGAGAAGGCGGTGTCGTGGCCCTGGCCGTGTGACGAGGTGCCCACCCACATGGTGGCCGAACCGTCGTCGTTGACCTCGACGGCGCCGTACTCGGTGAACAGGCCCAGCGGCGCGGTGATCTCGACGTAGCTGGCCACACCGATGCCCAGCTGCAGGCGGTCACCGCGGTCGCGGCGGGCTTTCTGGTCGGCCCGCAGGTCGGCGTAGCCCGCGGCCTCGAGGGCGGCGTCCAGCGCCTTCTCGTACTCGCCCGAGTCGTAGTTGGCCCCCGTGGGTGTGGTCAGGGGGAACTGGTCGGGCTGCAGGAAGTTGATGCGGCGGATCTGGGCGGGGTCCATGTCGATGAGGTCGGCGGCCACGTCGAGGATGCGCTCCATGAGCTGGGTGGCCTCGGGCCGCCCCGCCCCCCGGTAGGCGCCGGTGGGGGTGGTGTTGGTCAGCACCGTGGTGGCCTCGAAGTTGATGGCCGGCACCGTGTAGACGCCGGGGGCCATCATCTGGGTGAGCATGGGCAGCACGGTGCCGATCATGGGGTAGCCACCCCCGTCGGCCAGCACGTTGGCCTTGAGGCCGACGATCTTGCCGTCGCGCGTTACGCCCAGCTCGGCGTCCATGATCATGCCCCGACCGTGCACCATGGACAGCATGTTCTCGCTGCGGGTCTCGGCCCACTTCACGGGCTTGTCGAGCTTGCGGGCCGCGGTGGCCACGATGTTGTACTCGACGTAGTAGGCCAGCTTGGGCCCGAAGCCGCCGCCCACCCAGGGGGCGATGACCCGCAGGTCGGCCGGCTCCATGCCCAGCTCCGGGGCCAGGGCGGCGTGCACGGCGTGGGCGCCCTGGGAGGAGACGTAGAAGATCATCTCGTCACCCTCGGGCACGGCCAGGCAGCAGTTGGGCTCCATGGGCACCCCGGCCAGGCGCGGGCTGAGGATGCGGGCCTTGGCCACCACGTCGGCCCCGGCCAGGGCATCGACGCCCTCGCCGTGCTTGGTGTTGAAGGCCACGTTGGTGCCCTTCTCCTCCCAGATGAGGGTGCCGCCGGCCAGGGACTCCTCGAGGTCGACCACGGCGGGGAGGGGGTCGTACTCGACGATGACGGCCTCGGCGGCGTCGGTGGCCAGGTAGCGGTCCTCGGCGATGATGGCGGCGACGATGTCGCCCACGAAGCGCACCTTGCCCTTGGCCAGGGGTGGGCGCACGTGCCCGGGAGCGCCGGCGAAGCCGACGTTGCCGGTCAGCTCGAGGTTGTCCGCCGTGTAGACGGCGACCACACCGGGCATCGCCTCGGCATCGCTGGTGTCGACGCTGACCAGGTTGGCGTGGGCGAAGGTCGAGCGCACGAAGGCGACGTGCAACATGCCCGGGTGCTTCATGTCGTCGACGTACTGGTTGACCCCGGTGAGCAGCCCGGGATCCTCCTTGCGGAGCACCGCGTTGCCGAGGATGGAGCCGGTTCGCGCCATGGTCGCTCTCCCTGGGGTGTGAGTCGCTGCCGACCCTAGCCAAACGGTGTGACCGCTGGCGCAGCGATGGGGGTCGGGGCCGGCCTACGGGAGTGGTCGGGCCCAGCGGGTATCGTGCGGCCCGTGCGACCGGCCCTGCGCCTCCTCCACACCGCCGACCTGCACGTGGCCGGCGGCTTCACCACGCCCAAGTCGTGCGAAGGCGGTCATGCCTGCCTGTGCTCGGTACTGTCCATCGAGCGGTTGGTCGACGAGCACCGCCCCGACGCCCTGCTCGTGGTGGGTGACCTGTTCGACCACGGCCGGGTGCCGGAAGACCTCGTCGACGAGGTCTTCGATGCGCTGGCCCGCCTGGACCTGCCCTGTGTGCTGCTGCCCGGCAACCACGACGTCTACGACGACACCGGCCTGTACCGCCGCCACGCGGCCGCGTTGGAGCGGTCGGGGGTGCACTTCCTCGACGTCGACGACGGCTCCACCCTCGAGCTGTTCGACGGCGGGTTGACCCTGTGGGGTCGGGCCATGGCCGAGCACAGCCCCTCCTTCCGTCCCCTGGCCGGGGTGGCGCCCCGGCCGGACGAGGGCTGGTACGTGGTGCTGGGCCACGGCCACTACGTCGGCGACGTGCCCCCGGAGCGGGAGATGCGCTCGTCGCCCATCACCGCGACGGACATCGCCGGGACCAGGGCCGACTACGTGGCCCTGGGCCATTGGCACGTGCCCACCGACGTGTCCGAGGCCGGGGTGTCGGCCTGGTACCCGGGGTCTCCGGTGCAGTCGTGGGCCGCGGGCGTGGCCATCCTCGTCACCCTCGACCCCGACACCGGTGTGGCCGTCGAGTCCCTGCCCGCCGTACCCCCCGAGGTCGGCTGCCGCTGACCGCTCGCCGGCTCTCATCCGAGCCGGACGCATGGGCCTCCCCGGCAGGTAGGTGGCTGCGTTCGGTTCGATGACCGCGGCCAGGGGGTTGGCCGGTAGCGCCGCGGCTACGGTCGCCGGCGTCCGGTGGGACCGCCCCGAGGGGGAGCGGCGGCTGGCGAGCCGATCATGGTCGGCGACCACACAGCAACGGGGGATGGCACACGATGACCTGGCAGCCCGAGGTCGATGAGCTGCACGAGCGCACCCGCCTGGCCCACCTCATGGGCGGCGAGGAGCGCGTGGCCCGCCAGAAGGCGGCCGGCAAGCTGACCATCCGCGAACGCGTCGACGCCATGTGCGACGACGGCACCTTCCACGAGGTCGGCGGCCTGGCCGGCGTGGCCCGCTACGACGACGACAACAAGCTCGTCGCCTTCACGCCGTCCAACCTGGTGGCCGGGGTGGCCGAGATCGACGGCCGGCCCGTGGTCATCTCCGGGGACGACTTCACCGTGCGGGGCGGTTCGGCGGAGGCCACCATCCCCGCCAAGCGCAACTTCGCCGAGCGCCTGGCCGTCGAGCTCGGCCTGCCCCACATCCGCCTGGTCGACGGCATGGGCGGCGGCGGTTCGGTCAAGAGCATCGAGATCGACGGCCGCACCCACATCCCCGGCGTCAAGGGCTGGGAGAACGTGGTCGAGCACCTGGCCGTGGCCCCTTCCATCGCCCTGGCCCTGGGCTCGGTGGCCGGCATCGGTGCCGCCCGGGTGGTGTCGAGCCACTACTCGATGATCGTGCGGGAGACGGCGCAGATGATGATCGCCGGCCCCGCCCTGGTGGAACAGGCCGGCCAGCCCGAGGTGACCAAGGAGGAGCTGGGTCACGCCCGGGTCCACACCTCCAACGGGGCCATCGACGACGCCGTGGACAGTGAGGAGGAGGCCTTCGAGCGCACCCGGCGCTTCCTCTCGTACCTGCCCCGCAACGTCGACGAGCTGCCCGCCCGGGGGCCCCGCACCGACGATCCCGAGCGGCGGGAGGAGAAGCTCATCTCCATCGTCCCCCGTGAGCAGCGCCGGGTGTTCAAGATGCGCGAGGTGATCGAGGCCGTCGTCGACCTGGGCAGCTTCTTCGAGATGGGCAAGGGTTGGGGCCGGTCCATCATCACCGGGTTCTGCCGGCTCGACGGCTGGCCCGTCGCCCTCTTCGCCGAGGACCCCTACGTGTACGGCGGGGCGTGGACGGCCGACGCCAGCCAGAAGATCGTGCGCTTCCTCGACCTGGCCGGCATGTTCCACCTGCCCGTGGTCCACCTGACCGACTGCCCCGGCTTCCTCATCGGCAAGGACGCCGAGGAGACGGCCACCATCCGCCACGGCTCCCGGGCCCTGGCCGCCCTGGGCCAGTGCCCCACCCCGTTCATGTCGGTGGTGGTGCGCAAGGCCTTCGGCGTGGCCGGGGCGGCCCAGACCAAGCCCGGCTCCACCCACTTCCGCTTCTCGTGGCCCTCGGGGGACTGGGGCTCGCTGCCCATCGAGGGCGGCATCGAGGTGGCCTACCGGGCCGAGCTGGCCGGGGTCGAGGACCCCGCCGGGGAGATCGCCAAGATCAAGGCCCGGCTCAACGGCTTCCGCAGCCCGTTCCGCTCGACGGACAACTTCGAGGTCGAGGAGGTCATCGACCCCCGCGACACCAGGCCCATCCTGTGCCGGTGGGCCGACCTCGTCGCCCCCGCCCGCAAGGCCGGCCCGGTGTCCTACAGCTACCGGCCCTGACGGGCCCAGCCGCTGGGCGCTGCGGGCTCAGCCGGGGTCGTCGGTGAAGCCGAGTTGGCGATCCCCGGCCCACAGCGCCTCGATCACGAAGCAGCAGCGCCCCGGGCCCCGGGCCGGGAAGGGCTTGGACGTGTACTTGACCGAGATGGGGTCCATGTAGCGGCAGTCCTCGTCGTCGCGGACCTCGACCACCCGCCCCTGCACCGCGGCCATGCGGTAGGGGTCGTCCCGGTCGGCGACCGACAGCGACACCCGGCTGTCCCGCAGCATGTCGCGGGCCTTCCAAGCAGCGCGCCCGGTGCAGACGAGCAGGTTGTCGCCCTCGACGCCCACCCACACCACCCAGCTGCGGGGCGAACCGTCGACGCGCAGGGTGGTCAGGTGGACGTAGTTGGGCGCCTCGAACAGCGTCCGCGCTCCCTCGGTCAAGCTCACGTCGCGACGCTAGATGGCGGCCTCGTCGCGCAGCTGGTCGATGTCGGGCCAGTCGAAGCCGGCTTCGAGGAGGATCTCCTCGGTGTGCTGGCCCAGCTCGGGAGCGGCAATGCCCCAGCGGGTGGGGGTGTCGGACAGGGCGATGGGCGAACCGATCACCTTGGTCGGGCCCCATTCGGGGTGCTCGACGTCAACGACGTAGTTGTTGGCCCCGGTCTGGGGGTCATCCACCACCTCGGCGTAGCTGCGCACGGCGCCGAAGCGCTGGCCCTCGGCCCGCAGCCGCTCCACCCAGTGGGCCGTGGGCCTGGCCGAGAAGATGGCGTCGAACTCCCGGCGCAGCTCGGCCTTGACCTCCGGCGTGACCAGGTACTGGCCGAAGGTGGGGTGGTCGAGCAGGTCGGGGCGTTCGACGGCCCGGCACATGCCCGGCCACAGGGGCACGGGGCAGCCGGCGATGGCGATGTAGCCGTCGGCCGTGGTGTAGATGCCGTAGAGCGCATCGACCAGGCCGTGGCCGCCGTTGGACCGGCTGGGCTGCTCCCCGGCCAGCAGGTAGTGGGTGTACTCGCTGGCCTGGGCCCACACCTGGCCACCGAGCAGGGACACCTCGACCCGCTGCCCCCGACCGGTGCGCTCCCGGGCGAACAGGGCGGCGAGGATGCCCGTCGTCAGGTTCTGGGCCCCGCAGTGGTCGGCGATGAGCGAACCCACCGGGGTCATGGGCCCGCCGTCGTCACCGGTGGTGCTGATGATGCCCCCCGCCGCCTGGCCCACCATGTCGGCGCCCTCGCGGAGGGCGTCGGGGCCGACCGGGCCCAGGTAGGAACCAGCGGCCCAGATGAGCCGGGGGTTGATGGCCGACAGCTCGTCCCAGCCCAGGCCCCAGCCGTCGAGGGTGCCGGGCATGAAGTTGGACACGAGCACGTCGGCGCCCTGGCACAACCGCTCCAGCACCCGCCGACCTCCAGGGGTGCGCAGGTCGAGCGTCATCGAGCGCTTGCCCCGGTTGTTGGCCACGAACACGGCCGAGTGGCGGTCGGGCAGCGGCTTGACCCGCCGACCCACGTCACCGATCTCGGGCAGCTCGACCTTGAGGACCTCGGCCCCGAGGTCGTGGAGCATGGCTGCCGCCTGGGGCCCCTGGACCAGGGTGGACAGGTCCAGCACCCGGATGCCGTCGAGAGCGCCGCCGGTACCGGCCACCGGTCTCAGCCCTCCTCGATGAGGTAGCCCCGCTCGTCACGCAGCTCGGGGCCGTTGACCCGGGCCCGACCGTCGCCGAAGGGCCGGTCGCGCTCGCGCAGGGCCTCACGCAGACCCCGCTCGCGCACGTTGTTGCGGAAGCCGTCGGCCGAGGCGGCCTGGTGGCCGCGGGCGTCGGTCTCCACGGCCAGCCGCTGCAGCGTCTTGGCCCCCATGAGCTCGAGGCCCAGGTTGATGATGCGCTTGTTGGCGGCCAGCAGCTCGCGGTCGACGAGGGCCAGGCGGGCGGCGAGCTGGTCGACCTCGCCGGTCAGCAGCTCGGCGGGGACGGCCTTGAGGGTCAGGCCGATCTGGGCCGCCTCGGCCCCGGTGATGGTGTCACCGGTGAGCAGCAGGCGCTTCGCCCACTGCGGACCGACGTGGTAGAGCCACATCTGGGTGGGCAGGACGCCCAGGTCGCGGGCCGGGGGGAACCCGAAGCGGGCGTCCTCGGCGCACACGATCATGTCGCACAGGGTGGCCAGGTCGGTACCTCCGGCCAGGCAGTAGCCGTGGACCTGGGCGATGACGGGCTTGTGCAGGTCGAAGAGGGCCATGCGCAGCCGCTGGGCCTTCTCCATCTGCCAGCTGTCGTCGTCGAAGGTGGACATGCCCCGGTAGGTGCGACCGTCGCGGTCACGCTCGCCCCGGGGTGCAGCCAGGTCGTAGCCGGCGCAGAAGGCCCGTCCCGAACCCTTGAGCACGATGCAGTGCACCGACGTGTCGTCGTCGGCCTCCCACAGGGCGTCGTGCAGCTCCCGCAGCATGAGCTGCGAGATGGCGTTCAGCTTCTCGGGCCGGTTCAGCGTGATGCGGGCCACGCCGTCGGCCGTCTCGTAGGTGATGTCCTCGAACTTCAGCTCCCCCATGGCCGGGACACTAGGGGGCAGGGGCGGTGCGGGGCCCGTCCGCGCCAGCTTCGCCGTCCGATCGCCTTTGTTGGTGACTAGGGTCACAGCCATAGGTCCCGGTTGGGGGCCGGGACCTCTGGTGGAGCGACGTGTCACCCGCGGGTGACCGACGACAGGGGGGTGGCCATGGGTTCCCCGTACCGAGGCGCGCTGGACGGCGTTGGGCCTGTTGGCCCTGTTCGGCTCGGTGCGCGCGGCGTGTGGCGGAGGTGACGACAACACGGCCAGCAGCGGGTCCGATGCCCTGGGCCTCAGCGCCAGCACCACCGAGGTCCACGGTGACCCGGTGCCGGGAGGCGACCTGCGGGTCTCCCACTACGCCAGCCCGTCGTCCCTCGACCCCATCGCCGGGGGCTCGGGTGGCGACCAGGTGTCGCTCTACCCCCTCTACGACCGGTTGGTGAACTTCGACCCCGACACCCTCGAGCCCCTGCCCGGTCTGGCCACGGCCTGGGACTTCCCCGACCCCAGCACCCTCGTGCTCACCCTGCAGGAGGGGGTCACGTTCCACGACGGCACCGCCTTGGACGCCGAAGCGGGTGAAGTACAACCTCGAACGGGCCAAGTCGGGCACGACCTCGCGGGTCAAGGCCGAGCAGGCCTCCGTGGCGTCGGTCGAGGCCACCGGCCCCCACGAGGTCACCATCCGGCTGACCAGGCCCGACAGCCCCCTGGTGCTGACCCTCGCCGACCGGAGCGGGATGATGGTGTCGCCCACCGCGGTGGAGGCCAAGGGGGCCGACTTCGCCTTCAACCCCGTGGGCACCGGGCCCTTCGAGTTCGTGCGCTACCTGCCCGGGGACCGCCTCGAGCTGAAGCGCTTCGACGGCTACTGGCAGGCGGGCAAGCCCTACCTCGACAGCATGACCATGCGCTTCATGACCGACAGCCAGACGGGCAACAACGCCCTGCTGGCCGGCGAGACCGACTTCAGGACCCGGATCGAGGCGGCCGACATCGACGCCCTGCGGGCCACGTCGGGCATCGAGGCATCCACCTCACCGTCGCTCTACACCTGGATCTGCTACTTCAACACGGCCAAGGCCCCCTTCTCCGCCCGAAGGCGGCGGGGGAGCCGTGGCCCCACGACGTCGATGGCGCCCACCAACTGCTGGTCGACGCCGGCCTCGACGGCACGCCGGTACGGGGCCTGATCCTCGACGCCCCCGGTTACGCCCGCATGGGTGAGATGGTCCAGGCCCAGGTCAACGAGGCCGGCTTCGAGATGTCGTTGGAGACCATGGAGGTGGGAGCAGGGTCCAAGGCCTTCTTCGAGGAGGGCCAGCACGACACCCTGTGCGCGGCGTGGACGGGTCGCCCCGACCCCATCCAGCCCATGATCCAGGCCTTCTCGTCCAGCGGTTGCTACAACGCCGGCAAGTACGCCCCGGAGGGCTTCGACCAGCTCATCGCCGCAGCGTCGGCCAGCCCCGACCTCGACGAGCGCACCGAGGCCTTCCTGCCCCTGTTCGACGTGGTGGCCTCCGAGGCGCTCTTCGCCCCCCTGGCCCACGCCCCCGCCATCATCGGCATGGCGGACGACGTCAAGGGCTTCCGCACCAACCTCTACGGCAAGCCCGACGTCTCGTTCCTGTGGCTCGAGCCGTGACCGGCTGCTCCAGCAGCCGCTACTCCAGGAGCTCGGCCGCGGCCAGGTCGGCCACCTTGTCCACGTCGTAGCCCAGCAGCTCGGTCAGCACCTCGAAGGCGTCCTGGCCCAGGGTCGGCGCGGCCCGGTAGCCCGGGGGCGGGGTACGGGAGAAGGCGAAGCGGGTGCCCTCGACGACCACGGGGCCGTTCATGGCGTGGTCGACCTCGACGAAGTGGCCCCGGTGGGCCAACTGCGGGTCGGCCCAGCACTCGGCGCTGTTCTGCACGGCGTGGGCCGGCACCCCCACGGCCTGCAGGTGGTCCTGGAGCTCGACCTCGTCCTGGTCGGCCGTCCACGCCGTCAGCAGCTCGTCCAGCTCCCGCCGTCGGGCCATGCGCTCGCCGGCGTCCAGCCCGGCCAGGTCGGCCCGGCCCAGCTCGTCGGCCAGGGTGCGCCACTGGGCGTCGTCCTCGATGGCGATGGCCACCCAGCGGTCCTCCCCCCGGGTCGGGTACACGCCGTGCGGCGCCAGCAGCCGATCGTCGTTGCCCCGGCGCTCGGCCACCCGGCCGTTGACCCCGTAGTCGAGCAGGGCCGTGCTCAACAGGTGGATGGAGGCCTCGCCCTGGGAGAAGTCCAGGTACTGGCCCTGGCCCGAGCGTCGACGCTCCTCGAGGGCGGCCATGATGGCGGCCACGGTGAACCGGGGGGCCACGTAGTCGGTGTAAGCCGAGAACGGCCCCGAGGGGTGGCGGTCGGCCCAGCCGGTGATCTGGTGGAAGCCCGAGATGGCCGCGGCCAGGTTGCCGAAGCCGGCGAACAGGCGCATGGGCCCGGTCTGGCCCATCAGGCACGACGACACCATGATCAGCCGGGGGTTGACCTCGCGCAGCGTCTCGTAGTCCAGGCCCCAGCTGGCCATGGCCCGGGGCGAGAAGGACTCGCACAGCACGTCGCACCAGCGCACCAGGTCGAGGATGACGTCGCGGGCCTCGGGGTTGGACATGTCGAGGGCCAGGCCCAGCTTGCCGGCGTTCATGTTGAGGAACAGGCCCGACCGCTCGGCCCCGGGCTCCCCGCCCAGGAAGGGGTTGAGGCCCCGGGCCACCTCGAGCTTGTGCTCGGACTCGACCCGTACCACGGTGGCGCCGTAGTCGGCCAGCACCCGGGTGGCGGCCGGGCCGGCCATGGCCCACATCAGGTCCAGCACCTTGACGCCGGCCAGGGGGGCGGAGCCCTCGGCCACGGCGGCGGTGCCATCGGCGGCGTCGCCGGCCGGGGCGGAGACGTCGGGCACCACGGCGGGGGAGCGGCGGGCCTCGGCCAGCACCGCGTCGGTGTGCTCACCGAGCCGGGGCGGGGGACCCAGGGGCTCGAGGGGGGTGCGGCTGAACCTGGTGGTGGCTCCGGGGAAGCGCACGGTGGCGTCGTCGGCCTGGGGCACGACCACGTCCTGCCAGTAGTCCCGGGCCTCGAGCTGCTCGGAGTGGGCCACGTCCTCCACCGTGGTGACGGGGGCGATGAGCATGCGTTCCCGCATGGCCCGTTCCAGCAGCTCGGCCTTGGTCTTGGTCAGGCAGAAGGCGTCCACGCAGCGCTTGATGCGCTCGAACTCGGCCACGGTCTCGGTGCCCTCGTGCACCTGCATGGCGAACTGGATCCAGTCCTTGGCGAAGGTGGCGTCGTCGCAGAAGCCCTCTTCGTGCAACCAGGCCATGAGTCGGGCCGTGTAGGGCCCGATGGAGGTGCCGAACAGGAAGGAGATGGTGACGTGGCCGTCCTTGCACGGCCACACCAGTTGCAGGTCGAGCGGGGGCAGCTTGGCGCCGCCGGCCATGCGCATGGTCGGCGGGGAGCCCAGGGGGGCGGCCAGCACCATGGACTGGGTGGCCTGCATGACCGAGGTCTGCACGGAGATGTCGACGAACTGGCCCAAGCCCGAGGTGTGGCGCTCCCACAGGGCGATCAGCGCCGCGCCGGCGGCGTCACCGGCGGCGTGGAACCACGACTGGGGGACGGTGATGCGCACCGGGGCCCGGTCCTCGTCCCCGGTCAGGGCCAGGGTGCAGCCCGCGGCGTAGGTGACCAGGTCCTCGCCCCGCCAGTCGGCCTTCGGTCCGGTCTGACCGAAGGGGGACATGGCCACGTACACAAGGGCGGGGTTGACCGCGGCCAGGTCCTCGTAGCCGTAGCCCCGGGCCGCGGCGTCACCGGGCCAGCCGGCCTCGAAGACCACATCGGCCCCCGCCGCCAACTCGCGCAGGGTGGCCCGGCCCTCCTCGGTCTCGAGGTCGAGCACCACGCTGCGCTTGCCCCGGTTGAAGGCCCAGTGCTCGAGGGAACGCTCGGGGTCCTCGACGTCACCGGCGAAGGGGCCGACGCGACGGGCGCGTTGGCCCTCGGGGGGTTCGATGGCGATCACGTCGGCCCCGAGCATGGCCAGCATGTGGCCGGCCAGGTGGCCACGGTCATCGGTCAGGTCCAGCACGCGGTAGGGCGACAGCAGGCTCACCCCGCCAGTCTGGCGCGATGTCACGTGCCCGGCGTCACGCGAGCGGCTCCGTGCCGCGGAGCGGGCGGCGCGTTGCGTGCGCAGCACCCCACCGTCGGCCAGCATGCCCCCATGGACCTGCAGCTGACGGACAAGCGAGCGCTGGTGACGGGGGGGAGCAAGGGCATCGGCAAGGCCGTCGCCCTGGCCCTGGCCGAGGAGGGGTGCGACGTGGTCATCGCCGCCCGCACCCGGGAGACGCTCGAGGCCACGGCGGCCGAGCTGGCCGCAGCCACCGGTCGCACCGTGGTCCCCGTCGTCGTCGACACCGGCGACGGGGACTCGGTCCGGGCCATGGTGGCCGCCGCCGCCGAGGCCCTGGGGAGCATCGACATCCTCGTCAACAGTGCCGCTGCCCCCATGGGCCAGTCGGCCCCGCCCAAGTTGGCCGACATCACCGACGAGCTGTTCTGGGGCGATGTCAACGTCAAGGTCATGGGCTACCTGCGCTGCGCCCAGGCCGTGGCCCCCCTCATGATCGAGGCGGGCTGGGGGCGCATCGTCAACATCTCCGGCCTGGGGGCCCGCAGCACCGGGTCGGCCATCGGCTCCATGCGCAACGTGTCCGTCGCCGCGCTGACCAAGAACCTGGCCGACGAGCTCGGTCCCAAGGGGGTCAACGTCACCGTCGTGCACCCCGGGCTGACCCGCACCGAGGCCACCCCCGGTGTCATCACCCGCACCGCCGCGGCCCGGGGCATCAGCGAGGACGACGCCGAGCGGGCCCTGGGTTCCAACTCCATCCGCCACCTGGTCGACGCGGCCGAGGTGGCGTGGGTGGTGGCCTTCCTGGCCTCCCCCCGCAGCATCGCTCTGAACGGCGACGCCATCGCGTGTGGCGGCGGACAGCCCGGAGCGATCTACTATTAGGCCGTGCCCGGGGAACATCCTCCCGGACGGGGCGGTTGCACCGGGCGCGGCAGCGTGGGGCCTCCGGACACGGGCGGGGTCCTGACCAGCTCATCCGTCATGCGGGTGGTGCCCGTCAGGTCGGCCACCGGGTTCGGCGACCGACGGGGTGATCCGGTGCCGGCGGGTAGCGGAGCGCACCCCATCTCCCCGCGCCCGACACTCCTGGGAAACGGAGACGAACGTCGATACCACCCTTTCTGTCCCGGCGGGACTGTCGTTCTCGGCAGCGCCCGGCCCCCCAGCGGCTGACCTCGAGGCCGAGGCCGAACACGTGATCAGTTCCGCTGCCCCCTCCGTGGACACCCCTCCTCCCTTCGGCGCCATGGTCGCGCCGCGGTCCGTCAACGCCACCGCCCCCCCGGTCGAGGACCCCGCCAGCTTCGAGTCCTTCGTGGTGGCCGAGGCCATGGGCGAGGCCCACCCCCACGAGCTGGCCGTGCTCGAGGCCAACGGCGAGGCCTGGGCCGAGACCCTGCGCCGCCTGCTCGACGAGACCGACGAGGCCCTGCGTGCGGTGCGCCGCCTCAGTGGCCTCGAGCGTGACCAGGTCGTGGCCGGCTTCGAGAGCGAGCGCTCCAGCTACGCCGCCGCCCTGGTCCGCCTGGTCGGTCCCGCGGCCCTGCCCCCGAGCGTCATGGCCCCCGTGGCCGACGAGCGCGTGGTCGAAGACGTCGCCGAGGTCGAAGCCCTCACCGGCACCACCGAGCTCCAGCTGTCGTGGTCGCCGGGCCGCATCGTGGCCTGGGGCGGTGGCCTGCACGCCGCCACCGCCAGCCTCGACGAGCTGGGCCAGCTGCTGGCCGGCGCCGGTGCCCCGGCCTCGGGGTGGACCGAGCAGGCCCCCGTGCCCCTGCCCGACGGGGGCAAGGCCGAGGCCCTGGCCGCCCCGGTCAGCGACGTGCTCGGTTGGTTGGTGGCCGTGGGCGCCGAGGGTTCCGCCCCCGTGGGTCCCAGCGCCCGCTGGTTGGCCCGGGTGGCCGGTGTGGCCATCTCGCTGGTGGCCCGGGGCCGGGTCGTGCCCCTGTTGCGCCAGTCCAAGAGCTCTCGAAACGGCGGCAGCGGCCCGGGTTCGTTCTCGGTGCGGTGGACGCCGGCCCTGGTCGACGAGGCCGTGTTGGCCGAGCTGTCCTCCACCCTGCCCGGTGCCGTGGCCGCCCTCGACGCCCGCAGCGACGGCCGCGTCGTGACCCAGGGCGTGCTCGCCGGCATCGTGGACGCCGTGTGCCGCACCGCGGCCGCCCGCGTCGAGGTGCCGGCGCCGCCGCCTTCGCCCCGCACCAACGCCGACGTGGCCGAGACCTTCCTGGCCCGCCTGGACGGCAGCCGCTTCGAGGCCCCGCCCAAGGCCGGGGGCGAGCTGGCCGGGCGCATGGAGCGCTGGGCCAAGCCGGTGACCTCGACCCTGGGCGCCGTGCACCTGATCGTGCAGCTCGACCCCCCCGACGAGGGGGCGTGGATGCTGTCGGTGCTGGCCGGAGGCGTGGACCGCCATCCCGTGCCCGTCGAGGTGGCCCTGGTGACCGCGCCCGATGCCGCCCGCCGCCAGGTCGACCACCAGCTCGTCCGCCTCGAGCGCCTCCTGCCCCTGCTGCGTCGCCCCGGCGGCCCCCGCCGAGGCCAGGTCGTCGTCGACCAGGACGAGGCCTGGGAGCTGATGAGCACCATCGGCGCCACCCTCGAGGCCGCCGGCTACGAGGTGCGCCTGCCCTCGCTGTCGCGGCGCAAGCCCAGCCCCTACCTGCGCCTGTTCGCCGAGGGTGGCGGCCAGAGCGTGGTCGGTGCCCACCAGCTGGCCAACGTGCGCTGGTCGGCCGTGTTCGACGACGTCGAGCTCGACGCCGCCGAGATCGCCCGCCTGGCTGCCATGGCCCGCCCCCTGGTCCGCTCCCGGGGCCGCTGGGTGGCCCTCGACCACGCCGACCTGGCCGAGGCCGCCGCCGCCCTGGCCGAGCGGGCCTCGACCACCCGCCTGTCGGGGGCGGCCATGCTGCGCCACGCCCTCGGCCTCGAGGGCTCGGGCCTGGCCGGAGGAGTCCGCCTCGAGGGCACGGGTTGGGCCGTCGAGCTGTTCGAGAAGGCGACGGGTGCCCCCACGGTGCCCAACACCAACCCCGACGGCTTCGTGGGCCAGCTGCGTACCTACCAGGCCGAGGCCCTGGCCTGGCTGGGCTTCCTCGACGCCACCAACCTGGGCGGCTGCCTGGCCCTCGACATGGGCCTGGGCAAGACCCCCACCGTGCTGGCCCACCTGCGCCTGACCAAGGGTGGCAAGCCCGCCCTGGTCATCGCCCCGCCCGCCGTGGTCGGCAACTGGGCGGCCGAGGCGGCCCGGTTCACCCCCGGCCTCAAGGTCGTGGTCCACCACGGTGCCGAGCGGGCCAGCTCCCGGGCCCTGCCCGGGGTGGCGCAACGGGCCGACGTGGTGCTGACCACCTACGGCACCGCGGTGCGGGACATGGACACCCTGGCCGAGATGGAGTGGGGCTGGGTGGTGCTCGACGAGGCCCAGGTCATCAAGAACCCCTCCAGCGAGACCTCCCAGCAGCTGCGCCGACTCAGCGCCCAGGGCAAGGTCGCCCTGACGGGCACCCCCATCGAGAACGGCCTGGGCGACCTGTGGGCCATCCTCGACTTCACCAACCCCGGCCTCGTCGGCACCCGGTCGGCCTTCACCGCCCAGCTCTCCCAGGAGGGTGACACCAAGGGCGCAGCCGAAGCCGCGCTGCGGGCGCTGAACGGCATCCTCGTGTTCCGTCGCACCAAGGCCGAACCGGCCATCGCCGCCGAGCTGCCCGACCGCATCGACGAGCTCGACCACTGCGCCATGACGCCGGAGCAGATCGGGCTCTACCAGGCCGTGCTCGACAACCTGGTCACCGGGGCGGCCAACGCCTCGGGCGAGATCGGCGAGGCCCGCACCGGCCAGGTCCTGGCCGCCATCACCGCCCTCAAGCAGATCTGCAACCACCCCGCCGCCTACCAGGCCGACGACCAGCCCCTCGATGGGCGATCGGGCAAGCTGGCCCGGCTGGAGGAGATCGTCGAGGACGTCTTCGCCGCCGGGGAGAAGGTGCTGATCTTCACCCACTTCGCCACCTGGGGCCAGCGCCTGGCCGAGCACCTCACGGCCAAGTTCCGCTCCCGGGTGGCCTGCTACCACGGTGGGCTGGCCCGAGGGGCCCGCGACAAGCTCATCGCCGACTTCCAGGCCCAGAAGGGGGCCGGGGCGCTGGTGCTGTCCCTCAAGGCCGGTGGCACCGGGTTGAACCTGACCGCGGCCAGCCACGTCGTGCTCTACGACCGCTGGTGGAACCCCGCCGTCGAGGACCAGGCCCGGGACCGGGCCTGGCGCATCGGCCAGGAGCGCACCGTGGTCGCCCACCGCCTGGTGTGCCCGGGCACGGTGGACGAGCGGGTGGAAGAGGTGGTCATGGGCAAGCGCCGCATCGCCGACCTGGTCCTACCCCGGTCGAGCTCGCTGGGCGATCTCGACGCCGGTCAGTTGCGCACCGCCCTGGGCCTGCGCAGCGACGCCGTGCTCACCGATGAGGAGCTGGGCCGATGAAGCGCACCCGTCGGGCAGCCACACCCGCCGCCACCCCCCGCCGTCGGGGTGGATCGTCGGGCGGCGCCTCCCGCAAGGCCGCCAAGGGCGACGAGCTCAAGCGCTTCTGGGGCGACCCCGGGGCCACCGACACCCCCATCGCTCCCACCCGCCCCACCCACGACCCCTCGGCCATCGTCCGTTCCCTGGGCCCGCCCCCCCTGGTGGGCCAGGACCGCGCTGCGGAGGCCTACTTCGCCCTCGTCTACGAGAAGGCCGTCGGGCTGGCCTCGGCCCTGGCCGCGGCCAACGGCCTCCTGCAGGTGGAAGAGCCCGAACCCGACCTCTGAGGTCTGCCGGCTGGCGTTGCCGGCCGCCGTGGCCCTCTGCGGTGGGGCTGTCACCGGCGGTTGACGCCTTCGACGCTAGGGGTGACCAATCGGTCACCCGGCGTCAACGCTGCCAAAGGAACGGGTTGCACGAGCCGACCTGGCGGTCGGCGCCGCCGCACCTGGCACCGAGGGCCCGCATCGCCAGCCCGAGGCCCCTCCTTCTCCAGCATCGGTTCATCAGCAGCCACGGACCACGGACCTGCGCCATCGGCCCTCCGCACACGACCCCGTCCCGCAGCCGCAGCGCTGGTCGAGCCGGCGCGATGGCCAAGCCGTAGCCCTGCCTCGAGGCCCTGCATCGGGGGTCAGTCGCGCTGGTAGCGCAGGGGCCGGCCCGAGCCGACGCCGGTGTGGCGCCCGTGATCGACGGCGATCTCGCCGTTGACGACGACCAGGGAGATGCCGGCCGGTTCGACCTTGGGGTCGTCCCACGTGGCCAGGTCGGTCACGGTGGCGGGGTCGAACAGGACGAGGTCGGCCCAGGCGCCCTCGACGAGGCGACCCCGGCCGGACAGGCCGAAGCGGTCGCAGGACAGGCTGGTCATGCGGCGGATGGCGTCGGCCAGGCTGAGCACGCCCCGGGCCCGCACGTAGTGGGCCAGCACCCGGGGGAAGGTGCCGAACAGGCGGGGGTGGGGCTGGCCGACCAGGTCGGGGATGCCGTCCGAACCGACCATGACCAGGGGGTGGGTGAGGTTGATCTCTACGTCCTCCTCGCGCATGAGGAACTGGATGCAGATGGTCTGCCGCCCCAGGGGGTGGGTCAGCACCTCGGTGACCAGGGCATCGAGGGCCACACCCCGCTCGGCGGCCACGTCGCGCAGCATGTGGCCCTCGAGCTCGGGGAAGGCGGGGCACGAGGCGATGCGGATGACCTCGGCCAGGGCCAGGTCGATGTGGGCCAGGTCGAAGTACTGGTACATGGGCCCCGAACCGGCCACGTAGGGGTAGACGTCGAGGGTGACGTCGGCGCCATCGGCGTTGGCGTCGTCGATGAGGGCCAGGGAGTCCACGACCTTGCCCCAGTTGGGCCGCCCCGCCGCCTTGTGGTGGGAGATGTGCACGGGGCAGCCCGACTCCCGGCCGATGAGCAGGGCCTCGTCCACGGCCTGGAGCAGCTTGTCGCCCTCGTTGCGCATGTGGGTGTTGTAGAGCCCGTCGTAGGCGGCGGCGGACCGGGCCAACGTCACCAGCTCGTCGGTGTCGGCCCACCGGCCGGGCTGGTAGACGAGCCCACTGGACAGGCCGATGGCGCCCTGTTCCATGGCCTGCTCCACCCACCCGGCCATGCGGGCCAGCTCGGCCACCGAAGGCGGGCGGCGCTCCAGGCCCATGGCCGCCTGGCGCAGTGTGTTGTGGCCCACCTGGCTGATGACGTTCACCGCCGGGGACAGGCCGGCTACCCGGTCGAGGTAGCCGTCGAGGTCGGCCCAGTCGCCCCGGAAGTCGAGGGCGCCCCCCGAGCGCTCGCCTTCGATGGATGGCACGGCCGAGAAGCCGCAGTTGCCGATGACGACCGAGGTCACCCCCTGGGCCACCTTGAAGGGCAACCCGGGGTGGGCCAGCAGGGCGCCGTCGTCGTGGGTGTGCACGTCGACGAAGCCCGGGCACAGGACCTGGCCGGCGCCGTCGATCTCGACCTCGCCCGGACCGGCGGTGCCCACGGCGGTGATGCGCCCGTCGCGCACTTCGACGTCGCCTTCGGTGGGTGGGCCGCCGCTCCCGTCGTGGATGACGACGTCACGGAGCACGAGCTGGGCCCTGGCCATGGCGGGAAACGTAGCCCCGGGCCGGCCCGAAGTTCGCGACGATGGGACACATGGGGGACAGCAGCGACCGCGGGGGTGGGCCGACGTCGGGGGAGGTGCACGATGTCGTGGTCATCGGCGCCGGTTCGGCGGGGGCGGTGATCGCGGCGCGGGCCAGTGAGGACCCCAACCGCAGCGTGCTCCTGCTCGAGGCCGGGCCCGACTACCCGGTGCTGGCCGACACCCCCCCTGACCTGACCAACGGGCACGACAACAGCTATGTGGACCACGACTGGGGCTTCCGCTACCTGCCCACGGCCGTGGCCCGCAACCAGGCCCTACCCCGGGGGCGGGTGACGGGCGGGTCCTCGGCGGTGAACACGGCCATCGCCCTGCGGGGGGTGCCCCAGGACTACGACGGCTGGGCCGCCCTGGGCAACGACCAGTGGTCGTGGGACCAGGTGTTGCCCGCCTTCCGTCGGCTCGAGCGGGACCTCGACTACGGCGCCGCCCCGTTCCACGGCGATGCCGGGCCCATCTCCATCCGCCGCTACCCCCCGGCCGAGCTCCTCCCCTCCCACCTCGCCTTCCTCGAGGCGGCGGCGACGGCCGGCTACCCCGATTGCCCCGACCACAACGACCCGGTGGCCTGGGGGTCGGGACCCCAGCCCATGAACAAGCTGGGCCGGCTGCGGGTGTCCACGGCCATCGGCTACCTGGCCCCGGCCCGGGTGCGGCCCAACCTGACCATCCGGGCCTCGTCCGCCACCCGGCGCCTGGTGGTCGAGGGTGGCCGGGTCACCGCGGCCGAGGTGGAAGGGCCCGACGGGACCACCGAGCTGGTGCGGGGCCGACTGTTCGTGCTCTGCGCCGGCGCCGTGGCCTCACCGGCCGTGCTGCTGCGCTCGGGCATCGGCCCTGCCGCCGAGCTGGCTGCCCTGGGCATCGACGTGGTGGCCGACGTGGCTGGGGTGGGCCGCAACCTCGACGACCACCCCGCCCTGTCCCTGGTGCTGGGGGCCCGATACCCCGAGACCCTGGACCTCGACCAACCCATCATCCAGACCATCCTGCGCTACACCGCCCCGGGGTCGGACCAGTTCAACGACCTGCAGATCGAGTTGTTCAGCTTCATGGGCGGCGCCCGCAACCAGGGGGCGTTCGGGCTGGCCGCAGTGCTGGAGCAGACGTGGAGCCGAGGGTGCGTGCGCCTGGCCTCGGCCGACCCCCACGTCGGGCCCGTGGTCGAATCGGGCTTCTGCACCGACCACCGTGACGCCCACCGGCTGGCCGGCGCCCTGCTCGACGCCGCCCACCTGACCACGGTCGAACCGCTGGCCGGCCTCATCGACGGGGTGCGCTGGCCACCCATGCCCGTAACGCAGGACGCCGCCGTCGAGCTGGCCCGCACCCGTTCGGGCAGCGGCTACCACCCCTGCGGCACGGTGCGCATGGGCCCCGCCGAGGATCCCACAGCCGTGGTCGACCAGTTCGGCCGGTGCCGGGCCGTCGACGGGCTGGTGGTGGCCGACGCCTCGATCATGCCGTCGGTGCCCAGGGCCAACACGAACCTGACCTCCATCATGATCGGGGAGGTCATCGGCGAGTGGCTGCGCACCGTGCCCAGCCGGTACGGGCTGTGACCGGGCTGGGTGGTCCCGGCGGGGGACCGTTCCCCACCCTGGGCCAGGTCGGCCCCCACGAAAGGGCTGTGGGCGAGCTGGTGGCCCGGGCCCGGGCCGAGGTGCCCTTCTACGCCGCCCACCACGCCGGGGTGACGTCGCTGGCCCTGCACGACCAGCCCACGTGCACCAAGGCCGACCTGGCCGGTCACGGCCCCTTCCCCCTGTCGGCCCGGCCGCTGTCCGCCATGCGCCACGTGTCGGCCACCTCGGGCACGACGGGGCCCCGGCTGTTCGTGGGCTACACCGCGGCCGATTGGGCGGCGTTGGGTGACCAGTACGGCCACGTGGTGGCCGCCGCCGGCATCGGGCCCGACGACGTGCTCCTCAACACCCACGGTGGCGGGTTGTGGATCGGCGCCCCCTCCCTGCAGGAGCTGGCCCACGCCGCCGGTGCTGGCACCATCCCCGCCGGGCCCACCAACCCGGCCCAGGTCATCGAGTGGCTGGTCACCCTGCCCATCACCCTGTTGTCGGCTACCCCCTCCTACCTGCGGGTCCTGCGGGAGACGGCCGCCGCCTCCGGGGTCGACCTGTCGATCACGGGCCTGCGCATGGCCCTGGTGGGAGGTGAGGGGGCCACCCCCGAGGTGCGCCGCCAGGTGGTCGACGCCTTCGGTCCCTCGTTCCGCTGGCAGGAGCTGTACGGCTCGACCGAGACAGCGGGGCCCATCCTCGCCTTCGGCGATGTCACCGACCCCCTGTCGGGCTGCCTGGAGGTCAACACCAGCTACTTCGTGATCGAGCTGTTGCGCATCGACGCCGACGAGCCGGTGGAACCGGGCCAGGTGGGGGAGATCACCCTGACCACGCCGTACCGGGAAGGCTCCCCCCTGGTCCGCTACCGCACCCGGGACCTGGCCGCGGCCGTGCCCGACCGCTTCGGCGCCGCCTCGGGCCTGCCCGTGATGACCTCGCTCGTGGGCCGGGTGGACGACGCCATCAAGGTGCGGGGTGCCCTCGTCTATCCGGCCATCATCGAGGAGGTGTGCGTGGCCCTGCTGGCACCGGGGGCCGAGTGGCGCATCCGGCTGACCCGGGAGCAGGCCCAGCACGATGTGCTCACCGTGGTGGTGGAGACCGACGATCCCGCCACCGTGGCCGCCATCGCCGAGCGCATCGGCCACGTGGCCCAGGTCCGGCCCGTGGTCGACGCGGTGCCTCCCGGCAGCCTGGAGCGCTTCGAGGGCAAGGCCAAGCGGGTGCTCGACCAGCGGTGACGGGCTAGAACACGGTGACGGGGTGGAACAGGGTCCGCGAACGTCTCACGGGGATGTTCGAGGGGGAGGGTAGGACGATGTCGGTGCTCGACGGTCCCCGGCGCGAGCTGCGCCTGGCCCTGGTCCAGGGCTCGCCGCAGTGGTGCCAGCTCGATGGTGACGAGCTCGTCCTCGGCGACGGCCGCCGTGTCGAGGAGGCCACCGCCACCTACCTGCCCCCGGTGGTGGCCCCGTCGAAGATCCTGTGCGTGCACCTGAACTACGCCAGCCGGGCCCGTGAGTTCGGCGGCGACCTGACCGGCACCACCCCCACCTACTTCACCAAGCCGCCCAGCTCGCTCAACGCCCACCGTGGCGCCCTGGTGCGCCCGGCCGACACCCAGTGGCTGAACTACGAGGGTGAGATCGCCGCGGTGATCGGTCGACCCACCCGCGACGTGGCCCCCGACGACGTGTGGGACCACCTGGCCGGCTTCGCCCCCGCCAACGACGTGGGCTGCCACGACTTCCGCGAGACCGACGCCGGGTCCATGCTGCGGGTCAAGGGCATGGACACCTTCTGTCCGGTGGGTCCGGGCCTGGTCAGCGGGGTCGACATCCGCCGCTCGACGGTGCGCACGTACCTCAACGGCGACCTCGTCCAGGAGGGGGCGGTGTCGGACATGACCTTCGGCATCGACGAGCTGGCGTCCGACCTCAGCCGCCACCTGACCCTGCTGCCCGGCGACATCATCCTCACGGGCACGCCGTGGCGGTCACGGCCCATGGCCGATGGCGATGTGGTCGAGGTCGAGGTCGAAGGCGTGGGTCGGCTCAGCAACACCGTGGTGCGCGGTCCCGCCCCCACCGTGGGGGTCGGTCATCAGCCCACCAGCGGCAAGGCGTGCCGGGCCGTGGCCCTGGGCAAGGACTACCTGCGCATGCGCAACGACGGCGTGGCCGGGGACACCTTCGAGGACTACCTGGCCCACCGCGACGACTACCGCCGCCGGGGTGACGCCGAGGGCCCCGACCGCTCCGCCCTGGACAACGCCGCCCTGGCCGGTGCGACCAGGGACAGCTCGGCCGGCGCCGGTCGCCCCGCGTAGCGTCTCGGAGATGGACGCTTCAGGCGCCAACCCACACGTGGGCGTAGGTCGACAGGACCTGCCCGAGGCCGCTGAGCTCTTCGATCGCCCGGGGCCCTTCGTGTCCGTGGCCATGAACACCGAGCGCAGCAGTGAAGGCGCGGCGGCCCGCTTCGAGATCCGCTGGAAGGACCACCGCAACGCCCTGCGTGACCGGGGGGCGCCCGAGGAGCTGCTCGACGGCATCGGCGTGTGGCTGGCCGAGGCCCGTACCGAGGGTCCGGCCCTGGCCGTGATCGGTGATGTCGACGGCACCCTGGTCACCGCCATCGGCCACGACGAGCTGGCCCAGGTCCAGCCCCGCCTGGTGGTGGTGGCCGGTGACGGGCGGGCCACCCAGTTGCTGATCGACGACCTGCCCGCCGAGGTGACCCGCCTGGTACGCCGGGCCAGTGGCGGCCGCGGCCCCGGTTCGGAGGGCCACCTGGCCGACCAGGCCGCCCGCCTCTACCGCACCGTCGTGGCCGAGGACACCGTGGCCCTGCTCGAGGCGCTCAAGCAGGAGCTGGGCCAGCGCGACCGGGGGGTCTCGGGCGTGGCCGACACCGCTGCGGCCCTGCGGGCGCCGCGACGGCCGCATCGTCGACGTTGCCATCCGGGCCGCCTGGGCGGGGGGCGGAGCCGTGCGCCTCACCCCCAACATCCCCGAGCTCACCGACGGCATCGGCGCCCTGCTGCGCATGGACCGCGGCTCGGTGCCCTCCGTCGAGAGCTGAGCCGTCGAGAGCTGAGCCGTCGAGAGCTGAGCCGTCGAGGGCTGACGCTCCACCCGAGCCGATGGCCGGCGTCAGGTCGGTGGCCGCGCCGCGGGGATGCGGTAGATGCGACCGGTCTCGTGCAGGGCCTCGACCGTCCAGTCCCCGCCCACCCCGGCCACCAGCCAGGTGAGGATGGCCCACAGGTCGCGGTCGGCCTGGGCCGCGTCCAGCGGTTCGACCCCGGCCACCAGGGCGCCGACCTCGACCCCGGCGGGGAAGGGACGACCCGAGCGGCCCACGAAGACGAGCTCGTAGTAGCGCTCCCCGCCCACCCGCAGCAGGCCCGGGGCCTCGAGGGGGGCCCGGTCGAGGTCGAACGTGGCGGCGAAGAAGGCGGCGAACTCGGGGTAGTGGCCCAACTCGCCCTCGGCCAGCACGGGGACCGACCGGCAGCCGGCCGGCCGGGCCGAGTTGTCGAGCACCTCGACCGCCGCGCTGGGGTCCTGGGCGTTGCCGTTCACGAGGACATCTTTCCGGAGGCCCGCGGCCCCCTCCGTCCGAGGAAGTCGACGAGCAGCCGGCCGATCTCGGGGCCCGAGTCCTCCTGGAGGAAGTGGCGGCCGGTGACCAGGTGGGGCCCCTCGGCGTGGGGCCAGATGTCGAGCCAGCGTCGGGCGAAGACGTCGGCGGTGAAGACGTCGTCCTCCCGCCCCCAGATGACGGTGGCGGGCAGGTCGAGGGCCCGCACCCCGGCTTCGAGCTCGTCGAAGCGCTCGGTGGTGATGTCGCTGGCCAGGCCCAGGGGGATGCACCGCGGCCACAGGTAGGTCAGGCGGCGGTCGTCGGGATCGGCCAGGACCTCTTCGTACACGGGTTGCGCCCGCTCGGCGAAGCGGGCCCGGTCGATGACGGACAGGTAGACCCCCCGCCCGACCAGGGCCCCGTGGCGGCCCAACAGGTAGGGCCCGATCAGGGGGGCGTGCATGGTGCGCCAGGGCAGGACCCGGTGGTGGAACTCGGCGCTGGGTTGCCGCCACGCCCACGTCGACATCACCGCCACCGCCGCGGCCCGCCCCGGACGGGCCAGCAGGGCGCCCAGCCCGGTGGGGCCACCCCAGTCGTGGATGACGAAGGTCAGGTCGACCAGGTCGAGCCCGTCGAGGAAGGCCACCAGGTTGGCGATGTGGTTGTCGAGCGTGTGCTCACCGTGCGCCGATGGCTTCTCGGACAGGCCGAAGCCGATCTGGTCGGGCACCACGACCCGGTGCCCGGCGGCGAGCAGGGGCGGGATGACGTCGCGCCACAGGAACCCCCAGGTGGGGTTGCCGTGCAGCAGCAGCACCGGCGGGGCATCGGGTGGGCCCTCGTCGATGTAGTGCAGGCGCCGGCCGTTCACCTCGGTGAAGCGGGACCGGTAGGGGTAGGCGTCGGTCACCGCGGCCGGCAGCTGGGCGATGGTGCGGGTCACAGGCCCTCGTCCTCTCCTTCCGGTAGCGCAACTGGTCTCCTCGCCTCACCGGCGAGACGTTCGACGTAGACCTCGAGGCCGTCGGGCTCGACGAGCAGGTCGAGGTCGACGTCGAGCTGGTGGGTCAGCCGGCCGGGCAGGAAGCACTCGTCCTCGTTGCACGCCTGGTAGTCGAGGGCGATGTCGATGGTGGCCCGGCCCACCTCCATCCCGTGACCCAGGCGCAGCAGCTCCGAGGTGGCGGTGACGGGCACGGACACCTCGAGGTCGAGCACCTCCATGCGCAGTCGACCCGCCGCAGGCCAGGAGGCGTCGAGGGCGCGGATGCCGGTGCCCCCCACGGTCAGCGCGGTGACCAGGAAGCCGTCGGGGGAACCGGGGGCGTACAGGTGCAGGTCGTCACGGACCCGGATGCGGCACACCAGGGTGCTCAGCACCTCGAGGCGCAGCCTCGTGTCGAGCAGGCGCACATCGAGGGACACCTGGTCGCCCTCGACGTGGGCGGCGGGCGCGTCGTCGGGGACCTCGACCACTCCGGTGAGGGTGTGCAACAGGCTGGCACCCGATGCCCGCACGGCGTGGTGGCGGTGGAAGGACTTGTGGCTGATCACCCCGTCGGGCCCCGTCACGTAGGTGCCGGGGTAGGGGATGCCGTACCAACGCATCGAACGGCCCTCGTCGGGACGGATGAGCGTGTTCATGATCCCGTAGCGGCGGATGACGGCCGAGTCCTCGTCGGACAGCAGGGGGTAGGTGATGCCCTGCCGGGCGGCGAAGTCGGCCAACCGGTCCACGGTGTCGTTGCTCACGGCGTACACCTGGTACCCGTTGGCGTGCAGGTCAGCGAGGGTCTGTTGCAGCTCGACCAGCTGCGTCATGCACGGCGGTCACCAGAAGGCCGATCGGTGGAACACGACGATCGCGCCCCGCCCCTCGCGGTGCTCGTGCACGTCGACGAGGCGGCCGCCCTGGTCGGGGAGGCGGATGTCGGGCAGGCGCACGCCCACGTCGGGACCGGTGGGGAAGCCTTCGGGGGGCTCGCGCCGAGCGGCCCGGCTCAGGGGCATGGGGCTGTAGAAGCCGAACTCGTCGTAGTACCGCTCGTCGTCCGGATCGCCCATTGCCCCTCCACCCTCGGCTGACAGAGGCTCATCGTACGTTGTACGAACCAGGGGGGTCAAGGGTGGTGGGTCAGTCAGGACCCGGGCGTAGGGGCCACGGCCGGCGGGCCTCCACGCCGTCGAGCACGAGCTGGAGGCCGAAGTCGAACTCGTCGTCGGGGCTGATGTCGGCCGCAGCGCGGATGGCCTCCATGAGCCGGGGATGGCGGCCGTCGTCCATGCCGGCGGCGATGGTGGCGGCGACCGCAGCCGGGTCGCGCAGCGAGCGGGCGTACTCACCCTCGACGAAGCCGACGACGAACCCGGTGACGAGGCGGAAGCAGCGCACCCCGTCGGCCGCGTCGTAGCCCGCGTCGCGCAGCGCCGACATCATGGCCTCGACGGGGGCCAGTCCCTCGGGCCCGGTGTAGCGGCGGGTGAGCAGCAGGGGAAGCAGGCGGTGGTGGTCCAACATGACCTGGCGCCAGCTGCGGGCCAGGGCCTCGATGCGGGGGCGCCACCGGTGGGCGGGCCCGGTCGGCGGGAGCTCGACCTTGCGCCACACCAATTCGGTGACGGCGTCGAGCACGGCGTCCTTGTCGGGCAGGTAGTGGTACACCGACATGGTGCCCACGCCCAGGGTGCGGGCCAGCTCGCGCATGGTCAGCGCGTCGACCCCGCCGGCCATGGCCAGCTCGGCCGCAGCGGCCACGATCTGCTCACGGGTCAGACCAGATCGGCGACCAGGCATCCCACCTCCAACGGCGCGGACGGTACCAGCGGCGCAGCGCCGTCCCTGAGCGGTGGCTGCCGGGGGTCACCTGGGAGGTGCATGGTGGTGGGCATTAGGGTCCGCGGCATGGGAGCGCTAGACGGACGCGTAGTGATCATCACCGGTGCAGGCCGGGGCCTGGGGCGGGAGCACGCGCTGCTCCTGGCTTCAGAAGGGGCCAAGGTCGTGGTGAACGACCTCGGTGGCCACATCGACGGCAGCGGCGCCGACACCGGCCCCGCCCAGGAAGTGGTCGACGAGATCAAGGCCATGGGCGGTGAGGCCGTGGCCAACACCGACTCGGTCACCTCGTGGGAAGGCGGACAGCGGCTGGTCAACGCCGCCGTCGAGGCCTTCGGCGACCTGCACGTGCTCGTCAACAACGCCGGCATCCTCCGCGACCGCGTCCTCGTCAACATGACCGAGGACGAGTGGGACGCCGTGGCCGCCGTGCACCTCAAGGGCCACTTCGTGCCCACCCGGTGGGCGGCGGCCTACTGGCGGGAGAAGTTCAAGGAGACCGGGGAGCCGGTCAAGGGCGCCATCGTCAACACCGCCTCGGGCGCCATGCTGGGCAACCCCGGCCAGACCAACTACACCGCGGCCAAGGCCGGCATCGCCGCCATGACCTTCGTCGAGGCCCAGGAGCTGAGCCGCTACGGCGTGGTGGCCAACTGCCTGGCCCCGGTGGCCCGCACCCGGCTCACGCTGCAGACCCCGGGCCTGGGTGACGTGGTCAAGGCCCCCGACGACCCCAGCCAGTTCGACGTGTTCGACGCGGCCAACGTGTCCCCCCTGGTGGCCTACCTGTCCACCGAGGACTGCCCCTTCACCGGCGGCATCTTCCACGTGGGCGCCAACGAGGTCGGCCTGTACGGCGGCTACTCGTTGAGCGAGGACAAGATCATCGCCGCCGATGGTCGCTGGACCGTGGCCGGGCTGCAGGACAAGGCTCCCCGCCTGCTCGAGGGCCGGGGCAAGCTGGCCTCGGTCATCACCCACATCAACGACACCTTCAAGGGCTTCGGCAAGCGCACGCCCACCGTCTGATGCTGCTGCTCTCGCCAGGCTGACCTGGTCGCGGCGCCCCGGTGGGGTGCCGCCAAGGTCAGCGGCGGGCGGCGATGGAGGCGGTGACCTCGAGGACGGCGGCGGGGCGCACCCGCAGGGCCAAGGGGCCCCGGGCGCCGGTCGCCGTCAGCTCGGTCCAGGTCGACGCGCTCAGCGGACCCCGCGACGCGCCGCCGTGCACGGCCAGGGGCGACACCCCGGGCATCTGGCGCAGCGGGTGCCACTCGGTGCCCTGTGCTCCGGCCACGAGCACGCCGGGGACCCAGGGGTTGGCCAGGCCGAAGGCCGCGCCCGATGCCTGGCACTCCCAGCCCCGCCCGCCCAGGCGACGGGCCGCGGCCTGGGCCCGACGGGTCTGGATGGCCTGGGCGAGGAGGGGTAGGCCGAGGCCGAGGGTGGGCACGGTGACGGCCAGGTCGAGGGCGGCGAACCACAGGGGGCGGGGCACACCGCCAGCGGCGGCGGCCGCCAACCGCAGTGCGGTGACGGCCAGGCCGATGACGAGGGCCAACCACAGCCGACCCAACCACTCGTCGCGCTCGTCGCTGCGGTACATGTCGTTCCTCCGTCGATGCGGGCGCCCAGCACGTCGATGCGTTGGGGGCGTCCCGGCGATCTCCACCCCCATGGCATCGACGGTCAGAGCACGCCGCTGTAGCCGCCGATACCCGAGCGAGGGTAGAACCCGCGCCGTCCGGCGTCAGGGTCTGATCGTCGGGGGGTGATCGTCAGGGGTCGATGAGCACGCCGGGGTTGAGCACGCCGGCGGGGTCGACGGCGGCCTTGGCCGCTCGCAGGGCGTCGGCGAACAGATCGGGGCGTTGTCGGTCGTACTGGGGGCGGTGCATGCGGCCCACGGCGTGGTGGTGGGTGATGGTGCCCCCGGCGTCCTCCACGGCTTCCGCGGCGGCGTGCTTCACCTCGGACCACATCTGGATCTCCGAACCCTGCCGACCCATCCCTGACCAGGTGTAATAGGGGGCGGGGCCGTCGGGGTACACATGGGTGAAGCGGCACGACAGCATGGGCTCGTGGCCGAAGGTGCTCCGCAGCACGGCCGATACCTTCTCCCGGACCACGGCGTCGAACTCGGGCCAGCGGTCCCAGGTGATGGCTGTCTCGAAGGTGTCCGCCACCAGACCGAGGCTGGTCTCCACCCCGTTGCCCACGCCGATGAAGGCGTCGCGCCAGGCCCCCACGGCCCCACCCCGGCCCGTGGGCTCGCCACCCCCGTCCGAGATGCTGATGTCTTCTTCGGCGATGTGGCCGCCGCACGACCGGGCCAGCTCGACGGCCTGGGTGATGTTGTGGCGCTGGGTCAGGTCGGCGGACTCGAAGGAGATGATGACCAGGGCCTGGGTGCCGTCGAGGCCGGCGGCCCGGCCCGCTTCGGCGGGGTCGAGGATGCGCAGGTTGGCCGGCCACAGCTTGGCCTGGGCGATGCGGCGCACGGCCTCGTAGCCCGCCTCCCAGGTGTCGAAGACGACGCCGGCCGTGGCCCGGAACGTGGGCCGGGCCTGGATGCGCATCCACGCCTCGGTGACGATGCCGAGGATGCCCTCGCTGCCCAGGACGAGACGGTCGGGCGACGGGCCCGCGCCCGAGCCGGGCAGGCGGCGCGACTCCCACCAACCCCTTGGGGTGAGCATGCGCACCGACTCGACGAACTCGTCGATGTGGGTGTGGTTGGTGGCGTAGTGCCCCCCGGACCGGGTGACGATCCAGCCGCCCAGGGTGGAGAAGCGGAACGACTGGGGGAAGTGGCGGAGGGTGTGGCCGGTGGGGCGGAGCTGGTCCTCGAGGTGGGGGCCGAAGACGCCGGCCTGGATGCGGGCGGCCCGGGAGGTGGCGTCGACCTCGAGGACGCGGTCCATGCGGTCGAGGGCGATGGTGACGACGGCATCGGCCTCGGGCGGGTTGACCCCCCACACCACCGACGAGCCCCCGCCGTAGGGCACGACCACGTGGCCGTTGGCCGAGCACCAGTCGAGGGTGGCTTCGAGCTCGGCCTCGCCCCGGGGGTGGGCCACGACGTCGGGCGGGTTGGGGAAGTCCAGGTTGAAGGCCCGGGTGCGGTCGGTGAGGTGGGCGCCGTAGGCGTGGAAGGCCCGTTCCCAGGTGTCCGTGGCGCACCACGGGGCCAGGCGGTCGGGGACGGCGATGCGGGGCTTGCGCAGCTCGGCGTCGGCCAGGTCGGGCACCGGTCGGGCGGTGATGGGCACCCCGGCCCGCTCGGACAGCTGGGCGGCGAGCTTCTCCCGCTCGGCGTTGGTGGGCTCCTCCGAAGCGAGGCACCAGCCCCAGAACGAGCGCCGCGCCGCGTCGGTGACGGTCATGGCCGTTCCCCCTCGACATCATCGACCACGTCCCCCCGGACGTGACCCCGGCCACACCGTAGACCGGCGGTTGGAGGGCCTGGTCCGAGAACGCGCCCGGCCGGGAAGCGAGGGTGGTGGGCGCGGGTACGATCCGCAGGTGGGCCACGCACCACGACCGGCGCTCGACACCCTGATGCTCCTGCTGGTCGACCAGATGTCAGGGGTGATCCGTCGCCGGGTCGAGGACCTGGGCCTGTCCATGCCCCAGGCCGTGGCCCTGCGCTACCTCGAGCACCCCGTGCCCATGCGCAACCTGGCCCGGGCCATGGGCTGCGACGCCTCGAACCTGACCGGCATCGCCGACCGGCTCGAGGAGCGGGGCCTGGCCGAGCGTCGCCTCGACCCCTGCGACCGCCGGGTCAAGCTCCTGGTGCTGACCGAGCGGGGCGTGGCCGCCCGGGCCGCCATCCACCGCAGCATGGCCAACGACATCGCCGGCCTGTCCCGCCTCACCCCCACCGAGCGCGAGCTCTTCACCGAGCTGCTGTGGCGGGTCGTGCGCGACTGACCCTGTCGGGTGGTGCGGCCTGGTCAGGACCCGGTGTAGAGCCGCTCCAGGTCGACGAGCTCGACGTCATGGCGGCTGTCGGCGGCGGCGTGCAGGCCGCGGCTGAAGCCGTGCCGTGAGAACAACAGCAGCCTGACGGCGTCGTCGAGGCGGAGGACGGCGCGAAGGTGATCGAGACGTTCGAGCTGGTCGACGGTGGACGGTCGTGAGGTCCATTTGGCCTCGCCGAGGGCGATGACCCGGTCGTCCCGCCCGGTGGCGGTTTCGGTGACGACGACGTCGATCTCGTGGTTGCTCCGATGCTCTGGGCAGGCCACCACGGTCGGCGCCACCCGGCTGGCCACCCCACCGAGGGTGGAGGCGGTGGCGTGCTCGGCGCACCAGACCCGGGCGACGGTCTCGAAGTGGGGGCCGTAGATGCGAGCGGAGACGGTGTCGGCCACCTCGGCCCACACTTCCGGACCATGGTGCCGGACGAGGCGGCCTTCGTTGGGTCCGATGACCAGTTGGTGCAGGCGCATCACCGGCTCGGCCACGTGGAAGGTGGTGCGTCGCTGGCGAAGCGCATCGGGAAGTGCCTCGACGAGTCCGGCCTCGGCGAGGACGGTCAACGGGTGGGCCAGCGCCCCCTCGGCCCGACCGACGGTGGCCGCGATCTCGCCGCGACGGGTCCGGCCGGCGGACACGGCGGCGAGCACGGAGAAGTACATGGCGGCGTCGAGTGGGCGGACCTCTTCGGCCAGCAGCACGTTGCCTTCGCGGAACATGGCTGAGGCGGGGTCGAGCAGCCGGTCGGCCACCCAGCGGTCGAAGTCGGCGGCCGCCGGAGCCGTGCCGCCGCACATGTCCCGGTAAGCCGGGGTGCCGCCGACCAGGGCGTGGAGGCGCAGAGCGACATCCGCGTCCCCGGCAACGCCCCAGAACGCGGCGGCATCCCGATAGGAGAAGGGGTGGACGACCAGCTCCAGCTCGGCCCGACCACGCAAAGGTGCCGTCCCGGCGAGCAGGCCTCGCATGGTGGACAGCGCCGAGCCGCAAAGGATGAGGCGGGTGCGCCACCGCTGGGCGGCGGGGCCGCGCGGGCTGAGCAGCGCCTGCAGCGCGGACGGGATGCCCGGGTCGCCTTCGAGCAGGTAGGGGAACTCGTCCACCACGACCGGCAGCGGTTCGTTGGCGCCGTCGCCGAGGGCGAGCAGGGCGCTGAACGCCTCTTCCCAGCCGGAGAAGCGGACGCCGGCCCGTGCCCTGGTGTGCCGTCCGTAAGCGGCGGCGAGCCGATCCAGGTTCTGCGCCGACGACTGGCGCAGCGCCGGCCAGTAGAGCCCTCCGGCCGCCTCCACGAGGGCCTCGAGCAGGTACGTCTTGCCTTGCCGTCGCCGGCCGTACACCAGCCCCAGCGACGAACCGGCCCGGTCTGACTCGACGGCGCGGGTGATGGCTGCCCACTCCCGCCCTCGGTCGAACACGTCCTCGGGCTTGTCCAGCATGTCCACCTCTTTGACTGTCGCAGTTATCATAACTGGTCCAGCTGTTATGTCCGCGACCGGGATGGGCTCCGTGTCGTCCGGTCGTCCTACCGACCGCGGGGGTAGCTGCCGACCTCGCACGCCCAGGTCGCGGTAGGGCAGCGCCAGACGGCCGTCCCGTCTCGTTCCACCGGTTCGAGGGGGTGGCCGTGGCCAGGTAGGAGACAGTGCGGGCGGGCTGTCCGTGCTTCTTCCACCACGAGGTCCTGGGCCAGCTCGGCCAGCTGCCTCCGACGGAAGCTGGCCGGCCCGCTGGAGTACGTCCGGCTGCCCCGGATGCGCCTCGACGTGCTGATGACGTAGACGTCCCACACCTCACCGTGCACCAGCCAATGGGGCTCCGCCAGCTCGTCGTCGCGCCGGCTGTACCGGTACCCAGATCGCAGGCGGACGAGCTCGGACGGGTCGACCGCCACGTGCACGATGGCCACGTCCACCTCCCGGCCGTCGTCCCCGGTGAACCGAGCGAGGTCAGCCAGCACGGCCGCGGCGTCGGTCGCCAGGAGCGCAGCGGCCGGCTGGAAGCGGGCTGCGCTCTGCTCGGCTGCCTCCAGGAGGCGTCGCCGTCGCTCGTCGATGTCGTTCATCGGGGCGCTCGTCACCCGCCGCCCGCGCTGCGGCCGTCGTCGACCACGCAGAACGACATCCCTGGTGGCCGCGAACCATCCGGCGGGCAGTAGGTGGTGCCGGACTCGGTGGTGATCCGGTCCGCGGGTGGCGGCTCGATCGTGATCGGATCGCCGAAGCCGCTGAAGGAGTACGACAGGTCGGGGCTGTCGGACCGCTTCCCACGAGGACGTGCAGTTCGACGATGAGCCCGTCGGCGATCCGGGCTCGGCCGGTTATGGGGCCCAGGGGTGCCGCCAGGACGCCCTGGGCCGATCCTGGAGGGACGGGGTTGGTGACGTAGTAGCCGGGCTTGCCCGGAGCCGAGTAGTAGCCCGTGGCGCCGATGATCAACGTCTCCGACGGGGCACCCGACAGCCCGGCCGTATGTCTCGAGCGCGCCTTGTCGGGGGCGACGTAGTCGAGGGTCGACGGCTCGTCGTCTGGTCTGGCCGCGTCGACCACCTCGACGTGGACGCTGGGGACGGCGAACGTGGCCACGGCCGCTCGGGCCAGCAGGTCCCGCGGCTCGTCGGCCGCCGTGTCGGACGCGGACGGGCCGGGTGCTGAGTTGGCCGTCGGCGCTTCCCCGGTCACCGCGGGCTCCTCGCCGCAAGCGGCCAAGGCAGCCGACAGGACCATCGACGCAGCCGCCAGTCGCACGGCCGGCCCGAAGCGCCCTCGGCCGCCACATGACCCCATCGCCTCGCACCCTAGCGGCGATAGGAGGTGCGACGAACGGGATCGAGGTGGAGCCTCGGCGGTGAGCGAGGCGACCACGACAGCTCACGCTGTTGCCTCGGCTCTCCTCCGCCCGAGGATGCCTGTCGCCTCGATCACATCCCCAGCTCAACGGTGTCCCTCGACGTCACATGGCCAGGGCCGCAAACCCCACGGGTGTCAGGGCCAGGTGGAACACGACCGAGGTGAGCGCCCCTGCGGTGAGCGTGTCGCCGAGCCCCGAGCGGTGTCGGCGCTGCCACGCCAGCGCCACGAGCACGGGCAGCGCCACCGCGCCCAACAGGTAGGCCCCGCCGGCGAGGACCGCCCGCCAGTCGCAGTTGGCCGATACGACGGCCGCGGTGATGGCGACACCTATGGCGGTCAGCGCCACGGCCACGATCAGGTAGGGAGGGCCAGCAGGGTTCGCATGCTCACCAGCTCGTCGTCGGTGGCGTCGGGGTCGGCGGCGCCCAGTCGAGCGGGCTCGCGTCCGTTGCGGTGCAGAGGGTAGGTGGCGGCGTACCGTGCCGGCGTGCCGCCAGACCTCGCTGTGCGACGATTGTTCCTGGCCGTCATCACCACGTCGACGGCCGGGGTGCTGCCGGTGTTCCTGGTCGGTGGCTTGGCCGTGCAGATCCGGGAGGACCTGGACTTCTCGACCGCGGCCCAGGGGTGGATCGTGTTCGGCTACTTCTCCGTCTCGGCGGCGTCGTCGGCCTTCTTCGGCCACCTGGTCGAACGGGCGGGCCCGGCCCGGGGCATGCGCCTGGCCGGCTTGGGCTCGGCCACTGCGCTGGTGGCGGCCGCCCTCAGCCCCACCTTCCCCCTCCTGCTCGCCGCCCTGACCGTGGGCGGGCTGGCCAGTTCGCTGGCCCAACCGGCGTCGAACGCCATGATCGTGGCTGGGGTGCCCGTGGCCCGCAACGGCCTGGCCTTCGGCGTCAAGCAGTCGGCCATCCCTGCCGCCACCCTCCTGGCGGGGCTGGCCGTGCCCACCCTGGGCCTGACCGTGGGCTGGCGCTGGGCCTTCGCCGGTGCCGCCGGTCTGGCCCTGGCCTCGGTGGCCATCGTCCCTCGGGTGGCGGTGGTTCCACGGCCGGCCGGCCACCGCACGGCCCGCCCCCAGGCCGGGCTGGTGTGCCTGGCCGTGCTCGGTGTGGGTGCGGGACTGGGCTCGGCCGCGGCCAACACCCTGGGCTCGTTCCTGACCTCCGCCGGTGTCGACGTGGGCCTGGGCGACGGCCTGTCCGGAGGGTTGTTGGCCGTGGGCAGTGCCGTCGGCCTGCTGTCCCGCCTGTCCATGGGTTGGCGGGCCGACCGTCACGACGGCGGCCACTTCCGGGTCGTGGTCGTCATGCTGGTGGTGGGCTCGTTCGGCCTGGCCTCCCTGGCCATCGGCAGCCCGGTGGTGTTCGTGCTGGGCACGTTGGTGGCCTTCGGCGCCGGGTGGGCGTGGCCGGGGGTGTTCAACCTGGCCGTGGTGGCCTACAACCGGGCCGCTCCGGCTGCGGCCACCGGGGTGACCCAGACCGGCACCTACGCCGGGGGAGCGGTGGGGCCCCTGATCTTCGGCTACCTCATCGACCACGGCGGCTACTCCCGGGCCTGGCTGTTCTTCGCCGTCGTGGCCTTGGCCGCCGCTGGGGTCATCGAGGTCGGAAGCCGCCTCATCCGGGCCGACGCCGCCAGCACCCGCCTGGCTGCCGAGGCGGCCTGAACCGACCTCAGCCCAGCGCACGACGGTCGGCCGGCTACGTTCGCCCCCCTATGGCTGGACCTCTCGACGGCATCCGGGTGCTCGACCTCACGTCGGTGGTCCTCGGCCCCTACGCCACCATGATCCTGGGCGACCTGGGTGCCGATGTCATCAAGGTCGAGCCCCCCGAGGGCGACTCGATGCGCTTCGCCGCCCACCAGCGCCACCCGGCCATGGGGTCGATCTTCCTCACCATCGGCCGCAACAAGCGCTCGGTGGTCATCGACCTCAAGCGGCCCGAGGCCCGCGACGTGCTCCACGCCCTGGTGCGCCACGTCGACGTGGTCGTGCACAACATCCGCCCCGAGCCTGCCCGCCGCCTGGGCCTGGACCACGACCAGCTCAGTGCGGTGAACCCGGGCCTGATCCACGCCGTGGCCCTGGGCTTCGGCGAGGGCGGCCCCTACGCCGGCCAACCGGCCTACGACGACCTGGTCCAGGGCCTGTCCGGCACCGTGGCCCTCATGGAGCGCCTGGTCGGCGACCCCCGCTACGTGCCCATGATCGTGGTCGACAAGACCACGGGGCTGGCCCTGGCCGCGGCCATCCTCGCCGCCCTGGTCCACAAGGCCCGCACCGGTCAGGGCCAGGCCGTGACCGTGCCCATGTTCGAGACCATGGCCAGCTTCGTGCTCGTCGAGCACCTGGCCGACGCCACCTACGTGCCCGCCGAGGGGCCGGCGGGCTACGGCCGGGTGCTGTCCCGCTTCCGCCGCCCGTACCGCACCGCCGACGGCCACATCTGTGCCCTGCCCTACCTCGACAAGCACTTCGCCGCCCTGTTCGCCCTGGTGGGACGGTCAGACCTGGCCGATGACGCCCGCTTCACCACCCTGTCGGCCCGGGTGCGACACATCGACGAGGTCTACGAGGTGGTCGACGGACTGCTGCCCGCCCGGACCACGGCCGAGTGGCTGACGGCCATGCGGGCCGCCGGCATCCCCTGCGCCCCGGTCAACAGCCTCGACGACCTGCGCACCGATCCCCACCTCGAGGCCGTCGGTTTCTGGCAGACCCTGGAACACCCCACCGAGGGCACCATCCGCCAGCCCGGTGTGCCCTGGGGCTTCGGCGCCACCCCCGGTTCCCTACGTTCGCCCGCCCCCGGCCTGGGCCAACACACCACCGAGGTCTTGGCCGAAGCCGGGCTGGACCGCGCCCAGGTCGAGCGACTGTGCGCGGAGGGGGTGCTGGCCCAGGGCTGAAGGCGGCGGCCGTGGCCCGGCCTGTCACCACCTTGCAACGCAGGGTGTCGAGGATCTTCTCGTGTGTTTCGTTATCTTTCATGTCATGCCGACTGACACCACGCTGCCGGGGTCGCTCGCGCCACCGCTGGCGGTGCCCCTCCCCGTGATCCTCGATGTCGACTTCGACCACAGCGCCGCAGCGTTTGCCGTGGCCGCCGTCGACCGATCCATCGCTTCCCTCAACGCCCTGGTGACGGCCCGTTCGGTCGTGATCTTCGGGGCGCTGCACGAGGCGGAGGGGCCCTTCGCCGTCCACCTCGGCGACCAGGCGGGACAGGCTCGCAACGAGGCGACCACGTGCCGGGACCAGCTGGCTGACCTGCGCCGACGCCTCGAGGACAGCTCCGATCAGGCTGCGGCGGAACAGGTGCGCCGCGATCAGGCCCGCATGGCCCAGGTGACGGCCGTGTTCCAGGTGGCGTCATGAGCGTGCGCATCAGCGCCGACGTCGATGCTCTCGGCCGGGTGGTCGGCGACCTCCAGCTCGATCACGACGCCGTCATCCGGGCGGCCGCCGACCTGGAGTCGGCCCTGGTCTGGTATCGCCAACGCTGCCCCGAGTTCGGCCTCGGCTACCTGTTCGGCGACCCCGACCTGTCGGGCCACGTCGACCGCAGCCGCCAGCTGGCCGAGCAGTTCGCCCTGGCCGCCCGCCAGCTGGCCACCGCCGGCGCCGTCGGTGAGCTCGGGGCCATCTGGCAGGTGCGCCCGACCGACTTCTCCAGTGGCCCGGCCTGCCCCTTCAGCCCCGACGCCCAGACCCTGGCCCGCCATCGGGCGCTCGAGCTGCTCGGCACCCGGGTGGTGACCTCGACCAGCCAGACCTTCAACCTGAGCGCAGGCGTCACCGTCGGCGTCGCCGACGTCGGGATCCTCGAAGGCCTGGGTTTCGTGACCGAGACGCTGTCCGACGGTCGGGTCGAGGTCACCGTGGTGGACATGGAGGGGGTCGAGGGCTCGATCGGCGGTGACTTCGGTCGGGTCGCCGCCACCCTCGGCGCCAGCGTGACCGGGTCCAACAGCTTCACCATGCGGTTCGCCAACCAGGCTGAGGCCGACGCTTTCCTGCGGGCCGAGCGCCTGCCTGCCGGCATCGACAAGGTCGGCTGGTTGGGAGCGGGGCTGCTCGCTGCCGGCCTGGGCATCCCGCTCGGGATGCTGGGTGTGAGCACGCTGCGCGAGCTGTTCGACAAGCCGCCCAAGGCTGCCGTGCGCGAGACCAGGTCCGTCGAGGTCGATCTCACCGGGGCCCTCGACCTCGACCTCCGCCAAGTCAAGGCCGGTCTCGGGGGCGGGTTGAGCGCGATGGTGACGAAGACGACCGATCGGGAGGGGAACACGACCACCGAGGCCTTCGCGGTCGCCTTCGCCGCCGTGGCCAGTGCGCAGACGGCCCTCGCCGACAAGATGGGAGGTCTGCTGGCCGGTGTCCTGCCCAGCGTGGACCGGTCGAGGACGGGTGAGCTCGAGGTCGCCATCACCCGCGACGGGGAGGGCAGACCCAAGTCGCTGGTGATCACCACGCTCGTCGGGGATCAGGACAGCGCCCTGCGGACGACACGCGTGCTCGACCTGCAGACCCCCGGTCGAGAGGACCTGGCTGCGGCCCTACCGCACCTCGAGGGCACGACCCCCGCCGTGGCCGCGCTGGGCGCGGCCTGGCTCGCGCACGCTCCGGCCCGTTGGGACACGGTGATGGAGGAGGACCTGGAACGGAGCGACAGCGATGGCGTCACCGTCGAGGCTGGTGCCGTCAGCGTCGACGTGGGTGGCACCGAGTCCTGGAAGGTCACCGATACCCGGGTCAACCCTGTCTGATCAGCTGAGCCTGATCAGCTGAGCCTGATCAGCTGAGCCTGATCAACTCAGCCGTTCGATGATCATCGACATCCCCTGGCCGCCGCCCACGCACATCGACTCCATGCCGATGGTGGCGTCACGCTCCTGGAGGTTGTGGATCAGCGTCGTCATGATGCGGGCCCCGGTCATGCCGAAGGGGTGGCCCAGGGCGATGGCCCCGCCCGACACGTTGAGCTTGTCGTAGCTGATGTCCAGCTCCCGGGCCGAGGGGATGATCTGGGCGGCGAAGGCCTCGTTGATCTCCACCAGGTCGATGTCGTCGATGACCATGCCGGCCCGGCCCAGGGCCCGGCGGCATGCCTCGATGGGGCCCAGGCCCATGATCTCGGGGTCGAGGGCGGACACGGCCGACGCCACCACCCGGGCCAACGGCGTGATGCCCAGCTCGCGGGCCCTGGTGTCGGACATGACGATCACCGCGGCGGCGCCGTCGTTGAGGGGGCAGGCGTTGCCGGCGGTGACCCGCCCGTCGGGGCGGAAGGCGGGCTTGAGCTTCTGCAGGTCGGCCAGGGTGGTCCCGGGCCGGGGACCGTCGTCGGCCGACACCACGGTGCCGTCGGGCAGGGTGACGGGGGTGATGTCCCGCTCGAAGAAGCCGCGGGCCAGGGCTGCTCCGGCCCGCTGCTGGGAGAGCAGGGCGTACCCGTCCATCTCTTCACGGGTCACCTCGGCGACGTCGGCCACGTTCTCGGCCGTCTGGCCCATGGCGATGTAGATGTCGGGCAGGCCGTCGTTGGCCGTCCACGGGGGGACATCGCCGCCGGCCCGGGAGGCGGAACGGGCCTTGGCCGCGTCGAAGCGGGGGTTCTCGGTGTCGGGCAGGCTGTCGGAGTTGCCCTTGATGAAGCGGGACACGCACTCGACCCCTGCGGCCACGAAGGCATCGCCCTCGCCGGCCCGCACGGCGTGCGCGGCCATGCGGATGGTCTGCAGCGACGACGAGCAGTAGCGGTTGACCGTGGTCCCGCCGGCCTCGCCCAGCCCGCTGAGCAGGGCCACGACCCGGGCCATGTTGAAGCCCTGCTCGCCGCCGGGCAGCCCACAGCCGAGGATCAGGTCCTCGATCTCCCCCCGGGGGAGCTGGGGCACCTGCTCGAGCACCCGGGCCACGATCTGGGCGGCCAGGTCATCGGCCCGCACCTCGGTCAGCGAGCCCTTGAAGGCCCGACCGATGGGGCTGCGTCCGGCGGCGACGATGACGGCTTCGGGCATGGTGGTGCGTCCCTCTTCGATCGGGTCGGGTCTGTCGGGTTCTGTTCGTTCCGGCGCGGGCGGGCGATCGACCGGGAGGGTCAGTCCGGGAAGTCGGGGGTGCCACCGGGCCCGGGCTGCCAGCCCGGCCCCTTGCGGGCCCGCAGTTCGCGGGCGGTGAGGCGCTCACCGCAGGTGTCGCACACGAGGGTGGGATGGCACTCGTGCTCGGCGTCGGCCGTCTTGTGGACGTGGCGCACCGGGGGGCCGACCTCGTCGACCAACCAGCGGTCCCCCCACTGCATGAGGGCGACGAGCACGGGGAAGAAGTCGACCCCCATGTCGGTCAACCGGTACTCGTAGCGGTCCGGGCCCTGCTGGTAGAGCTTCTTCTCGACCAGGCCGCGTTCGACCAGGGTCGACAGCCGGTCGGACAGGATGTTGCGGGCGATGCCCAGATCGGCCTGGATCTCCTCGAACCGGCGCATGCCGGCGAAGATGTCGCGGAGGATCAGGGGTGTCCACCACTCACCGACGATGTCGAGGGAGCGGGCGATCGAGCAGGGAAGGTGACCCACGCTTGAGCGCTTCACGACGAGGAGCCTAGTGCATTGCGACATGAAACTGTGAGCGACGAGGCTGATGGTTCCGGGCCCGGGCCCGACCCCGGTGCCTCCCGGTTCGCCCCGTTGGGCTTCGCCGCCGAGGGCGTGTACCTGAACACGGCCACCTCGGGCGTGCCCCCGGCCGCATCGGCCGCGGCCATGGCCGACTGCGTGGACGCCTGGCGCCGGGGCCGTCTCGACCCGCTGCGCTTCGACGACGACGTGGCCGCCTGTCGCAGCCGTTTCGCCCAGCTCGTCGGCGTGCCCCCGGCCTGGGTGGCGACGGGTTCCCAGGTCTCGGCCTTCGTGGGCGTGGTGGCCGCCTCCCTGCCGGCTGACGCCGAGGTGCTGTGTGCCGAGGAGGACTTCACCTCGGTGCTGTTCCCCTTCCTGGCCCAGGTGCCCCGGGGGGTGACCGTGCGCACCGTGCCCCTCGACGAGCTGGCCGGGGCCGTGCGGGCCTCGACCACCCTGGTCGCCGTGTCCCTGGTGCAGTCGGCCGACGGCCGCTTCGTGGACCTCGATGCCGTCGTGGCCGCGGCCCGGGCCGCGGGCGCGGCCACCCTGCTCGACGTGACCCAGGCCGCGGGCTGGGTGGACATCGATGGCACCCAGGTCGACTACCTGGTGTGCGGGGCCTACAAGTGGTTGCTCTCGCCCCGGGGCACCGCATTCTTCGCCGTGGCTCCCGCCCGATGGGACCAGCTCGTCCCCCACCTGGCCGGGTGGTACGCCGGGGACGACACCTGGGCGTCGATCTACGGACCGCCCCTGCGCCTGGCCCTCGACGCCCGCCGCTTCGACCTGTCCCCGGCCTGGTTGTGCTGGGCCGGGGCCCGACCGTCGCTCGAGGCCCTGGTGACCCTGGGGCCCGCCGTCGTGGCCGCCCACGACCTGACCCTGGCCGACCGCTTCCGGGCCGCCATGGACCTCGACCCCAGCCTGTCGGCCATCGTGTCGGTGGGCATGGACTACGCCCGGGACCGCCTGGAGGCGGCCGGGGTGGTGGCGTCCCAGCGGGCGGGCCGGGTGCGGCTGTCCTTCCACCTCCACAACACCGCGGCGGACGTCGACGTCGCCGTGCGGGCCCTGGCTGGCGCGGGCTGGGACTGACGTCGCCGATCACGTCGGCGCTGACCACGGCGACTCCGACGCCGTGGGGGCGGGAAAGGTAGGTTCAGGGTCACCCCCACGACCTTCAGGAGGCCACGGACATGGCCGGCAACAGCTTCGGAGCCCGCTCACCGTTGGTGGTGGGCGGCGCCAGCTACGACATCTTCCGCTTCGACGCCATCGGCACGGACGTGTCCCGCCTGCCGTACTCGCTCAAGGTGCTGCTCGAGAACCTGCTGCGGCGCGAGGACGGGGTCAACGTCAACCCGGCGGACATCGAGGCCCTGGCCAACTGGGACCCCATGTCCGAGCCGGACAGGGAGATCGCCTACACCCCGGCCCGGGTGCTGATGCAGGACTTCACCGGCGTGCCCGCCGTGGTCGACCTGGCCGCCATGCGCGACGCCCTGGCCGACCTGGGTGGCGACGCCCAGCGCATCAACCCCCTGGTGCCCGTGGACCTGGTCATCGACCACTCCATCCAGGTCGACAACTACGCCCAGAGCAACGCCTTCGACCTCAACGCCACCCTGGAGTTCAGCCGCAACCGCGAGCGCTACGAGTTCCTGCGCTGGGGCCAGACCGCCTTCGCCGACTTCCGCGTCGTGCCTCCCAACACCGGCATCTGCCACCAGGTCAACCTGGAGTACCTGGCCCAGGTGGTGGTGGCCCGCGACGGCATGGCCTTCCCCGACACCCTGGTGGGCACCGACAGCCACACCCCCATGGTCAACGGCCTGGGCGTGGTGGGCTGGGGCGTGGGCGGCATCGAGGCCGAGGCGGCCATGCTGGGCCAGGCCATCCCCCTGCTCATCCCCCGCGTCGTCGGCCTCAAGCTGGTGGGCGAGCTGCCCGAGGGCACCACGGCCACCGACCTGGTGCTGACCATCACCGAGCTGCTGCGCCAGCAGGGCGTGGTGGGCAAGTTCGTCGAGCTCTACGGCCCCGGCGTCTCCGCCCTCCCCGTCGAGAACCGGGCCACCATCGGCAACATGTCGCCCGAGTACGGGTCGACCATCACCATCTCGCCCATCGACCAGAAGACGCTCGACTTCCTGCGCTTCACCGGCCGGCCCGACGACCTCGTGGCCCTGGTCGAGGCGTACGCCAAGGAGCAGGGCCTGTGGTTCGACCCCAACGCCGAGCCTGACTTCTCGGCCAAGGTCGAGCTCGACCTGTCCACCGTGGTGCCGTCGCTGTCGGGTCCCTCGCGCCCCCAGGACCGGGTGCCGCTGAACCAGGCCAAGACCCTGTGCCACTCGGCGCTCAAGTCCATGGGCGTGTCCTCGCTGCACGGGCTGGACAAGAGCATCGCCGACTCGTTCCCGGCGTCGGATCCGCCCTCGGCGGCCACCGACCCCGACACCGACGCCCACGACGACCCCGCCCGGGACACCGAGGACGGCCCCACCCCCCACGAGCGGGTGCGGGTGACCCTGGCCTCGGGCCAGAGCGTCGTGCTCGACCACGCCTCGGTGGTCATCGCCGCCATCACCTCGTGCACCAACACGTCGAACCCCTCGGTCATGCTCGCCGCCGGGCTGTTGGCCAAGAACGCGGTGGAGAAGGGCCTGGAGCGCAAGCCCTGGGTGAAGACGTCGCTGGCCCCCGGTTCCCAGGTCGTCATGAGCTACTACGCGCAGGCCGGGCTCACCCCCTACCTGGACAAGTTGGGCTTCGACCTGGTCGGCTACGGCTGCACCACCTGCATCGGCAACTCGGGCCCCCTGCCGGCCGAGATCTCTGCGGCGGTGGCCGAGAACGACCTGGCCGTGGCCGCCGTGCTCTCGGGCAACCGCAACTTCGAGGGTCGCGTCAACCCCGATGTGAAGCTCAACTACCTGGCCTCGCCGCCGCTGGTCGTGGCCTACGCCCTGGCCGGCACCATGGACTGGGACCCCTACAACGAGCCCATCGGCGAGGGCACCGACGGCCCCGTCTTCCTGCGCGACATCTGGCCGACCACGGCCGAGGTGGCCGCCACCGTGGCCCAGGCCGTGCGCTCCGAGCAGTTCCGCACCACCTACGGCAAGGTGTTCGAGGGCGACGCCCGCTGGCAGTCCATCTCCATCGCCGGTGGCGACCGCATGACGTGGGACGAGAGCTCCACCTACGTGCGTCGCCCGCCGTACTTCGAGGGCATGGCCCTCGAGCCGGCGCCGGTCACCGACATCGTCGGCGCCCGGGTCATGGCCGTACTCGGCGATTCGGTCACCACCGACCACATCTCGCCCGCCGGCAACATCCGCGCCACCTCGCCGGCGGGGGAGTACCTGCAGAGCCAGGGCGTCACCCCCGCCGACTTCAACCAGTACGGCGCCCGCCGCGGCAACCACGAGGTGATGATCCGGGGCACGTTCGCCAACATCCGGATCCGCAACAGGATGGTGCCCGGGGTCGAGGGCGGGGTCACCCGCCACCTGCCCGACGGTGAGCAGATGCCCATCTACGACGCGGCCATGCGCTACAAGGACGAAGGCACCCCCCTGGTCGTGCTGGCCGGCAAGGAGTACGGATCGGGGTCGTCGCGTGACTGGGCGGCCAAGGGCACGGCGCTCCTGGGCGTGCGGGCCACCATCACCGAGAGCTACGAGCGCATCCACCGCTCCAACCTGATCGGCATGGGGGTGCTGCCCCTGCAGTTCACCGACGGCCAGTCGGTGGCCTCCCTGGGCCTCACCGGTGAGGAGGTCATCACCATCGAGGGCCTGGCCGGCGCCAGCCCCCTGCCCAAGCGGGTGACGGTGCACGCCGACGACAGGACCTTCGTGGCCGACGTGCGCATCGACACCCCCACCGAGGAGACCTACTACCGCCACGGTGGCGTGCTGACCTACATGCTCCGGCAGTTGAACAAGTCAGCCAGTTGAACAAGTCAGCCAGTTGAACAAGTGAGCCAGTTGAACAAGTGAGCCAGTCGAACAAGAGCGGACAGTGAGCCAGGTCACGGGCTAGAAGCGACCGGGTGGGGAAGTTGCGCCTGGTCGGTGCTGTTGTGATCAGTACATGAGCACCACACCACGCACCTTCCCCACCCACGTCGACATCCCCGCTGACCAGCGCCAGGAGCTCGTCGGTCTGCTGAACGCACGGCTGGCCGACACGGCCGACCTCTACAGCCAGCTCAAGCAGGCGCACTGGAACGTGAAGGGCAGCGACTTCATCCAGCTGCACGAGCTGTTCGACCAGTTGGCCGCCACCGTGCTCGGCCACGTCGACCTCATCGCCGAGCGGGCCACCGCCCTGGGCGGCACCGCCATCGGCACCGTGCGCGCCGCGGCCACCGCCTCGAGCCTGCCCGAGTACCCCCTCCACGCCGTCGGTGGCGGCGAGCACGTCCGGGCCCTGGTCGAGCGCTACGGCGTGTACACCTCCCTCGTCCGCCAGGCCATCGAGGACAGCGGCAAGCTCGGCGACGCCGGCACGGCCGACCTGTTCACCGAGGTGTCCCGGGCGTCGGACAAGGACCTGTGGTTCCTCGAGGCCCACATCCAGGGCTGAGCTCTCTGAGGCCCGTCCCCCGCGGGCGCGTCAGCGAGCGAGACCCTGGCCCAGGCTGAACCGCCCGGGTTGGGGCAGGTACACGAGCCCGTCCGGGCCGGCACCGGTGGCGATGCGCCGCAGGAGCCGGCCCGTCGTCGTGTCCACCACGTAGACCTCGTTGCGATAGGGCGCGGTCAGCCACAGCTGGCCGCCGTCGGTGGACAGGGCCCCGGTGCCCGGGCTGCTGCCCGCGGGCAGGCGCCAGGTGGCGATGACCGCCCCCGCGGCCAGGTCGAACACCGAGATGGAGCCCTCGAGCTGGTTGGCCACGTACAGCTTGGTGACGTCACGACTGAAGACCAGGGCGTGGGCCCCCCGGCCCGTGGGCACGAAGTCGACCTCGTGGAGGTCCTCGGCGTCGAGGACCGCCACCCCGCCCCGACCGGCGTCGGCCACGAACAGGCGGGTCCCATCGGGTGAGGTGCGCACGTCGACCGGGGTGCCGACCACGTCGAGGCCGGCGGCCACCCGGTGCTCGACGAGGTCGATCTTGCCCACCCAGCCCGACGACGCCGTGACGTAGAGGTGCCGGCCGTTGGCCGACAGGTCACCGTGGCCCAGCCCGGCGTGGGGGACGGGGACGCTGGCCACCGCCTGCCAGGTGGCGGGGTCGACCAGGTCGATGCGCTGGGCGGCGTCGGCCACCACCACCGCCGTGGCCCCGTCGAGGGTGAAGAACAGCTCCGACGCACCGGCCAGGTCGACGCGGGCGCCGACGGTGGCGGGGGTGGCGGCGCTGGCCACCTGCACCGGGGTGAGGACACCATCGCCCGGGCTGAGGGCCCACAGCCCGGCGAAGTCCCAGGACGGCACCAGCCGGCTGGCACCGGCGGCGACGGCCACCGTGGCGCTGACCTGCAAGGTGGTGGCGTCGATGACGGTCACCGAGCCGTCGGTGGCGTTGGCCACCAGCACCTGGGGCACCACCTCGGCCAGCGCCGCGGCCGGGGTGCCCGTCACGGTGGCCGCGTACAGGTTCGGCGGGGGCTGACGGCTGCCGGCGAAGGCCCTGGTCGTGGTGGTCGCGGCCCGGGCCGGGGGCGCCGTCGTGGCCGTCCGGGGGGCCAGCGTAATGGTCGGGCCGGTGACGGCGGCGCCGGCGGTGCCACTCGGGTCGGTGACGGCCGAGGGTGACGTGGGATCGGGCAGGGCCATGGCCGCGGCATCGGGGTCGCCGCGTTCGGACGCGTCGTCGCCAACAGTGGCGCGGTTGCAGCCGGCCATGGCCACCAGGGCGGCGGTCGCCACCACCAGTCGTCTCAGCTGACGAGGCCGCCGGGGAGGCAGCTGAGGAGGGCACACGGTGTGACGACGCTATCGCCCGCCCGACGCACTGCGTGGTCGAGGGGCGCCGGGCCTACCCGGTGGAGAACCACCGGTGGGGGGAGCGGGGCTCCTAGCCTGGTCGCCGTCGCCGACGCCCGATCGGGCGTCGACCGAGGAGGAACACCGCAGGTGGCCACCACCGAGAACAAGCAGCGGTCGACGGGGGACGGCCCGGAGCCAGCCCCGAACGGACCGTGGCGGGTCGAGGGACTGCCGCCGGGCGAGTCCGGCGGACCCACCAAGGCCGCCCCCAACCAGAACCGCAACTCACGGATGCGCTTCGTGGCCATCCTGCTGGGCCTGCTGGTCGTCAACTGGCTCGTCTACCAGGTGCTCAGCTCGGACCAGCCCAGCCGGTTGAGCGTGCCCTACACGACGTTCCGGGCCCAGGTCGAGACGAACAACGTCGCCGAGGTGACGTCCCGGGGCGACGCCATCCAGGGCGAGTTCCGCCAGGCCGTCACCTATCCGGCCGACACCGACAAGTCCTCCACCCGCTTCGAGACCCAGCGACCGACCTTCGCCGGTGACGACGGGCTGCTCACCCAGCTCATCGACCAGGGCGTGGTGGTGAACGCCAACCCACCCGATGCGCCGGCACCCTTGTGGCAGAGCCTCGTCTTCGGGTTCGGCCCCACCATCCTCCTCGTCGGCCTGTTCATCTTCCTCATGCGGCGCTCGTCGATGGGCGGCATCGGCGGCATAGGCCGTTCCAAGGCCAAGCTCGCCGATCCCGCGGCCAAGCGCACGACGTTCGAGGACGTGGCCGGCATCGACGACGCCGAGGACGAACTGCGCGAGATCGTCGACTTCCTGCGCAACCCGGCCCGCTACCGCAAGCTGGGCGCGGCCATCCCCAAGGGGGTGCTGCTGTCGGGCCTGCCGGGCACGGGCAAGACGCTCCTGGCCCGGGCCGTGGCCGGCGAGGCCGGGGTGCCCTTCTTCTCCATGTCGGCGTCCGAGTTCGTCGAGATGATCGTGGGCGTGGGCGCCAGCCGGGTGCGCGACCTGTTCGACACGGCCAAGAAGGCCGCCCCCGCCATCATCTTCATCGACGAGATGGACGCCATCGGCCGTTCCCGCAGCGCGGGCATGTCGGTCGGTGGCCACGACGAGCGTGAGCAGACCCTCAACCAGATCCTGACCGAGATGGACGGCTTCACCGGTTCCGAGGGCGTCATCGTGCTCGCCGCCACCAACCGGCCCGAGATCCTCGACCAGGCCCTGCTGCGCCCCGGCCGCTTCGACCGTCGTGTCGTGGTCAGCCCGCCCGACCTCAAGGGCCGCATGGCCATCCTCGAGGTCCACACCCGCAACGTGCCCCTGGGTGACGACGTCGAGCTGCGCTCCATCGCCGGTTCCACGCCGGGCTTCGTCGGCGCCGACCTGCGCAACCTGGTCAACGAGGCCGCCCTCATGGGGGCCAGGCGCAACCACGACAAGGTGCAGATGGCCGACTTCACCGACGCCTTCGAGAAGGTGGTGCTGGGCACGGCCCGCAACATCGTGCTCAGCCAGGCCGTCAAGGAGCGCACCGCCTACCACGAGTCGGGCCACGCCCTGTTGGGCATGCTGACCACGGGGGCCGACCCCGTGCGCAAGATCTCCATCATCCCCCGGGGCATGGCCCTGGGTGTCACCATCCAGTCCCCCGACGCCGACCGCTACGACTACGACGCCGCCTACCTCAAGGGCAAGATCGTGGGCCTGCTCGGGGGTCGTGCCGCCGAGGAGGTCGTGTACGGCGACGTCACCACCGGGGCCGAGTCCGACCTCGAGAAGGTCACCGACATCGCCCGGCGCATGGTCGGCCGCTGGGGCATGTCCGAGGCCATCGGCCCCATCGCCGTCATCCCCGGTGGGCGTGACGACGGCGGCATGATGTTCCCCGGCGTCGATCCCGTGGCTCCCCGCACCCGGGAGCTGGTGGACAGCGAGGTCCGTCGCATCGTCGACGAGTGCTACAACGAGGCCCTCCAGCGCCTGGCCGACAACCGGGGCAAGCTCGACTCGTTGGCCCACGCCCTCCTCGAGCGGGAGACGATGGACGAGCCCGACATCTACCAGGTGGTGGGCATCGACCGGGTGCCCCGCCCCGTCGGCTTCAACTGACGACGGCGCCGAGTTGACGGCGTGCTGACGACGGGCCGGTCGCGCCATGGCGCGACCGGCCCGTGTCGCGTCTACGCGGCGGCTGCCGTGGTCACCGTTGTGGTCGGGGGCGCCGTGGTCGGGGGCGCCGAGACCGCCGGGGTGCCGGTGGTGGTGATGCGGTCGGCAGGTCCGGGAGCCACGGGGGAGTTGGCCTCGAAGTAGGCCTCGAAGGCGTCGGTGTCCACGCCGCCGCCCAACCGGTCCTCGCCCTGGGGCAGGACCTTGAAGCCGTCACCGCCGTCGGCCAGGAAGCTGTTGACCGTCACCCGGTAGGTGGCGGCGGGGCCGAGCGGCACCCCGGCCAGGGTGGTGGTGGCGGGGTCGACCTTCTGGCCGCACGGCGCCGCTGCGTCCCAGCTGTAGGCGAAGCCGGTCGACACCTGCAGGATGCGGGCGTTGGCCACGGTGTCGTCAGGCCCCACGTTGCAGAACTGCTGCTCGAGCACGGCGTCGATCTGGGCCCCGGTGTAGGTCAGGGTGACCAGGTTGTTGCCGAAGGGCTGGACGGTGAACGCCTCGCCGTAGGTCACGTCGCCCGGCGCCGTCTCCCCGGCGTTGAGGTCGGCGCGGATGCCGCCGGGGTTCATGAAGGCGATGACCGCGGCGCCGGTGTCGGGGGCGGCGGTGGCCGCCAACTGGGCGTCGGCGATGACGTCACCGAGGGGGGACTCGCCGGCGGCCGTGGCCGTGCGGGTGATCTCCCCCGTGGACGAGCCGATGACCCGGCTGGCCAGCGGTTCGGCGATGGCCTGGTAGCGGGCGATGAGCTGCTCGACGGCGCCGTTCGGGGCCAGGTCGCGGGTGACGACCAGGTTCTCGGTGGCGATGGCCGTGATGGCACCGGCATCGGTGTCCACGGTCAGGTCGATGTCGGTGAGGACCCGGCCGAACGAGCTGGCGCTGGTGACGACGGTGCCGTCGACGACGCAGTCGTAGGCCTGGTGGGTGTGCCCGCTGATGACCAGGTCGACCCCGGGGTCGAAGCGGCCGACGATGTCGACGATGGGGCCCTGGAGGTTGGTGCAGTCGTTGATGCCCTTGGGCCCGGTACCGGTCTGGCTGCCTCCCTCGTGGAGGAGGACGACGACGCCGTCCACGTCCTCCTCGTCCTTGAGCTCGGGCAGCAGGGCGTTGACCGTGTCGGCCTCGTCCTGGAACTCGAGGCCGGCCACCCCGCTGGGGGACACGATGGTCGGCGTCCCCTCCAGCGTCATGCCGATGAAGGCGATGCGGGCCCCGCCCAGGTCCTCGATGGCGTAGGGGGCGAAGAAGGGTTCGCCGGTGGCGGTGTCGATGACGTTGGCGGCCAGGAAGCCGAAGTCGGCCCCGGCGAACTCGTCACCGTCGAGGCAACCGTCGGTGGGGTGGCAGCCACCGTCCTGCAGGCGGCGCAGCTCGGCGCCACCCTCGTCGAACTCGTGGTTGCCCACGGCGTTGAGGTCGAGGCCGATGAGGTTCATGGCCTCGACGGTGGGCTCGTCGTGGAACAGCGCCGACAGCAGGGGGCTGGCGCCCACCAGGTCACCGGCGGAGACGACGAGGCTGTTGGGCTGGTCGGCCTCGAGGGCGGCGACCTTGGAGGCCAGGTAGGCGGCGCCGCCGGCGGGGACCTTGCCTGCGCTCGACGAGCTGCCCGTGGCCGGGTCGATGGCCAGGGTGCCGGGTTCGAGGTTCCCGTGGAAGTCGTTGAGGGCGAGGATCTGCACGTCCACCGTACCCCCGGGCGCCACCGTGGTCGAGGTCGGCGGTTCCGTGGTCGAGGTCGTCGGTTCCGCGGTGGTGGACGTGGTGGGATCGCCGGTCGTGGATGTGGTGGAACCGGTGGTCGAGGTCGTCGAGCTCGACGGGGGTTCCATCCCGCCGGGGTCGTGGGCGACGGCGGCCGCAGCCGCCGGCACCGAAGCCAGGGCCAGGAGCGCCGCCACGCCGAGGGCGCTGACGGTACGACGATGACGCATCGGGACCTCCACTGGTCGTCTTGTCCCCGCAGGGCGCGACCGTAGGCGCGCACCGTGGCGGCAGGGTGACCGGAAGCGGGCGCGGGGGTGAAGACGGGGCGCGCCGTCAGGATCGCGGTGGCGGCAGGGTGACCGGAAGCGGGCGAGGGGGTGAAGACGGGGCGCGCCGTCAGGATCGCGGTGGCGGCAGGTGGCGTCGGCTTGCGGGGCCACCACCGACGCCGCCCGGGGCCGCTTGGCCCAGGCCGCCGCCACCCTGGCCGCCACCTTCGTCGGCCCGGAGATCGGCCTGCTCGACACCAGCGCCGTCAACGCGGTGATGCTGCTCATCGTGGTCAGCCTGATCGCCTCCTCGGCGGCGGCGTCGTTCTTCGGGGCCCGGATCCCCCGGCCCGCACCCGAGGCCGGGCGCCTGGGGCGCTCGGTGCTGGTGCACGTGGTGGCCGATCGCGACGCCGTGCCCACGGTGCGACTGGCCGCCCGCCTGGCCGAGGCCGATGGCGGCGTCGTGCGTCCCGTCGTCGTGGTGGGCAAGGGCCTCGACCCGCCGGGCGAGCACGAGCTCGAGGCGGTGGAGCACGCCGTCGCCGGTCTGGGCATCGATGCCGAGATCGAGGTCCGCCACGACCGCTCCGCACTCGACGGCGTGGTCAACGCAGCCAGCTCGCACAGCAGCTCCCTGGTGCTGGCCCCCGTCGAGGACGAGGCGTGGCTGCCCGCGCTCACCGGGACCTGGAACGCCCTCGCCGCCAGCAGCCCCGTGCCCGTGGGCTTCGTACGGGCGGGCACGGGCACACCGCGCCGGGTGGTCCTGGTCCTGGCCCAGCACCACGCGTCGCGGCCTCGCCCCGCGGCCGGGTTGGCGGTGCAGGTGACGGCCCGCCTGCGTCGCTCGGGCCTCGAGGTCCTCGTCGTGTCCGAGGCCGAGCCGGCTGACGGCCTGGTCGAGCCTCTGGGCGACGCCCAGTTGCTGGTCACCCCGGTGCTGACGTGGCTGGCCGCCGAGCGCCACGACGCCGACGTGGTCGTGCTGGCCGGGGGTCGCAACGGCGCCCTGGGCGCCTCCTCGCCACTCACCCTGGCCGTCGGCGCCACCTGACCGGGGCACGGAGCGGGCACAGCGGGGTCGGGGCGCGCGAAGGTGGGGCCGTACCTGTACGCACAGCCTGTGGATCTGAGAGGTCTCCCATGAAGCCACTCGATGGCCTGCGCATCGTCGAGGGTTCCGCCTTCGTGGCCGCCCCCCTGGGCGGCATGAGCCTGGCCCAGCTGGGCGCCGACGTCATCCGCTTCGACAACATCGGTGGGGGCCTCGACTTCCACCGCTGGCCCGAGACCCCCGACGGGCACAGCCTGTTCTGGGCGGGCATGAACAAGGGCAAGCGCTCCATCGCCGTGGACCTGCGCAAGGCCGAGGGCCAGGAGCTGATCACCGAGCTCATCACCGCCCCCGGAGACGACCGGGGCATCTTCCTTTCCAACTTCCCCGAGGGGGGCTGGCTGGGCTACGACCGCCTCAAGGCCCGACGCGAGGACCTCATCTACGTCAACGTGTTGGGCAACCCCGACGGCAGCACGGCGGTGGACTACACGGTGAACCCGGCCTCGGGCTTCGCCTACGCCACCGGGCCCGCCGGCGGGGTGCTGCCCACCAACCACGTGCTGCCAGCGTGGGACATGGCCACGGGGCTCACTGCGGCCCTGGGCGTGCTCACCGCCGAGCGCCACCGGGCCCGCAAGGGCATCGGCCAGCTCGTCACCGTGTCCCTGGCCGACGTGGCCTTCGCCATGGTGGCCAACCTCGGCTACCTGGCCCAGGCCCAGCTCCTGCACGAGGCCCGCCCCCCCATCGGCAACGACATGTACGGGGCCTTCGGACGTGACTTCCCCACCGCCGATGGCCGCCGGGTCATGGTGGTGGCCATCAGCCTGCGCCAGTGGCAGTCCCTGGTCGAGGCCACCGGCATCGCCACCCACCTGCCCGGCGTGGAGGCCGCCTTCGAGGTCGACCTGCGCAACGAGGGTGACCGCTTCGTGGCCCGCGACGCCCTCGCCCCCCTCATCGGCCGGTGGATCGCGGCGCGCACCGTCAGCGACGTGGCCGAGCGCTTCGACGAGCTCGGTGTCTGCTGGGGCGCCTACCAGACCTTCAGCCAGCTGCTGGAGGAGGACTGGCGGGTTTCCGAGGCCAACCCCCTGTTCCGCGATGTCGACCAGCCCGGGCTGGGCAAGGTGCGCACCGCCGGCTCCCCCCTGTCCTTCTCGGCCATCGAGCGCACCCCGCCCGAGCCCGCCCCCCTCCTGGGCCAGCACACCGAGGTCATCCTCACCGAGGAGCTGGGCCTGACCAGCGCCGAGATCGGCAGGCTCTTCGACGCCGGCCTGGTCGCCGGGCCGGTGAACGCCTGATGAGCGGGTCTGACGCCACCCGTTCAGCCCCGCCCGGGGGCACGGCCGAGCTCAGCGTCGAGGATCTGGGCCTGGTGCCGGTGACGACCTCGTCCCTGGGCGCCGAGCACGTCCAGCACGTGGCCGCCACCCTGGCCATGGCCGACGCCACCGCGCCCCCCGAAGTCCCCGGCGACGGCGCCCCCCTGCCCCTGTTGTGGCAGTGGCACTTCTTCACCCCGACCACGGTCTCGGCCGATCTCGGACCCGATGGCCACCCCCGCCTCCCCGCCGATGCCCCCACCGCCCGCTTCCCCCGGCGGATGTGGGCCGGGGGAAGGGTCACCCAGCTGACCCCTCTGGTCGTGGGGGTCGAGGCCGAGCGGCGTTCGACCGTGCTGCGCACCAAGGAGACCAGTGGCCGCTCGGGTGACCTGCTGGTGGTGACCCTGGAGCACCGCTACCGCCAGGGTGGCGCCGACGCCATCGTCGAGGAGCAGGACCTCGTCTACCGCACCGTGGGTCCGCCGGTGCCCGCCCCCGAGGGCGGCGAGGTGCCCGTGGCCCCCGAGGGCGGCTGGGCGGCCCGCCGGGTGATCGAGGCGCCCGTGCTGTTCCGCTTCTCGGCCATCACCTTCAACAGCCACCGCATCCACTACGACGAGCCCTACGCCACCGGTGTGGAGGGTTATCCGGGCCTGGTCGTCCACGGACCGATGACGGCCACCTTGCTGGCCGGCGAGGCCCGGGCCCGCACGGGGCGGGAGGTGGTGGGCTTCGACTTCCGGGCCACGGCCCCGCTCTTCCGTGGCCTGCCCTTCTTCCTGGTCGGCGAGGTCGACGAAGCCGCCGGCCGCGTGGACAGCCGGGCCGTGCGCAACGACGGCCAGACGGCCATGACGGCCACGGTCACCCTGGGCGGAACCGCGGGCTAGCGTCGACGATCCGGGGCCCCGGCCCCCGGCTCTCGACACCCCACGGCACCCACCCCACGAGGAGGCCGGCCCATGGCCAGCGAAGGCCTGCACGAACCGCTCGAGCTGCTCGACGAGGGGATCATCGATCGCCACCGGGCCATCGCCTCCCTCATCGAGGAGTTCGACGCCATCGACTGGTACGACCAGCGCATCCACGCCACCAAGGATGCGTCCCTCAAGGCCCTGCTCAGCCGCAACCGCGACGAGGAGAAGGAACACGCCACCATGACGCTCGAGTGGCTCCGCCGGCGTGACCCCGCCCTCGACAAGCAGCTGCGCACCTTCCTGTTCACCACCGACCCCGTCACCGTGGTCGAGGACCGGGCCGAGGCGGGCAAGCCCAGCCCCAAGTCGCTCGGCGGCGGGCCCACCACCGTGCGGGGGACGGGTTCGCTGGGCATCGGTGGCCTGCGGGAGGTCGGCAAGTGAACCACCTGCTGCGCGAGCTGGCCCCCATCGGGGCCGAGGGCTGGGCCGTCATCGAGGACGAGGCCCGCACCCGGCTGAAGACCTACCTGGCCGGTCGTAAGCTCGTCGACTTCACTGGCCCCCTGGGCTGGGAGCACTCGGCCACCGAACTGGGCCGGGTGGACGCCGTGCCCGCCCCCTTCCCCGAGGTGACGGCCCGCCGGCGCCGGGTCCTGCCCCTGGTCGAGCTGCGGGCCCCCTTCGAGATCGCCCGCACCGAGCTCGACGACGCCCAGCGGGGGGCGGTTGACATCGACCTGGCCGGTCTCGACCAGGCCGTCGAGAACATCGCCCTGGCCGAGAACCGCACCATCTTCCACGGCTTCGCCGAAGGGGGCATCACCGGCATCACCGAGGCGGCCTCGGCCCCCACGGTCAGCGTGGACGCCACCGACCTGGGCCTGTACCCCAACATCGTGGCCGCGGCCGTGAACCAGCTGCGCATGAAGGGCATCGAGGGGCCCTACGGCCTGGCCATCGAGCCCGCCGGGTACACGGCCATCATCGAGACCACCGAGCGGGGTGGCTACCCCCTGCTCGACCACCTGTGCGAGATCCTCGGCGGCCCCGTGGTGTGGGCGCCGGGGGTGACCGGCGCCGTGGTGCTCAGCCTGCGGGGTGGCGACTTCGTGCTCGAGTGCGGCCAGGACCTGTCCATCGGCTACCGGGCCCATGACGGGGACACGGTGTCGCTCTACCTCGAGGAGAGCATCAGCTTCCGGGTCCTCGAGCCCGACGCCGCCGTGCACATCGTGGCCGCTCCCTGAGCTGCCCGCCGACCGCCTGCGGCCTCACCCCTCGGCGGGTAGGAGGCCCAGGCGGGCGGCGCGCATGACGGCCTCGGCCCGGCCCGAGACCTCGAGGCGCTCGTAGATGCGGATGGTCTCGCGGCGCACGGTGGCCAGGCTGAAGTGCAGTTCGGTGGCGATCTGGGTGTTGGTGAGCCCGGTGGCCAACAGCCGCAGCACCTGCACCTGACGAGTGGTGAGGTGCACCGCCGGTCCCGGGCTCCGGCCCAGGAGGGCGCCGAGGTCGGCCACGGCCGTGGACACGGGCCCCGCCGACATGATGGTGTCGGAGTCCACGGCGACGTGGTCCTCCCACGGTTGCAGCACGGCCAACAGGCGACGGGCGGCGTCGGTGTCCTCGATGAGGGCTGCGGCCCGTGCCGCCATGGTCGCCGCCTGCAGCAGGCTGGACTCCGCGTCGAGCAGGGTGATGGCCTGGTCGAGGGCGGCGGCCGATTCCTCCCCCCGTCCCGCCATGGCCAGGCACAGGGCCAGCCCCGCGCTGCCCAGGGGGTGCTCGCGGGCGGCGGCCGTGGTCACGGCGGTGACGAGTTGCACGAGCTCGGGGTCGGGAAGGGAGGTGGCCCGGTGCAGCACCAGTGCGGCCATGACCGCCGTGGCCCCGGGGGCCTGGGCGGCGTGCAGGGCGGCCACGGCATGGGCCCGCCACAACAAGCGGGGTTCACGGCTACGTCGGGCCGCCCACATGGCGGTGTCCACGGCCTCGTCGACCTCGCTGCGCCGGCCGGCCTCGATGCCGTCGTTGGCCAGGCGCACGCAGACCTCGACCACCTGGTCGACCTGGTTGGTCCGCAGGGCCAGGTCGAGCGCCCGACGGGACACGGCCCGGCGCCGGTCGAGGTGGCGCGGCGCCCGGTGCGTGCTGCGCCAGGCCACCAGGGCGAACAGCAACGTGTCGTCCTCGCCCAGGGCCTCGGCCGCGTCGAGGGCCTCGTCGGCCAGGGGTTGGGCCACATCGGCGCGCACCAGCCAGGACCACTGCCGGCCGTCCGCCGACAGGCGGGGGATGCGCATGTAGAGCACCGAGCGCAGGGCCTTGAGCTCGACCTTCGTCGAAGTCCGGCTGGCCAGCCGCTCGGCCCGATCGAGCAGCACGAGGGCGTCGTGGTCACCGGCGCGCCAGTCGGGGGGGTAGGCGAAGCCGATGGCCGCCTCGGCCAGGCTCTCGGCGTCACCGGCCTGCTCGGCCAGGTCGGCGGCGTCGCGGTACAGGCGCTGGGCCGAGGCCAGGTCGCCCATGCGTTGGTTGGCCCGCCCCCGCAGCAGCACCCGCCGCACGCGGGACGCCAGGTCGGCGGGGTCGGCGTCGGCCTCGGCGATGGCCAGCAGACGGTCGGCGTCCTCGAAGGCCAGCTCGTGCAGGGCCCGCTCCCCGGCGCTGTCGGCCAGGGCCACCAGCCGGTGGCGGGCCACCAGGGTGCCCGAGCGTTGCGCGTGCCACACGGCGTCGGCCCAGCCCAGTGCCGGGCCCGCAGCCAGGCGCTCGGCGGCGGCGGCGTGGACGCGTTGGGCCAGGTCGGCAGGCACGCTCTGGGCCAGCTGCTGGGCGATGAGGGGGTGCACCACCCGGGGCGGTGCCGTGGCGTCGTCGAGCACCTGGCTCCCCACGCCCGCGGCCAGGGCCGCCACCATCCGGTCGGTCGTCAGGCCGGTGGCCGCGGCGACGACCTCGGCGTTCAGGTCGCCGACCAGGCAGCCGGCGCCGAGGATGACCCGGTCCACGTCGTCGACACCGCCGAGCAGGGCCTCGATGGACTGGACGATCGGGGCCGGCGTCGCCCCGCCACCGAGGTCGGCCAGCTTGGCCAGCGGAGGATGGGGCCCGTAGGCGCGCTCGGCCCGGACGAGCACGCTGAGCAGGGCCAGGGGGTTGCCCCCCGTTCCCGCCACCAGCCGCCTCGTGGCGGCGTCGATGCGGGCGTCGACGAGCGCGGGGTAGCGCTCGCGCAGCACCTTGGCCAGGTCGGCCTCCCCCATGCCCCCGAGCTCGAGCCGCTCGTGGGGAGAGGGCAGGGCGATGGGGGCCTCACCGGTCAGCGTGGTGCGCACCGTGGCGACGACCAGCACCGGCTCGGCGGCCAGGAGGGGAGCGAGGTGGTCGAGCAGGCGGAGGGAGGCGGGGTCCATCCAGTGGGCGTCCTCGAGCACGACGACCACCGGTGTGCCCAGGGCCCCGAGCAGTGCCAACAGCCGGTGGGCGACATCGGCCCCGTCGAGTCCGGCGTGGCGGTCGCCGGGGGTGCCGGGCGCCGTGACGAGGGGGTCGGGGGGCAGCGCCGCGCCGGCGGCGGTGAGGCGGCGTCCAGCCGAGCGGATGACGGATCGCCACGGGGAGAACGTCTGGGCCGAGGTGGGGCTGGCGGCCCCGGTCAGCACGGCTGTCGGTTGGGAACGGGCGAACTCGGCCACGAGGCGTCACTTGCCGATGCCGGGTTCACCACACAGGAACACGGCCCGGCCCACGCCCGCGGCTGCTTCGTCTCTCCAGGCATCCAGTGCAGTGAGCTCCCGCTCACGGCCGACGAACGGCAACTTCACGGTGCGACCGTGTGGTGGGCAGACCGGGGCGATACCCGATCCAGGTTGATCCGAACGGTTCATTCCGTTGTCTATCGGCGATAGTCGCCTCCGTCGGATGCGAGACCGGTCTGTGCCGGAACGGTTCGTACCGGGTCTTGATCGGCTGGCGAACTGGTGTGTGGGCCACCGGCCCAGGCGCCGGTCACCGCGTCGGTGTCGCCCGGTCAGGGCCGGACTACGGTCCCGTCCATGACCATCGACATCGGCCGTGTCGGCATCTGGACCGGCGCCCTCGACGGGCGCCCCCAGAGCGAGGCCCGTGAAGCGGCCCAGGAGCTCGAGGCCCTGGGCTACCCCACCCTGTGGCTGCCCGAGGCCGTGGGCCGTGAGCCCTTCGTGGCGTCGGCCGTGGTGCTCGCCGCCACCTCGACCCTCAAGCTGGCCACGGGCATCGCCAACATCTACGCCCGCGACCCCATGACCACGGTGGCGGCGCAGAAGACCCTGGCCGAGGCCTTCCCCGGCCGCTTCCTGTTGGGGTTGGGCGTCAGCCACCAGCACCTGGTGCAGAACCTGCGCAAGCACGACTACAGCCGGCCCCTCGCCTACATGAAGGCCTACCTGACGGCCATGGACGAGGCCATGTTCGCGGCGGTGGGCCCCAAGGAGGACCCGGGCCGCGTCATCGCCGCCCTCGGCCCCAAGATGCTGGAGGTGGCCGCCACCCAGGCCAACGGTGCCCACCCCTACTTCACCACGCCCGAGCACACGGCCACTTCGCGTGAGGTCATGGGTCCCGCCGCCCTGCTGGCCCCCGAGCAGATGGTGGTGCTGGAGACGGACCCCACCACGGCCCGGACCATCGCCAGGGGGGCCATGGCCGTGTACCTGCGGGCGCCGAACTACCTCAACAACCTGCGCCGTCTGGGCTTCGGCGACGAGGACTGGGCCGACTACAAGAACCCCACCGACCGCCTGGTCGACGCCATCGTGGCCTGGGGCGACGTGGACACCATCGTCAGCCGGGTCAAGGCCCACCACGACGCCGGTGCCGACCACGTCTGCATCCAGGCCCTGCGCGGTGACCGTGACCTCCCCGTCGAAGCGTGGCGGGAGCTGGCCCCCGCCCTGCTGGAGGGCTAAACGGGTCGCGGTCGATCGAACAGCAGGCCGGCGAGGGTGTCGGCGCTGACGGGACGGTGGTCCCACACGTCGACACCCACGTTGACCATGCGCTCCTTCTCGCGCCACTCGCCGTGCACGTGACCGTGGAGTAGGGGGGCACCGCGGTCAACGGGGCGGTGCTCGACGAAGCGGTCCTCGCCGTGGCTGTCGCCCTGGTAGGGGAAGTGGCAGGCCGGCACCGGGGTGCCGTCGAGGTCGACCTCGACGACGCCCTGGTGGACCTGGGCGAAGCCGGCGTCGAGGTAGCGCTGCGTCCAGCCCTCGGCCCTTGCCCCCATGCCCACCCAGCAACGGTCGTGGTTGCCGGCCAGCAGCAGCTTGGTCCCGGCCAGACCGGCGACCCGGGCCAGGGAGGCGTCGATGCGACCCAGGGCCACGTCACCCAGCACCCACACCGTGTCCTCGGGCGCCACCACCTCGTTCCACCGCTGCACCAGGGCGTCGTCCATGGCGTCGACGTCGGCGAAGGGGCGCTGGCAGTAGCGGATGATGTTGGCGTGGCCGAGGTGCAGGTCGGCGGTGAACCACAGTGTCATGGGGTCACCATCATGGGGCCTTCGTCATGGGCTCACCGTCATGGGCACACGTTGGCCCACGCCAGGGCCGGTGGCGAGCTGGACAGGGCAGCGGCGGGCTGGCCTACGGTGCCGGGGGCACACGCCCAGGGACCGAGGGGGAGAGCATGGGACGACTCGACGGCAAGGTGGCGCTGATCACCGGTGGGGCCCGGGGTCAGGGGGCCGAGGAGGGGCGGCTGTTCGCGGCCGAGGGGGCCACGGTGGTGCTCACCGACGTCCTCGACGACGAGGGCGAGCGCACCGCGGCTGGCATCGAGAAGGCCGAGTACCTGCACCTCGACGTCTCGTCGGAGCCGGGGTGGGAGTCGGTGGTGGCCGATGTGGTGGCCCGCCACGGCCAACTCGACGTGCTGGTGAACAACGCCGGCATCGACCTGGTGAAGCGCCTCGACGCCACCACGCTCGAGGACTTCCAGCGCCTGGTGTCCATAAACCAGGTCGGCGTGTTCCTGGGCATGCGCACGGTGGCCCGCACGGTCATCCCCACCGGCCGGGGTGCCTCGATCGTCAACATCAGCTCGGTGGCCGGCCTGCAGGGCGTGGTCGGCCACGCCGCCTACAGCGGCACCAAGTTCGCCGTGGTCGGGTTGACCAAGTCTGCGGCCAAGGAGTGGGGTCGTCACGGCATCCGGGTCAACTCGGTGCACCCGGGCATGATCGAGACGCCGATGACTGCGGATCTGCGGGCCTTCAACGACCCCGAGGTCAACAAGAAGGCCCTGCGCAGCATCCCGCTGGGACGCATGGGCCAATCCATCGACATCGCCAACGTCGTGCTCTTCCTGGCCAGCGACGAGAGCAGCTACTGCACCGGCCAGGCCTTCACCGTCGATGGCGGCGTCCACCCCTGACACGGCCGCTGACGCGCCACTGACGCGTCGTTCGTGACCGCAGACCGCCGTCACCTCTCGTCCACCCGGCGTGGGGACGAGGAGTGACGGCGGGCGCAACGGGGAAACCCTTCCCCATGAGTTCGACCACCGAGCGGCAGACCGTCGATGTGGCGCCCGCCCGCCGGTTCGGGGTCCACGCCCTGTTGGCCGGGTTGGCGCTGGCGCTGGTGGCGGTGCCCTTCGGGCTGCTGCTCATCCTGGTGCGCAACCAGTGGGGCCCGTTGGTCGAGCTCGACCTCGGGGCCAGCCGGGACCTCAACCACTACGCCCTGGTGCACCCCGGCTTCGTGTCGGCCATGCAGACGGTCAGCTCCGTCGGCTCGGCTCCCGTCTACATCGCGGTGTTCGGGGCGGTGGCGCTGTGGCTCCTGTGGCGACGGCTACCCCGGTTGGCCCTGTTCGTGGTCGTCACCATGCTGGGAAGTTCCCTGCTCAACGGCCTGGTCAAGGCAGCCGTGGACCGGGCTCGTCCCGTGCTGCCCGATCCGGTGGCCCACGCCAACGGGTTGAGCTTCCCCAGCGGGCACGCCCAGTCGGCCATGGTGGCGGCGTCGGTGCTGCTGTTGGTCTTCCTGCCTGCGCTGCGGGGCCGGTGGCGGACGGCAGCCGTCACCGCAGGCGTGGTCTTCGTGCTCGCCGTGGGGTTCGCCCGGGTGTCCCTGGGCGTCCACTTCGTGTCCGACGTCATCGCCGGCTACGTGCTGGGCGCGGCCTGGGTGGCGGTGACCACCGCCGCGTTCAGCGCCTGGCGTCGGGAGCGGGGCCGTCCGCCGGTCGCAGCCGCCGAGGGGCTCGAGCCCGAGCACGCCCGCGAGCTCGACCCCCGCACCCCCGTCGACCACCCGGGCGGCGAGTTGCCCGGGCGCCGGTAGCGGAGGGTCAGCGCAGCGAGGTGACCGGTCGACCGGTGGCGGCGCGGTACGCGCGGTACCCGGTCCGCCTGGCCACCTGGAACAGGCTGGCCCAGTCCCCCGTCATCGACCGGGCCAGGTCGGCCACCCCGGCCAGGTCACCCCGGCGCACCCGCTGCACGCCTGCGCTGGCCCGGCGCACAGCGGTGCCGTGACCCATGGCCGCGTCCCAGGCCCGGTCGCTGAGCCACTCGGGGTGGTCCTGGCGCAGCTCGGCGGCGTTGTCGGCTCGGCCGTGGTCGACGGAGCCCGTGTCCTGCGTGAGGTTCTGGGGATGACGGCGGTAGCGCACCGTGGCCACCGTGGCCAGGCTCATGCGCACCCCGGCGGCGGACAGGCGCACCCACAGGTCCCAGTCCTCGATCAGACGCTTGGGACGCAGCCCGCCGACCCGTTCGTAGTCGGCCCGGGCGAACAGGGCGCCGTAGAAGACGTAGTTCTCGGCCACCAGGCGGCGCAGCTGGCGGCGCCGGGGCAGGCGCAGACCCAGGGTGCGGTGGTAGTCCGAGCCCTGCTCGCCGGGCCGCCACACGAGCGCCCGGGGACTGATGACCCCACCTCGACGCTGCCATTGGCCGACGAGGTGCTCGAGGTGGTTCGGGAGCAGCACGTCATCGGCGTCGAGGAAGCACACCAGCTCGCTGGTCACCTGCTCCATGGCCAGGGCCCGGGCCGCTCCGGCGCCCACGTTGACGTCGAGCTCCACGACCGTGATGGGCAGACGGTCGCTCCATCGCCGGGCCCGGGCCGCGGTGTCGTCGAGGGAGGCGTCGTCGACGAGGATCACGGCGTCGGGCAGCAGGGACTGGTGGACCAGGCTGCTGAGGGCCTCGTCGATGAACTCACCGGCGTCGTACGCGGCCATGACAACGGTCACCGTTGGTCTCTCGACGTCGTCCACCATGGTGTCCAGCATGCCCAGGCGGCAGGTTCTTCGTGTAGCGGCGTGACGAAGAACCCGGTCTGGACGCGGCTGGCTAGCCCAGGTCGATGTCAGGCCGGGGTCGGGGCTGGTGGTCGAGCGTACCGATCACCCCACACGCCCACGCCCCCACTTCGGAAAGTCGGACCCGCACCAGGGTGCCGGCGGTGGGAACTCCGTCGACCTGCCAGAAGAGACGGGCGTCGCGGAGGTGGACCAGACCCTCGCTGCGCTCGGCGGCCACCGCCTCCTCGGTCAGCGGTGGCGGGGCGTCGTCACCGAGCTCGGCGCAGAGGAGTCGGAACCAGACCTCGATGCCTACCGCCACCCCGGTCATCCATGAGCCTCCGACCAGCAACGACAGGCCGAACTCCTCGCGCCCGCCGTCCAGGGATGCGGCCACGGCCGCCAGTACCGGGTCGCTCCACGCAGCGTTCATCGACACCTTCCACGCGCGTCGCGCACGCTGTTCCCGTGTGCCACGCCGGGGTTGCGGAGTGGCATGTCGCCCAATTGCTACCACCTCTCCGCGACCGCCCGAGGCTCGCGCCCTTGATGAGAAGTTGTTGCGCGCACGAGCCGCCGTTGACGCAGGATGGGCTCTGTGGAGGGATGGTGCTGCTCGCGGATTCCCACCAGCGCGTGGGCCCCGTAGACTCAACAGCGCTCGAGGCGCTGCTCGTCCGACCCGACCACCTCGGAGCGGCCGAACCCCCATCTACGGGCGGGTGCGAGCACCCGCCTGAGGAGCGCCTGGTGGTGGTGGTGTCACCGAGCAATGAACCCGATGCCCCGGAGGCACGCACATGACCGCACGATCCCATAGCCGAGCACGTCGTCGGCGCAAGAAGGCCGAAGCAGCCGAGAAGGCCAAGGCGCAGGAGGCGAAGCTGCGCCGCGCCGGCAACCGGCTGGACTGATCGCCGTCCCACGTCGCGCGGCGTCGACCCCACCGGGTCGACAGCCGCGGGGCGGTGGCCCCGCCTGGGGCCTCAGTTCGTCGCGCCCGGTTGCGTGAAGGTCACGACGTACCCGTCGGGATCATGCAGGACCAGTTCTCGTGCCCCCACGGCCGGTCCTCGACCCCGTGTGCACACACGATCGCGCCCCGGATCTCGTCGTGGACAGCATCGACGCTGGTCGGGTGCACATAGAGGCAACCAGTCATCCTCGGCTCCCCCTCCCAGGGGGTGTCGCCGGACAGGAACTGGATGGCGGTCCCATCCCGCACCACCTCGCACCACGTGGGTGCTCGCCGGTGACGCCCTCGTGGATCCCCTCACCATCGCCACCTTCGTCGGTGCCGGGCTGTTGCTGTGGCGCACCGAGCTCAACTCGGGGTGGCTCATCGTCGGTGGCGCCACCCTGGGGATCATCCACACCGGCGCCGGTTGACCTCCGCCATCACCCGGCATGGGCGACGTGAGCGCTCGCCCCCGACCCGACGGCCCGCCCGAGCTGGATCGGTCCGGCTGCCGAGCCCCGAGGGCCCGTGCACCAGGGATCACCTCGCGGGCCGCGACGACGTCGGCGGCCTGGACGATCTCGGTGGTCCAGAGCTTGGGGTGTTCCTCGCGGATGTCGATGCCGACCTCGTCCATGGCGGCGATCGCGGCGGGGTTGACCTCGGCGCCGGGTTCGGACGCGCAGGACCAGGCCACGGCCCGGTCGCCGGCGAGGTGGTCGAACCAGCCCAGGGCCATCTGGGACCGGCCGGCGTTGTGGACGCAGAGGAAGAGGCCCGTGGGCCGGCCGGAGATCCCGTCGGACGCGATGGTCATGTCGGCGAGGGTGGGCATGGGTGCTCCGGGGTTCAGTGGGGGTCGGGTTCGTGGGGGACGACGACGTCGTCGCCGTCGAGGTCGGGGTGCAGGAACCGGGCCAGGGCCACGGCGA
>JBBSLP010000032.1:0-62908 GCA_038255145.1 Acidimicrobiales bacterium
CCACCCTCCGTGGTCGACGATGGCCGCTCGCGAGGAAGTCCCACCTCGCTCGGGCGTCGTTCAGGCGAATCGACGTCGATTCGCCTGAACGACGTACCAGGTCAACACCCCCCCACGGTCCTGTACCCGACTGGCGGCGTGCCCGACGGCCGTCACCACCCGTGGCCACCGCATGGAGGCCCGGCCCGATCGGGCTCCCCGCACCGTGACCTGCACGGTCGACGGTGGCGTCCGCGGTACGGCGGACACCGACCTCCCTGCCGGCGTCCCTGGTCAGCCCCACCGGGGTCGACGGGCTCCGTGAGGTCGAGCTCATGGGCTGAAGCTAGCGAGAACACCCCGCAGCGGCCGCGACCACGCCATGGACCACCTCGTCGATGATCAACCGGCCCAAGCCGGCCAGGCCCAGACCCAGGGCCGCCCCACCCACGACGTCGAGGGGCAGGTGGGCTCCCACCTGCACCCGGGCCAGTCCCACCGTGGCGGCCACGCCCCACACCACGGCCCGGCCCACCGGCGCCAGGTCGGGGGACACCGATGCGGCCAGGGCCACGGCCACGGTCACGTGCCCCGAGGGGAACCCGGTGCCGTCCCGGGGGGTGCCCCAACGGGCCACGAAGCCGTCCACATGGGCCCCGGGCCGTCCCCGCCCCACCACCTCCTTGACCCCTTTGGCCGCCCACCAGCCGGCCAGGCCCGCAGTCGCCGCCCCCACCGCCGGGCGCCAGTCCCGGGTCACCACTGCGATCACCGGGGCCACCACCACCGGGGCCAGGGCCGTGCCCAACTGCATGGGCAGCCACAACGCCGGCTCCAGCGCCCCGGGCCAGCGGTACACGGCCTCGAAGCAGTCGAGCTCCCCCCGGCTCACCCCCCGGCGGGCGGCCACCGACGTCGCCGCCAGCACCACCCCGCCCAGGGCCATCCGACCCAGGTCACCACCGAGCGACGGCGCCCGCCGCCCACCGAGCAGGGAGCCCACGACTCAGAGCCAACCGATGCGTTTGAAGCGCCGCCAGATCGCCCAGCACAAGAGCGCCATGGCCAGCAGCACGGCGGGGTAGCCCAGGCGGTGGTGCAGCTCGGGCATGGAGTCGAAGTTCATGCCGTAGATGGCCCCCAGCACCGTGGGCACGGCGGCGATGGCCACCCAGGCCGACATGGTGCGCATGTCGTCGTTCTGGCGCACGCTGACCTGGGCCAGGTTGGCGTTGAGGGCGTCGCTCAACACGTCGCGCTTGTCCTCGATCTCGCCCACCACCCGCAACAGGTGGTCGTGCACGTCGCGGAAGTAGGTGGCCATGGCGGGCTGCGATCCGGGCACGTGGCCCTGGGCCAGGCGGTTCAGTGCCTCGACCAGCGGCTTGGTGTTGCGGTGGAACTGGGCCACCTCACGCTTGAGCTTGTAGATGCGCTCGGTGGGGTTGGCCCGCTCGTGGGTGAACACCTCGCCCTCGATCTCGGCGATGTCGTCGTCGAGGCCCGACAGCACGGGGGCGTACTCGTCCACCACCCGGTCGCAGATGGCGTGCAGCACGGCCGAGGGACCACAGGCCATGCGCTCGGGGAACTCCTCGAGCTTCTGGCGCACGGCACCCAGGGGGCTGCCCCGGCCGTGGCGCACCGAGACGACGAAGCCGTTGCCGCAGAAGACCTGGATCTCACCGAACTGCACGGCCTCGGCCTCGTCGTCGTAGCGGGCCGTCTTCAGCACGACGAAGAGGCTGTCGCCGTAGACCTCGATCTTGGGACGCTGGTGGGCCTTGATGGCGTCCTCGACGGCCAGGGGGTGCAGCTCGAACTCCTTCTGCACGGCGTCGAACTCATCGGCGGTGGGCTCGGCCACGCCGATCCACACGAAGGACCCGGGCGCGTCGCGACCCGTCTCCAGGGCCGCGTCGAAGGCCACCATGCCCGGGCGGCGCAGACCCTCCTCGTACACCGCGCAATCGACGATCACCACCGACCCCTCTCGACGTGCCGTCCTGCGCGGCTGGCCCACCCATACCCGGTGGCGGTCAGCGGCAGGCGGCGCAGGTGCCCACCAGGTCGAGGCGGTGGTAGTCGGCCTGGAAGTCGTGGCGGGTGGCCGTCTCCAGCAGGGTGCGCTCGAGGGCGACCTCGATGTCGTCGGGCACGGTGAAGTCGCTCACCGTGCCGCAGATCGAGCAGATGAGGTGGTGGTGGTGCTCGGTCAGGTCCTGGGCCAGCTCGAAGCGGGCGTGCTCGTGGCTGGCGATGATGCGGTGCACGACGCCGGCCTGCTCGAGCACGGACAGGTTCCGGTAGGCCGAGGACTGGGCCAGGGTGCGGCTGCGATCGAGCACGTCGAGGATGGTGAGGGGGGCCTCGGCCGAGCTGAGCACGTCGACGAGGGCACGCCGGCACCGGGTGTAGCGCTGGTCGTGCTGGCTGAGGCGCAGGGCGGCGACCTCGTGGAGGTCGGAGGCGACGGGCATGGGCATCAGACTACCCGACGAACTGAGAATGACTGAGAACCGACGTCAGTGGTCGTGGTGGTGGGAGTCGTCCAGCACGACCAGGGCCTGGTCGGCCAGGCGCAGGACCTGGCCCCCGTAGGCCTCGGCCAGGAGGGCCTCGGTGAGCACGACGGCGGGGGGCCCCCAGGCCACCAACCGGTTGGCCAGCAGCAGCACCAGATCGGAGCGGCGGGCGTCGTCGAGGTCGTGGGTCGAGCTGACGACGGTGTGGCCGGCCCGGCGCTCCTCCTCGACCACGTCGAGTATGTGCTGGCGGGACACGACGTCGAGGCCGGTCACGGGCTCGTCGAGCAGCAGCAGCTCGGCCTCCTGGGCCAGGCCCTGGGCCACGAGCACCCGCTGGCGCTGCCCGCCCGACAGCTCGTGGAGCTGGCGGGGGGCGAGGTCGGCGATGTCGAGGCGTTCGAGGGCGACCTCGACGGCCCGGCGGTCGGCGGCCCGCAGGGGTCGGAAGGGGCCGAGGCGGGCGTAGCGGGCCAGGGTCACCGTCTCCCGCACGGTGATGGGCAGGGTGCGGTCGACGTCGGTGGTCTGCAGCACGACGGCCACCGCGGCCCGGCGGTGGCGGGCGGCGACGTCCAGGTGGCCGCGGCGGGGGGCGACCAGGCCGGCCATGGCCCGGAGCAGGCTCGACTTGCCCGATCCGTTGGGGCCGATGAGCGCCACCGTGGTGCCGGTGGGGACGGTGAAGGTCACGCCCTCGAGGGCGGTGCGAGGCCCGTAGCCCACCACGAGGTCCCGAGCGGCGACAGCCGGTTCCGGGGTGCTGCTTGCCAACGGGAACCGTTCTCCTTATGGTGGGGCGGCGTCGGGAACGGGAGCGGCTCCCACTCCGACGGCCCCATCCTCCCGAGGAGCGTCCATGTCCCGCAAGTCCCGGCCCCCCGTCCCGCTCCTCACCGCCGTCCTCGTGCTGACCGCCGCCCTGGCGCTGGGTGCGTGTGGGAGCGGGGACGACGGTGACCAGTCCTCGGCCGGCGCCGGCGACGACCGCCCCACCGTGGTGGTGACCACCGACATCCTCGGTGACGTGGTCACCAACCTGGTCGGCGACCTGGCCGACGTGGAGACGCTCATGCCGGCGGGGACCAGTCCCCACGAGTTCCAGGCCTCGGCCCGCCAGGCCGCCGACATGCGCTCCGCCGATGCCCTCGTGGTCGGCGGCGCCGGCTTCGAGGCGGGCATGACCGACACCATCGAGGCCGCCACCGCCGACGGCGTGCCCACCCACGCCGCCATCGACGACGTGGCCACCCTGCAGCTCGCCGACGGCGGTGATCACGACGAGCAGGGGGTCGATCCCCACTTCTTCACCGACCCCACCCGCATGGCTGCCGCGGTCCGGGGCATCAGCGCCTTCCTGGCCACCACCGTCGGCGGCATCGACACCGCCGCCCTGGCCGCGCAGACCGACGCCTACGTGGCCCGGCTCGACCAACTCGACCGTGACGTCGCCGCCATCCTGGCCCCGGTGCCCACGGCCCAGCGCAAGCTCGTCACCAACCACGAGGTCTTCGGCTACTTCGCCGACCGCTACGACTTCGAGGTCGTCGGCGCCGTCATCCCCAGCCTCACCACCCAGGCCGAGGCCAGTGCCGCCGACCTGGCCGCCCTGGCCGCGACGGTGCGCGACGAGGGCGTGCACGCCGTGTTCGCCGACACGTCGTCGTCGGACCGCCTGGCCCGGGCCCTGGCCAGCGAGGCCGGCGACGTCCACGTCGTCGAGCTGTTCTCCGAATCCCTGGGCGCTCCCGGTTCGGGGGGGGAGACCTACATCGACCTCGTGCACACCAACGCCACCCGCATGGCCGACGCCCTGGCCCCGTGAGCCACCAGGGACGACCGGCACCGCCCGACGCCGCTACGGTGCCGCCGTGCTGAGCTGGTTCACCGAGGCCTTCGCCCACGCCTTCATGCAGCGGGCCCTGCTGGCCGGACTGGTGGCCAGCGCGGCCACGGCGGTGGTGGGCACGTGGGTGGTGTTGCGGGGCCTGGCCTTCCTGGGCGACGCCCTGGCCCACGGCGTGCTCCCCGGCCTGGCCCTGGCCGTGCTGTGGGGGTTCAGCCCCACGCTCGGCGCGCTGATCGCGGCCCTGGCCATGAGCGGGGCCGTCACCGTCGTCAGCCGGCGGGCCAACGTCCGCGACGACAGCGGCATCGGCCTGCTGTTCGTGGGCATGTTGGCCCTGGGCGTGATCATCGTGTCCCGGTCCCGCAGCTTCACCACCGACCTGACCTCGCTGTTGTTCGGCGACGTGCTCGGGGTGACCGCGGCCGACCTGCGGGGTCAGGCCCTGGCCGGGGCCGTGGTCATCGTGGCCTCGGTCCTGCTCTACCGACCCTTCCTGGCCCTGACCTTCAACCGGGACAAGGCCGCCACCCTGGGCATGCACCCGGCCCTGGCCCACGGCGCCCTGCTGTGCCTGATCGCCGTGTCCATCGTGGCCTCGTTCCAGGCCATCGGCACGCTGCTCGTCTTCGGCCTGCTGGTGGGACCCCCGGCCACGGCGGGGCTGCTGGTGCGGCGGGTGCCCCTCACCATGGTGACCGCGGTGGTGCTCGGTGCCGTCGCCGTGGTGGTGGGGTTGACCATCAGCTACCACCAGTCGACCGCGGCCGGGGCGACCATCGCCGGGGTGGCCGTGGGCCAGTTCTTCATCGTGCTCGCCGGCCAGGAGGTCCTGGGTGCCTGGCGACGGTGGCGGCGGGTGGCCGGCCCGCCTCCCTCAGGAGCCTCTTGACCATCGGCTGACCATCTCCGGCGCGATCCCCCGAAGAAGTGGGGCCAGGTTGGGGGATTGCCCCGTTTCCCCCGCTAGACCCCTGTCATACGTTGAGCCCATCGCCACTGGGCACAGCGGGCGGGAACCAGAAGGAGACGGGGACATGGCCGACAACAAGATCAACACCACCTTCACCGAGTGGAACAGCGACATCGACATCGACGAGGACACCGTCGAAGCCGACCGGGGTGCGGTCGCCGTGGGCGACGACATCGACGAGAGCGCCGTCAACACGGGCCGCTTCTCGGGCATCCAGAACGCCGACGGCGACGTCGACGCTGATGGCGCCACCATCGGCGATGGCAACATCACCCTGACGGGCTCCGATGTCGGGGCCATGTCCTTCGGCCGGGGCGACGCCACCAACGTCGAAGCGGACAACGCCAACCTCGGCCGCGGTGACCTGAACGACATCGACGCCGAGAACGCCAACGTGGGTCGGGGCACCCTGATCGACGTCGATTCCCAGGGCGACGGCCAGACCATCGTGGGCTCGGGCAACGAGGTCACCGGTGACGTGGACGTCGACATGGACGACGTGTCGGGCAACGCCAACCTGGCCATCGGGGACCACAACGAGCAGACCGCCGTCCAGGACAACGACACCTCGATCGACCAGTCCTACACCGACAACTCGACCCACAGCTACGTCGAGGACAACAGCGTGTCGGACTCGTTCAACACCGAGTACCACGACTCGTTCAACACCGAGACCGAGCTCACCTCGACCTACGAGGACAACGACGTCTTCGAGGACAACGACAGCTACGTGGACGCCTCGTCCTACGAGTCGACCGAGACCGACGTCGACACCGACGTCGACCTGCACCACGTCGAGGACACCGACCTCGACCTCGACGTCGACGCCTGACGAACCCAGCGCACGAACCTGTCACCCACGGTGACGAAGCACGGCCGGACCCACCAGGGTCCGGCCGTCGCCGCGTCTCAGCTGTGGCCGACGATCTCGATCTTGCCCTCGGGGAGCTCGGTGCGGACCAGGGCGACGGCGTCGAGCACGTCGTCGGTGGTGCCGTCGATGGTCATGCCCAGCAGCACGACGTCGGGGTCGGCGCCCCGTTCGGGGGGCAGGGACGACAGCAGCTCCACGCCCTCGGCGTCGGCCAGCAAGGTGGCGGCACGCATGGCCAGCGCAGGGGGTCCCTGGAAGTTGATCCGGTGAGCGGTCACGGCCCCAGCGTCGCGCGACCGACCGGTCCCATGGCAGATGGGCACGCTTGACGTGTCGGCCTTGATATGTCGGGGGACTTCCGACATATGGTGCCGGCGTGGCCCCGGTGGACGTGTTCAGCGCCCTGGCCAACCCGGGCCGTCGCCAGTTGCTCGACCTGCTGCGCGGCGGCCCCCGGGCGGTCAACGACCTGGCCGGCCACTTCACCCTGAGCCGGCCTGCCATCTCCGAGCACCTCCAGGTCCTGCGCCAGGCCCACCTCGTCAGCGAGGAGCCGCGGGGCCGGGAGCGCTACTACCACCTCGAGGCCGGCCCCCTGGCCGAGCTGGGGGAGTGGCTCAGCCCCTACGAGCGCTTCTGGCGGGACCGGCTCTCGTCGCTGCGCGACCTACTCGACGAGGAGCTCCCGTGACCGACCCCAGCACTGATCCCACCGCCTCCGATCCCACCGCCTCCGATCCCGGCACCATCCACGTCGACCAGTTCATCGCCCACCCCCCGGCCAAGGTGTGGCGGGCCTTGACCGAACCGGAGGCCGTGGCCCAGTGGTGGGGCCCCGGCGACGTCCGGGCCGAGGTCGGCCACCGCTTCACCATGGACATGGGCCCGTGGGGCAAGGCCCGGTGCCAGGTACTCGCCGTCGAGCCCGGCAAGGCCTTCAGCTACACGTTCGGTGAGAGCGACTTCGAGACCACCATCAGCTGGCGCCTCGAGGCCGAGGGCATCGGCACCCGCCTGTTCCTCGAGCACTCCGGGTTCGACCTCGACAGCCCCGTGGGCCGCACCGCCTTCGAGGGCATGGGTGGGGGCTGGTCGACCATGGTCCTGCCCCGCATGGAGAGCGTGCTCGACGCCATCTGATGGCGAGCGTGCTCGACGCCATCTGACCAGGCTGGACCCGGGGCAGGAAGCTACGGCCGAAGGGTGGCGTTGGACCCGGCGTGCACATCGACATCTGGTCCGACGTGGTCTGCCCGTGGTGCTACCTGGGCAAGCGGCGCTTCGAGAACGCCGTCGCCTCCCTCCCCTGGGCCGACGAGGTCCAGGTGCGGTGGCGGGCCTACCAGCTCGACCCCACGGCCAGCCGGGAGCCCGGCGACCTGCGCACCTCGATCGAGCGCAAGTACGGCCCCGGCGCCTTCGACGGCATGACCGGGCGGCTGACCGCCCTGGGTGCACCCGAGGGCATCGACTACCGCTTCGACAAGGCCCTGCGGGTCAACACCATCGACGCCCACCGCCTGCTGGCCTGGGCCTGGGAGTCCGGGGGCGGCGCCGCCCAGCTCCCCCTGGAGGAGCGCCTGTTCAAGGCGTACTTCGAGGAGGGTGCCAACGTGGCCGACCACGCCGCCCTGGTCGACCTGGCCGTCGAGGTCGGTCTCGACGCCACCGCTGCGGCGGAGGTGCTGGCCACCGGCGCCTTCGCCGATCACGTGGCCACCGACATCGAGCAGGCCACCGAGCGGGAGATCACCGGGGTGCCCGCCTTCGTCATCGACGACCGCTTCATGGTGCCCGGCGCCCAGGAGGTCGACACCTTCGTGGCCGTGCTGGAACGGGTGCGGGAGAAGTTCGGTCCTGGTTCCGAGGTGGCCGCCGAGGGCGCCGCCTGCGCCGTCGACGACCCCGACTGCTGATCGGACCGCGGCTTGGACCCCATCGGCGGCGGCATCCGCTACACCGCGGTCGACGGGCTGCTACTGGCCTACGAGGTCGTGGGCGACGGGCCACCCTCGTCGGCTGGAGGGCCCCTCGCGTCAGCTGGAGGGCGCGTCAGAGAAGAAAATCGACATCGTGCTGGTGACCGAGTGGGCCACCCCGCTCGAGGCCCGCTGGGACGTGCCCGCCATCGCCGGCCGCCTGCGCCGCCTGGCTTCCTTCGCCCGCGTCATCAGCTTCGACAAGCGGGGCATCGGCCTGTCCGACCGGGTCCCCGTGGGCGAGGTCTCCACCCCCGAGCTGTGGGTGCGCGACCTGGTGGCCGTGCTCGACGCCGCCGGCTCGGAGCGGGCCGTCGTCTTCGGCGCCCACGAGGGCGGGCCCATCGCCGCCCTCTTCGCCGCCAGCGTGCCCGAGCGCACCGAAGCCCTCGTGCTCGTCAACACCGGGGCCAAGATCCTGCGGGGGGACGGCTACGACATCGGCTTCACCGCGGCCGAGTGGCGTCCCGACCTGGCCGGGATGCTGCACACGTGGACCGAAGGTGGCGACGGCGAGACCCACATCGCGGCCACGGCCACGGACCCCTTCTGGCGCACCTGGTACGCCCGCAGCCGCCGCCAGCAGGCCAGTCCCACCGCCGGCCTGGCCCTCATGGCCATGTTCGGCGAGCTCGACGTGCGTCACGTGCTGTCGGCCATCCAGGCCCCCACCCTGGTGCTGCACCGCGCCGGCAACCGCTGGTGGGAGGTGGACCACGGTCGTTACCTGGCCGACCACATCCCCTCGGCCAAGATCGTCGAGCTGGCCGGGACCGACAACTACTGGTGGTCGGGTGACGCCGACCAGGTGGTCGACGAGGTCGAGCGCTTCCTGCTGGGGGAGCGGCGCTCGGCCCCCTCCCACCGGGTGCTGGCCACCCTGGTGTTCAACGACATCGTGGGCTCGACGTCGGCGGCCAGCCGGCTGGGTGACGAGCGCTGGGTCGAGCTCCTCGACAGCTACGACGCCGCCTGCCGCCTCGAGGTCGGCCGCCACGGGGGTCGGATCGTCAAGACCCTGGGTGACGGCTTCCTGGCCACCTTCGACGGGCCCGCCCGGGCCATCGGCGCCGCTCGCAGCGTGCGGGCCGCCGTGCGCGAACTGGGCCTCGAGACCCGCACCAGCGTGCACACCGGCGAGGTCGAGCCCCGAGGCGAGGACCTCGGTGGCCTCGGCGTGCACCTGGCTGCCCGCGTGCTCGAGCTGACGGCGCCGGGCGAGATCTGGGCGACATCGGTGGTGCGGGGACTGGTGGCCGGATCCCCCATCCGCTTCTCGCCCCGGGCCCGACACGAGCTGCGGGGCATCCCTGACACGTGGGAGCTGTACGCGGTGGCCGACGTCTGAGCTTGCGCGCCTGTCTCGGCTAGCGCGTCATCAGGTGCCGTCACCCGGGGCGCGCGCCGAGTGACCGATGGCCACCAATGGCCCTGCATTGATTGTCGCTCAATTATGTCGCTGCTATCCACTCGCGAGCAACACGCCGGAGGTAGTGTCTCACCCGATGCCGAACTCCACTGACGCACTGACTCCCGAGAGCGCTGTGCGCCTCTATCTGATGTACCTCGACGATCCCGCCTCTCTGGTGGACGACGAGGTCGTGAAAGAGCTCGAAGCCAAGGTCGACGCCGGTGGGGATCCCATCGAGCGCCTGCGCACCCTGGCTCAGCTCGAACGGGCCAAGGCCGCAGACGAGAGCGCGTACAAGTACGACTTCATCAAGCACGCCAAATCGTGGGCCGATGCGGAGGGCGTTCCTGTTTCCGCCTTTCGTGAGATGGACGTCCCCGAAGATGTGCTACGTGCCGCCGGGCTCGTTCCCGGCGCCTCCCGTCGTCGCGGCGGCCGTGCCGCGCCGAAGGACGTCGACTCCTCCCGTCCCCGCCGCACCCGCAGCAACCCCGATGACCTCCGCGAAGGGATCCTGGCCCTCGAGGGCCAGTTCTCCGTGCGCAACGTCACCGAGGCCGTCGGGGGCAGCGCGGTGACGGTCAAGAACCTCATCGGGCAGCTCGAGGCCCAGGGCAAGGTCAAGGCCGCGGGCGAGAAGGCCGGCAACCGTGGCCGTGCCGCCAAGGTGTGGGAGGTCGTGGCGGACTGAGGTCCGACACCCGGACGAGACCCAGGGCATGTCCTGGGTCTCGTCGGGCCCGCCATCGATCGCCGGTCCGAGGATCAGTTCGCAGGGCCTGGCGGTACGGTGACGGTCGACCCCGAGGCCTCAGCCCGGGGCTCCGCCGGCCGACAGGGGATCGGTGCGCACCGCAGAAACGACACTCGCTCCGCGCCGCTTCGGGGTGGTGGGACCAGCTGCTCTGGTCGCCATCGTCGTCGTGGCTGCGGCCTCCGTGGCCTGGGCACCCGACGGCGGATCCCCCCTCACCTGGTGGCGGGCGGCCGTCCTCGGTGTGGTCGAGGGCATCACCGAGTTCCTGCCCGTCAGCTCGACGGGCCACCTCACCCTCACGGCCAAGCTGTTGGGCCTGGGAGGCTCGGGCCGCAACGGCTCGTTGATCGACAGCTACACCATCGCCATCCAGGCCGGGGCCATCCTCGCCGTGCTCGGCCTCTACCGCCAGCGCCTGGGCACCGTGGTGCAGGGGGTGCTGGGCCGTGACCCCGAGGGGCGCCGGGTGGCCATCGCCCTGGTGGCGTCCTTCATCCCCGCCGCCGTGGTGGGGGTGGTGCTGGGTGACACCATCAAGGAGCACCTGTTCGGCCTGGGGCCTGTGGCCGGGGCGTGGATCGTCGGCGGCCTGGCCATCCTCGTGTTCGCCCGCCGGGGACCCCGCGACGGTGGCCGTCCCCTCGAGTCCATCACCGTCAACCAGGCCCTGATCATCGGCGGCGCCCAGGCCCTGGCCCTGTGGCCTGGCGTGAGCCGCAGCCTGGTCACCCTGCTGGCTGCGGTGCTCCTGGGCCTCAGCCTCAAGGCCGCCATCGAGTACAGCTTCCTGCTCGGAGCACTGACGCTGGGCGCGGCCACGGCGTACGAGGCCATGAAGGACGGCCCGGCCATGATCGAGGAGTTCGGCTGGATCCCGCCGCTCATCGGCCTGTTGGCCGCCTTCGTGTCCGCCGTGCTCGCCGTACGTTGGCTCGTCGACTACCTGGGCAAGCACAGCCTGGCCATCTTCGGCTGGTACCGCCTGGCCCTGGGGGTGGGCGTGTTCATCGGCATGGCCCTGGCCGCCAGCTGAGCGGGCCCGAGTTCGCCACCGAGCCTCCCCGACGGGGGCTCAGTCGTGGTCCAGACGGGCTTCAACCAGGCGGCGGCGCCGTCCGCACGTCGTGGGCGCTGGCGTCGGGAGCGATGATGCGCAGGGCCCGTATCCCTTCCGCCTCGATGGCGGTGATGGCCCCACGGGTCAGGCGCACGGCGGGAACCACCATCAGGGTGACGTCACCGTCGTCGCTGGTCAGGTGCCAGGTGGCCACGGCCCAGCCGTCGTGCAGCACCGAGCCCCGCACCGGTGCGGGGCCGGCCGCGGTGTCGGGGTGGGGGCGGGGGGCATCGGGCAGGTCGAAGAGCTCACGCCCCCGCTCGTCGCGGAAGGGGCGCAGCTGGGGCCCCAACCGCTCGAGGACCTCCCGCAGCCCGGTCAGGCGGCACCACGCCGTCACGTCGGCCACGGTGGCGGGGCCGAAGGCGGCCAGGTAGCGCAGGACCACGGCGTCGAGCGACGGGTGTTCGATCAGGGGTCGGCCCAGCCAGGCCTCGGCCGTGGTGGTGGCGATGGGTCCCGTCCGCCCCCACAGGCCCCGGGGCGGCACGTGGACCAGGGCCAGGAAGTTGCGGCACGCGTAGGCGGCCGCGCCAGGGTCGAGGTCGGGGAAGCGTTCGCCCAGGGCCCGGCGCAGCCGGCTCCCCGAGAGGGGCTCGACGGCGAGCAGGGTGCGGGCGAAGGCGAGGACGGGTTCGAGGTCCACGTCGACCAGGGCGGGGCTGGGGGTGGCGGGCCAGTTCCTGGGTGAGCACGGGCTGGGACAGGGGGCGCAGGACGAGGCAGTCCTCCGCCGTGACCAGGTGCAGCGTGCCCCGCATGACGACGATGCGCACCACGGCCCGCTGTTCGAGCAGCAGGGACAGGGACGGGGGCTGGAAGCGGGCCAGGCGGGACCACAGGCCCAGGTAGGGGTTCTGGGGCAACTGGGCCTGGAGGCCGAGCAGGCGCCCGATGGCAGCCAGCGGGGAACGGGTGTCGCGTCGCAACAGCAACTGGCGTTCCAGGGTGGCCCGGTTCAGGGCCCGATCGCTGAGGACATCGGCGCTCACCTTGTGATGATGGCGCGTCCGGATGATGGCGCGGTGACGATGGCGCGGTGACGATGGCGGGTGGGCTCTGCCGTGATGCCAACCGAGGGGCCGGGGAGTCGACTTGGCGAGATCGACCGGCGCGTGCCGATGCGAGGTGCCTCCTTGACCTGAACGGACGGTGTTGATCGCAGCCTTGTCCGACGATGTGCAGTTCCCCCATCTCGGGGACGGGGCTGGGCCATGGCCCGACTTCGGCGTGACCTTCTTCACATCGCTGTGTGACCAAACGGCAACGGCCTCGTCACCCGTTACCAGGACGGTTGTCATGGTCTGCACCCCCCGTCCCATGCCGGCGATGACGCGGTGGTCGATGCACTACAGAGGTGACCACGCCCAGTCATCATCGGCCGTGCCCTGAGACAGGTCATCGCTGGTGTCGATGGCTCGGCTCAGCCGGCGTTGATGACCTGCTGACCGCTTCTGACCAGCGGCGGGCACGGCGGGTCGACAGCGAATCGAGGCAACGACGCCAGGGCCGCAGCCACCAGCGGGCGTCGGAGGCGCGGCCATCTCCCCACCAGGGGGCCGTCGTCCTCACCGCTCGTGACCGGCGCCGAGGTCACGGGTCGGGGCCGACTGCGCTGGTGGACGGGCACCGGGCCCCCGATGTGCCAGGCTTCGGCCTCGGTCGGGCCGACGAGGGGGACAGGACACGTGGCGTACGCCAACGAGCTGGTGGTGGTGCAGGTGACGGACGGTGTGGCCACGGCCACCATCGACAACCCTCCGGTGAACCTGATGACCGGGCGCCTGTTCAAGGAGCTGGCCGCACTGGCCGACGAGGTGGCCGCCGACGACGACGTGCGCGTCCTCGTCCTGCGCTCGGCCCACCCGAACTTCTTCATCGCCCACTTCGACGTGTCCTCCATCCTTCGCTTCCCCGCCGAGGGGGAGGCCGTCCGCGACGAGGTGCTGAGCGGCTTCCATCGCACGTGCGAGCTGTTCCGGACCATGCCCAAGGCCACCATCTGCGCCATCGCCGGCCGGGTCGGCGGTGGGGGCAGCGAGCTGGCCGCCAGCTGCGACATGCGCTTCGGCGTGCTCGGCCGCACCATCGTCAACCAGATGGAGGTCCCCCTGGGCATCCTGCCCGGGGGGACCGGCACCCAGCGTCTGCCCCGGCTGATGGGCCGGGGCCGGGCCCTCGAGGTCATCCTCGGCGGAACCGACCTCGACGCGGCCACGGCCGAGCGCTGGGGCTACCTCAACCGGGCCTTCGCCACGGAGGACGAGCTCGACGCCCACGTGGCCGACCTGGCCTCCCGCATCGCCGGCTACCCGCCCGAGGCCGTGGCCCTGGCCAAGGCGGCCGTGCTCGCGGCCGAGCCCGATTGGCACGACGGCCTGGTCGAAGAGGCCCACCTGTTCCAGCGCCTGCTGCGCACCCCGGGCGCGGCGCCGGCCATGCGCCGCTTCCTCGAGCTCGGCGGCCAGACCGAGGCCGGTGAAGCCCAGGTGGGCGAGCTGAACCGCCAGCTCTCCCGCTGACGGGGCGCCGACCCGATGCGCAGGTTTCGACCGGCCCTGAGCACGGCGTGCTTCGCCGTCGTCGCCCTGGGCCTGGCCACCAGCCTGCTCACGTTCTGGGCCCACGCCACCGTCTACGACAGCGACGACTTCAGCGGCCGGGCCGTGCAGCTCCTCGACTCGCCCGCCGTGCGCCACGAGGTGGCCGACCGGGTCACCACCAGCCTGGCCCGGTCGGGCTACCGACCCGCCGTCGAGCTGCGACCCGCGCTGCAGTTCGCCGTCGAGGTGGCGGTGGACACCGAGGCCTTCCGCTCCATCCTGCGCCGCTCCATCGAGAGCTTCCACGAGGCCCTCATGGGGGAACGGGGCGCGCCCGGAGGCCTCGACCTGTCCGACGCCCTGTCCGTGGTCACCTCCACCGTGCAGCTACCCAGCGACGCCCGGACCGCCTCGGCTCCCAGCTCGGCCCTGGGCAGCACGCTCGAGGACGTGTCGCGCCGGGCGACCGATCTGCGGGTGTGGCACTGGCAGGACATCAGCGCCGGGGTGTCCCTGGGCGCCCTGGCGGGGGCCCTGGGACTGTCGGCGTTGGGCCTGGCCGTCGCCGTCGATCGCCGGGCCGGCGCCGCCCGCCTCGGGCTGGCCGTGGCCGCAGCCGGCGTCATCGTGCTCGCCACCCGGGCCCTGCTCGTGCTCGCCGTGCGGCGCATGGTCGACGACGCCCAGTTGGGTGACGCCGTGGCCGACGGGTTGTGGCGGGCCACCGGGGACCTGCGCACCCTGGGCACCTGGGTGGTCGGCTACGGCGCCGTGGTCACCGCCGCCGCGTCGCGCACCTCGCTCACCCCCGCCGCCCTGCGGTCCCGCCTGGCCGGCGTGCACGGGTGGCGCCAGCGGGGCCAGTCGCACTGGCTGGTGGTGGCCGTGGCCCTGGTCGTCCTCGGTCTGGCCATCACCTCCGCACCCGAGCTCGTGGTGGTGGGTCTGGTCCACCTCGGCGGCCTGTGGCTCCTCTACCTGGGCGTCCATGAGATCGTCTCCCACCTGGCCCCACCCCTCGAACGGGCCGCGGCGGAGGGGCCCGAGGGCGGGCACCGGTCCCGCGAACGGCGCCGGGTGGCCTTGGCCGGCGTGGCCGTGGCCGTGCTGCTGGCCCTCGTCACCGGGGGCCTGCTGACCGCCACCCGCCGGGCGGCGAACGATGCCCAGGTGGCGGGGGGGAGGCGGTGCAACGGCAGCGCCGCGCTGTGCGACGCCACCCTGGACCAGGTCACCTTCCCGGGCACCCACAACGCCATGTCGTCCTCCTTGTACCCCGGATGGCTGTTCGGCGAGCAGGTGAACTCCATCGCCGCCCAGCTCGAGGGGGGTGTGCGGGCCCTGTTGTTCGACACCCACTACGGCGAGCCCACCAACGTGCGCCTGCCCGGGTCCGGCGCCCGCCTGGTCGTCACCGACCGGGCCGCCGAGTTGGCAGCACCCCCGGGCAGCGAGGTCGACATCGACCCCGCGGTCGAGGCCCGGGCCGCCGCCCTGCGGGCCCGGGCGTCGGTCACCAGCGGCCAGCGGGCCATCTACCTGTGCCACAACTGGTGCGAGATGGGGGCGGTCACGTTCTCCTCCGTGCTGGCCGACATCTCCGACTTCCTCGACGCCAACCCCGACGAGGTGGTGTCGATCATCATCCAGGACGCCACCACCGTGGCCGAGACGTCGGCCGCCATCGAGGCTTCGGGCCTGGCCGACCGGGCGGCGACGCTGACCAAGGGCCAGCCCCTGCCCACCCTGGGCCAGCTCGTGGACAGCGGCAAGCGCGTGCTGGTCTTCGCCGAGCAGGGCGGCAACGATGCGCCGCCCTGGTACATGAAGGCCTACGACTGGTTCCAGGAGACGGGCTTCTCGTTCTCGGCCATCGACGGCTTCGACTGCAAGCCCAACCGGGGCACGGCTGACAACCCGTTGTTCCTGGTCAACCACTGGGTGAGCACGTCGCCGCCCAACCCCAAGCTGGCCGGCCAGGCCAACACGCGGCAGGTGCTCGAGGACCGCATCCGCACCTGCCTGACCGAACGGGGGTTGGTGCCCAACATCATCGCCGTCGACTTCGCCGGCCGGGGCGACGTGGTGGCGGTGGCCCGGGCGCTCGACGCCGACCCCTCGTCCCGGGCCCGTGAGCCCCTGACCACGCCCACCACCGCCCCCTCCGCGGGGAGCAGCCCGGTCCCGGCGAGCACGACGACCACGGCGGCACCGCTGCCCCCGGTGCCCGGCCAGACCGACATCCCCACCCTCACCGGAGGTGACGCCACCGCGTTCTGCGCCGCCGCCCCCCGTGGGGTGAGGCTGTCCACCGCGTACAGCGTGGCTGCGCTCAGCGCCTCGGCCGAGGAGCAGGGTCGGGCCGACCTGGCCTTCGGTCCCGGGCTGGTGCGCACCCTCACCGACTACGTCCGCACCGCGCCCATCGAGCTGGCCACCCAGGCCCGGCCGCTGTTGGAGCGGGCCACCGCGGCCGTGGCCCGGTTGGAGGCGGCCGGGGTCGATCAGCAGGTCATCGACGAGATGGCCGACCAGGCCGTGACCGCGGCTGACGACCCCGGCGTCGACGCCCTGGCCCTCGACGTGGACCTGGCCGAGCGACTCATCGGCGCCCTCGGTCGTGAGGGCATCGCCACGGTGGCGGCGGCCTTCGCGGCGACGGCGGGCGATCCCACCGGGGTGCTCGACTTCGGATCCGTGTCCGACGCCGTGGCCGACGCCGACGGCTACAGCTGCCTGGCCGATGCCCTGGCTCCCACCACCGGCCGCTGAGTCGCCGGCCCCCGGGGCCTGCCGGTCCGTGATGGCACGGTTGCCAGGCAACCCGCGGGAAGCGGTCAGGTGGGCCCGAGGTTGGAGCCCCAGCATGGCCGACCATGAGCACAACCACGCTGCCGCGGTCGACCGTCGACGCGCCGTCTCCACCGGGGCCGGATGCCGTTGCCGCGCCGCCCACCCCCGCGTCCCCCACCGAGGGGAGGCCGTCGACCTGGCGGCGCTTCGTCACCCCCCGCCCCGACGATCCCCGTTGGGCCCGCCCCGCCCTGGTGGCCCTGCTGGTGGGGACGGCCGTGCTCTACATCTGGGGGCTGGGTGCCTCGGGCTGGGCCAACAGCTTCTACTCGGCTGCGGTGCAGGCGGGTACGCAGAGCTGGAAGGCGTTCTTCTACGGCTCCTCCGATGCCGCCAACAGCATCACCGTGGACAAGTCCCCCGTGTTCCTGTGGCCCATGATCATCTCGGCCCGCATCTTCGGGCTGAGCTCGTGGAGCATCCTCGTGCCCCAGGCCCTGGAGGGTGTGGCCGCCGTCGCCCTGCTCCACGCCACCGTGCGCCGTTGGTTCAGTCCCGCCGCCGCCCTGCTGTCGGGCCTGGTGCTGGCCCTGACGCCCGTGGCTGCGTTGATGTTCCGCTTCAACAACCCCGACGCCATGCTCGTGCTGCTGCTGACCGGCGGTGCCTACGCCATGACCCGGGCCGTCGAGGACGGGCGCACCCGCTGGCTCCTCCTGGCCGGCTCCTTCGTCGGGGTGGGCTTCCTGGCCAAGATGCTCCAGGCCCTGCTCGTTCTGCCCGCCTTCGGCCTCGTCTACCTCATCGCCGGGCCCCCCAAACTGTTCAAGCGGGTCTGGCAGACCTTCCTCATCGGCGTCGCCGCCATCGTCTCCGCCGGCTGGTGGGTGGCCGCCGTCGAGCTCACCCCGGCCGCGGATCGGCCCTACATCGGCGGCTCGCAGAACAACAGCGTCCTCAACCTGATCTTCGGCTACAACGGCTTCGGCCGCCTCACGGGCAACGAGGAGGGCAGCGTGGGTGGCGGCGCCGCCGGCACCACCGGACGTTGGGGGGCGACGGGCCTGACCCGACTGTTCGACCAGAGCTTCGGTGGTCAGGCCTCGTGGCTGATCCCCGCGGCGCTGATCCTGATGGTGGCCCTGGTGGGCTTCACCCTGCGCAACCGGCGCACCGACCGCATCCGTGCCGCCATGGTCCTGTGGGGCGGCTGGCTCGTCGTCACCGGGCTGGCCATCAGCCTGGGCCAGGGCATCATCCACGAGTACTACACGGTGGCCCTGACCCCGGCCATCGGTGCCCTGGTGGGCATCGGCAGCGTCGAGCTGTGGCGGCGCCGGGACAGCCTGGCCGCCCGGGCCACCCTGGCCCTGGTGCTGGCGGCCACCGCCGCGTGGTCCTACGTGCTGCTGGCCCGCACCCCGGACTGGGTGTCACCCCTGCGCTTCGTGGTCCTGGTCGGCGGCGTGGCCGTGGCCATCGCCCTGGTGGCGTGGAAGGGCCTGCGGGGCAAGGCCGCGGCGGCCCTGGCCACCGTCGGCATCGTGCTGGCCCTGTCGGGCCCCGCCGCCTACAGCCTCGACACCGTCACCACCCCCCACACCGGTTCCATCCCCACGGCCGGGCCGAGCACCGGCGGCGGCTTCGGCGGCGGCCCTGGCGGCGGCGTCCCCGGCGGTGGTGGCGCCTTCCCCGGTGGCGGTCCGGCGGCCGCCGGCACCCGCCCCGGCGGCACCGGCACCGCGCCTCAGGGTGGCGGCACCCAGGGCGGCACCGTCCAGCCCCCGCAAGGTGGCACCGCCACGGACGGTGGCGGTCGGGGCGGCGGCGGGGTCGGGGGCATCCTCGGCGCCAGCGCCCCCTCGGCCGAGCTGGTGAGCGTGCTCCAGGACGGGGCCGACGCCTTCACCTGGCCGGCGGCCACGGTGTCCTCCAACCAGGCCGCCGGCTACCAGCTGGCCACCGGTGACCCGGTCATGGCCATCGGCGGCTTCAACGGCACCGATCCCTCGCCCACGCTGGCCCAGTTCCAGCAGTACGTGGCCGACGGCCAGATCCACTGGTTCATCGCCGGTGGTGGCGGGATGGGTGGCGGTGGTGGCGGTGGCACCGGCGGCGCCACGACCAGCGAGTCGAGCGAGATCACCTCGTGGGTGACGGCCAACTTCAGCGCCACCACGGTGGGCACGACCACCCTCTACGACCTCACCACCCCGCTCGGCGGCTGAGTTCCACCAGTTCCACCAGTCCACCAGGCCCGGGTCCCCCCTCCTGCCCGGGCCTGGGAGGCGGGCTGCCCCCCGCCCACCGCTGCCGCCCGCACCTCCCGCCGGGCGGCAGCGGCGCGCCCGGGGTCTGCCGACGAGGTGGGCGGCTACGGTCACCGCCATGTCCGGCACCCCCACCTGCTTCGACCTCGAGATCGTGGACAAGGTCGCCCACCTGCGCATGATCCGGCCCGAGCGGCTCAACTCGATGATCCCGGCGTTCTGGCGGGAGCTGCCCGAGCTGGTGGACCGGGTCAGCGACGAGGCCCTGGCCCGGGTGCTGGTGCTGTCGGCCGAAGGGCGCCACTTCTGTGCAGGCATGGACCTGGGGGTGTTCACCGGTGACGGCGGGGTGGGGTCGGGCTCGCCGCCCGCCCCCGACGCCCGCCAGCAGGCGGTGATGCGTGACCACGTGCTGCACCTGCAGGAGAGCCTGACCCGCCTGGAGCGGGCCCGGGTGCCGGTCATCGCCGCCGTGCAGGGGGCATGCGTGGGCGGGGGGTTGGACCTGGTGACGTCGTGCGACTTCCGCTACGCCACCGAGGACGCCTTCTTCTGCATCCAGGAGATCAACATCGGCATCGTGGCCGACGTCGGCACCCTGCAACGCCTGCCCCGCCTCATCCCCGAGGGCGTGGTGCGCGAGCTGGCCTACAGCGGGCGGCGCCTGGGGGCGGCCCGGGCCCTGCAGGTGGGCCTGGTCAACGGGGTGTTCCCCGACCACGGCGCCATGATGGCCGAGGTGGGCACCATCGCCGCCGAGATCGCCGAGAAGAGCCCCCTGGCCATCCTCGGCACCAAGGCCAGCCTGAACTACGGCCGGGACCACACCGTGGCCGACGGGCTCGACTTCATCGCCACCTGGCAGGCGGGCATGATGGATCCCGCTGACATGGCCGAGGCCTTCACGGCCAAGTCCGAGCGCCGCACCCCCGTCTACCCCGACCTCCCCCCGGTCCGCCGCAGCCTCTGAGGCGCTGACGCGAGCGACTGTCCACATGCTGACGCGAGCGTCAGGGGTCACGTCCGTGGTTGACTGGTCGCAGCTCACATCTCGGAGGCGCCCCCACATGTCCAAGCTCGTCCACACCCGCCCGCCGGAGTTCGCTGACGTCGAGCAGGAGCGCCAGCACCGCAAGGAGCGGTTGGCGGCGTCCTTCCGGCTCTTCTCCAGGTTCGGGTTCGACGAGGGCGTGGCCGGCCACATCACCGCCCGCGACCCCGAGCGCCTGGATCACTTCTGGGTCAACCCCTTCGGTGTGCACTTCAGCCAGATCTCGGTGTCGGACCTCATCCTGGTCAACCACCAGGGCGAGATCGTAGAGGGCGACGGCCACCTCAACGGGGCCGCCTTCGCCATCCACTCCCAGGTCCACGCGGCCCGGCCCGACGCCATCGCCGCCGCCCACGCCCACTCGGTGTACGGCAAGACGTGGTCCTCCCTGGGCCGCACGCTGGATCCGCTGACCCAGGATTCGTGTGCCTTCTTCGAGGACCACGGCCTGTTCGACGACTTCACCGGCGTGGTGCTCGACCTCGAGGAGGGCAAGCGCATCGCCGCCGCCCTGGGCGAGTCCAAGGCCGTCATCCTCCAGAACCACGGCCTGCTGACCGTGGGCCACTCGGTCGACGAGGCCGCGTGGTGGTTCATCACCATGGAGCGTTCCTGCCAGGCCCAGCTCATGGCCGAGGCCGCGGGGAACCCCATCTCCATCGACGCCGAGACCGCCCGCTTCACCAGCGAGCAGGTCGGCTCGCACATGGCCGGCTGGTTCAGCTTCCAGCCCCTCTACAGCCGCATCCTCGCCGACCAGCCCGACCTCTTGGACTGATCGACCGGACCCGCCCGGCTGGCCGCTTCTCCCGCGGTCCGCAATTCGCCGAAGTCGGCCGCACCCACCCGTCCTCGGACCGGTGGGTGCGCCCGTTTTCGCCCCGCCTCCCTGCCCCGCCCCGCCCCGTCGAATCGATCTCGAATCGCCGCGCCCCGTTCCGTCGATTCGATCTCGATTCGACGAAACGGACGTATCCGCTGAACTGGCCCTTGACGCCGCTGCGGGCCAGGTCGACGCACGCACCCGTCCTCCTGCTCGATCGACCGCCGCAGCTGGGCAGGCAGCTGAACGTGTCTACCCGTCTCCCAGACGGGCTCTTGCGTTCGGTTCGGTCGACGGGCCGCGGTTGAGGGCGGGCGGGGCCTGGCGGTCGAACCGTACGCATGCGTCTACCCCGGCCGTAGGCGTGCGCGTCCAGTTGGCCCGACCCCGCCGTCGACGGCCGGCGAGGGCCAGGTCAGGCCGGTTGGCCCAAGGCGCCGGCGGCCTGCAGACGGTCGAGCTCGTCGGCGTCGATGTCGAGGACCTCGGCCAGGACCTCGGCCGTGTGCTGGCCCAGCGTCGGCGCCGCGGCGCGCACGCCGTTGGGGCCCGACGTCAAGCGCCACGGCACCCCGGCGTGGATGCGCCTGCCGACGACGGGGTGCTCCAACTGCTCGAGGAACCCTCGGGCCTCGAGGTGGGGGTCCATGGCCACGTCGCGGGGGCTGAGCGAGGGGAAGGCGGCCACCCCTGCGGCCTGCAGCCGCCGGGTCACCTCCCAGCGGTCGAGCGTGGCCGTCCACGCCGTCAACCGCTCGTCCAACCGGTCCTGATCGGCCAGCCGCCCGGCCATCGTCGCCCACGCCGCATCGGCGCCCAACCCGGCGACCGAAGCCCCGCCTGCGGCGTCGGCGTCGACCACCGCGCACAGCGCGGCCCAGTCGTCCTCCGTGGTGCAGGTGATGGCCACCCAGGCCCCGGCCTCACCGGGGTCGGCGCCGGGCACGGACGTGGAGGGATCGGGTGCGCACGGGTAGCAGCCCTGCGGGGCCCAGCGGGGGTCCCGGTTGCCGGAACGTTCCAGGTCACTGCCGGTCAGTTCCCGCCACATCCAACCCTCGCCCTGACAGGCCAGCGTCGACTCCCACAGGGACACGTCGACGTGGCTGCCCTGCCCGGTGCGGTTGCGGGCGGCCAGGGCGGCGACGACCCCCCAGGCCGCGGCCATCCCCGCAGCGGGGTCGCCGAAGGCGATGCCCAGCTCGGACGGCGGCCCGTCGACGTAGCCGTGGATGTTGGCCAGCCCGGTCAGCGGCGCCGCCGTGGGCCCGTAGGCCATGTAGTCGCGCAACGGCCCCGTCTGGCCGTAGCCCGACACCGAGGCCAGCACGATCTCGGGGTGGTCACGGCGCAGCTCGTCGTAGCCCAGGCCCAGCCGTTCCAGTACCCCGGGAGCGAAGTTCTCCACCACCACGTCGCAGCGGGCGGCCAGGGCCCGGGCCACGCCCACCCCCTCGGGTGTGCCCAGGTCGAGGCTGATGCCCCGCTTGGCCTGGTTCCACTGGTTGAAGTAGCCGCTGGTGTTCAGGCTGGGCTCGACGCCGGGGGGGTGGAAGGGCAGCCGTCGACCCAGGCACGGTCGCTGCGCGCTCTCCACCTTGATGACGTCCGCCCCCAGGTGGGCCAGCTGCAGGGCGGCGAACGGCCCCGCCCACACCCAGGTCAGGTCGAGCACCCGCACCCCCTCGAGCGGTCGGGCCGGCGGGGTGACGACCGGGTCCGGCGTGGTGGCCACCGCCGCGCCCACCGACACCGGGGCCGGCACGGGCGGCGGGGCGGCGACGGCAGCCGTACGGGGACGGAAGCCCTGGCCGCTGTGTTGGCCCAGGCGGGGGGCGGGGCCTCGGACCCCCCAACCCGCCAGGCCGTGGGCGGGAGGGCCGGGCTGCACCATGGGTCCGGTGACGGGGTTGTCCACCTCGACCAGCGCCCCCCGCGCCGCCAGGTGGGCCTGGCCACCGAGCTCACCCATGGTGAGCACGGGGGCCACGCAGATGCGCCGGGCCTGGGCCGCGTGCCACACGGCGTCGACCTCCTGGGTGGCCAGCCACTCGCCGACCAGCAGGTTGCAGACGTCGGCGTTCTCGTTGCGGGCGGCCACGCTGGCGAAGGCGTCGTCGTCGGCCCAGTCGGGGTGGCCCATGAGCTCGACCAGGCGCAGCCACTGGTCCTGTTCGGCCACCACGATGAAGGCCAGGCCGTCGCGGCACTCGAAGATGCCCCACGGGTTGAGGGTGTGCACGCCCAGGCGGTCTGCCGGCCACCCCGGGTAGGTCCAGGCCACGAAGGCGGCCTCGAGCATGGAGGCCACGTGGGCCTGGACGGACAGGTCGATGTGCTCGCCCCGCCCCGTGCGCCGGGCCCGCTCCTGGGCGGCCACCGCGGCCATGGCCGCGACCATGCCCGCCTGCATCTCGGCCTGGTGACCGGGTGGGGCCAGCGGCGGCAGGTCGGGCCGGCCCGACGAGCCCGGGCTGAGCCAGCCCCAGCCCCCGGCGTGGTTGGTGGTCACCTCCTCGGACCGCCACCCGGCGTAGGGCCCGGTCAGCCCGAAGGGGGTGATGGCGCACGTGACCAGGGCGGGATGAGCCGCGACCAGGGCCGCCGGCTCGAGCCCGGCTGCGGTCAGGCCACCAGCGGTGACGTCGTGCACCACCACGTCGGCCTCGCCCATCAGCGCCATCCGCCGCTCGGGCTCGTCGAGCTCGCACCGCTTGCCGGCATCGAGGAACAGGTGCAGCCCGCCGCTGTCGATGTGACCGTCGACGGAGCTGTCGACGTCCCCGGCCGGGCCCTCACCGGGACGGAACGGCCCCAGCCGGCGGGTGGCATCGCCTCCCGCCGGCTCCAGGCGGATCACGTCGGCTCCCAGGTCGGCCAGCAGCTTGCCGGCGTGGGCCACGGCCACCCCGCCGGCCAGCTCCAGCACCCGCAGGCCGTCCAGTGCCCCCATCACGTCACCCGACACGGCGTCCTCCCACTGGCGTGTGCCCTCAGCCCTTCTGGTGCCCGGCCCGCAGCTGCGCCGTGGCCTCGTCGTCGATGCGCAGGCCCTCGGGATCCCAGCGGGGATCGCCGACCACGACCACGCCGTAGTCGCGGGCTGCGGCCTCGATGGTGACGTACTCGTCGCGCACGTCCCGCAGCACCCGCTCGGGCTCGCGGTCGTAGGCGTCCCCCCACCCTCCACCCCCGTTGGTCAGGTAGCGGAAGATGGTGTTGGGGGCGGTCTGCCACTTGGGCACCCGGGCGAAGTACTGGTACGGCGCTTCGGGATCGGGCACCTGGGTCACGGGGTCGAGGCGGCCGGCCACGGGCACGGCCGGCGCGTAGGCCCCGGGTTCGGTGCCCAGCAGCTGGGCCTGGCCGTCGGGAGCCACGGCATCGGGCTCGAACACCCACACGCCACCGATGCGGCCGTCACCACCACCGTAGGTCCCGAAGCCCGAGGCCCGCTTCAGGTGCAGGGGCATGGCGAAGTGCTGCACGTCGTCCAGCCACAACGTGTCCTTGAGGATGCCGGCGCCGCCGCGGTGGTAGCCGGCCCCGGCCGTGTCGGTGGTGATCTCCTTGCGGGCCACGACCACGGGGTAGTCGGCCTCGATGGCCTCCGTGGCGGGGTCGATGTTGTTGGCCATGTAGACGACGGTGTAGCTGTCGGCGTCGCCGGCCTTGGTCGCCGCCCACGGGCCGTGCTCGCCGCCGCATTGGGCCATGGACACCCACGGGGTGCCGTCGGCCTTGACGCCGTTGGCGTTGTGGATGCCGAGGGAGGTGGTGTCCCCACCTACGGCGTCGACGCCCAGGGCCGGGGCCAGGGCCCGGAAGATGGCCTGGAGCACGGCGTTGGACGATTCCCAGTACAGGAAGATGGGACCGTCGGGGGGTAGGGCCGAGAAGAACGTGCCCTCGGGCAGCACGATGTCCATGGGTCGGAACGCGCCCGACGTGAACGGTGACCCCGGGTCGAACAGGTACTTGAAGGCGATGGCCACCGCCGTCTTCGTGTCCAGCCAGCCGGCGTTGATCGACGTGCGGGCCTGGCGGGAGCTGCCACTGAAGTCGACCTCGGCCCGGGCCCCCCGCACCTTCACCACGACCTTGACCGTGTACTCCTCGTCGTCGGCCACGCCGTCGCAGTCGATGGTGGCCTCGCCCACGTAGTCCCCGTCGGGGAACTCGGCCAGGCGACCGGACATGGTCTCGGCCAACACGTCACAGGCATAGGTCATCGACCCGTGCACGGCGCCCAGGCCGTAGCGCTCGATGCTCTCGTGCAGCAGCCGTTCGCCCAGCTTCAGGTTCTCGAAGATGGTCTTGATGTCGGGCATGACCACGGCGCCGAAGCGGGTGTTGTCGAAGATGAGGTTCCACGCCTCCTTCACCGGCTTGTCGTCGCGGTAGAGGAGCATGGGCCCGAGGACGAGGCCGTTCTCGTAGACGTTCAGCTTGGTGCCGGCGAACCCGGCGGGGACCACGCCGCCCATGTCGAGCATGTGGGCCTGCAGGTTCACGAAGGCCACCAGCTCGCCCTCGTGGAACACGGGCCGGCAGAAGAGCACGTCGTTGACGTGGGTGCCGCTGCGGTAGGGGTCGTTGCAGATGACGACGTCGCCCTCGCGCAGCTCGGACACGCCGAACTCCTCGACCGTGTTGCGCACGGCGTCGGTCATGGTGCCGATGAACAGCACCAGGCTGTTGGACACCGCAGGCATGGCGTAATCGAGCTGGGGCGGGGCCGAGATGGTGGCGGCGAAGTCGTACCAGTCCCGCAGGATGACCGAGAACGCGCTCTGCAGCAGGTCGGTGCACATGTGCTGCACCGTGTAGCGGTAGCGGCTGGCCAGCACGGTGGCCGTGAAGCGGTCACAGCCGTAGCGGCTCTCGAAGATCTCGTCGTCGAGCTCCTTGAGCCCGACCTGGGTGCCCTCGGTGACCGTCATCGCTGCCCCCCGTTGGTGGACGCCGTGCTGGAAGAAGTAGTGGTCCGCTCGATGATCAGCTCGCCCAACGAGCCGACGATGGCCACCTGCCCCGCGGGCAGGTGGGTGGTGGACAGGGCCTCGCGGATGATGGCCGGTCCTACGACGCGCTGGCCGGCCAGCAGCGATTCACGCTGGAACTCGCCGCACTCGGTGTCGGCCCCGCCCAGGTAGCGCAGGGTGACCAGGCGGCTGGGCTTCGGTTCGACGTCGCCGCCGGGCTCGAGGGTGGGGTAGGTCACCTTCTCGGTGGGCACGGCCACCTGCACCCGGTAGGTGATGCCCTGGACGGGGAAGCCGTCGAAGCGGTTGCCGAAGCGCTTCTCGTACACCTGGTGGAAGTTCTCGATGATCTCGGGGATCTGGGCGCCGGTGATGGTCCCCTCGGGCACGGGCACGAAGGGGGTCTCCCACGTCTGGCCCACGAGGCAGGCGTCGAGGGTGCGGGTGATGCGCACATCGGCCCGGTCCGAGCCGATGCGGGCCAGCAGCCCGTCCTCCATGGCCCGGAACACCTCGTCGACCCGTTCGGCCGTGTCGTCACCCAGCACCACGTAGGCACTGCGGTTGTCCGAGTACACCAGGTCCGAGCTCAGCAGGCCCAGGGCCGAGAACAGCCCGGGGTGGGGAGGCACGATGACCCGACGGGCGTGGACCACGTCGAGGATGGCGGGCAGGAGCATGGGCCCGGCTGCCCCGTAGGCCACCAGGCTGTAGTCACGGGGGTCGAGACCGTGGCGGATGGCGATGTCGACGACGCCCTCGGCGATGTTGTTGAGCGTCATCCGGTAGGCGTAGTCGACCCGTTCCCCCAGGTCGAAGGGGGAGTCGAGGCCCTCGAAAGCGGCCCGGGACAGGTCGGCATCGAGCGGCATGCCCCCACCGAGGAAGGCGGCGGGGTCGAGGATGCCGATGAGGACGCAGGCGTCGGTGACGGTGGGCTGGGTGCCGCCCTTTCCGTAGCACGCCGGCCCCGGGTCGGCGCCGGCCGAGCCCGGACCCACGGTGATCTCCCCGGCCTCGTTGATGGCGATGAGGCTCCCGCCTCCGGCCCCCAGGCTGACCACCTCGTTGGACAACGAGTTGATGATCAGGTCGTGCTCGAGCTCGAAGGTGGTGTTGACGAACGGCGCGCCGTCGGACACCACGCTGATGTCGCACGACGTGCCGCCCACGTCGCAGCACAGCAGTTCGCCATCACCGATGAGCGAACCGAGGTGGGCGCAGGAGACCGTGCCCGCGGCGGGCCCGGAGAACACCAGGCGGAAGGGGTGCTCGAGGGCGTAGTCCGAGGACATGAGCATGGCGGCCGAGTCGGCGAAGTTGACGTCGCCCTCGAAGCCGACGCCCCGCAGGCCGTCGATGAGCTCGTCGGTGTACTTGGAGTAGATGAGCTTCATGAACACGTCGACGACCGTGGTCGACGCCCGGGCGTACTCCTTGGCTAGGGGGGACACCTCGGAGGAGATGGAGCAGGGCAGTTCGGGTCCCAGCACCTCGGCCACGAGCTGGCGCACCCGCACCTCGTGGCTGGCGTCGACGTAGGCGTTGATGAGGCAGACGGCGATGCCGTCGACCTGGCAGCGGGCCAGGACCTCGAGCTCGGCCCGGACCTGCGCCTCGTCGAGCTGGATCAGGGTGGAGCCGTCGGCCAGCTTGCGCTCGCGCACCTCACGGCGCAGGTAGCGGGGGACGAGGGGACGGGCGGCGTCGCCGAAGGAGCGGCGCCAGTGGGGGTCGGTCTGGGCCTCGAGGGGGCGCCACGTGCGGCCGAAGTCGAGGATGTCGCGGTGGCCCTCGGTGGCCAGGAAGGCCACCTTGGGCAGGCGCCGGGTGATGACGCTGTTGAGGCCCACGGTGCTGGCGTGGTTGAAGGTGGACTTGCCGGCCCCGCCCAGCACGCGGACCCCCTCGATGACCGAGACCTCGGGGTGGGCCCGGTCGCTGGGGACCTTGGTGACCTGGATGCGACCGTCCTCGATGCCCACCACGTCGGTGAACGTGCCGCCTACGTCTACGCCGAGCATGTGTGACCCCCCTGTGTCCTGTCTCGCACTGTCCTGTTCTTCACCGCTACAGCTGGTCCGAGAGCAGCGTGATGGACCCCATGGCGCCGGCTTTGTGGCGCGACAGGGAGAACAGGCAGTCCTGGCACTTCACGACGTCGACCCAGCCTTCTTCCCCCACGACGGGGTAGCTGGCCACCGACGAGCTGCCGCATTCCGGGCAGGCCTCGTCCACCGGTGTGCGCTCGACGCTGAGCGTGAGCGCGCCGGGGCGCGGAAACTGGTGCATGTCGACCCCCATCGATTGCCTACACCCACCTCGAGGGTGGGCCTTCCCCTGCATCCGATCGGACAGCCCCGTCCGGGGAGGAGGTGCCCGCCGGCGACCCTAGCCCCAGGGTCGGGACGGGTGCGCGTTCGTGACCCAAGTCGGGACACGGCGGGGGGTGCACGGCCTCTGTTGCGGCCGTGTCGGCCCGGGCGTCTGCGTGGTCGTGCTGGTGGGCGCCGTCCTGGGCCGCCGTCCGCCCCCGACCCCTCCGCGCCCTGCCCTTATCGCCGCGTCTGCTGGCGACACCACCTGGACCGGACGCATGAGCCCACCGTGGCGGTAGGTGCAGGCGTTCAGATGCCTGCCTCCAGCCAGGCCCCCGCCCTCGTCCGCGACGAGTCGGTCGAACTGAACCCATGAGCCCGTCGGGGAGACGGGTGGACGCGTTCGGTTGCGTGGTGCCCAGGCCGGCCAGGCCGGCAACGCTCGGCGATCGGGCCGACGCGCTCCGATCGGGCCAACGCCCGGTGATCGGGGCAGCACGCGGTGATCGGGGCAGCACGCGGCGATCGGGACAACGGGCCAGGTCAGCGGCCATCTGCGTTCGAGCGAATCGATGTCGATTCGCCTGAACGGGTCCCGGCGCAGACGCCCCACCGGTCCGGGAATGGGTGGAATCTCCCCGTAGGTCGCCACACACGACTGATCGTCTGGCGGGGTCGCCGCCGGCGGTCTCGGCCCGGTCTGACCGTGCGTGCGATGATGCGGCGTGGGTGCCCCTGCGGTGACTGAGGACACAGCTCCAGTGCGAAGGGGTGACGCCGCCGTGGTCATCCTGGCCCTGGTGGCTGCGGCCACGGGGGTGGGCCAGGGCTTCGGTCGCTTCGTGTTCCCCGCCCTGCTGCCGGCCATGCGGGCCGATGTCGTCGGCTCCTACGGCGGGGCCGGCTTCCTGGGCACGGCCAACGTCTTCGCCTACCTGGTGGGGGCGCTGGTGGCCATGGTGCTCTCGCTGCGCATCCGCCCGGCCACCCTGCTCAAGGGCGGGCTGGCCCTGTCGACCACGGGCATGTTCGTGCTGGCCACCGCCCACGGCCTGCCCCAGTTGTCGGTGGGCATGCTGCTGACCGGCTTCGGCGGTGCCGCCATCTGGGTGCCGGCACCGGGCATGGTCGGTGCCGCCTTCCCCGCCCACCGCCGGGGCTTCGCCATCGGCGTGACCGGCGCCGGGATCGGCGTGTGCCTGGTCATCGGCAGCCAGCTGGCCCGCTACTCGCCGCAGTGGTGGGGGCCCCACGGCTGGCGCTGGGTGTGGGCCATCCTCGGCCTGATCGCCGTCGTGGCCCTGGTGGCCAACCTCGTCCTGCTCCACCCGCCGCCCGCACCCCCCGCCGCCGCCCCCCGGCTGTCGGCCCTGACCGACATCTCCGGCTGGCTGCCCTACACCGCGGGCTACTTCCTCTTCGGCTTCGGCTACATCGTCACCGTCAGCTACACGGTGGCCTCGCTGCGCGACGGGGCCGGGTTCAGCGCCGCCCACGCCGCCAACGTGTACGCCCTGCTCGGTGTGGGGACCGTCTTCGGCGGCCTGACCCTGGGCCGGTTGTCGGACCGCATCGGCCGTCGGGCCACCATCGTCGTGGGCTACGCGGCCTGCGCCGTGTGCCCCCTGCTGCTGTTCACCGGCACCGAGCCCTGGGTGGCCCTGGCCGGGCTGGCCTTCGGGGTGGTGTTCTCGGGCTCCGTGTCCGTCGTGGCCGCCTACCTGGCCGACGTGGCCCCGCCCGGCGAGTTCGGCCCCGCCTTCGGTGCCGCCACCGTGGCCTTCAGCCTGGCCCAGGCGGCCGGGCCCCAGGTCGGCGGCGTCCTCGTCGACCACACCGGCGGCTTCGGCACCACCTTCGTCGTCTCCGCCGCCGCCCTGGCCGGGGCCGCCCTGGTCTCCCTGGGCATGCCCCGCCACGTGGCCACCCCGACCGACCCCGGCGCCTGAGCGGTCGGTCAGGCCGTGGTCATGCCCGACGAGACGGTGATGACCTCGTCCTCCACGATGTCGTCCTCGACGGTGTCCACCGGCTCGCCGTCGATGGCGGGGCTGTGGCGGGGGGAGAGGCCTACCACCAGCACGGTGCCGATGGCCCCGCCGACCTCACGCACGGTGTCGTTCAGGGCCGAGGCCACCCCCTGCTGCGCCTTGGGCAGGGACCCGGTGATGGCCGTGGTGGCCGGGGTCATGGAGATGCCCATGCCCGCGGCCAGCACCAGCAGGCCGGGCAGGATCGACAGGTAGGTCCGGCGCTCGACGAGCACGGCCATGAGGAACAGGCCGGCCGTGAGCAGGCCCAGGCCCAGGCCCATGATGCGTCGGGCCCCGATGCGGGCGGCCAGGGCCGGGGCCACGGGGGACAGGCCCATCATCACCGCGGCCATGGGCAGCAGGCTCAACGCCGAGCGGAAGGCCGAGTAGCCCAGCACCGCGGTCATGAACTGCACCAACACCAACATGATGCCGAACATGGCCATGAAGGGTACGAACAGGGCCAGGGAACCGGCCGACAGGGCCCGCTCCCGGAAGATGCGCAGGTCGAGCAGGGGGTGGCCGTCGTCGCGGGCCAGCCGCAGCTCCCAGGCCACGAAGCTCAGCAGGGCGACGATGCCGATGGCCAGCCCGGCCATGGCCAGGGGATCGCTCCAGCCCCGCTCGGGACCTTCCTGGATGCCCAGCACGATGCCGCCCACGGCGAAGACCGACAGCACCGAGCCGACGACGTCGAAGCGGTGCAGGATCGACTCGCGGGAGTTGGGCACGTAGAGCACGGTCAGGACCAGGGAGGCGGCGGCCACGACGACGGGGGGGATGAACAGCCACGGCCACGTCACCCGGTCGATGAGGAACGACGAGAGCAGCAGGCCGAGGATGCCGCCGGCACCAGCGAAGCCGGCCCAGATGCCCACGGCCCGGCCCCGGGCATCGGCGGGGAACGACGAGGTGATGATGGACAGGGTGGCGGGCATGATCATGGCCGCGGCCAGCCCCGTCACCACCCGGAAGGCGATGAGGGCCTCGACGCTGGTGGTCATGGACGCGGCCAGGTTGCCCACGACGAACAGGGCCAGGCCGCCGGTGAGGATGTGCTTGCGGCCCCAGCGGTCGCCCAGGGCACCGATGGGCAGGAGCAGGGCGGCCAGGGCCACGGTGTAGCCGTTGACCACCCACAACAGGTCGCCCTGGGAGGCGCCGAGGTCGAGGGCGATGGCCTGCTGGGCGATGTTGAGGCCCGACACCGAGGCGATGACCGCGGCCAGTGCCGCGCACACGGCGGTGAGGATGAGGGTGCGCCGACGGGGGTCGAGCACAGCCTCTGGGGCTGCGGGTTCGGGCACGGGGATGGCCTCCAGGCTCGTATGCGGGGGGCGACGCCACCGTCCACCCCGACAACCCAGGACGAGACGGTACCGTAGCGGTTGGGACGATACGGTACGGTATCGTTCTGCGCAAGCAGTTCAGTCGGTTCCGTGCAAAGGACGGCGGGACGAGGTACAACACGTGCGGAGGTGGGAGCGATGACCGACCAGGGGCCTGATGTGGTGCCCGAAGGTCGCGTGGCCCGGTCGCGCCAGGCCGTGCTCGAGGCGGCCTCGGCCCTGCTCCTGTCCGGCGGTCTACCGGCGGTGACCGTCGACGCCGTGGTGGCCCGGTCCGGGGTGGCCAAGTCCACGATCTACCGCCACTGGGCGTCGCGGGACGAGCTGCTGTGCTCGACGGTGACCTCCCTGCTGCCCCCCGTGCCCGATCCGCCCGCCGACCTGGGCTTCGAGGACAGCCTGCGCTACCTGATGCGGGCCCACGTGGCTCAGCTGGGCAGCCCCACGGCCTGTCGCCTGCTGCCGGCGCTGATCGAGGCCAAGCTGCACGACGACAAGGTGGCCGACCTCGAACAGCAGATGGAGCAGGCCCGCCTCGGTCTGCTCGACAGCGTGCTGCAGGCGGGCATCGACGCCGGTCACCTCCCCGCCGACATCGACCGCGAGGAGGCCATCCTCCAGCTCTTCGGTCCCGTGCTCATGGCCGTCCTCGCCCACCCCCGGCCCCTCGACGACGCCTTCGCCGACCGCCTGGTCGAGCTCTTCCTCGCCAGTCGCTCGGCGGCCGCCGGCGTCGGTCGGTAGGAGCTGGACGCCGTGGCCCCGTCGCCGGCCGAGCTCATGCGCCAGGAGGCGGGGGCCCTCGGTGAGCTGGCCGAGCTGCACCGCGACCCGGTGTTCCGGGGCCGGGACCTGCCCCGGGGCGACGGGCGGCTGGTGCTGGTGGTGCCCGGCCTGTTCGGCAACGACCTGTACCTGCAACCCCTTCACGGCTGGCTGCGCCGCCTGGGTTACACGCCGATCACGTCCAGCCTGGTGGTGAACGCCGGCTGCCCCAACCGCCTGCGAGGCCAGGTCGAGGCCGCGTTGCGTCGGCGAATGCGGCTGCGCCCCGGCCCCGTGGCCCTGGTCGGCCACAGCCGGGGCGGCATGTTGGCCTGGGCCATCGCCAGCCGGCTGGGGCCCGAGGCCTCGCACCTGGCCCTGCTGGGCTCACCGGCGGCGGCGACGGTGGCCATGTTCCGCCGGGGCCTGGGTGTGCCCGGGGCCGTGGCCGCCTCCCCGATGGCTGCGGCCGGCCAGCGGGCCCTCAAGCTGCTCGATCCCGACTGCAACGTGCCCGACTGCGGCTGCGAGTACCCCGAGGACCTGCGCCGTCCCCTCGACCAGGCCACCGCGGTGCTGTCGGTGCGCAGTCGCGACGACGCCATCGTGCCCCCTTCCGCCTGCACCGTGGCCGGAGCCGCCAACCTCGAGGTCGGGGGCACCCACAGCGGGCTCGTCTACAACCGCGCCGTCTATCCCGCCCTGGCCGCCTTCCTGGCCACCAGGGATGGCGCCGGCGGCGAATCCGTTCGCTGAGGGCAGCGGTGGAACCGTCCTACCAGGGACTCCAGCACCGGCGGGCGGGCGGGTTCGACCTGATCACGGCGGCGACCTCGTTCCACTGGGTGAGGGCCGACGTCGGGCTGGGGCGGTGCGCCGACCTGCTGCGGCCCGGCCGTTCTCTCCCTGGCTGGGCCTGCCCGCCGACCATCGTGCCGTCGTGCTCGACGCCCTCGAGGATCTGGCCTGCGACCAGTTCGGCGGCGTCGTCGAGCGCCCCTACTTCACCCCCGTCTACCTGGCCCGACGCCGGGCTGATGATGTCGAGCACCCTGTCTGACCTGGCGGTTCGTTCAGACGATTCGACGTCGATTCGCCTGAACGGGGCCCGAGTGCGCGGTGGCCTCCGAAGACCTCAGGCCTGGTCGCCATCGGCCCGGGCTGCCATCTTGGTGCCGTCCAGGTAGTAGCGCCGGGCCCAGATGCCGGTACCGGGCTCACCTTCCAACGGCATGCGCCAGCTGCTGACCAGGCTGGTGGTCAGAGGCACGGCCAACAGCGCCCGGGGCTGGTCGATGGTGCCCTGCACGTAGGCCTGCACCCCGTCCTCGGGCACGTAGCGCCGGGCGATGTCCCGGTAGCCCTCCCGCCACTGGTCGTCCTCGCCGATGTCGTGGACCATGCGGGCCGTGCCCTTGATGGTCACCTTGCGGTAGGGGAGGGCGTCCTCGTCGATGGACAGCGACACCCGGGGATCGGCGCGCAGGTTGGCCAGGAACACCGACTCCTGCCGGGGGGTGAAGACGATCTCGCCGTCGACGTGACGGAACCAGATGGGCACCACCCGGGGCCAGCCGTCCTCGTCAATGGTGCCCAGGCGCAGCAGGTGGCCGGGCTCGTCGAGGAAGGCGGTCACCTCGTCGGGGTTCATCTTGGGCATGGCAGCAGCCTCTCACCACTGCGTCCTCTCACGTAGCCTCAGCGCCCCGGGGGACGAGGCCGGGGCCGACGTGGTCAGGGTGGCCGGGTGGGGGAGCCGGGGCCAGGCCATGGTCGACCCCGTGGCCGCGGCCCGGGGCGGGCTGCTCGACTGGTGGTACGACGGCGGCAAGCGCCAGGTCGACCTCGACCTCGACCGCGCCGACGGCCAGCAGGCCGTGCGTGACCTGGCCGCCCACGCCGACCTGGTCTTCGACGATGCCGCCCCCGGGTGGCTGGCCGATCGGGGCATCGACCACGCCGACCTGGCCGCGGCCAACCCCCGCCTGGTGCACGTGTCCCTGACCCCTTTCGGGCGCACCGGGCCCCGGGCCAGCTGGCGGACGTCGGACCTGGTGGCCGCGGCCCTGGGCGGGGTGGCCTCGGTGACCGGGCTGGCCGATGCCCCCATGAACTCGTGGGGTGGGCAGAACCTCAACTTCGGTGGCTTCATGGCCGCCATCAGCGGCCTGGCCGCCCTGCACCGGGCTCGCCTCGACGGCTACGGCCAGCACGTCGACGTCTCCCTGCACGAGGTCGTGGCCTCCTCGGTGGAGAACCTGTGGTTCCAGTGGTGGTACCACGACCTGCTGCCCGACCTGCCCGAGATCGCCGCCCGCCAGGGTTCCCTGCACTGGCTCGGGGCCTACGAGGTGGCCCCCTGCCGCACGGGCGCGGTGATGATCACCCCCACCCCCACGCCCGACCACCTGTTCCGGTGGATGGTGGAGGACGGGGTAGCCGAGGCCGCCCACTACCTGCACATGACCGCCTTCGACCTGCTGCCCCAGATGGCCGACATCATGGCCATGGTCGAGCGCTGGGTGCTCACGCAGGACGCCGCCGACCTGTTCGCCGAGAGCCAACGTCGCCACGTGGCCTTCGGCGAGGTCCAGGACGTGGCCACCGTGGCCGTCAACCCCCAGTTCGCCTTCCGGGGCTTCTTCCAGGACCACGACTGGGACGGTCCCCCGGTGCGCCGCCCCGGCCATCCGGGCCGCACCACCGGCACCCCGCCGCCGCCCCTGCGCCCACCGGCCGCGGCCCCCACCCCCGTGGCCGAGATCGTGGCCGGGTGGACCCCGGCCGAGCCGGCGACCGAGGCCGCGCCGGCAACGACGGTCAAGGGCACCAAGCCCCTCGACGGCCTGCTCATCGCCGACTTCACCTGGGTGCTGGCCGGGCCCTTCGCCACCCGCATCCTCGGTGACCTGGGTGCGGACGTGGTCAAGTTCCAGACCGAGGGCCGGGCCACCCAGGTGAACCGCCCCGACTACCCCTACTTCGCCACGTGGAACCGGTCCAAGCGCTCGGCCGCCCTGGACATGAAGCACCCCGGCGCCCTCGACGCCGTGCGCCCCATCATCGAGCGGGCCGACGTGCTCATCGAGAACTACTCGGCCGGCGTGCTCGACCGTTGGGGCCTGGACTGGGAGACGGTGCGGGCCTGGAACCCCCGGCTCATCTACGTGACCATGGCCGGTCCCGGCCACGACGGGCCGTGGAAGGACGTCATCTCCTACGCACCCACGGTCCACGCCCTGTGTGGGCTCACCTACCTGACCAACCCGCCGGGGCGCCTCGACGTGGGTCCGGGCTTCTCCCTCAACGACCACGCCGCCGGCTTCGTGGCCGCCACCCTGGTGCTCGAGGCCATCGAGGCCCGTCGCCGCACGGGAGAAGGCCAGCTCATCGACATCGCCCAGCTCGAGGTGGGCAGCTACCTGTGCGGTCCCGCCCTGGTCGAGCACTTCGCCAACGGCCGCACCTGCGAGCCCGGCGGCAACGTCGACGCCCTCGTCGACAACGTGCCCAACGAGATCTACGCCGACGGCCACGGCGGTTGGCTGGCCGTCTCCGTCCTCGATGACGCCCAGTGGGTGGGCCTGTGCCGGGTCCTGGGCCGCGACGACCTGGCCGCCGACCCCACCCTGGCCACGGTGGAGGGCCGCCGGGCCCGCCGGGCCGACGTGGACGCCGCCGTGGGCGCCTGGGTGGCCGATCGGGCCGCGCCCGCGGCCATGGTCGAGCTCCAGGAGACCGGGGTGCCCGCCGGTGCCGTGCAGGACGCCCGCTCGCTGGAGCAGTGCCCCCAGCTCCAGGCCCGTGACGTGTTCCGCTCCTTCGCCGACCACCCCCTGTTCGGGGATCGAGCCCACGAACGGTTCCCGGCCATCTTCTCCGAGTCCGATCTGACCCCCTACCTGCGCTCGCCCTACCTGGGCGAACACAACTTCGAGGTCTACGGCGAGCTCGCCGGCCTCAGCGACGAGGACATCGCCATCGGCATCGGCGACGAACTGTTCGGCTGACGCCGCCGCTGAAGCGCCGGCTGATCGCCGGCTGATCGCGGGCCGATCGCCAGGAGGCCCGGTCAGGCCGACGGGCGGCTGGGCTGGCCGACGGCGCGAGGGTGGCGCAGGCCGACGACGGTGGCGCCGGGACCGGTCAGGCTGACGATGCCCTCGCCGGCCGGTCGGTGACCCGATTCGGCCAGGGTGAGCCGGGCGCCGCTGGGGTGCAGGGCGAGGGCGAGGATGGTGGACTCGCCCAGCGAGCACAACGAGGGGACACCGGTGGCGACCTGGGCGGAGGCCATGGCCTGGGCCCAGCGCACCCGGTGCCGCCAGGGCAGGAGGAAGGGGGCGACGACGAAGGCGATGCTGGCCGCGCCGGCCACCACCAGCACCAGCACCAGGTCGACCAGGGACGAGGGGGGACCCATCCCCTTGTGCTAGCCGCGGCCCGGGCCGGTTCCGCCGCGTGCCGACGAACGTTACGGCTGTTCATCCGCACGTCGCACCGCCGTCTCCGTGGCGTCACGCTACCCGGGAACACCCCCGTGCTCGGTGGGCTGGTCCTCGGTGGTCGGGGGCCAGCCCACCGGCTCGGCGGGGGTCGGTCGATCTGTCTAGAAGGGCGCGGGGGCGTCCTCGAACCGGGTGCCGACGTTGCCGACCAGTCCGGGGGCGCCGGGGTCGAGGCGTCGGGCCGGTGAGCCCGCGGCCAGCGCCATCTCGTCGAGCTCCACCCACACCAGGTTGGGGCTGGTCGAGGGCTGGAAGTAGAAGATGTGGTCGGTGACGTCGGTGGCGCTCACCCACCACGTCGGGTACACCGAGAAGTCGTCGTAGGGGGCGCCGGGGGGCACGCTCACGTTGTGGGCCAGCAGGACCACGCCGGCCACGGCTTCCTCGTAGGTGGCGGGCTTGGGCAGGTGGCGCAGGAAGTAGCTGGCCCGCACGAAGCGATCGACCGACAGGATGTCCCCGGGTGGGGGGAGCTCACCGCCGAAGTCGCGGTAGCGGGCCAGGTTGACCAGCTGCTGGTCATAGGTGGGGTCGTTGGCCATGACCCGGGTCCCGGGGCCGTGGTGGATGACCTTGGCCCCGTCGATGAGCTCGAGGATGGCCGAATCGCCCGACGCATCCTCCATGGCCAGATGGGCGCCCAGGTGGTGGCCCCGCACCTCGACCGAACCGATGCGGACGGTGTCCAGGGCGGTCACGGCCTCGGCCACGGTGGCGCACGTGTCCACCAGCCACTGGGCCACGCGGATGTTGGCCACCACGGGTCGGTCGTCGGCCGGCTCGTACACGGTCGACTCGAGGTAGAGCAGGTGCACGGCCAGGCCGGCCTCGTTGACGGACTCGGTGATGCCCACGCCGAAGCTGAGGACCGAGGCGCTGCTGAACCGTGACGTCCACTGCCGTGCGCCCTCGGGCCAGGCGCCGTCCCGGGTCATGCCTGCGGGCAGGGCCCACAGTTCGGGGTCGTCGGATTCGTGCCAGTCCATGGTCCGGCTGGCCACCACGGCCACGCTGTTGTCCGACCACAGGATCCGCGTGCACATGCCTCTGCATGCTAACGCTATAGGCGCTTGATTAACCGCTCAAAGTGGTGGTTTGTTGCTGACCTAGGCTCGGTCGATGCCCACCGCCATCGTGACCGGAGCCGCCCAGGGGATCGGCCGAGGGGTGGCCCGCCGCCTGTTGGCCGACGGCTGGCAGGTGCTGTTGGCCGACGCCGACGCCGACGCCCTGGCCGACGCCCTCGATGAGCTCGGTCCCGTCGGCGCGGCCGGAGCCGCGGTGGGGGCGGTGTGCGATGTGGCCGACGAGGCCCAGGTCAGGACCATGGTGGCCCGGGCGTTGGCGCTGGGTGAGGGCGGGATCGACGGGGTGGTGACCAGTGCCGGGTTGGCCGACCCCGGTCGTACCCCGCTGGTCGACCTGCCCGTCGAGCGCTGGCAGCGGGTGCTGGACGTGAACCTGACAGGCACCATGCTCACCGTCAAGCACGCCGTGGCCGGGTTGCGGGTGCAGGGTGGCTCGGTGGTGACGGTGGCCTCGGTCCGGGCCCACCAGTCCGATCCCGACACCGAGGCCTACGCCGCGTCCAAGGGTGGGGTCGTGGCCCTGACCCACGCCCTGGCCATCAGCCTGGCGCCTGAGGTGCGGGTCAACTGCATCAGCCCCGGTTGGATCGACACGTCGGCCACCAAGGCCCGGGACCGGCGGGACCCGTCACCGCTGAGCGAGGCTGACCACCGTCAGCACCCGGTGGGCCGGGCCGGGGTCCCCGCCGACGTGGCCGCCCTGGCCGCGTGGTTGCTGTCGGCCGAGTCGGCCTTCATGACCGGCCAGGAGCTCACCACCGACGGCGGCATGGCCGTGCAGCTCCACTACCTGGATTGATCCCGCCCGGGCGCGGATCGGAGAAATCTCGGGTCGAGGCTGTCGATCCCGGCCTGGGGCTGCGTCATGGAGGCATGACCAGCGCCGAGAGCAGCCCCCTCACCAGCCCCGGGACCCTGTCCATGTCCGTCAGCCGAGTGGTGGCGGCACCGGCCGAGGTCGTCTACGCGCTCGGTCGCATGCGTTGGTCGACCAGGCCCACGGTGACCGAGGCCGACCGGGGCCGCCGCTTCGCCTTCCACGTGCCCAGCGGGGCGCGTTCGACGTGGACCTACGACCTGGTCCCCGGTCCTGACGGCACCACGGTCACCGAGTCGGTGGCCACGGCCCGGGCCGTGCCCCTACCCATCCGCTGGCTGATGCGCCGCGCCGGGGTCACCGACCGGGCCCAGCACCTGCGCGCCGGCATGGTCACCACCCTGGACCGCCTGGCCGCGGCCGCGGTCACCCCGGGGCCCGCCGACGCCTGAACCCGCCCGCCCCCGAACCCACCCACCAAGATCACATCACGACGACAAGGACACTGCCATGGAGTACATGATCCTCATCCACAGCGACGAGACCGCGATGGCGGCGGGCGCACCGGCCCCGGGCACCACCGAGTTCGAGCAGATGATGGGCCAGTGGATCGCCTACAACCAGCGGCTCATCGACGGCGGCCACTGGATCGACGGCGGCATGCTGCAGTCCACCGCCACCGCCACCACCCTGCGCAAGACGGGCCCGGCGGCACCGGCGGTCACCGACGGCCCCTTCGCCGAGACCAAGGAGCAGCTCGGTGGCTACTACCTGATCACCGCGGCCGATCTGGACGAGGCCCTGGAGCTGGCCACCGGGGTGCCCATGCCCTTCGGCTCCATCGAGGTGCGACCGCTGGCCATGCCCCGGACCATCGTCGGGTAGGGCCACGATGATCAAGAGATGACCGAGACGGCGCTCACCCAGCTGGCGCGCCAGGAGAGCGGGCGGGTGCTCGCCCTCCTGGCCCGCCGTTTCGGCGACCTCGACCTGGCCGACGAGGCCGTCCAGGACGCCCTGGTCGACGCGGCCCGCACCTGGCCCGAGCGAGGGGTACCCGACAACCCTGCGGCCTGGCTGCACACCGTGGCCCGGCGCAAGGCCCTCGACCGCCTGCGTCGGGCGGCGTCGGCGCAACGACGGCTGGAGGCCGGCCGCTGGGCCGTCGATGACGAACCCAGCACCGACCGGGGCGGGGCCGAGCTGGTGGTGGAGGAGGGGACGGTGGAGGACGAGCGCCTGCGCCTGCTGCTGCTGTGCTGCCACCCCGCCCTCGACCCCGCCGCCCAGGTGGCCTTGACCCTGCGCCTGGTGGGAGGGCTGACCACGACCGAGATCGCCTCGGCGTTCCTGGTGCCCGAGGCCACCCTGGCCCAGCGCATCGTGCGGGCCAAGCGCAAGATCCGCGACGCCGGCATCCCGCTGAGCATCCCCGCCCGCCTCGACGAGCGGGTCGACGTGGTCCTGGGGGTGCTCTACCTGATCGCCAACGAGGGCTACCTGAGCCGGGGTGGCGACGCGGGCCCGGTCCGGGTCGATCTGACCGACGAGGCCACCCGCCTGACCGAGGTCCTGGCCACCCTGGTGCCCGAGCACGCCGAGGTCGACGGGTTGCTGGCCCTGGTCCTGTTCCACCGGGCCCGTCTCGACAGCCGGCTCGATCCCGCCGGGGAGCTGGTGCTGCTCGACGACCAGGACCGCAGCCGTTGGGACCGGGCCACCATCGAGCGGGCCAACGCCGTGTTGCACCGGGCCCTTGTGCGCATGACCCCAGGGCCGTTCCAGGTCCAGGCCCTCATCGCTTCGCACCACGCCAATGCCCGCACGGCGGCCGACACCGACTGGGCCGCCATCGAGGGCCTGTACCGCCAGCTCGGGGCCATGACGGCGTCGCCGGTGGTGGCCCTCAACCACGCCGTGGCCGTGGCCATGGCCGACGGTCCCCAGGCCGGGCTGACCGCCCTCGACGCCCTCGAGGTCGGCCACGGTGCCGCCGGACTGGGTGGCTACCACCTGTTCCACGCCGCCCGGGGCGAGCTGCTGCTGCGGGCCGGCCAGCCCGTCCACGCTGGCGACGCCTTCACCCGGGCCCGTTCGCTGACCAGCAACCCCGCCGAGCAACGCCACCTGGATCGCCGCATCTCGGCGTGCGACACGTCGACCTGAGCTCAGCCGCCCAGGGCGCGCTGCAGCAGCCCGGCCATGTCAGCCAGGTCGAAGAAGGCGGCCGTGTCCACGGCGCTGGGGGCCCCGGCCACGGGGTCGGCCCCGGCGTCCAGGAGGATGGACACGGTCTCGCCTGACCGGCGCACGACCGCTGCGGCCAGGGGGGTCTGACCGCGGTCGTTGATGCGGTTCACGTCGGCCCCCCGTTCGATCAGGGCGGCGACGGTGGCGGGGTGCTCGTGGTAGGCGGCCAGGATGAGCAGGGAGTCGCCCTTGTCGTTGGTCAGGTCGACGGGCACGCCGGCGTCCACGTAGCTGGCGAGCTCGTCGGTCTTGCCGTCCCGGGCCAGGTCGAACATGCGGTGGGCGAAGGCCAGGGTGTCCGCGTCCAGCTCTTCGGTCATGGCTTCGTCGGTCATGGAAGCGTCACCACGAGATCTCGTCGCAGCCGGTGTGGTCGTCGGGTTCGACCTGCAGGGTGGCGTGTTCGAGGTGGTAGCGGGTGACGAGCAGGTCCCGGGCCCGGTCGAGCACGCCGTGGCCGTCGTCGCCGGCCCGGATGACGAGGTGGGCCGAGGCCACGTCCATCTGGCTGGTCAGGGTCCAGATGTGCAGGTCGTGGACATCGAGCACCCCGGGCACGGCGGCCAGGTCGCGACGCACGGCGTTCACGTCCATGCCCGCGGGGGCGGATTGCACCAGCACCCGCACGGCGTCGCGGCCCAGGCGGAGGGAGCGGGGGACGATGAACAGGCCGATGGCGGCGCCGATGAGAGGGTCGACCCAGGCCCAGCCCGTGGCCATCATGATCAGGGCGGCGAGGATGACGCCGACGGAGCCCAGGGCGTCGGACACGACCTCGAGGTAGGCGCCCTTCATGTTCATGTTCTCCTTGGCCCCCGAGCGCAGCAGGAGGAAGGAGATGAGGTTGACGACCAGGCCGACCACGCCGACGACCAGCACCGGCGTCGACGGCACGTCGGGCAGGTCCCGCAGGCGCAGCACGGCCTCGACCAGCACGTAGAGCCCCACGCCCACGAGCAGGACGGCGTTGGCCAGGGCGGCCAGCACCTCGAGCCGGTACAAGCCGTAGGTCCTCTGCCCGTCCCTGCTCCCCTTCGAGCTGGCCACGATGGCGGCCAGGGCCATGCCCAGACCCAGGGCGTCGGTGGCCATGTGCCCAGCGTCGGACAACAGGGCCAACGAGTTGATGACCAGCCCGGTGACCACCTGGACGACGAGGAAGGCGAGGATCAGGGCCAGCGACATGGCCAGAGGCCGCTTGTAGCGGTCCCCCGCCTGGATCATCCCCGAGGTGTGGTCGTGGCCGTGCCCGCCATGCCCAGCCTGCCCAGCCGCAGCGCCCTCATCGTGGGCGTGGGCGGCGTGGGCGTGGGCGGCGTGGTCATGGTCGGCGTGGTCGTGGTCGGTGGTCACGTGGGGTTCCCGTGGCGCAGGTGCTCGCGGCCGAGGGCGAGGAGCTGGCGGACGTGGTCGTCGTCGAGGCTGTAGAAGACCATGCGGCCGCCTCGGCGGGAGGCGACAATGCGGGCCGTGCGCAGCCAGCGCAGGGCGTGGGACACGGAGGTCTCCGACGAGCCGACCACCGCGGCCAGGTCGCCCACGCACAGCTCACCCGCCTCGAGCAGGGCATAGAGGATGCGGGTGCGGGTGGGGTCACCGAGGATGCGGAACCACTCGGCCAGCTGGTCGGTCTCCTCGGGACCCGGCAGGTGCTCGCGAGCCAGGTCCACCCGTTCCCGGTCCTTCAGTGCATCCCCGTCCACAGCCACCACGTCACTCACCCGAGCCTCCAAGACCGTTCCCACCACCGTCCGCTACCCAATGACGCCCGATCATCAGACATCTGAACAGCTGCGCAGATGATCCGACATTGGAGGCGCCAAGTCAAACGTCCAGCTGGGGGAGCGCGGACGGGGTCACGGGTCGGCGATCGGCTCGGGACCGGGGCCTTCGGCCTGCCAGCGGGTGATGACGAAGGGAGTGCCGTCGGGCCGGTGGACCTGAGGGCGGCAGCCGTCGAACCGGATGGTCCACTTCTTGGCGTGCAGGAACGTGTGGTGCTTCAGGCACAACAAGGCGCCATTGCCTAACTTGGTGTGACCGCCGTCCTCCCACGGTTGACAGTGGTGGACATCGCACCAGTCCGGTGGACGGTCACACCCGGGGAACACGCACTGACCATCTCGTAGGGTGATGGCCCGCCGGATGCCCTTTGACCATTTGCGTGAGTCGCGGCCGATGTCGAGGATCTCACCATCAGCGCCGAGCACAGCCCGGTACATGGTGGAATCGCACGTGGCCATCGGTGGGTCAGCCCCGTGCTCACGTTCGTCGTCGCCGGCCTGACCGTGGTTGCCGCGGTCCCGGTGGTCGAGGCTGATGGTGACCGCGACCCGGTACCGGTCGGGCACCGACCCCTCACACCCGCAGCGGCGCATGGTTTGGCCGCACAGCTCCATGAGGGCGTCGGCCTGCAGTTCGGACATGAGCTTGCCGGCGACGGAGGGATCGTCGTGTCCGGTGCGGAGGTACCGGTCGACGTGGGCGCCGAGGATGGCATCGAGCAGGGCCCCGTACTCGGGGGAGAGCCGACCGCCGATGTCGAACATGCCGTCCATGCTCTCGGACAGGTGGAAGCTGGACTTCGGAGCGGGTTCGGCGTCTTCCGCAGGCGGGTTGACCAGGTCATCGGCGTTCTCGCACCAGCGTCGGGTGGTGATGCGGAACGACGGGGCGCTCAACTCCAGGGCCTGGCCGACCAGCAGTTCCTCGTCCTCCACCGCCCGCAGGGCGTGTCGCCCCACGCAACGCGACAGGGACCGCAGGTGATCAGCGGACAGGTCGCCACGTCGGGCCGGGCCGGCCGCGGTGGGCAGCAGGCGCAGGGAGACCCCGTCACGGATGCGGGCCTGGACCTCACGGGCCGAGGTGTTGGTCCGAGAGGCCACCCAGCGCGCCGCCGTGGTCGCCCCGACGTCGGCCCATGCTCCCTCGCGCTCGTGTACGTCATGAGCGAAGGCCAGACAGGCGGCCGTGGCATTGCTCAGACGTTCGAGTTCGAGCACGGCAGCACCGATCCCGCGGGCGTGCAGGTAGTTCTCGTCGACCGCGCCGAGCTGACTGATGACCGCCTGGATGTCGAGAGGATCTCCACTGTCGGCCACATCACAAGACTAGCGCCGATAGGACCGGAACCGGACAAACAAGCAAACATCTGTTCGGTGTCTTCCGGCACGCTCACCAATTCGTTGGACCGTCGTCTGAAGAGAGGTGAACGGCACTCTGCGTGACGTTCAGGCCTTGATGGCACCGCTGGTGTTGTGCAACGGGCTGCCGCCCCGACCGGTGCGCAAGGCGATCATCTCGGCCACGATGGACAGTGCCGTCTCCTGCGGGGTCGAACCCCCCAGATCCAGTCCCGCGGGCCCGTGCAACCGGGCCAGGGCCTCCTCGCCCACACCGGCCCGCTCCAGGTGCGTGCGTCGCGCCGCCTGGGTCCGCCGGGACCCCAGAGCGCCGACATAGCCCACGTCGCCACCCAAGGCCGCGGTCAGCACCGGCGTGGCCACCGCGGGCGAGTGGTCGAGCACCACCACCCCGTCCAACGGGCCCATCGCCCCCACCGCGGCCACGGCATCGTCGGCCAGCGCCGTCACCGAACCCGACCAGCCCAGCAGCTCGACCTGGGCCACCAGCGAATCGGCCAACTGGTTGGGGCCCACGACCACCAGTCGGGGCAAGGGCGCCCACCCCTCGAGCACCAGCTCGGTCCCCTCGTGGTCCACCACCCGGGTCTGGTGCCCGGGCCGGGCCAACAGGGGGGCCGCCAGCTCGGTCGCCGCGGCGTCCAGGACGTCGTCGCCCAGCGTGCCCGACGAACCGTCCCGGCCCACCACCAGGCTGGCGCCGGGATGGCCCGGTCGGGTCACCAGCACCACCGGCCGCCGCCGGGCCGCCGCCGCCCATGCCGCCGCGGGCACATCGGCCAGGGCCTGGACCAGCACCGACACCCTTCCGCCGCAGGTCAGCCCGGCCCCCAGGGCGGCGGCATCGTCCACGTCCCGGCGCACCAGCCGGGCCCCGGTGGCGTCGCCGGCCAGCACGGCCCGCCCCTCACCGGCCAGGTGGAGGTCAGCCTCGGCCCCCAACAGCGCGCCCGCACCCCCCCGCGCGGTGATGACGAGCACGGCCCGGGTGGGCAGCGGACCCAGGCCCTCGGCATCGACGATGCGGGCAAAGGCGGCCGATGGTCCCGCCGGGTCGAGCCAGGGGCCGAGGTCGTCCAGGGTGGTCATGGGCCGACAGTAGCCACGCCCCCCGACAGCCGACGCCCGCTACCTGCCAGGTAGTCGCCCTCGTACGGCGACGGCGCGCACGCTGCTCCCATGACCACCACGACCCACCTCACCACCGCCCCCACGATCGCCGCCGCAGACAAGACCGCCAACGACACGACCGCGCGCCGGGCCCGCCGGCTGCTGCGCTTCGACGGGGTGGCCGGCCTGACCGCCGGCGCCGTGGCCTTGGCCGCCGCACCCACCCTGGCCAGCGACCTCGACGTCGGCACCACCGCGGTCCGCATCGTCGCAACCGGCCTGGTCGTCCTCGGCGCCGACGCCCTGATCGTCGCCCAGGTGCGCGGCCGCCGATTCCCCACCACCACCAGGGCCTTCGTCATCGGCCGCGAGCTGATCGTCGTCCTCGCCCTGGTCGTGGCCCTCGTCCAAGGCGCCCCCGCCGCCGCCATCGCCGTGCTCGCCGCACTCGTCGTCGACGCCGTCGTCTTCGGCGCCCTGGAGATGGCCGCGGCCCCCAAGCGCGCCGAGCCCACATCAGCCCAGGTCAGGCAAGGCGGCTGACAGCAACCGCGCAGCGCTAGCGTTCCCGCCGATGCGTGCGGCGGGTGGACCCAAGGGTGCTGAACGCGAACGGGTGGAAGGGTTCGGCCACCTGGAGGACGGCCTGCGCCAGGCCGGCGACTGGTACCAGTGGGGTCCCTACGTCAGCGAGCGCCAGTGGGGCACGGTGCGTGAGGACTACAGCGCCGACGGCAACGCCTGGGACTACCTGCCCCACGACCACGCCCGCTCCCGGGCCTACCGCTGGGGCGAGGACGGCAGGGCCGGCTTCTGCGACATCGAGCAGCGGTTGTGCCTGGCCCTGGCCCTGTGGAACGGCCGGGACCCCATCCTCAAGGAGCGGGCCTTCGGGCTGACCGGCAGCCAGGGCAACCACGGCGAGGACGTCAAGGAGTACTGGTGGTACGTCGACGCCGTGCCCAGCCACGCCTGGAACCGGTGGCGCTACCACTACCCCCAGGGCCCCTACCCCGACGACGACCTCATCGCCGAGAACGGCCGCCGCAACCGCCACCAGCCCGAGTACGAGCTGCTGGACACGGGCGCCTTCGACGGCGACCGCTACTGGGTCGTCGAGGTCGACTACGCCAAGGCCGGCCCCTTCGACGTGCTCATGACGGTGCGGGTGACCAACGCCGGCCCTGATACCGACGTGCTCCACGTCCTGCCCACGGCGTGGTTCCGCAACACGTGGTCGTGGGACGAGGGCGCCATCGCTCCCCAGCTGGCCGCAGCGGGCCCGGGCACCATCCACGCCGCCCACCCCACCATGGGCCCCCTCGAGCTGCTGGCCGGGCCGGGGCCCGACGGCTCGCAGCCCACCCCGCTGTTCTGCGAGAACGAGACCAACGTGGCCGCCCTGTTCGGCGCTGCCCCCCAGACCCCCTTCCCCAAGGACGGCATCAACGACCACGTCGTGCACGGTGCGGCCACGGTCAACCCCGCGGGCCACGGCACCAAGGCCGCCCTGTGGTACCGGCTCGAGGTCGCCGCCGGGGCCACCGTCGAGGTCCGCCTGCGCCTCCGGCCCTGCCACCCCGCCAGCACCACAGCCGCCAGCACCACAGCCGCGGCCGGGCCCGAGCTGAACCGCTACGGGAGCCGCTCCACGAGGATGGTCTGCTGGCATCGACCGAAGGGGCCGGCCTCGTCGCGGAGGACGCCTTCGGCCAAGCCGTAGCCCGCGGCGGGGTCGATGCGGCACACGGCGTCGAGCCCGATCCAGCCGTCGGCCGGTTCCCGCCACAGGGAGACGACCAGGTCGGGGTTGATGAAGCTGTAGCCGTCCATGGGCACGAGCTTGCCCACGGCGTTGGCGAAGTCGGCCACCCCCGCAGCGAGCATGAACCCCGTGGTGGGCAGCCCGGCGATCATGGGCACGCGCAGCCGCATCCATGCCTGGCCCGGTCCCGTCCGGTCCAGGTTCGAACGGGAGAAGCGGATGTCCATGGCCCGGTCGTGGAAACCGGTCACCACCGAGGGAGCGCCCCGCCGAGGCAGGGACGAGTCGTCAGGGGAGTGGTCGAAGCCGGGGTCGCCCGACGCCCCCCGACTGTGGGGGTCGGTGCCTTCGGGCAGGTCCACGGGTCGCACCCGCAGGCGCAGGGCGCTGGCCCGGGCCACCTCGACATCGCCGGCCCACAACGTGGCGTCGACCCAGTCGACCTTGCGCCCGGGCCGGGCCAGGCGCACCTCGGCCCGCAGGGGGGCCACGGGCACCGGTCGCAGCAGGTCGACGGTGAGCCGGGCCAGGGGGAGGGGGACATCGGTGATGCCTGGAGCCTGCTGGCACACGTGGGCCAGCAGGGCGGCCGTGGGCCCGCCGTGCAACGTCCCCTCGCTCCACGGCCCGTTGGCCAACGCCGTGGGCAGGTACGCGTCGCCATCCCGCTCGAAGACGGCTGAAGGTTCGGGCGCGGCCAGGGGTTCGGGCACGGCCGGGGACGCTACTTCGGGCCGCGCGCCGTGGGCGCGTAGGATCCGCCGCCATGCGTGGCGTGAAGGTCGTCGAGCTCGCCGGGTCCGCAGCGGGTGCCTACTGCGCACGCCTGTTCGCCACCGCCGGCGCCGATGTGGTGCTGGTGGAGGGCGGGTCGGGTGGGCCCCTGCGGGGAGCACCGCCGCTGCTGGAACCACCGGTCGGCGGTCAACCGGGTCGCAGCGCCGTGCACGAGTTCCTCCACGCCTACAAGCGCGGCGTCGTCCTCGAGCCCGATGACACCAGGGTCGACGGCCTCTTCGCCTGGGCCGACCTGGTCATCAGCACCAGCGACGGCGAGCCCGACGCCGCCCTGGCGTTGCACGAGCGCATCGCCGCCGCCAACCCCGCCGCCGCGCACGTCGTGCTCAGCGGCTTCGGCCTCACCGGTCGCTGGCGAACCTGGCGCACCAGTGGGCTGGTCGACTGGGCCTCGGGCGGCCACCTGTTCATCACCGGGGAGCCCGGCCGCGAGCCCCTGCAGGGTGGCGGGCCCTGGGACAGCTACCTGCACGGCGGCACCGCGGCCCTGGGTGCCCAGGGTGCCCTCTTCGCCGCCCGCCGCACGGGTCGGGGCGACCTGGTCGACGTCGGCGCCATGGAGTCCGGCGCTGCGGGGCACCAGTGGTCCATCACCATGTTCACCCACACGGGGGTGCACAAGGACCGCCACGCCAACCGCATGGGGGAGATGCACCACCCCATGGCCCTGTTCCCGTGCTCGGACGGTTGGGTGTGCATCGGCGCCGCCAGCCGTGAGCAGTGGGAGCACCTGTGCATCGCCATGGACCAGGTCGAGCTGCTGGCCGATGAGGCCCTGTACTCCCCGGCCGATCGCTTCGACCGGGCCGACGAGCTCGACGAGCTGTTCCTGCCCTGGCTGGCCGCCCGCACCGCCGATGAGGTCGTGCAGATCCTCCAGGAGGCCCGGGTGCCGGCCGGGCGGGTGCTGACCATGTCCGAGGTGCTGGACGACGCCCAGCTCGCGGCCCGGTCCTACTGGGCCACCCCCGAGGAGCTGGGCCTGGCGGCCAAGATGCCCGGGGTCCCCTTCCACGTGGGTGATGACCTGCCCTTCCGTTCCGCACCCGCCCTGGGCCAGCACACCGACGAGGTCCTGGCCGCCATCAGCAAGTCCACCAGCGGCTCAACCAACGCAGCGCAGCAGGAGGTGGGTCGATGAAGCCCCTCGAAGGCGTGCGGGTCATCGAGTTCAGCGTGGCCTGGGCCGGCCCCCTGTGCGGCCGCTACCTGGCCGAGCTGGGCGCCGACGTCATCAAGGTCGAGCACCCCACCTCCCGGGGCATCGGCATGTCCGGCGGGGCCATGGACGACTCCGCACCGTGGGAGTGGGGCACCCTGCCCGACGCCCAGGTGCGCACGGGCATCTTCCCCCACGCCAAGCCCGGGGACCGCTGGTGGGACCGCATGGGCCACTGGAACAAGCTGGCCCGGGGCAAGCGCAGCCTGTGCCTCGACGCCAAGGCCCAAGGCGGTGGCGAGGTGCTGCGCCGGCTCATCGCCCGCAGCGACGTCGTCCTCAACAACTACAGCCCCCGGGGTGCGGCCAGCCTGGGCCTCGATCCCGCCTCGGTCCGCGCCATCAACCCCCGGGCCATCACCGTGTCCATGTCAGGCTACGGGGCCACCGGGCCCATGGCCACCCACTTCTCCTGGGGCCCCATCCTCGAGGCCCACTCGGGCTTCGACGAGGCCACCGGCTATGCCGGCGAGGGCCCCATGCGCATCGGCTTGGCCTACCCCGACGCCGCCGGTGGGGTGCACGGGGCCTTCGCGGTGATGACCGCGCTGTGGGACCGCGAGCTCACCGGGGAGGTCAACCACATCGACCTGTCCCAGCTCGAGACGCTGTGCCTCATGGGCGGGCCCCAGTACCTGGCGACCTCGGTGTCGGGCCAGGACCCCGAGCGCCGGGGCAACGTGTCGTTGTCCCACGCCCCCCAGGGTGTGTACCGCTGCCAGGGCGACGACGCCTGGGTGGCCGTGACCGTCACCGACGATGCCGCCTGGTCGGGCCTCGTCGACCTGCTGGAACGGGCGGTGCTGCGCGATCCCGCGCTGGGCCACGTCGACGCCCGCTTCGCGGCCAAGGAGCTCATCGACGCCGAGATCGGTGCCTGGGCCGCAGGTCGGGATCGGTTTGCGGCGGCGGAGGCCCTGCAGGCCGTGGGGGTGGCGGCGTCGCCGGCCATGACCAACGCCGACCTGGTCGACAGCGGTCAGTTGGCCGACCGCAACTTCATCGCCACCTGGGACCAGCCCGGCTCCGGGGTGATGTCCTACCCGGGCACGCCCCTGCACTTCGCCTCCGGCGGTGCCGAGATGTTGCCCGCACCCACGCTGGGCCAGCACAACGAGCAGATCCTCACCGAGCTCGGCTTCGACGCCACCACCATGGCCGCGTTGGAGGCCGACGGCGCCATCCGCGACTCCCCGCCGTACTGAGCGCCACCCCGCGCTACGGAGCCCCATCCCGCCCTCGCCCTCGGCGGCCGCCAGCCGAACGCACTGACCTACCCCCGCAGGACGCCCATGCGTCCGGTTCCACCCAGGCGTCTACCGGTGGTGCCGCAGCACCCCGACATAGCCGTCAACTGCCAGTGGGGGCTGCTCGACGAGCCGCGTTCAACCCAGTGCACGTCCATGCCCTCAGCCCCGACCGCACGCCCCTTCATCAGCAGCAGTGAAGCCAGCTGCCACCGGACGACGCACCGAGCCACTACGGGCCAGCCACCAGGCCGTTCGTCCAGCCCTGACCACGCAGGCCCCGAGTGGGGGTCTGTCGGGCCAGCGACGCCGGGGAGTCACGCCTTGTCCCCGCCGGCCCGCCCGTCGAGGCCGATGAGGGCCAAGCCGGTGGCGTCGTGGCTGGTGCGGCGCAGGTGGGCGGACGACTCGGTGAACATGAGCTCGAGGGTCGGCCACACCCGGCCTCGGGCCGCCCGCCCTCCTCCGCGATGTCGCCGACCAGGGAGAGCACCTGGAGCTGCTCCTCGAAGGGCAGGTGGAGGTAGTCGCCCGCCTTGCGGTCGAAGTAGCCCAGGGTGACGTCGTCCAGGCCACCGATAGCGCCACGCTACGTGGCCGTGCTTCCGCCGTGGCCCAGCGGCACGCCCGTCACGCCCGGGGGTGTCGAAACCCCCGGGCGCTCGGCGCGGCCCGCTCGGGCCGGTGGCGCCGCGGCACGACCGGCCGCAGCGCGTTCCAGGGGGCAGGCTCAGCTGGCGGCGGGGGAGTCCACATCGCCCCGCCAACCGCCCGTGGCGCTCCCCTTGGCCTCGACGAAGTCCTTGAAGCGCTTCAGGTCGCCCTTGGCCCGGTGGCCGACGAAGCCGAGCTTGTCGCCGGCCTGCTCGATCAGGCCCTCGGGCTCGAAGTCGAGCTGGAGCATGACCCGGGTGGTGGCGTCGTCGATGTGGTGGAAGGTGACGACGCCGGCGTGGGAGGCGCCGCTGGTCGACGTCCACGCCACCCGCTCGTCGGGGTGCTGCTCGGTGACGGTGGCGTCCCACTCCCGCCGGGCGCCGGCGATCTCGGCCACCCAGTGCAGGTGGGTGTCGTCGATCTGGGTGACCGACTCGACACCCTCCATGAAGTGGGGGAACTCCTCGAACTGGGTCCACTGGTCGTAGGCGGCACGCAGGGGGACGTGGACGTCGATGGACTGCTCGGTCGTGCTCATGGTGTGATCCCTTTCGACGTTCGACGCTGGCGTGAACATGCTGTCCAGGTTCTGCGTCGATAGTTCGCTACCCTGTTCATGATCGAGGCACACCTGAACGCCCCAGGATCTGATCCCGGCATCACCATCGGTGAGGTCTCCGCACGAACCGGCCTCAGCGTGGCCACCCTGCGCGCCTGGGAGCGCCGCTTCGGGTTCCCCCTTCCTCGACGTCTGGACGGGGGACACCGTCGTTTCCCCGCCGCCGAGGTGGACCGCCTCGAGCAGGTCGTCAGGGACCGCGGCGCTGGGCTGTCCCTGGAGGCGGCCATCGCCCGGGCCCGTCAGGGCGGTGTCGCCGACACCTCGGTCTTCGCCGGGCTCCGCCGCCACCACCCCGAGCTGGCCGTGCTGTCGCTGAGCCGTCGGGCCATGCTGGCCATCAGCCGGGCCATCGAGGACGAGTGCCGGGCCGCCGCCGATCGACCGGTGCTGCTGGCGTGCTTCCAGCACGAACCCGCCTTCCGCCGTGTCGAGGACCGCTGGCGGGCCCTGGCCCGGGGAGCAGCCGCGGCCGTCGTCTTCGCCGACTTCGCGGCCACGGTCACCGCGGTCGGTGCCGGGGTGGGCGGCATCTCCCTGGTGGCCCTGGCCCCACCCGACCCCCTGGTCCAGGAGTGGACGGTGGTGTGCCATGGCCCGGCGTCGGCGGCCTGCCTGGCCGGCCGCGAGCGGCTGGACGGTGTCGCCGGGGCCCGCCCCCGCTTCGAGGCCGTGTGGAGCGCCGAGCCCACGGTCGTGGCCAGGGCCGCCCGCCTGGCCGTGGACCTGGCCCGCGACACCGCCCCTGAGCTGGCCGCGTCACTCGACCAGGTGCTGGCCACCATGGCCATCGACGGGCCCGGCTCGGCCCAGGCCGCGGTACGCCGCACCACCTCGTTGGCCAACCGCATGGTGGCGCTGCTCGACGAGCCTGCACCCCGGGGCCGCGGGTAGCCGTACGGCGACCGGCGGCCGAGCCTCCCCGCCACCCACTGGCCGGGTACCCTTCCGCCCCAACCGGGAGCGGTTCCGGGGACCGGGGTCGGGGAGGCGCGGTGGAGGGTGGCGACCTGCTGGGGATCGGGACGATCCTCGTGCTCGGCATCGGCCTGCAGTGGCTGGCCCGGCTGATCCACGCCCCGTCCATCCTCCTGCTGCTGGCCGGCGGCATCGCCGTGGGCCCCGTCTTCCACGTCGTGGACGCCGATGCCATCTTCGGCACGGCGCTGTTCCCGGTGGTGTCCCTGGCGGTGGGCCTGCTGCTGTTCACCGGCGGCCTCGAGCTGCGGGTGGCCGACCTGGGGGCCGGGGTGCGCCGACCCGTGGTCCGCCTGGTCACCGTGGGCGCCCTGGTGACGTGGCTGCTCACCGCGGTGTGCGTGCACCAGATCTTCAACGCCCAGGTCCGCATCTCCCTGCTGCTGGCCGCCATCCTCGTGGTGTCGGGGCCCACCGTCGTCGGGCCTCTGTTGCGACTGGCCCGGCCCCGGGAGCCCGACGCCACCATCCTGCGTTGGGAGGGGGTCCTCATCGACCCCATCGGCGCCTCCCTGGGCCTGTTCTGCCTCAACGCCTTCTTCGTCGAGCGCTTCTCGCTGGGCGAGGTGTGGCGGGAGTTCCTCCTCGTCGCCCTGGTCGGCCTGGTGGCGGGCGTGGCCGCGGCGGCGCTCTTCGTGCTGGCCGAACGCACGTTGCTGGTGCCCGAGGACCTGCGGGTGGCCGTGGCCCTGATGCTGATGGTGGCTGCCTACGTGGCCGCCGAGCGCCTGCGTCCCGAGGCCGGCCTGTTCGCGACCACGGCCATGGGCCTGACCCTGTCCAACCAGCGCATCGTCCCCGTCGAGCACCTGCGGGCCTTCAGCCAGCCCGTGGTGGCCCTGCTCATCGGCTCGCTGTTCATCGTGCTGGCGTCGCGCGTCGAGCCCGGGGCCATGCTCGACCACCTGCCCGCCACCCTGGTGCTGGTGGCCATCCTCGTCCTCGTCATCAGGCCGGTGGCCGTGGTGCTGTGCACGGCGGGGGGTCTGCTGTCGTGGCGCCAACGGGCCTTCCTGGCGTGCATGGCGCCGAGGGGCATCGTGGCCGCGTCCACGGCGGCGTTGTACTCGTTGCGCCTCGAGGAGCTGGGCCAGGCCAACGACATCCTCGCCCCCGTCACCTTCGCCGTCATCATCGCCCTGGCCCTCGTCTACGGCCTGGGGGCGGCGCCGGTGGCCAGGCTGTTGGGCGTGGCCCGGCCCCAGCCCCGGGGAGCGCTGATCGTGGGCTCGGCGCCGTGGGCCGTGGAGCTGGCCGGGGCGCTGGGCACCCTGGGCGTGCCCACGGTGCTGGCGGACCGGGGCTACGCCGATGTGGACGACGGCGATGACCTGCCCTTCGCCGTGCACGACGGGCTGCTGCGCGAGCTGCCCGACAGTGGCCTGCTCGAAGACGTGCGCGACGCCCTGGTGGTGACGGGGGACGCCGAGACCGACCTCACCGCGGCTTCTGTCCTCGCCCCCGAGCTGGGCCGGGCCCACGTGTGGGTGCTGCCCGTGGCCAGTGTGGGACGCGGCCGTGCCGACGAGGTGGTGCGACGCCTGGAGCACGACGTGGCCCCCGCTCGCCCCCCCTTCACCCCGGGTGTGACCCCCACAGCCCTGGAGGCGGCCACCCTGGCCGGGCACCGCCTGCGCATCCTGGCGCCGGGCCAGCCCGTGCCCCCCGGCGCCGCCGTGCTCGCCCACGTGGGTCCCGATGGCTGGTGGACGCCCACGCCCCGCGGTCGCGGCGTGCAGGACCGCCTGATCGTGCTCGACGGCGTGTTCGTCGGCGCGGCGGCCGCCGCCCCCGACCCCGACGTCGACCCGGCCGCCACCGAGGCTTCGGCGCCTCAGCCCACGCCGGTCCTCGCCCCCGACGTGGGCTGATCAGACCCGCTGTCGGGGCCAGCCCACCCCGGCCTGGGCCCGGCCCAGGGCCGCGCCCAGCCGGCGACGCCGGGCACCGTGCCGCCAGCCCCCACCGACGGCCGCGGCCGGCTGGCGACCACCGAACAGCTCCCCGGCCGAGTCCGCGGCCGGCTCGGGCCCGTGCATGAGCCGGGCGCTGGCCCGGGCCACGGCCAGCTCGGTGGTCATGGGGGCGACGTGGTGGGCGAGGAGCGTCAGACGCATGAGGACGCCGACGGGGACCTCGCGTCGGGGCCGTCGGGCGCAGGAGACGATGGCTGCGGCCACCCGTTCGGGCGCGGTGGCGGGGGCGATGGCCCGCAGCCGGTGCCCGCTGTGGTTGGCCGCCCCCGCCCACAGGGGGGTGTCGACGGGGCCGGGCAGGACGGTGCACACCCGGATGCGGCGGTCCCCGGTGGCCCGGTGGTCCAGGCTGAGGGACAGGCCCCGCACGGCGAACTTGCTCATGGTGTAGGTGGCGATGGCCGGGTTGGGGACCACGCCCAGCACCGAGGCCACGTTGACCACGGTGCCGTCGCCCTGGCTGCGGAACCGGGCCAGCGCCGCCCGGCAACCGAGCACGTAGCCCAAGATGTTGGTGTCGACCAGCCGGCGCACCTCGTCGACGGGCTCGTCGCCGAAGCGCCCGGCCACGACCACGGCGGCGGCGTTGACCCACACGTCGATGCGGCCGAAGCGCTCGACGGCGGCCGCGGCCAGGTGGGTCACGTCGTCTTCGACGGCCATGTCGGTGGGCACGGCCAGGGCCTGGGCGCCCAGTTGGCGGCATCGGGCCGCGGCCTGCTCCAGGGGGGCCACGGTGCGGGCGGCCAGCACCAGGCGTGAGCCCCGCTGGGCGAAGGCCAGGGCGGCGGCCAGCCCCACCCCGCTCGACGCGCCGGTGAGCACGACGACCGCTCCATCCAGCTGCCGACGACCCATGGTGGTCCGGGTACCCCGAAGGCGTCGCCGCCAGCCCGGACGCGACGACGCCGCCCGGGGGAGGGGGTCCGGGCGGCGCTGTCGGGTGCGGGGGTCGGTCAGCTGGTCATGGCCAGCGGTGTCGGGGTCAGGCCGCGGTGGTGGTGGGAGCGGCGGGCGTGGCCGGCGTCGCCGGTGCCGTGCCGCCGGTGCCGCCGGGGCCGCCACCCCAGCCCCGCCGGGGGCCGCGACCGCCGAAGTCGCCGTCGGGACGGGCGGGCAGCTCGCCGTTGACCACCGCGGTCGCCCGCTCGGTGGCCTCGGTCAGCTTGGTGTCGGCCTCGGCCTGGGTGATGGTGCCGTCGGCCACCTTGGCGTCGAGGCGGGTCTTGGCCTCCGCCACCAGGGCACCGATGACGACCTGGGCGTCCTTGCCGTTGGCCTCGGCCACCTGGGCCAGGGTCTGGCCGCCCTGAAGGGCGGTGCGCAGGGCCTCGACGTCGATGCCGATGGCCGTGGCCGCCGTCTCCAGGCTGGCCCTCATGAAGCCACCGCGGGGCCCGTGCCCGTCACCCTGGGGGCGGGCGGCCTCGAGGGCCTTGGTCACGGCGTCGGCCTGGGCCTGGGTGATGGTGCCGTCGGCCACCAGGGGGGCCAGGGCATCGGTGGTCCACTGGGTGCGGTCGGGGCGGGCTTCGGCGCCGGGCGCCGTGGTCGACGGCGTGGTGGCGTCGGGGGTCGTGGTCGTCGTCTGGGCCCCGACCAGGCCGGGCACGCCGAGGGCGAGACCGCCGACCGAGCCGATGGTCAGGCCGGCCACCAGGCCGATGACGGGGAGCTTGTTGCGCATGCGGATGTGTCTCCGTGTCGTGTCGTACCGTCTGCCCCGGAGAGCCGTGGACGGTTCTGCTGGGGACGGACACCAGCTTGGGAGCCCTTCGTAAGACGCGATCCCGGTTCCTGTGAGAACCAGGGAAGAACTTCGCTCCTTACCTCCTCTTGCGGCGCGATCCGGCCTGATGGACGTCGTGGTAGGCCCCAGGTACGAAGCTGTCACGACCCTGCGCGACCGGGCCGAGCCCCAGGTGCTGGTGGTCGAGGACGACCGCAGCGTGCGCGAGTCCCTGGTCCGGGCCCTGCGCTTCGAGGGCTACGACGTGCGTGACGCCGCCGATGGGGCCGTGGCCCTCGACGCCGTCGACGCCGACGTGCCCGATGTGGTGCTGCTCGACGTGATGATGCCCAACCTCGATGGCCTGACCGCCTGTCGTCGGCTGCGTGAGCGCCACGCGGGTCTGCCCATCCTCCTGCTCACCGCCCGCAACGAGGTGGCCGACCGGGTTGCCGGACTCGACGCCGGGGCCGACGACTACCTGGTCAAGCCGTTCGCCCTCGACGAACTGCTGGCCCGGCTGCGGGCGTTGCTGCGTCGCACCAGCCTGTCGGGGTCCGACGAGGAGCTGCGCTTCGACGACCTGGTGCTCGACCCCCGTCGCCGCTCGGCCACCCGGGGCGGGCGCGACCTGGCCCTGACCAAGACCGAGTTCGACCTGCTCGAGCTGCTCATGGTCAACGCCAGCCTGGTGCTCGACCGCGACACCATCTACGAGCGCATCTGGGGCTACGACTTCGGCACCGGATCCCGCTCGCTGGACGTCTACGTGGGCTACCTGCGACGCAAGACCGAGGCCCACGGCGAACCCCGGTTGGTGCACACCGTGCGCGGCGTGGGCTACGTGTTGCGCACGACATGAGCCTGCGTTGGCGGGTGGCCGCCGGGGTGGGGTTGATCGTGGCCCTGGCCTGCACCGTGGCTGCCCTCGGCGCCTACGCGACCACGTCGCGCCAGCTCCACCGTTCGCTCGACGACTCCCTGCTGTCGGTGGCCACGGCGGTGAACCGGGCCGCGGTGGCCCGCCCCACCCGCCGGGGGCCTGACATCGGGGCCGGCACCCGCCCCGAGATCGCCGCCGCCCGCATGCGGGCCTGCCCCCTGGTGGGCGAGGTGCAGCCCGCGGTGGCCGCCCAGCTGGTCACCGACTCGGGCGACATCATCGGCTGCATCCCCGGCGGGGTGCGCCTGCCCGTCGAGGACACCGTGCTGACCCGGGCCCGTGGCGGCGACAGCCAGCTCGACTCCGTGGACGTGGACGGGGTCGGCTACCGGGTGCTGTCCGTGGGCCTCGAGGGCGGCGGGGTGCTCCAGGTGGCCCGGGGCCAGGACGAGGTGGCGGGCGTGTTGGGCCAGCTGGGTCGGCGCTACGCCGCCCTCAGCGCCGCGGTGGTGGCCCTGGCCGTGGGCTTCGGGTGGGTGCTGGCGGCCCGGGTCGTGCGCCCGGTGGAGCGCCTGCGCGACGCGGCCGAGCACATCGCCCGCACCCAGGACCTGTCCACCCCGGTGCCCGTGGACGGGGCCGGCGAGGTGCGCAGCCTGGCCCGCAGCATCACCACCATGGTCGGTGCCCTCGACACCTCCCGCCAGCAACAGCGCCGCCTGGTGGCCGACGCCGGCCACGAGCTGCGAACGCCGCTGACCAGCCTGCGCACCAACGTGGAGCACCTGCGCCGGGCCGGGGACCTGCCCGCAGCCGAGCGCAACGAGGTCCTCGACGCCGTCGAGCTCGAGGTGGCCGAGCTCAGCGACCTGGTGGCCGAGCTGGTCGAACTGGCCAGCGACGTCCCCGGGGGCGGTGAGGCCCCCGACGTGGTGCGCCTGGCCGAGCTGGCCGAGGGCGCTGCGGTCCGGGCCCGGTGGCGCACGGGCCGCGACGTCCTGGTCAGCGACGACGAGGGCGCAGCCGTGTCGACCCCACCCCAGCTGCTGGAGCGGGCCATCGCCAACCTCATCGACAACGCGGCCAAGTACGCCCCCGCGGCGGGGCCCATCGAGGTGCGGGTGGCCGGCGGCCGCCTCGATGTGCTCGACCGGGGACCGGGCTTCGACGACGCCGACCTGCCCCACGTCTTCGACCGCTTCTACCGGGCCACCAGTGCCCGCACGGCGTCGGGGTCGGGGTTGGGCCTGGCCATCGTGCGCCAGGTCGTCGAGCGCCAGGGGGGCACCGTGTTCGCGGCCAACCGCCCCGGTGGTGGCGCCGCCGTCGGCTTCGTGTTGCCCACCGTGGCGGATGTTCTCGTGGACGTCAGCCCTGGAAGCGGGGCATGACCTTGGTGGCGAACAGCTCGAGCGAGGTGAGCAGTCGCTCGGGTTCGAAGATGCCCTGGGGGATGATGAGGAAGTTGTCCTCCACGGCGAAGCGGGACTGGGCCTCTTCGATCATGCGGCTTATGGTGTCGGGGCTGCCGATGAGCAACTTGGGTCGGGGCTGACCGAAGGACACGGCCCAGTTGTCCCAGAACCACAGCATGTCCTCGGCCCACTCGTGGGCCAGTTCGTCGGTGGGGGCGCAGATCATCAGCCCGCCCCAGGCCGCCTGCTCACCCTCACGGATGTCGTGGCCCCAACGCTCGGCCTCTTCCTTGTACTTCGCCCACAGCATGCGGCAGAACTCGAGGTCACCGGAGAGGACGATGGGGCGGCCCTTGTGGCGGGCCCAGAACATGGCCGTGCGCAGCGAGGCCGAGAAACCACCGTAGAGCTGGGGCATCGGGTCCTGGAACGGCCGGGGGGCGATGCCCACCTGGTCGATGGTCATGTCCTCACGCACACCGGCGCCGTACTTGGTGTACACGTCATGCTGGTGGGGGTTCTTCATCCCCGTGGCCGGGAACTGGAAGAACTTGCCCTCGTGGCGGAAGAGGGGGTTCTGCAACGCGGTGAGCACGACGTCGACGTATTCCGAGAAGTACTCCCGGTTGAGGTCGTCCTCGGCGCTGTCCTTGTTCCACGGGCCCACGGCGGCGAGTTGGGGTTGGATCTTGAAGTTCTCCACCCAGCGGTACTGGTAGCCCCGCACCATGCCGAAGCTGAAGCGGCCCTTGAGCATGTGATCGAGGGTGGAGATGTACTCGGCCGAGCGCAGCGGGTTGTGGGTGGTGGACACCCAGCCGCAGGAGATGATCTTCATGCGCTGGCTGTGGCTGCCCAGCCACATGGCCATGGGTCCCAGCTCGTTGGAGGCCTCGAAGCCCTCGACCTGGAGGTGGTGCTCGGGGTGGCCCCAACCGGCGTAGCCCCACTGGTCGGCCGCGGTGGCGTAGGTGGCGAGCTCGTCGAGCATGCGCTGGTAGAGCTCGTTGCTCTGGCCGGCCAACCCGTTCTCGAGCTCGGCCCGTCGCCCCACCGTGCAGTACGAGAACAGGTTGAAATCCACGCGTGAACCCCCGTTCAGAACCGGTCTGCTTGTCTAGAGCCTGGCACGCGGTGCGTCAACCGTCACGCCCGCGTTGGCGGCCGGGGCGGGCGGTGGGCGAGGCTGGCCGCTGGATCTAGCCGCGGCACGCACGGCTGACGAGGGGGAGCGCACATGGGACGACTGGACGGCAAGGTGGCGGTCATCACGGGGGCGGCCTCGGGGATCGGGGCGGCCACCGCGGCGCTGTTCGTGGCCGAGGGGGCCAAGGTCGTCATCGGCGACCTGCAGGACGAGGTGGGGGAGCGCTTCGCCGCCTCCCTGGGCGACGGCGCCCGCTACCGCCACGCCGACGTGACCAGGGAAGACCAGGTGGCCGCCCTGGTGGCCGACGCCACCGACACCTGGGGGCGCCTCGATGTCATCTACAACAACGCCGGGTTCATCGGTGCCTCGGGCCCCTTCCAGGACACGACGGTCGACGACTACGAGCTGACCATGAACGTGCTGCTGCGCAGCGTGTTCTTCGGCATCAAGCACGCCTCGCCGGTCATGAAGGCCCAGCGCTCGGGGTCGATCATCTCCACGGCGTCGGTGTGCGGCCTGGTGCCGGCCATCGGCAACCACCTGTACAACGTGGCCAAGGCCGGGGTGGTCATGATGACGAAGACGGCGGCGTTGGAGCTGGCCGAGGACGACGTGCGGGTCAACTGCATCTGCCCCGGTTACGTGGCCACCCAGCTGATGGCGGGCCGGGCCCTGTCCGACATCTCCGAGGAGGAGAACAAGGACCGCTTGGACAACGCCCGCGACAAGCTGGCCGCGTCCCAGCCCATCAGCCGGCTGGGTGAGCCCGACGACATCGCCCGCATGGCGCTCTTCCTGGCCTCGGACGATTCGACGTGGGTGACGGGCACGGCCCAGGTCGTCGACGGTGGTCTGACCCTGGGCAAGCCCTGGCGCAAGCAGGCCAAGGCGATCACCAACGTCACTCCCATCCGCATGTACCTGCCCCCCGAGGACTGACCCCCGCGCCGCGGTGAGCCGTCGGGGTCAGCTGGCCTCGGCGGCTTCGCCGTCTTCCTCGCGGGCGGCCTGGCGGGCGGCCCGGCGCAGGATGACGACGAGCTTGGCCTCGTCGTGGACCAGGCCGGGGTGGGCGGCCAGCACCCGCTCGATGTCCCGCTCGGCCACGGCGCAGAGCAGGCCGGCGTGGTGGGCGTCGACGACGGTGGGGTGCACGTAGCTGGAGCGGCACACGGTGGGGGTGTTGGCCAGGAGCTCGGCGGCGGCCTTGATGGCGGCCACGGCCTGGCGCTTGGCCTCGGTCTCACTGCTGGCGGGGGCGACGGCGCACAGCTCGGAGGCCACCCGCACGCTGGCTCCCCAGGTGCGGAAGTCCTTGGCCGTGTAGGGGCCGCTGGTGACGTCCTGCAGGTAGGCGTTGACGTCACGGGAGCCGATGGCGTGGTGGTCGTCGCCGTCGATGTACTGGAAGAGGACCTGGCCGGGGACGTCCTGGCAGCGCTTGACCACCTTGGCCAGGCGCGTGTCGCTGAGCACCAGCTCGCGGTGGTGGCCGCCCTTGCCCCGGAAGCAGAAGGTGACCTTGCCGCCCTTGATGTCGGCGTGCTCGTCGCGCAGGGTGGTGAGGCCGTAGGACTCGTTGGTGCGGGCGTACTCCTCGTTGCCCACCCGGATGAGGGTCTGGTCGAGCAGGTCGATGACGGCGGCGGTGACCTTGTGACGGGGCAGGCCCCGGGCTGACAGGTCAGCCGAGACCCGTTGGCGCAGGGCGGGCAGGCTGAGGCCGAAGTCGAGGACCCGCTCGAACTTGGCCTCGTCGCGCACCGCCCGCCAGTCGGGGTGGTAGCGGTACTGCTTGCGGCGGCGGGCGTCCCAGCCCGTGGCCTGGAGGTGGCCGTCGGGGCGGGTGCAGATCCACACGTCGCTCCACGCCGGGGGGATGACGATGGCCTTGACGCGGGCGATGGTGGCCCGGTCACGCTCGACGGTGCCGTCGGGCCGGCGGTAGCTCCACCCCGTGCCCGCCCGGCGTCGGGACAGGCCCGGGTCGGTGTCGTGCACGTAGTGGAGGCCGGCGGCTTCAGCCATGGCCAGGGAACCGGCAGCGGACTGGTGGTCGTCAGCGGAAGGACGGCGGAGCACTGAACGGTGCTACCCCCGCGAGGCCCTGGTCATGCCGGTCCGATGGCACGGCTTGGTGCGGCCGGGTCGGGGGTAAGCGCCAACGGTGACCGACCTGCGTGCGTGCCTGTTGAACTGCTCGCTGAAGGGGACGGGCCAGGGGCCGTCGTCGACCGATGTGCTGTTGGCCGAGGTGGCCGCCGAGCTGGCCATGGGCCACGTGGCGGTGGACGGCCCCATCCGCGTGGTGGACAACGACGTGTGGCCGGGGGTGACGTCGGACGAGGGGGCTGGGGATGGGTGGCCGGCCATCCGTGAGCGCATCCTCGACGCCGACATCCTCGTGTTCGGCACCCCGATCTGGATGGGCCACGTGTGCTCGGTGGCCCAGCGGGTGCTCGAGCGGCTGGATGCCTTCCTCGGGGAGCTCGACGAGGTCGGCCGGATGGTCTCCTTCGGCCGCGTGGCCATGGTCGCCGCGGTCGGCAACGAGGACGGGGCCCACCACGTGTGCGCCGAGGTGTTCCAAGGCCTGAGCGACGTGGGCTTCACCATCGCCGCCAGCGGGATGACCTATTGGGTGGGCGAGGCCATGGGCAAGGTCGACTACCAGGACGTGGTGCCGAGACCCGAGAAGGTGACGGCGGCGACGAAGCTGGCCGTGACCAACACGGTCCACCTGGCCCGGTTGCTGAAGGACGCCGGTTACCCGCCCGTGGCCTGAGGCTCGGTCCCGCCAGGCCCGTCCGCGGCGGCGTCGTCGATGTCGCTGCCGCCGTTGTCCTCGCTGCCACCCTGGTCGCCCGTCCGCGGCGGGTGGAGGGAGGCCGGACGGTTCTGCCCCATGATGCTGACGAAGCGAGCCACGGCCGTGACCAGGAAGATCTGCCCCAGGAGGGCCTCGATCGCCGTGAGGCTGCGGGCCAGCGGGGTGGCCGGTGTGAGGTCGCCGAAGCCCACGGTCGTGAGGGTGATGGCGCTGTAGTAGAAGAACTCGCGCAGGCCGGCGTGGCCCGCCTGGTTGAAGAAGTCGCCGGTCCAGTCGTAGAGGGCGGCGTAGACGGCGGCGAACGACAGCCCCATGAGCACGTAGACGTCGAG